>JBHJNL010000039.1:0-131005 GCA_050330855.1 Thermosynechococcaceae cyanobacterium | reverse complement strand
GATTATGAACGGTTGCCCGAATCATCAGAAGCAATGATCTATATTTCTATGATCCGGCTGATGGTCAGGCGATTAGCCTAAATTGGTAGTGACTGACACTTTTCATACATCCTCTAAGCAATGGCAAAAGACTAAAGACACTAACAAATATCAGCTTGAAAATATTTTCAAACTCGCATGCCAGATATCGTCTTGTATTTTGGAATCATGATCTTTTGGATTAAACTGTATTCAAGAATACAAAGACAGTTTTATTTCTCCTTCTAAGGTATGGCTAGGGTACATGCTTTTTTGACTTGAGAGGGCATATTATTGATGCGCCGCAGGCTAGTATAGACTTCAGGCTTTCGAAACTATTTTATTGTTTATTTAAAACTATTTAGAAAGGTCACAGATCTATTTCAAACATCTCATCCTCGACACAGAAATACTCAAAACCTAGAAATTTTGTATAGTATGGAGGTAAGCACAATTGCTCACTTATCCAGCAGTAGACAACCCTTTCTATAGGCTTCAGACGAGGTGAGCCATTCAAAAGAGGGTGTAGCCTAAATGATGTTTGAGTTGGGCCTCTGCAGAGAGAGAGTCGTGTTATGGCATCAGTGTAAAGAGCTGATATATGTGTTGTCTATGACAGATCTTGAGTGTTCTAGTTAGTTTCCCTTTGCTTCTTATCTTTGTTATAGAGCGGCGATAGAAAAAATTTATTTAAAAAGCTTTAAATTCCAATAAATCTATGCCAACTAAAGTGATTTTACTCTGGTTGCAGGTTAGTGTCATTGGCTTTTCGTCATTGCTCAGAGAATAAGAATATGGCCTCTGAAAGCCCTTTTCCTCCAGGATTGGAGGTCTGGGGGCAGTGCAAATCTGTTGGATTAATTCAAGACTTGTGTGTGCACCGTAGCCATCAAACAGAAATCTGGCCCTTCGTTATCTTTCTCCCAGCATCTTCAAGAGATCGCAACCCCAATCCCTAAATATCCAAACACCCCGTATCCCGAAGAGGAGTCAAGAAAGATGGTTCAAGCCCCGATTCAACCCACCACTGCTGTCTCTAATCCTTTAAGTGAAACAGAGATGCACAATATTGACGCCTACTGGCGGGCCTGCAACTATCTTGCCGTCGGCATGATTTATCTCCGCGATAACCCCCTGCTCAAAGCCCCCCTCCAATCGGCACAGGTGAAGCATCGCTTACTGGGTCACTGGGGCGCGTCCCCAGCCCTGAGCTTTACCTATATTCACTGCAATCGGCTGATCAAAAAATACGATCTAGACATGATCTTCATGGCCGGTCCCGGTCACGGCGCACCCGGAGTTCTCGGACCTGTCTACCTAGAAGGTACCTACTCCGAGATCTACCCCGACAAAAGCGAAGATGCTGAAGGAATGCAGCGATTCTTTAAACAGTTCTCCTTTCCTGGCTTTATTGGAAGTCACGTTACCCCCGAAACACCGGGGTCCATCCACGAGGGTGGAGAGCTGGGCTATAGCGTTTCCCATGCCTATGGCGCAGTCTTGGATAATCCTGACTTGATTGTGACCTGTGTAGTGGGTGATGGTGAATCCGAAACCGGACCACTAGCGACCTCTTGGCATTCTAATAAGTTCATTAACCCTGCCCGTGATGGGGCCGTACTGCCAGTTCTGAATCTGAACGGTTATAAGATTGCCAACCCCACAATCTTGGCCCGTATCTCTCACGAAGAGCTGGAGTATTTGTTTAGAGGCTATGGCTACACTCCCTATTTTGTCGAGGGTAAGAATCCCGCCGAAATGCATCAAAAAATGGCGGCGGTGATGGAAGAGTGCGTTCTCAAGATTCGGGACGTTCAGGAAGAGGCCCGCAAGACAGGCAAAATTGAACGCCCCCGCTGGCCGATGATTGTGTTGCGGACCCCCAAGGGCTGGACTGGCCCCAAAGAGGTGGATGGCAAGAAAGTCGAAGATTTTTGGCGATCGCATCAAGTCCCCATGGGCGGCATGCACGACAACCCCGATCACCTGCGTAAGCTCGAAGAATGGATGAAGGGCTACAAACCTGAAGAGCTATTCGACGAAAACGGGACCTTGGTTCCTGAACTCAAAGCACTGGCTCCCGTAGGGAATCGCCGCATGGGGTCTAACCCCCATGCCAACGGTGGCTTGCTGCGGAAGGCACTGAAGCTCCCTAACTTTCATGACCTCGCCGTTGATCTCAAGGGTCAGCACGGGACTGCAGAGTTTGAGAACACCAAGGCACTGGGCCTGTTTATGCGAGAGATTATGCGGGATAACCCCAATAATTTCCGGTTAATGGGACCAGATGAAACTGCCTCCAATCGCCTCCAAGATGTGTATGAGGTGACCAAGAAAGTCTGGATGGCCGACATCTACCCCGAAGACGAAGGGGGCACGGAACTCTCCCGCAATGGTCGAGTCATGGAAATGCTCAGCGAGCATACGCTGCAGGGCTGGCTGGAAACCTATTTACTCACCGGACGCCACGGCCTCTTCCACACCTACGAAGCCTTTGCCCACGTGGTCGATTCGATGTTTAACCAGCATGCTAAGTGGTTAGATATCTGCCGCAATCATGTCCCTTGGCGGCGTTCGGTTTCGTCGCTAAATATTCTGCTGTCGTCGCTGGTGTGGCGGCAGGACCACAACGGCTTTAGCCACCAGGATCCGGGCTATGTCGATTTGGTGACCAACAAGAGTCCCGACGTGGTGCGAGTCTACTTCCCACCCGATGCGAACTGTCTGCTATCAGTGGCAGATCATTGCTTCCGCAGCGTGGATTATATCAACGTGATTATTTCCGACAAGCAAAAGCATCTGCAGTATCTATCAATGGATGAGGCCGTTGCCCACTGCACCAAAGGGATCGGTATCTGGGAATGGGCCAGCAACGATGACTGCGGCACGGAGCCAGATGAACCGGATGTGGTGATGGCCTGCTGTGGCGATATCCCGACCATGGAGTCGTTGGCCGCAACGGCGATCTTGCGGGAAGAATTCCCCTGGCTCAAGGTGCGGTTTATCAATGTAGTAGATTTGTTCAAGTTGGTCTCAGAGGGGGAACATCCCCACGGGTTATCTAATCGGGATTTTAATTCTCTGTTTACCACCGACAAGCCGATTATCTTTAACTTTCACGGCTATCCCTGGCTCATTCATAAGCTGGTCTATCGCCGTTCTAATCAAGAACGGATCCATGTGCGCGGCTATAAGGAGCAGGGCAATATCAATACGCCGTTGGAACTAGCCATTAAGAATGAGGTGGACCGATTTAATTTAGTCATTGACGTGATTGATCGGGCACCCAAGCTCGGCTCGGCAGCAGGCCATGCCAAGGAGCGAATGCGGAACAAGATCATTGAGTGTCTGGCCTATGCCCATGAACATGGGAAGGACCAAGATGAGTTTGTGAATTGGAAGTGGCCCTACTCTGAGGCTTGTGAATAGAACCTAAACCGTATACAGCATTCTGTCCGTCCGAGAAGTTCCACGCCGGTCACCTCAGTGAGCGTAGTCATGTAGATCGCCACGGCCCCATACTGGAGTGCCTGGGCGATCGCGCCCATCTCCCAGAACATCCCTGCAACCGAGCCGTAAGTGATGGTGAAAATCGAGTCCTTAACTTGGGGGCCAGGCACTTAAAAACTCACAGCAGTTGACCATCTCCTGCGCCGTCAATTGCTGAGCCAATTTTTGAACCCCTTGAAGCTGCTGACCGATTGTGTAGCGTCTTCGCATAATAATGATCATTCCTGAGTGCTGCTCCCCACGCATCATCCAATTTTTGTGAATCTCGCAAAATTCTCCGGTATTGCCTGTGTAGATAACGCGATTGTTCTGTGTTGCCCAAGCCAGTTGCTCAGGATCAGTATTGAACTCGTTGCCAACATCATGTGTGGTTACAATATCTAAACCGGAGTCTCGGAGTGCTTTTACCAAATCTTTTTTGCTGACATCGTGGTCGAGGTAGAGCTTAATCTGGGTCACGCAGTTTTACCGTTTCGCCATTCTGCTTCTAGGGCATCATACTTCTGTTCAGAAGCTGCAATATCAAATTCAAACTGCTCTTTATTTTGGCTGTAGTAGACTAAGGCCGCATCAACTTGAGATAACTCTAATCCCTCCCAAGAGTCGGCAATTTGCTCTGGAGCCAATCCAGACTTGTAATCAAGGACAATATCTTCGACAGTTATTCGGGTTTCTTTGATTCTTGGAGAACCGCCGCATACATCAGGGGTAGAAACAATCAGATTGCTGGTGTAATCAATTTGTGAATACTGTACGATCACAATTTTTACCCTAAATTCGCTAGTTCTATTCTCGCATACGATTACTTGCAGGCCGCACTGTGCCAACGGCTGCAATACCCATACTGATTTTTAAGATGATTCGCAGTTCACACACAATCAGACTGAGTAGGGACACCAACGAGGATGAAGATTTTAGTTCTTAACGCAGGCTCCAGCAGTCATAAATGTTGCCTGTACAGGATAGAGGAAGTCATCCCAGAACATCCGCCGACACCGCTTTGGGAAGCTCAACTAGATTGGCATGATCAAAATAATGCCACGCTGATCGTAGAGACAATTCAGGGTCACAGGCTGAAAGAGGGCTTATCTTCGGTCTCTAGATCGGATGCACTCCTACACCTTCTAGAGACGCTTTGGAAAGGGTCTACTCAAGTCCTTCAACGTTTAGCCGAAATTGATGTTGTGGGGCATCGAGTCGTGCATGGGGGGCAGGCCTATCGGTCGAGTGTCGTAGTAACGTCTGAAGTTAAGGATGCGATCGCATCTCTAATCCCCCTAGCCCCCTCCCACAACCCAGCCAACCTAGAGGGCATCGAAATCATAGAGCAGTTGCTTGGTAACGTTCCTCAAGTGGCTGTTTTCGACACTGCCTTTCACAGCCACATGCCCGACGTTGCCGCCATCTATCCTGGCCCCTATGACTGGATTGAACAGGGAATTCGTCGCTACGGGTTTCACGGTATTAGTCATCAATATTGTACGCAACGGACTTTTCAGATCCTAGGTCGAGAGGTAGAGCGACTGATCATCTGTCACTTGGGGAACGGGGCTTCCCTAACGGCGGTGCAAAACGGTCAGAGCATCAATACCACGATGGGATATACGCCTTTAGATGGGCTGATGATGGGCACACGATCAGGAGCGGTGGACCCTGGCATTTTGATTCACCTGATCCGCCAAGGGTATTCTGCCGATCAGCTTGATCGCTTATTGAATAAGGAATCTGGCCTCAAGGGGATATCGGGGGTTTCCCATGATTTGCGGGTTGTCGAAGATGCGATCGCAACGGGCAACAAACGGGCCAAACTAGCGCGAGAACTTTATCTCCATCGGTTGAAGTCGTGCCTCGGTGAAATGCTGATGAGCTTGGGCGGACTCGATGCACTGGTTTTTACCGCCGGTGTGGGGGAGCATTCTGCATCGATTCGGGCTGAGACCTGCGCGGCACTGACCTTTTTAGGGCTAAAACTTGATCCAGCTCAAAACGAAAGTTCGACCGTTGATCAAGAGATCTCGACGGCTGATTCTACGGTACGGGTGCTGGTGATTAAGACTCAAGAAGATTTTGCGATCGCACAGGCTTGTGTTGATAGTGCTACGGCGTTGTTCGGAATTATCTCGCCTATGCCAGAGCGAATGCCGCTGCTGAGCGATGGGTAGAGTTATCGAGCGATGGTCGGCCTGCTTTTTGAAAAGAGTGCCAGCTCCAGCGCGTTTAAACAATCAGAGTCTGTGGTTATGCCACAGGCTCTGATTGCACCGATGATTGCAGAGGAAGGATTGAAGATGCATGCGCTATTTGTTGCCGAAGAGACTCGGTTAAACTTCCAGGTGACCAGAGTAACACTTTAATAGTGAGCTAAATCTCTAAAGCCCATATCAGGAAGCAGTTTTAGCAAAACTGTTGTACTAAACCAAAAGTTTTGCCCCAAGTTGAATCATGCTCAGTAGATCACAGAGTTGTTCAGGAACCCTATCAGTCGGTCGTTTAAGTCAGAAAGGTTGCCTCACTAGACCTCTTGCATAATTGTTTTCATGCTATGGTGTGCGGCTTTTTTAATCGCCTAAGCTGCTGCTTCGAGTTCATAATTATACAGAGCTGCAATCAAGTTACACCGCAGGCCATACCGACGACGACGATTGCGATAACGCTGCGAGAGAATCTTGAAGGTCTTCAAGCGACCATTGACATGCTCAACACCAATGCGTTCGCGGCTCAGTTGTCGGTTGTAGTCTTTCTCTAAGGCAGTGAGTGCTCTATCTTGGGGCTTCTTCCTAGGGACGTAGCTATTGGCATGATACTGATCGATGCCTTGATAGCCACTGTCTTGCAGGCTCTCAGTCTCTCGATGGATATGAACGCCAGAGGCTTTGAAAAGCTGGAAATCATGCCGTCGTCCTTTGCCGAAATGTAGGCAGATAATAGCTCCGGTGTCCTGGTTGATGAGCACTTGGCACTTGAGGGTATGGCACTTCTTCTTGCCAGAATAATAGTGTCGTTGACGCCGCACAGGACGTTCAATGGGTGACTCGGTGACATCTATAACCACCACCGTCGGTCGCTCGAAGCCTCTGACGAGACTTTTCTTGCCCGGTAGGCGAAAGCACCCAGAGGACATCAACATACACTCAATTTTGTGAACAATCCGACAAATCGTTGATTCAGAAAGCTGCCAATCGATGGCGATGTGAAAGTAGGTTCGATATTCTCGCCAATATTGCAAGGCCACCAGTAATTGATCTGCCAGTGATAGCTTGGGTGGACGCCCTGAGTTCGGAGCCAGCAACCGTTGCTTATGAAGGGTTCTGAGCATCTGTTTGAAGGTGGAGCGTTGCACACCGACGTATCGCTTAAAATCCTGTGGCTTCAAGGCTTGAGACGTTTCATAGTTCATGGGCTTCACCATGCGTTAGGCAAAGCCCTAGAAGATAACACAAAATCAATTATGCAAGAGGTCTAATGTTGAACTTGTCTGTCTGCTTTTGCTCAATCTATAACTAATATGAGGTAACGTTACCTTTTTCTGCAAAAACAGTCTTGAGTCTAATGATTCTATCAGGGCAGTCACAAGCTTCCAATTTTTGCTAGGACAAACTTCACGGCTTGTACCATCACTTCCGGTTGATCAACCCAAACAAAGTGACTACTCTCACGGGCCTGGAGTTGCGTACAATCTGACGAGACTTCCATCAAAGCGGTATGGATGCGATCGCGCAGCCGATTGATCCCCTGAAGCGGAATCAAGACCGTCCAGAACATTGGCGTAAAAAAAGAAGCCGACTTGATATTCACAACGGGCAAATCCCCTAGCTGATTTGCCACTGTCAACTGACGACCACTGGCATTCATGCTCCACAGCTCTCTCGCCATCGTCAACCAGTGCTTGGGCCGACAAAATGAGCGAGTCACTGGCGTTAGTTCTGCCTGCGAAAACTGTCTTAGATTGGGCTTTAGCAGCTCGAAGATTCGCAACAGCCGCAGCATTCGGATAATCCCTAATCCTGCCCCTACAATCGACATCAAAAAGCCCGAGATAAAAATCAGCTTCAAGAGCTGTAGCGGCAAGGACATCGCCAGCATACCTTGCTCGTGCAGGCCATCGGTTAACACTAAGCCCTGCACTTGCTCAGGAAATCGATGGGCATAGAGACGCATGTTATAGCTGCCAAAAGAATCCCCCACCAAGAGGTAAGGAGGCGGAATCTCGGCGTTCTGAAGCGCCCTGTGCAGCTCATCGACAATGTTACTGCTGGTACGGGGATGAGGGCTGTGATCGCTCCAGCCATAGCCAGCGCGATCGCAAATGACCACACGCCCTAATGAAGATAGCTTTTCGATCAAAAGATAGCCTTCAACACCGCCCAAACTATGATCTAAGACAATGGTTGGCCCCTTAGATTCCCCCAAAGCATAAAGGTGCAGTGCATAGCCACCAACATCTACCCGCTGCCCCGGCGGCTTTTGAGCTTGCTCTTGACCGCAGGCAATAACCTGATAGAGCGTCGTTGCAGCGATCAGCAACAGATGAGTAGGGATTATCATCAATGTCAGAGCATTACGGAAGCTATTGCAGCGGGTACGGCAGTTACTGGCGAAACAATCCAGAACAAACGACCCGCTGACTGTAACGTTAAATGGCGTCTAGCAGTGCCCGTGTTGCTTCTGTTTCCATGCGAGGGCCAAGGTTTGTGACCAATCGCGCTGCGGCCAACGAGCCGAGACGACCGGCATCTGCAAAGCTCATGCCATTGGTGATGCCATACAGGACTGCCCCCGCATACATGTCCCCCGCGCCCACGGTATCGACGGCCTTCACTGGGAGCGGATCGATTTCAAGGAGCTGTTCGCCGTCAAATATCACGGAACCATCAGGGCCACGGGTAATGGCAAAACAAGTCGCTAGGGTTTTGAAGTGCTCTACTGCTGTGCCAAAGTCTTCTGTGTCGGCCATACCGAGGGCTTCGCTTTCGTTGGCAAACAGAAAGTCAACGCCGGGGCCAATCATCTCAATCAGCCCTTCCTTGAAGAACTTCACCATGTTGAAATCTGACAGCGTTAAAGACACTTTCTGACCGGCTGCCTTTGCCACCTCTCGCGCCTTGATGGCCGCAGCTTTGGAGTCCGGTCCAGTGACGAGGTAGCCTTCCATGTAAGTGTATTGGGCAGATGCGATCGCATCTGTATCCAACTCAACCTCTGACAGCCCCCCTGAAATACCCAAAAATGTTGTCATCGAGCGATCTGCATCGGGGGTAACAAAGACTAAACACTTCCCCGTCACACCCTCGTCAAGGGCATCGGGTTTCAAATTGGTATCAACGCCACAGGTCAACAGGTCCGACAGATAAAACTGGCCTGCTTCGTCATTGGCAACTTTACAAGAATAGAAAGACTTACCCCCAAACTGGTTGACGGCAATCATAGTGTTGGCCGCAGATCCCCCCGACGCCCGCTTGAGGGGATGGCTGTTCAGGCTCGCCAGAATCTTATGCTGATGATCTTCATCAATGAGCGTCATGACCCCTTTATCAATGCCCAGCTCGGCTAGAAGTTCCGGCTTGACCTCGCATTCAATATCAACAAGGGCATTACCCAGACCATAAACGTTGTACTGTGTCATATCGCTCCTGCGCATCAAGAAAATCTTTAAGATTGTAATCGATTCAGAAGCTCGTCCCCCAAGGGGTGATGCTGCGACGAAACTCAACGCGATCAGTATTGTCGGTGAGGCCATCCACTATATTTGCGATTGCCTGATCCACCACTTCATCTAAAACCGTATTAGTACTGCTCCCAGATCCTGAACGCGTCATGTTGGCATCGCTCTGACGGGTTGCCACATTACCTGAAGCGGTCTCAATCACCTGGGTTTCTATGGCAACCTGGGCCGTTGTCGCCGCACAATCACTAGAAGACCCCGAACATTTTGGTCCCGCTTCAAATTTAGAAATCGTTCCGGTGAGGACAATATCAGCACCCACCGCCTTACCCACCTTGATCGCATCTGCAGTGCTCAAGGGACCACTTAAGTTCAAGGTCTTCAGCGTCTGCTCAACCCGGCTTTGGTCTATAGTTCGATAGGTTCTATCAGCGTCTAAGGCTTCAGTAATCTTGACGCTAACGCCCTTTGACACCCCTACTGTTTGATAAGAGGCATAGTAGGGCGATTGCGTATTGTTATAGCTAAAATCGAGGACCGCAACCTGTTGACGGCCAATGGGGACTTGCTGTGCGATCGCAGGGCGTATAACAGGAGGCAAGATCGAACCCGTCAGCAGCAATGCGCCAAGCGCAAGCCGAGCCGATAAGTAAGTGGTCATACCAAAATCTCCCAAACTGATTTTTTAGTCTAGATGCGTCATCATATATAGACAGTGATACCGCACCTGTCGTTCCATCGGCGTAGTATATGGACACACTGACCGCGAAAACCCAACTCTTCGATCGTTGGGCACCCAGCTATGACTGGCTACTGCCCTCTGTCTTTTACCAAGCCATTCATCTGCGGCTGCTGGACTATGTGCAGATCTCTGAGTCAGCCCATATTCTTGATGTGGGCTGCGGCACCGGGCGCTTACTCAATCGCCTCGCTCAAGCCTACCCACAGATTCAGGGAACAGGGCTAGATCTCTCGCCTGAAATGCTAGAGCAAGCCCGTAGCAGCAATCGTCATGGTGACCAACTTCGGTTTGTCCGCGGGGTTAGCCATACCCTCCCGATGGAAAACTCGCAGTTCGAGGCGGTGTTCAGCACCATTAGCTTTTTGCATTACCCTAATCCTCTCCGGGTATTTGCAGAAGTTCATCGAGTGCTGCAGCCCCAGGGCCGGTTTTATTTAGTGGACTACACAACACCCTGTGGAACGTTATTTCCGCAGTCTTCGGTTGCGAAGATGCAGTTTTATAGCACCCAAGAACGGGAAAGCATGGGATTGAAGAGTCATCTTCAATGTATCGGCCACCACTATTTGCTTGGGCCAGTTCTGCTAACAACATTTGTCAAAGATGAATAGGGTAGATCGTCAGTAAACTCAGCGATCGCAACTCGATCAACCCAACATCTGAGTATGATGGGGGCAGCGCCGCACGATTAGGATACCGCGCCATGGTTCTACAGATAAAACCGCCCCAAACTACCCCGAAGGTCACTTGGGAAGCACTGCCAGCCGATACCTCCTTGCCCGACGATCCTGTGGAAAATATTCAGCAACCCGCCCTCGCAGCAGCCTTAACCGATGCATTAGGAGCCGCAGACTTTATTCAACCTCAGATGCTTGTGGGGACAAACTTTGGCTTAGTCGCTAACGTCAATAAGAAAGTAGTGGTCAAGGCTCCTGACTGGTTTTATATTCCCCAGGTGCATCCTGTCGCTGCAGACGAGATTCGCCGGAGCTATACCCCTCACCTGCAGGGTGATCCAGTAGCCGTAGTGATGGAGTTCCTCTCTGAAACAGAGGGCGGAGAACTTTCGATTCGTTCAACACCTCCCTACGGCAAGCTCTATTTCTATGAGCATATTCTGCAGGTGCCCACCTACGTAACCTATGACCCCTACGAACCTAGCCTAGAAGTACGGTGTTGGCAGGATGGAAAATATCATTTGCAGGGGGCCAACGAAGAGGGGCGCTGGTGGATTCCAGAACTACAGCTTTTTCTAGGGACTTGGTCAGGGCCACGATTGGGACAGACTATCAACTGGCTACGCTGGTGGGATACCGATGGCAATTTACTACTATGGAGTAGCGAACAAACGGTGCAAGAACGGGAAAAGGCTGAAAAATTAGCTGCTAAATTACGTGAATTGGGCGTTGACCCTAATTCAATTTGAAGGCAGCAGCTCCATCAGCGTTGGTGATGGGTGGTGCTTCAAGCCATTGGCTACGCAGAGCGCAGTCTTTGGCTAACGAGATCAACGAAAAACGTCAACAGTACAAAGCACCCTAGAGTAAGCGTTAAGCCCCCGTAGTCGAAGCTACTCAACTGCTCACTCATGAGGCGTCCCAGACCGCCTGCACCCACTAAGCCGACAATGACGGTTTCCCGCAGACACACTTCCCAGCGGTAGCCAATGTAGGCTAAGAACCGACCCAAGTTTTGCGGTAGAGTGCTATACAAAATCACCTGCCCAGAGGTTGCCCCCAAGGCCCGTAAAGATTGCCCAGGACGATCATCTAGATTTTCGTTGACCTCCGCCATCAGGCGTCCCAGAATGCCAAAGTTATGCACCGCCAACGCTAATGCCCCCGGCAATACGCCAGGGAAGAGCACAAACAAAAAAACTAAGGCCCAGATCGGGGCCGGAATCGCCCGACTCATGAGCAGCATCAGACGGCTGACTCCGAATAGAATTAGTGCTCTCCAGGATGGGTTGACCTGAGGTTGCCAGCGGGTCTGTGCGGCAGGGAAGGAGAAAAGAATGCCCCCAATTCCCGCTAGAGAGATCGCAACGATTGACATCGATAGCGTCAAACTCGATAAATGAAGTAGCTCCTGCACCGTCGCTGGACTCGGCCAAGCCGGGACAGCCGTCGCCACAACTTCTGTGAATAACCGTTGGCTACGCGGGGACCACAGCCGCTCCCAGCCGATGCCGAGCAGGCTAAAACAGAGCGGTATCGCTAAGGCAGTACTGCCCCAAGAAAAGCGTAGCCCCCAATCTTGAGCAGGCCGAGTGGTGACGGTTGTTCCACGATTGGCAGAGGGGGCATTGAGGTCTAATCGGCTAGTGAAACCCATCCGTCGCCGCATCCAAGCGCTCCAGAGATCCACGGCACCGTTGAGAAGAATCAGGGCATAAAATCCGGTCCAAAGCTGGTGATAGCGCAGAGATTGGAGGCTCAGTAAGATTTCATAGCCCAAGCCACCGGCCCCAATCACCCCTAAAACGGCGGCGGATCGTAAAGAACATTCAAAGCGATAGGACGCGTAGGAAAGCAGGTTCGGAAAGGCTTGGGGTAAAAGGCCATAGAGCCAAGCGGTGGCAGGATTTATCCCGCTGTTAATGAGGGCATTGAGCGGTTCCTGGGGGGTTTCATCTAGAATTTCTGAGAACACTTTCGCCACAATTGCGCTAAAGGGAATTGCGATCGCAACCACCGCCACCAGCGGGTCAATCCCAAAAATATTCAGGAAAAACAAGCCCCAAATCAGCTCATGTATAGCCCGAGGGAAGGCCAACAGTCCCCGTATCAATATCCAAATGGGTCGCCCTAGCCATCCACTCCGCGCCGAGGGTGGCAAAACCGTTCGCCACCAAGTTTCCGAAGCCAGGATGCCGCCGAAAAATCCAAACCCGATACTCAGGGTCGTGCCACAAACGGCATAGGCAAAGGTAACCCCCGTGGCCCGACCCATAATGCCAATGAACTCACCGCTGAGATCGGGGGTCAGACTGGCAAGCCAAAACTCCCAAAACTGGGGGAAGCCGCCCCCGTTGATGATCGCTCCAGGTGAGAGCAGTCCGGCTTGGGTAAGGGAAAGTGCGATCGCAACTCCCACGGCCCCAATCCACAACGATCGTCGAGTCCGCCATACCGGGTGGGTCGACGGTACTGTCTGGGAAGCAGGGGCAGACATTAAATCATTGGAGGAATAAGCGTTTGTACCGTCTCCGTCAACCGGACTGAGCGGAGTCGAAGCCCCCGACCGAGGTGGCTCAGTCTTTGATTCAGGGCTGCTCCTAGGCATTAGACAATTGGTAGAGGCTTTCAATCATCTTATCGGTGACCTGAGCCGGTGGGGCATCGAACAGCAGCCGTCCCTGCCGCAACCCCAGCAAACGAGTGCAATACTCGAAGGCGAACTCAATATCATGCAGACTCACCACCAGGGTTTTGCCCGTGGTTTCTGTTAAATTGCGCAGCAACGCCATCAAATCATGGGACCGGGCTGGATCAAGGCTGGCAATGGGTTCATCAGCCAAAATTGCGAGGGGATTCTGGACCAAGACCCGCGCCAGCGCCACCCGCTGCTGTTGGCCGCCAGAGAGCTGATCGGTCCGATTATAGAGCCTGCCGTCTAGCCCCACCTGCTTTAGCACCTGTGTAGCGACATCAACCTGCTGCGGCCACAGCAATGACCCAGCGGCCTTTAGCAATGACCAACGTCCCAAATGCCCTGCATTGATGTTGTGAATCACAGAAAGCTGGGGCACGAGATGGTGCTGCTGATAGATAGTGCCAATTTGCCGCTGGATCCGTCGCCGACTCTGGGAGCGGAGCCACCCCAAATGACTCCCAAGAATGGTTATCTGTCCGGTTGAAGGGACGAGCGTTCCATTGAGCAAATTCAGGAGCGTACTTTTGCCTGCGCCACTGGGACCAATCAGGGCAACCCGTTCCCCAGCATCAATAGAAAATTTGATCTCGCTGAGGGCCGTCAACGCTCCAAACTGATAAGAGATGCGATCTGCATGAAAGAGGGGGCTATTCATGACTCAATCATGGCGCATTACTGAATCTTGCCGATCTGACGACCAATTTTCTCAATCTGGGCATAGTTTTTATTCTCAGTGGGAATAAATTTCTCAGCCCCAAACAACTCTAAAATTTCTTTCTGTTCAGGCACCTCGGGATTAAGGCTCGTCAGCGCAGTTTGCAGTTTCTTCGTAAAGCCTGCCCCATAGCGCGTCTCAACATCAGGCCTCACAACCCAATGATAATCGTAGTAGGGCGGTGTTCGCCACAGCACCGTGACCTTCTTTTGGTCGACGTCCCCTTCTTTAACTCGACTGTCCCACACCTGGGAGTTGAGGGCGCCGGCGTCATAGGTACCAGCTTCCACTAGCTTAAGGGTGGCATCGTGATTACTGGAAAAACCGACCTTCCCTTTGAAGTCATCAAGGGTCATGCCCGCCTCTTGTATAAAATACTGGGGCATCAACCGCCCTGATGTTGAAGATTCACTGCCAAAGGTAAAGGTGTGATTTTTGAGCGTCGTTAGCTGGTTCGTCTCTTTGAAGAGTTTGAGGCCGCTCTTGGCATTGGCGATAAAAACGCTTTGAAATTTTTCATCAATATCTCGCTGGGCAATGGCCTGAGCATCTTTGACCTGCAGCCGCGCCTGAACCCCCGTGAGGCCACCAAACCAGACCAGATCTAAATCACCGACCTTGAAGGCGGTCACTGCTGCGGCATAATCGGTAACGGGCTGAAACGTTACGGGTACCTGAAATTCTGTCTTCAGATAGGCCACCAGCTTCCCTGAAAGCCGCTGCACCTTTTCAGGGTCTTGATCAGGGATGGCTCCAATCACCAGCGGTGCCTCAGCATTTTGTGCCTTTGTTTCACTACCTTTGTTTTCGACCGGCTGGCCGGTACATGCAGTGAAAGAGAGTGCGATCGCACCAAAAAGACATGTTTCCTTGAGTCCTACTTTCATCCCTGTTTGCCTTGCCTGTTACCGAAAAGATACAAGGCATCTTACCGTCAAAACCAGACCCGAATGACGCCTTAGCCAATCAATGCTTGAATAAAGCCTTAACCTCATCCCTAGTGCAAATATGCTGCACCTGCTTAGTTTGGGTCTTTTGCCCCTGTGGCTAGACACCGCCAAGATTTTTCAGCCCCCCACCGCCAAAATTGAGCAGCCCCTTGATTTGCTGATGATTAATCGGCCCGATCCGGAGCTAGCCACCATCATCGACACCTATCTTGAGACCCTCAAGAAAGAGGGTTTTTCGCCAAGCACTCAAGGCATTTGGCTACAGACCTCTGACCAACTCTTGGCTGCTCACGGGGCCGAGGAACCTTTATCGGGTGCCTCTTTGACCAAAATTGCCACCACCTTAGCCGCCCTCAAAACCTGGAAACTCGATCACCAATTTGTGACTGAAGTCAGCGTCACTGGACCGATTCAGCAGGGAACGCTCCAAGGCGATCTCATTATTCATGGAGGTAACGATCCGCTATTTGTGGGTGGAGAAGCCATCGGGCTGGCCCACACTCTCAATCAATTGGGAATTCGTCAAATTGCCGGAAACTTGGTAATTTCTGGTCCCTTCATCATGGAATTTCAGAACGATCCACAACAGGCTGGGCAGCTATTGCTCAATGGCTTCAATGCTCAGGTGTTACCGGGCGACCCAAAATACCCGAAGTACAATCTAGGTACGGTGGCTGTTCCAAAACCCCAAATTACCTTGAAGGGCAGAATTACAACAGCAAGTTCAAGACCGCAGGGCAAAGTCATTGTGCGGCATCAATCGCTGCCAATGCTAGAAATTTTGAAACAACTGAATGTCCACAGTAATAACCATATTGCCGATCAGCTTGCACAAATGATGGGCGGAGCCTCCGTTGTGGTTCAAAGAGCCACGGCTGGGAATCTGCCGGTGAAGGAAGTTCTACTTAGGAACGGATCAGGTCTGGGGCAAGAGAATCGCCTGTCTCCTCGCGTGGTCGTGGGACTGTTGCAGGCAATTGAGCATCAGCTTAGGCCACATAACTTGACGGTGGCTGATATCTTCCCGGTAGCGGGTCGCGATCTCGGCACCATTAAAGAGCGCACTCTTCCTGCAGAGACCGTTGTTAAGACCGGCACGCTATGGAACGTTAGCGCTTTAGCTGGGGTGCTGCCAACGCAGAAATATGGCCTGGTCTGGTTCACCATCATCAACGGTGGCCCCCGCTACAATACAGAGGGCTTTCGCGAAGAACAGGATCGCTTTCTCCAAACCCTCAGTCAGCGCTGGGGCGCGCCTGTGTCATCCGTGTGGTCTCCTCCGCGTCAAACCCATCAGTTTGGTGATCCAAATCGAAACCAGAGGGTGTCCATTGACAGCTAGATCATCGTGTGAACAGAAACAGGAATGGCACTTTACAACAAAATTGGGCGAACCTATGCCCAAACTAGAAAAAGCGATCCACGCATTGCCTCAAAACTCTTAGATCTCTTGAAACCTTCACAGGCTACTATCGTTGCCGACATTGGGGCTGGCACAGGCTCCTATGCTCAAATTCTTGCTGATCAGGGATACCATGTTCTAGCCGTTGAACCGTCTAAAATCATGCGGAGGCAGGCGATCTCTCACCCTAATATTCAATGGATAGATGCCTCGGCAGAGACCTTATCCTTGCCAGATCAATCGGTGGATGCAGCCATTGTCATGCTTGCCTTCCACCACTTCCAAAGCTACCGACAAGCCTTGCAAGAAATTCACAGAATTGCAGGGCAGATAATTCTGTTCACATATGATCCAGATATGATTACCCACTTCTGGCTCACGGAGTATTTCCCCTCATTTGCCTCAGATGTACAGACTACTTTTTTGCCCATCTCAACCCTCACCACTGAGATGAAGTCAATTACAGAGAAAGACGTAGCCATCGTGCCCTTCCCACTCCCCAATGATCTGTCAGACGCGTTTGCCGCCGTCGGCTGGTCGCGTCCAGAACTCTACCTTGATCTCAACATTCGCAATGGCATTTCATCTTTTGCCAAGCTCACTGATGATGAACTTCAAAAGGGGCTGTTAACTTTGCAAGCAGATTTAGAGACTCGTGTCTGGGATCAAAAATATGGACATCTTCGCCAACAAAATCAGTACGATGCAGGCTATCGTTTCATCCATACATGAGAAGAAAAAAAGCAGCCTGAATATAGTCAGGCACTTCAATGCCCTAATAGTCTTTCCTTTGGCAGGTAAGAACACCTGCCGCTGCACCGCTGTAAATAAGTTATTTTAGTATCAGCATCTGCAGAAACCTCAGTTATGAATACGACCCTTGCTGAAAAAGGACTTCGCCGCATTACCACTGCTGAATATCATCAGATGGCGAATGTAGGTATTCTCGCTGCCGATGAACAGGTCGAACTCATTGCCGGACAAATTATCCAAAAAATGCCCAAAGGCCCAGCCCATAGTGCCCTATGCAAACGTCTTGAAAAATTACTAGAGCATCGCTTGGGCGATCAAGTCTTGGTCCGCCTTCAGGATCCCATTCAACTGAATTCCTACTCCGAGCCTGAACCTGATATTGTCGTCGTTCGTCCGAGTCCCAACTTCTATGCCGACCATCACCCCACTTCGACAGACGTTTATTTAATCATTGCGATTGCCGATACGACGATCCAGAGAGATCTCAGTACCAAAGCAGACCTCTATGCGGAAGCCGGTATTACTGATTATTGGGTCGTCAGCATCACCACACAAGAATTACACGTTTTTCGAGAACCTCAACCGGATGGATATCAGCGCCAACTGATTTTGCGCGCTCAACAATCTGTCAGTCTGTTGGCTTTCCCAAACTGCACCATCACGGTAGAAGACTGCTTTGGCACAGGCTTGTCATAACGTAGATTTGTCCTAGCACGGTTCAATCGCAGATCTAGCGCAGCTCTCGACCAAAGGGCAAAAACGCCAGCACTAAAAGTTTTAGATGTTGCTTCGCAAAGGGCAAGCCAATAATCGTAATCGCCAAAATGGCGGCTGACAGAAGATGAGCAATGGCAATCTCCCAGCCAAAGAGGAGCACCCAAATCACGTTGAGAACCAGTGCAAGGAGGCTATCTGCATTGCGGGTGACCACAACCTGCCGACCAAAAGGTGTAAAGGTGGCAAAGCCCAGCTTGATGGTTTGCACACCAAATGGAATCCCAACAATGGTTAGACAAAGGGCAAGGCCACCGAGAATATAGCCCAAGCCAGCAAAGAAGCCGCCAAAAATTAGCCAGATGATGTTGCCGAGTAGACTCATCGTTGCGATCGCACCTCACTATTGCTCGCCTCAAAGGGAACCTTTGCATCCCTGCCCTTAGTCCATCAATCTAGCCTGCTGCATCGGTTAGACGGGTTCAATCTGCTACAATTCTTAAGGATTCTATAAGGTTTTCTATTCATGGAACCAAGCCGCGCCCGAATTGCCCTTGATGCGATGGGAGGCGATCACGCACCCGACCAAGTTGTCGCCGGGGCACTGCGCGCCCGCGAAGAATTAGACGTTGATATTTTGCTGGTGGGAAATCCAGAGCAGATTGAAGCTTCGATTAAGCATCATGGCGGTTCCGTTGACGCCATTGAGATTGTTCCAGCAGAGGGAATGATTGAGATGACGGAAGAGCCGCTGAGCGCCCTTCGAAAAAAGCGGAATGCCTCCATTAATGTAGCCATGATGTTGGTCAAAAAAGACAAGGCTGATGCAGTGGTTTCCGCAGGCCATTCTGGGGCAGCAATGGCGGCGGCACTGTTGCGCTTGGGCCGTCTACCCGGCATTGATCGACCGGCTATTGGGGCGGTGTTCCCCACCATGATTCCCGGAAAACAGGTGCTGGTGCTTGATGTGGGTGCTAATGTAGACTGCCGTCCGAAGTTTCTCGATCAGTTCGCCACCATGGGATCGATTTATAGTCAGGATGTCTTAGGGACACCCTCTCCGAAAGTCGGCTTGCTCAACATTGGCGAAGAACCCAATAAGGGCAACGAAGCAGCGGTACAGACCTATCCGCTGTTAGAGCGCAACCCCAACATCAACTTTGTGGGCAATGCCGAAGGGCGAGATGTGCTCTCTGGTCAGCTTGACGTGATTGTTTGTGATGGGTTCACGGGCAACGTATTGCTAAAGTTTGCCGAAGCTGTGGGAGGGGTTGCCCTGCAGATTCTCAAAGAAGAGCTACCGCGCGGCACCAGGGGCAAAGTGGGGACTCTAGTATTAAAGCCCAACCTCCGCAATATTAAGCAGCGTATGGATCATGCCGAGCATGGCGGTGGTCTTTTGCTAGGGGTCGCGGGAATCTGCATTATTAGTCACGGCAGTTCTCAGGCTCCTTCTATTTTCAATGCTATTCGCCTTGCCAAAGAGGCCGCCGATCATAAAGTCTCAGATCACATTCGGTCCTGTTATCAGCAGACAGTTGCCGTCGCAAACGGAGAGTAAGTTGTGCAATATTCCGGCTCTGGGTTAGCCATTACGGGGTGTGGCTCTGCTGTCCCCGCAGCATCGCTCGATAATCACACGCTCAGTCAGATTGTCGAAACCTCAGATGAGTGGATTGCGACCCGCACCGGGATTCGGTCCCGACATGTGGCGAGTCCCCAAGAAACGCTGGTAGATCTGGCGGTGGAAGCCTCAAAAGGTGCGATCGCAACGGCCAATATCAATCCCGAAGATCTGGACCTGATCATTCTGGCGACGTCTACCCCCGACGAGCTATTCGGCACCGCCGGCAAGATTCAGTATGAGTTAGGGGCCAAACGAGCGGTGGCCTTTGACCTCACCGCCGCTTGCTCTGGCTTTGTCTTTGGGTTAGTCACTGCGGCCCAGTTTATTCGTACAGGCGTCTACAAGAACGTCTTGCTGATTGGCGCTGATATCCTATCGCGCTGGGTGGACTGGAGCGATCGCCGCACCTGCATTTTATTTGGCGACGGCGCAGGAGCAGTGGTGCTGCAGGCTAACGAGCCGGACCGCTTGCTGGGGTTCATGCTCCAGAGCGATGGCGAAAAGCACGACCAGCTTAATTTAGCCTATCAACCCGAAGCCAAGCTCCTCGCAAACCTCACCATTGGTCAGGGCGGTTTTGCGCCGATTACCATGAACGGTCAAGAGATTTATCGATTTGCGGTGAAGCGAGTCCCAGAGGTGCTGGAAAAAGCCCTATTCCATGCCCACTGCACCACAGACGATATTGACTGGCTGATTCTACACCAGGCCAATCAACGCATTTTAGATGCTGTGGCTCAGCGCATGAAGATTTCCGCCGAGAAGGTGGTCAGTAATATGGCCCAGCATGGGAACACCTCAGCGGCCTCCATTCCGCTAGCACTAGATGCTGAGGTGCGGCAGGGCAAGATTAAGGTGGGCGATAAAGTTGCGATCGCGGGCTTTGGCGCAGGCTTGAGCTGGGGTGCGGCCATCTTTACTTGGGGACGATAGGCTTGTGTAATTTCACTCAGGCTTTAACCCATAGGCCGCTGCTAGGATAGCGGCAGCAAGGGTAGACCATCCTGTATTGCTGCTACTCTAATAACCGCCGTGCTTAAACCCATTAGAATCATCCTGTACCGCCTCGGTCCACGTTTTCCTGAAGATGTACAGTTTGCCAAGCGCATTTTGCGCGAACAGATCACGCTTTTGAGTCGAGGGGAACAGATCAATCAAGTTGCTCCTCAGATGATGGATCGCCTCCAACCCTTCCATGAGCGAGGCTATTGCCACCTTCGCATTCAGGTCATTTGTGCCGCAGCCAAAGAGCATTTACTGATCGAGAAGGTGCTGCTAGAGCGGAGAGTCGCGCTCTCCTAATGCGCTAGTCATCAAAAGGTTCTCCAGTCACGGGTGGAGCCTCTAATCTGTCACGTTCAGGGTATAGCGGTAGCTCTGCCCCGGGTTACTAGTGCCCACCCATATTCTATAAGAACCAGACTTGAGTGACTGGGTGACTAGACTTGCATCTTTGCCTCGAGCTGTGGCATCAGCACAGTAAAGCTTATTGTCTGGTCCCTTTACCAACAGCGTTGTATCTTTGCCGCTATTGACCTGGAGCGTAAGCTGGGCGGCATTGCCTTTGAGCACCAAAATATGGTCGGGTTCCGGTGATCCATAGCCCATGCAAAGATTGTTGTTTCGATCTCGATTGCCCACGACTTTATGCAGGGCAACGACCCCTTTTGCGTAGCCCTTCATCGTCAGGCCAGCCTTTGCGCCAGGGGCAAAGCTGATACTACCAAAATTAGAGGATTCTGCCAGTGCGGGAGCGCACAGTAATGTTGTGAACAATAGCGCAGCCCACCCTTTACCAGCGGGATGCTGTGGAGAAAATAGTCGCATACCCAATACCTCAACCCTTGCAGGTGTATAGACGTAGCTTTCCCCCTAAAAGTTGCCAGATTACACATTAAACTCGATCTTGTGGGCCGACAATGTTGACCATACCGTTAGATGCACCATAATCCTAGCCGATGGATCTATTTTCTGCATCATGGTTTAAGAACACCATCAATCTAGGGAATGATGGTACTATTCACCGTCAACACAGGTAAAATCAGTCTTTTAAGGCTGCCCCTGACACAGAGACTACAGACACAGGAAGGAACAGCAAGCAGTGTTGAAGCTAGCTTACTCAGATATCGGGATTCGTCTGGAGCATCTATCGGGGCAAATCACCTCGGTGATTGCCCGTCATCGTCTGGTGGCCTCCTCTACCGGACAGCCACTGCACTTAGAGCCAAGCTACGCCGCCCTTATTTTGCCAGAGGCGATGCCAGAAGTGAAACAGCTTGAAGTTGCGATCGCAACCAGCAGTCCATCATTACCAGAATTAGAAGAGCCAGAGGTCGACGGCAACATCAGCCTTTGCGCCTCACTACCTGAAGGGATTGAAGTCATTTTGCAAGGCTACTGGTTGGCCCAGAGCGCCAGCACAACCGAAGGCGTCTTCTTTGCGACCCTTCAACCGATCATTGAGACACAGCTCGTCACCATTTGGGATATAGCCGGAACCGACATTGTTTCCTGCACTTGGCCCACGGGTAAATCTTTGTCAGAACTAGGGTTTGAATTCTAGGCACATCTCCTTGCAGAACTAGGATAATCCCGTGATATGGTATTTAAGCAATCTGGGGGCGTGGCGGAATGGTAGACGCTACGGACTTAGGAAACTGGGCCTTAGTCGAGTAATCGATTAAGTGAACGCTCTCAAATTCAGGGAAACCTAAATCTGCCCTGGCAGACAAGGCAATCCTGAGCCAAGCCGAGAATTAGGGTCGCTTAGCTAATCCATTCTCGGAAGGTGCAGAGACTCGACGGGAGCTACCCTCACGCTTAACAGCGCGGGTAAAGGGAGAGTCCAATTCTCAAAGCCCTCTAGTCAGATTGGCAAGGGCAGTTGCGAAAGCAGCGGGAGGATGAAAATCCGTTGACCTTAAAAGTCGTGAGGGTTCAAGTCCCTCCGCCCCCATAAATGCACAAAAAGCCCTGTCAATGACAGGGCTTTTTGCTTACAATTCCCGCGACGCCGTCTTACCTCAGTTTTTGACCTGGAAAAATCCAGGTGGGAACTGATCGCATCGATTTAAAGTGCCCTGGCCGAAGCCTGGTCTACTGCCATCGCGCTGATTGGCTCCCGTTCGTTAAAGTTATAGATCAAAAAACATATTGGCAGTCACCAACGACGCAGAAATTGCTAAATGCATTGTAACAGAGGTTTTCTAATGCCGCCTATCATGAAAAGCAGAGTTCTTAATAAATGAGTACCGCAGCCAAGCGTGAGTTCCATCCATGTCGCCTAGAGGAATAAAAATGTCACCCCTGTTAACGGAAAAACCAGCCACCCAGTCATCTGAGTCACTATCGCTAGCTCAACGGCTATCTGAGCAACTGACGATCTCTTCGATGGATTGGCATCGGTTAAAGGCTAATCGTAAGGCGAGGGCATTGGAGCAAGCTGCTGCTGCGATCGTTTTCTTGCTCAAGGATCAGCCCCAAGAAGCTTTAGAGCGTCTTCAGCAGGCAGTGGGCTGGCTGGATCGCTCCATTAGCGCCCCGCCTTGCCCGACACATGGGGACAACCAAAAGTCCTCTAAACATCAGGCTTAAATCAGCGATCTCATCTCTTCAGGCTCTCGGCCAAAACTCATCATCCAACACCTGTTCTATGGTGTAGAGACACGTCTGCGGAAATATCTTGAGGTCTAAACTTGTTTCACTCGCAGCAAGGATCCTTATTTTCGATATCCAGCTCATCAAACTTGCCTTGCCTGAGCAGCTCTGCCGCCTGCTCAACCCACTCGATAAAATCACGGTCATACATCTGCAGATGAGCGGCGCTGCCATCTGTTTTCAACGGCTTTGTACTGGGTGCTTGGGCCATATCGATCACCAGATTGATCTACTTTTTCCAATCTGACACAAATTGAAGTGACTGATATCCCTGTCATAGTTGCACTGGGTCAGGCGCTTGCCTCAGAATAGAGGGTGACTCAGCGGATGGGCGAGACTGCCGATCCGCTTCTATTTTGTTTACCCTATCGTCAGACCTATGCACATTTCTCTCAATTGGCTCAAAGACCTCGTTCCTGTCGATCTTCCTGCTGAAGAGCTAGCTGAGAAACTAACCATGGTTGGCTTTGAGGTCGAAGACATCGAAGATCGCAGCACCTGGGCCGATGGTGTGGTCGTGGGTAAAGTCTTAACCTGTGACCCCCATCCCGATGCTGACAAGCTACGGGTCTGCACCGTCGATATTGGGGCAGAGGAGCCGTCACAGATTGTCTGTGGGGCACCTAACGTAGCCGTGGGCCTTTACGTTCCCGTCGCCACCGTAGGGACTCGCTTACCTAGCATGGGTATCAAAATCAAAAAGGCAAAACTGCGGGGGGTGCCCTCCCACGGAATGATTTGCTCTTTAACAGAACTGGGGTTAGAGACTGATATCGACGGGATTCACAGCTTCGGCGACAACGTTCAAGTCGGGGCAGACGTGCGCCCATTGCTGGGACTTGATGATGTGATTCTTGATCTCACCTCCACGGCCAATCGCGCCGATGCCCTGAGTATGGTGGGGGTTGCCCGTGAGGTTTCGGCTCTGACGGGGGCAAAGGTGAAGCTCCCTGAAATTCCTGAGATTAAAAGTCCTTCAGCAGCAGGCGTTGCCGTTCAGATCGCAGATCCCAAAGCTTGCCCTGTCTATATAGCGACAGTGGTTGAAAACGTCACGATTACCCTATCCCCGGACTGGCTGAAGCAGCGACTTCTGGCGGCAGGGACTCGCCCCATTAACAACGTGGTAGACATCACCAACTATATTTTGCTGGAGTGGGGACAGCCTCTCCATGCCTTCGATGCCCAGTCTCTGCCGAAAGGGAAGGATGGCCTTGCCTTGGGGGTGCGGTTTGCAAAGGATGGAGAAAAACTGACGACCTTGGATAGTGAGGTGCGATCGCTCACCTCTGAAAGCCTGATCATTACCGCCGCCGATCAGCCCGTTGCTTTGGCAGGCGTCATGGGTGGCGAAGACAGCGAGGTTAAAGAAACGACCACCACATTAGTCCTAGAAGCTGCGCTATTTGACGCATTAACCGTGCGTCGATCCGCCCGACCTCATAGCCTGCGAACTGAGGCCTCGGCCCGCTATGAGCGGGGCGTTAATGAAACCCAGCTCGATACCGCCTGCAACCATGCCCTTAAGCTTTTGGCTGAGTTGGCCGGAGGACAAGTCACAGCTCAGGCAATCGTAGACCATCGCACGTCAAACCAGCGTTCCATTGAGCTGCGTTTAGAGCGCATCAACCAAATTCTAGGTCCAATCAAAGGGACCGACGGACAGCCGACCCAACTGCAGGCTAGCCAAGTCACCCAGATTTTGGAGGCGTTAGGATTTTTATTGACGGCAACATCTGCCGATCAGGCCTGGAACGTCGCTGTTCCGCCCCACCGCCATCGAGACATCGAGCGTGAAATTGATCTGATTGAAGAGATTGCCCGTCTTCATGGCTATGACCAATTTTGTGAAACCCTACCCGCCAAAACAGAACCAGGATTGCTACCGCCCCAGGAAAAATTCACTCAAAAACTGCGTCAGGTAATGCGAGGAGCAGGCTTAACAGAACTACTCCACTATTCTTGGGTGAAACCCAGCAGCGGCGGCGAAGAACTGATTAGGGTTGTGAATCCTCTGCTGATCGAGTTTTCAGCATTGCGAACAGAGTTGCTGACCGGCATTATCAATGCCTTTGCCTACAACCTAGAGCAGGGGAATGGCCCCCTCAATGGGTTTGAGTGGGGTCGCATTTTCTGGAAAGAGGGCGAAACGCTCAAAGAAGCCAACGCCATTGCTGGGATTCTAGGGGGAGATCCGGCTGTAGGCAAGTGGACTCGCGGCAAAGATCGCGATCGCACCCTCTCCTGGTTTGAAGCCAAAGGACGCCTCGAACAAATTTTTGAGCAGATGGGCCTACCCATCGAATATCGAACAGATCCCGGTGACGAGCGTCTCCATCCAGGGCGCACCGCTTCCCTATGGCTAAACGGCATACCCTGCGGTCGTTTTGGGCAACTCCACCCTCAGCTTTGCCAAACACGAGACTTGCCAGAGGCCACCTATGTCTTTGAACTCAATCAGGATGTACTGCTGGAGCAGGGACCACAAACCGATGCAGCGATATTTTCTACCTACTCGTCCTACCCTGCTATTGATCGGGATCTGGCCTTCTTTATTGCCACCGATACCCCTGTTCAAGACATTGAGCAGACGATCTGGAAAGCTGCAAAAAGCGGCAAGCTTCTCGATTCAGTGGAGCTGTTTGATGAATATAAAGGGGAGTCTGTCCCTGAAGGGCAGCGGAGTTTGGCTTTTCGGTTGATCTATCGAGCCGGCGATCGCACCTTAACTGAAGACGACGTCAGTCCGATTCATGAACAGGTTCGCAAGGCACTGGTCGATCAGCTCAACGCCAGCCTCAGAAGCTAAGGCTTGACCACCATTACAGAGCAGTGGGCATCGGTCACGACTTGGCTACTCACCGATCCCTGCAGAATTCGGTCAACGCCGGTTAGCCCTCGGTTACCGATTACAATCAAGCTAGCCTTATGGATATTGGCTAAACGCACAATCTCTTCGGCGGGATCACCCGTGACAATTTCAAGCTCTGTTTGACAGGTTAGTGGAACTTGGTAGGATTGCAGCTTTTGTTCTGAATGGCGGTAGATGCCAAGCTGGGGATCAAGGGAAGGTTTATCAGCCGGTCGTTCTGGATCTAACTCAGACGCGGGAATGACACGAACTAAAACAACACGATCCTCTGCCTGCAGCTTCAGTTGATGAATGGCCTTCACTACATAATCTGACAAGTCAGAGTCGTCTAAAGCTGCCAGAATAATTTGAGACACAGGTCGTTTTCTCCCTCAAGGATGATGATGATCAAGCAGAATTTAATCCTATCCTTTGAGTCTAGAGGAAGCCCGTCAATTACTGCCCATCGTGTCAGAATTGAGGGGGTTTTGGGTTCTTAACCGCACTGATTCTCCATGGGAGGGTAGTCCCTC
The DNA here is from genome assembly GCA_050330855.1 of Thermosynechococcaceae cyanobacterium. Taxonomy (GTDB): domain Bacteria; phylum Cyanobacteriota; class Cyanobacteriia; order Thermosynechococcales; family Thermosynechococcaceae; genus RCC1774. Next base: position 104,496 of record JBHJNL010000039.1, on the reverse strand, counting down.
TGCTTGGGTGAGCTGATCGATGGCATCAGCAACGTGATCAAGGGCCTGAGATGAATACTGAATGATGCTCGAATGCTTCATAAAGGTTTCAACACCCAGAGCCGAGGCGTAGCGGGCCGTTCCAGAAGTGGGTAGGGTGTGATTGGGACCAGCGAGATAGTCACCCACCGCCTCTGGGGTGTGATGACCCAAGAATATTGCGCCAGCATGGCGAATCGACTCTAACAGATCCCAGGGTTCAGCGACCTCTAGCTCTAGGTGCTCTGGTGCAAACTGATTAGACAGCTCCACCGCCTGGGCTAGATCTTCTACCACAATGGCGATGCCGTAATGGGCGATCGCCTTCTCAGTCAGCGTCCGTCGGGTGTGATCTTCTAGCTGCTCTTTGACCGCCAGTACGACCTTGTTCGCTAACGCTGCATCCGTCGTAATGAGAATCGCCGCCGCCATCGGGTCATGTTCAGCTTGAGCTAATAGATCTGCTGCTACATGATTCGGATCCGCCGTGTGGTCAGCAATAATCAGTACCTCCGACGGACCCGCCAGAGAGTCAATGCCGACGGTTCCGTAAACCAGCTTCTTAGCTAGGGTGACGTAGATATTCCCTGGTCCGGTAATCACATCAACCTTGGGAATTGTTTCAGTGCCATAGGCCAAGGCTGCGATCGCCTGAGCGCCGCCAACTCGATAAATTTCTTGAACCCCTGCTTCTTGGGCAGCCACTAACACCGCTGCGTTCATCTGTTTATCGGGTCCTGGCGGCGTCATGATTACGCACCGCTCAACGCCAGCGACTTGGGCAGGTACCGCATTCATTAATACAGTACTGGGGTAAGCAGCCCGTCCGCCTGGCACGTAGAGACCGGCTCGATCAACGGGGGTATATTTTTTGCCGAGTACGATGTCATGATCACCGAACTGCACCCAACTTTTCGGCTGGCGCTGTTGGTGAAAGGCTTCAATCTGGCGATGAGCTAGCTGAATGGCATCCAATAGACCCTTAGAAATCTGTTGATAGGCAGCATCCAGCTCAGCGCCACTGACGCGCAGCTCATCCACCGTTAACGTTTGCTGATCAAATTCAGCCGTGTATCGGAGCAGGGCGCGGTCCCCTTGTCGCTTGACGGTTTGTAAGACTTCACGCACCGTGGCTTCTTTATGGACGACTTGATCGGTGTGGGTGCGATCGCAAATTCGCTGAAGTTCTTCTTTAGCCTCAGCCTGCTGAGTGATAATTCGCAGCATGGATTAGGAATGCCGATGAACGTAATCCCCTTAAGCTTAGCGCGGATTTTCAGATGGAGCGCAAGAGATGGCAACAGGTGCTACTATATTTATTTGCGTGCTTTCGCATTTGAACACCCATCTTCCGGAACGTCACTGTGGCCAATATTAAGTCTGCATCGAAGCGTATCAAAATTGCCGAACGCAATCGCTTTCAAAATAAGTCGTATAAATCTGCAATCAAAACCTTATCGAAGCGTTTCCTAGAGGCGATAGAGGCCTACAGCGCCAGTCCCAACGATGAGCAGATGACGGTTGTTCAGACAAAGATGTCTGCTGCCTTTAGCAAAATTGATAAGGCCGTCAAGCGGGGCACCCTTCACCGCAACACTGGGGCACGGAAAAAAGCCCGTTTAGCTCGGGTGTTAGCTCAGCACACCACCGCTGCATCGTAAGAAATTCCGCGCTAAAAGCCTCCGCCTTGCCTGCGATCTTGAATGCAACTGATTGACACCCACGTTCATATAAACTTTGATGCGTTTGCCCCCGATCTTGACGGGATTGCTCAGCGCTGGCGAGATGCCGGAGTCGTTCGGTTGGTTCACTCCTGTGTCGAACCCTCTGAATTTCCCGCGATTCAACGTTTGGTGCAGCGTTTCCCTGAGCTTTATTGTGCAGTGGGTCTACACCCATTGGACATGGATAAATGGACGTCTGAGACTGCAGCGCAAATTCGATCTTGTGTGCAGTCGGGGGAGCGGGTTGTCGCTATTGGTGAAACAGGTCTTGATCTGTTCAAAGCTAGCGATCGCCATCAGCAAGAGCGGAGCTTCATGGACCATCTTCGCATCGCCAAAGACTTAGGTCTGCCGGTGATTATCCACTGTCGAGATGCGGCTCAGCCGATGGCTGAACTGCTCCGTCAGTTTTGGGCTGAGCAGGGAGCCGTTCCGGGGGTAATGCATTGCTGGGGGGGGACTCCAGAAGAAACCCAACTGTTTCTAGATCTAGGGTTTTACATCAGCTTTAGTGGGATTGTGACCTTCAAAAACGCCAAACAAGTGCATGCCTCCGCTCAAATGGTGCCTTGCGATCGCATCCTTGTCGAAACAGACTGCCCGTTTTTAACCCCAGAGCCAAAGCGCAAGCAGCGCCGTAATGAACCCGCCCACGTTTATCACGTGGCCGAGAAAGTGGCTCAACTGAGGGATACATCCCTCGAAGATATTGCCGCTCAAACCACCGCTAACGCCTGCCACCTGTTTCAGCTTCCCGATCCTGCAATGGTTCCAGCCCTTGCTTTTTAGCCATTAGAGCGCTTAACCGAGATATATCCCTTGATATCTTTAGCTTATTGACGATCCCTATAAAATGCCCCAAACCATAAACTGATTTAGCTTTTCATTGACTCGTTCCAGTACTATTGCCTAGAATTGTAGATTGCACGTCTACCGGGCGCGACCTCTAGAGGAGACGCATGACTAACTTAAACACCATCCGACCCGCCTTCGCACTGCCTGATCTCGTTGAAATTCAGCGAGAAAGCTTCCGCTCTTTTCTCAGAGAAGGTCTGATTGAAGAACTCGATAGCTTCTCTCCGATTACCGATTATACCGGCAAGATTGAGCTGCATTTCTTAGCCAAGAACTATCGCCTCAAACGCCCTAAATATATGGTGGACGAGGCCAAACGTCGTGACAGCACCTACGGCGTTCAGATGTACGTGCCCACTCGCCTCATCAACAAAGAGACCGGCGAGATTAAAGAGCAAGAAGTCTTCATTGGCGATCTGCCCCTGATGACGGATCGAGGTACCTTCATTATCAACGGTGCCGAGCGCGTTATTGTTAATCAGATTGTGAGAAGCCCTGGCGTCTATTACAAATCTGAAACCGATAAAAACGGTCGTCGTACCTATAATGCCAGCCTGATCCCGAACCGAGGTGCGTGGCTTAAGTTTGAAACCGACAAGAACGACCTCGTTTGGGTCCGCATTGACAAAACCCGTAAACTCTCGGCCCAGGTCTTACTCAAGGCTCTCGGACTCAGTGACGGCGAGATTTTTGATCGCCTTCGTCACCCTGAGTACTACCAAAAGACCATCGACAAAGAAGGCCAATTTGGTGAAGAAGAAGCTCTTCTAGAGCTATACCGAAAACTGCGTCCCGGCGAGCCACCCACGGTATCAGGGGGGCAGCAGCTTTTAGACTCTCGCTTCTTTGACCCCAAGCGCTACGATCTTGGACGGGTCGGTCGCTATAAGCTGAATAAAAAGCTGCGTCTCAATACGCCAGAAGCCACTCGGGTACTAACGCCTGAAGATATTCTCGGTGCCATTGACTATCTAATCAACCTAGAGTTTGACATCGGCAACGTAGACGACATCGATCACCTCGGTAATCGTCGCGTGCGTTCGGTCGGAGAGCTGCTTCAGAATCAGGTTCGGGTAGGCCTTAATCGCCTAGAGCGCATTATTAAAGAGCGGATGACCGTTTCTGATATTGAGTCGCTCACTCCGGCCTCTTTGGTGAATCCAAAGCCTTTAGTCGCTGCGATTAAAGAATTCTTTGGCTCCAGCCAATTATCTCAGTTCATGGATCAAACTAATCCGCTGGCGGAGCTAACCCACAAGCGGCGTTTAAGTGCCCTCGGTCCTGGCGGCTTGACTCGTGAACGAGCAGGCTTTGCCGTTCGAGATATTCATCCCAGCCACTACGGTCGTATTTGCCCTATTGAGACGCCAGAAGGCCCTAACGCCGGTCTGATTGGTTCTCTGGCAACCCACGCCAGGGTCAATCCCTACGGGTTTATCGAAACTCCGTTTTACGAAGTCGATAACGGTCGAGTGGTTAAGGAAAAACTGCCTCAGTACATGACGGCAGACGAAGAAGACGACCTCCAGGTGGCTCCCGGTGACATCCCCATGGATGAAGCGGGATACATCCAAGGTGAAATTGTTCCGGTTCGGTATCGACAGGACTTCACCGAAACCTCTCCCACTGAAGTGGATTACGTTGCGGTTTCTCCGGTGCAGATCATCTCTGTTGCCACCTCCTTGATTCCCTTCTTAGAGCATGACGATGCCAACCGTGCCTTGATGGGGTCAAACATGCAGCGTCAGGCTGTGCCCCTGCTCCGTCCTGAACGACCACTGGTGGGTACCGGTCTAGAAGCACAAGCGGCTCGTGACTCTGGAATGGTGGGTATCAGTCGCGCGGACGGGGAAGTGACCTACGTCTCGGCCACGATGATCAAGATTCGAGATGACCAAGGCGAAGAGACCTGCTATGAGCTGCATAAGTACCAGCGGTCTAATCAAGATACCTGCTTGAACCAGCGTCCGATTGTGTTTGTGGGCGATCGCGTCCAGGTCGGTCAAGTGATTGCCGATGGATCTGCCACCGAAGGCGGTGAGCTAGCTCTGGGACAAAATGTCACCGTCGCCTACATGCCCTGGGAAGGCTATAACTACGAGGATGCCATTCTCATTAGTGAGCGCTTAGTTCGAGAGGATGTTTACACCTCTATTCACATTGAAAAGTTTGAAATTGAGGCCCGTCAGACCAAGCTCGGTCCTGAAGAAATTACCCGTGAGATTCCCAACGTAGGCGAAGATTCCCTGCGGCAATTGGATGAAAACGGCATTATCCGAACAGGAGCCTGGGTCGAAGCTGGAGACATTCTGGTGGGTAAAGTCACGCCCAAAGGTGAATCGGATCAGCCGCCTGAAGAGAAGCTACTGCGTGCCATTTTTGGTGAAAAAGCCAGAGATGTTCGTGATAATTCCTTGCGGGTTCCTAACGGAGAGAAAGGACGGGTCGTGGACGTGCGCGTCTTTACCCGTGAGCAGGGCGATGAGCTGCCACCCGGAGCCAATATGGTGGTGCGGGTTTACGTTGCTCAGAAGCGCAAGATTCAAGTGGGCGATAAAATGGCCGGTCGCCACGGGAATAAAGGCATCATTTCCCGAATTTTGCCCGCCGAAGATATGCCCTATGTAGAAGACGGTACCCCCGTTGATATTGTGCTTAATCCCCTTGGGGTTCCGTCTCGAATGAACGTGGGCCAAGTGTTTGAGTGCTTGCTCGGTTGGGCCGGAGAGCACCTTGATACGCGATTCAAGATGATTCCCTTTGACGAAATGCACGGGGCAGAGGCCTCCCGAACCACCGTCCACGGCAAACTGGCAGAAGCAAGAGAGGCCACGGGCAAAGAGTGGTTGTTCAATCCAGAGGAGCCGGGCAAACTCAAGGTCTTTGATGGTCGTACCGGAGAAGTCTTTGACAAACCCATCACCGTGGGTAAAGCCTACATGCTGAAGCTGGTTCACCTTGTCGATGACAAGATTCACGCCCGTTCCACTGGACCCTATTCTCTCGTGACGCAGCAGCCTCTGGGGGGTAAAGCCCAGCAGGGTGGACAGCGATTTGGAGAAATGGAAGTGTGGGCGCTGGAAGCCTTCGGCGCAGCCTATACGCTCCAGGAATTGCTGACGGTGAAATCTGACGATATGCAGGGCCGTAATGAAGCCTTGAATGCGATCGTCAAGGGTCAAGCCATTCCTCGCCCCGGAACGCCGGAGTCCTTCAAAGTGCTGATGCGAGAGCTGCAGTCGCTGTGCTTAGACATTGCAGTGCATAAGCTCGACACTGATGATGACGGCATTAGCCGCGATTCTGAAGTCGATTTGATGGCTGACGTCAGCAATCGGCGGACGCCATCACGGCCAACCTATGAGTCCTTCTCCCGATCTGAAGAAGGAGAGTCCTCCACCGTTTAGGAAAGAACGCCATCACGACCGAATATTCAGCAGACAGATCCACAGAGAAGAGAGGACGCTTGAAGCAATGCCAAAGCTAGAACAGCGGTTTGACTACGTAAAAATTGGTCTGGCATCCCCAGACCGCATTCGACAATGGGGAGAGCGGGCTTTACCCAACAATCAGGTTGTCGGAGAGGTGACCAAGCCTGAGACCATCAACTATCGGACTCTGAAACCAGAGATGGATGGTCTCTTTTGTGAGCGCATCTTTGGCCCTGCCAAGGACTGGGAATGTCACTGTGGCAAATATAAGCGTGTTCGCCATCGGGGTATTGTCTGTGAACGCTGTGGCGTTGAGGTGACTGAATCTCGCGTCCGGCGACACCGGATGGGCTATATCAAATTAGCCGCTCCCGTGACTCACGTTTGGTATCTCAAGGGTATCCCTAGCTACATGGCAACGCTCCTCGATATGCCCCTGCGTGACGTGGAGCAGATTGTTTACTTCAACGCCTACGTGGTACTCAATGCAGGCAACTCTGATACGTTGACCTACAAGCAACTGCTCACCGAAGACCAGTGGATTGAGGTGGAAGACCAAATCTACAGTGAAGACTCTGAACTCACGGGTATTGAAGTCGGCATCGGGGCTGAAGCCATTCAGCAGCTTTTGCAAGATATCAATCTAGAGGGTGAAGCCGAGCAGCTTCGCGAAGATATCACGAACTCCAAGGGACAAAAGCGCGCCAAGCTGATCAAGCGACTGCGAGTGGTGGATAACTTTGTGGGCACCGGCGCACTGCCCGATTGGATGGTCCTCAGCGTCATTCCAGTCATTCCTCCTGACCTCAGACCGATGGTGCAGTTGGATGGGGGCCGCTTTGCGACCTCTGACCTCAATGACCTGTATCGGCGTGTCATCAACCGCAATAACCGTCTGGCTCGGCTTCAAGAGATTCTAGCCCCTGAGATCATCGTTCGTAACGAAAAACGAATGCTGCAGGAGGCGGTGGATGCTCTCATTGATAATGGACGACGGGGCCGCACGGTCGTGGGGGCGAACAATCGCCCGCTCAAATCCCTCTCAGACATTATCGAAGGGAAGCAGGGCCGCTTTAGACAGAACCTTCTCGGTAAAAGGGTGGACTACTCTGGACGCTCCGTTATTGTGGTTGGCCCCAAGCTGAAGATTCACCAGTGTGGCCTGCCCAAAGAAATGGCGATCGAGCTATTTCAGCCCTTTGTCATCCATCGCCTGATTCGACAGGGATTGGTCAACAATATCAAGGCAGCGAAGCGACTTATTCAGCGCAAAGATCCCGTTATTTGGGATGTCCTAGAGGAAGTGATTGAAGGGCACCCGGTGATGTTAAACCGCGCGCCCACCCTGCACCGTTTAGGAATTCAAGCCTTTGAACCTCTTTTAGTCGACGGTCGAGCGATTCAGCTCCACCCTTTGGTCTGTCCGGCTTTTAACGCCGACTTTGATGGGGATCAGATGGCGGTTCATGTACCGCTGTCGATCGAGTCACAATCTGAAGCTCGATTGTTGATGCTGGCTTCCAATAATATTTTGTCTCCGGCAACCGGTCGCCCCATTGTCACACCGAGTCAAGATATGGTGCTGGGCTGCTATTACCTCACTGCTGACAATCCAGATCAGCAGAAAGGGGCAGGGCAATATTACTCCCATCTGGAAGATGCAATTATGGCCTATGAGCAGCGCCAAGTTGATCTCCATGCCTATGTCTGGGTTCGCTTTGATGGGCCGGTGGATGATACGGATGGCGATGTAGAACCCACGATTGAGAAAGGGGATGATGGATCGGTGATATCGACATATCCCTCACGGCGCATTCGAGAAAGTGCTGAGGGTGAAGTGATTTCCCAATATATCCGCACCACTCCCGGTCGCATTATCTATAACAAGACGATTCAAGATTCCCTGTTGGCTAGCTAAGGTAGAGGCGCACAGTTATGGCAGAGCAAGCAACTCAAGCAACGCGGGAGAAATTACCTCCCGTATTTACGAATAAAGTGGTCAACAAGGGGGGCTTGAAAAAGTTAGTCCACTGGTCGTTTACGCATTACGGCACCGCTCGTACCGCAGAAATGGCGGACCATCTTAAAGATCTAGGCTTCCGGTTCGCAACTCGTGCAGGGGTTTCCATTAGCGTGGATGACCTTCAGATTCCGCCGATCAAACGGCAGCTTTTAGAAACGGCAGAGGAAGAAATTCGGACCACCGAAGATCGATATACGCGCGGTGAAATCACTGAGGTAGAGCGCTTCCAGAAGGTCATCGATACCTGGAACGGGACTAGTGAAGAACTCAAGGACGAAGTGGTTCGCAATTTCAAATTGAACAACCCCCTTAACTCGGTCTACATGATGGCCTTTTCTGGAGCCAGGGGTAATCTGTCTCAGGTCCGCCAGCTTGTGGGGATGCGGGGTCTCATGGCTGATCCGCAGGGTGAGATTATCGCCTTGCCCATTAAGACTAACTTCCGAGAAGGATTGACGGTTACTGAATATATCATTTCGTCCTACGGCGCTCGTAAGGGTTTGGTTGACACGGCCCTACGAACGGCAGACTCTGGCTATCTGACTCGCCGTCTAGTCGATGTCTCTCAGGATGTGATCATTCGAGAAGCCGATTGCGGTACTGAGCGCGGCGTCTCGGTGACGAGCATGACAGACGGAGAGCGCGTTTTGATCCCGCTCCAGGATCGTCTCCTGGGTCGAGTGGTATTAGAAGAAGTCATTCATCCTGAAACAGGCGAAGTGATCGTCGAGAAGAACGGCGCTATCTCTGAAGCCACTGCAAGAATCATTGGGGCGGCCAAGGTGAATGAGGTGATTGTGCGATCGCCCCTCACTTGTGAAGCGGCGCGTTCTGTGTGCCAATGTTGCTATGGCTGGAGTTTGGCCCATGCTCACTTAGTTGACGTTGGCGAAGCGGTGGGCATCATCGCAGCCCAGTCTATTGGTGAACCGGGCACCCAGCTTACAATGCGGACCTTCCACACTGGGGGCGTCTTCACGGCAGAGGTCGCCAGCCAGATCCGTGCGCCCTTTGACGGTGTGATCAAGTATCCCAAGCAGTTGAAGAGCCGCGCCTACCGTACGCGTCATGGAGAAGATGCGCTCACGGCGGAAACCAGTACCAAGCTAACCATCGAAGGAAAGAGTAAGAAAAAAACCTTTGATATCACGCAGGGGTCTACGCTGCTGTTCCAAGATGGCGCATCTGTCACCGCAGGCAAGATGCTGGCCGAGGTGGCAATCACGGGTCGAAATATCCAGAAAACAACAGAGAAAGCCACTAAGGATGTCACCTCTGACCTTGCAGGACAGGCGACCTTCTTTAATCTTGTGCCTGAAGAGAAGCACGATCGCCAGGGCAATACCACTCGAATTGCCCCTCGTGGTGGTCTGATTTGGGTACTCTCAGGTGAAGTCTATAACCTACCGCCTAGTGCTGAGCCCACGGTTAAGAATGGCGATCGCATCTCTGCAGAAGATGTCTTAGCCGAAACCAAGCTAATGACTGAACACGGTGGCATTGTCCGCCTGCCTGAACAGGTTGAAGGCAAAGGGGGCCGTGAGGTTGAAATGATCACAGCATCGGTCGTTTTAGACCATGCTAAGGTCATTCTTGATGCCCACCAAGGCCGTGAGCAGTACATTATTGAAGCCCGTAAAAATCAGAGCTTTATGTTGCGGGCAACCCCCGGCTCTAAAGTGCTCAATAATCAAGTTGTCGCCGAACTGATTGACGATACCTACCATACCAATACCGGCGGCATCATCAAATATGCCGGGGTCGAAGTCGCCAAGCGCAGCGGAAAATCTAAGCAAGGCCTTGAAGTCACGAAAGGAGGCACCCTGCTGTGGATTCCTGAAGAGGCTCACGAAGTCAACAAAGACATCTCGCTATTGCTGGTAGAAGACGGCCAGTATATTGAAGGCGGTACAGAAGTTGTCAAAGACATCTTCTGTCAAAGCAGCGGCGTCGTTGAGATTACCCAGAAGAATGACATTTTGCGGGAGGTTCTGATCAAGCCCGGTGATCTGCACCTCGTCGACGACCCAGATGCCGCCAAGGCTAAGCATGAAACCATTGCAAATCCTGGTGACACCATCATCCCTGGGGTCACCATTGACGAACTTCGTTATATCGAGTGCGTTGAGACCCCAGAAGGAGATGCGGTCCTGCTACGGCCTGTCGTTGAGTTTACGGTTCCTGATGAACCCGGCATTCCGTCTCAAAAGTCTATCAATGAGTCGGGGCGTTCGATTCAACTTCAAGCACTGCAGCGCCTTCCCTACAAAGATGGGGAACGCGTCAAGTCAGTGAATGGAGTTGATCTGCTCAAGACTCAGCTCGTGCTTAATATTGACGCCGAAGGGCCGCAACTGGCAGCAGACATCGAAGTGATTCCGGATCCAAAAGATCCTGAGCTAGAACGCCTGCAGCTTGTTATTCTAGAAACCCTAGTGATTCGTCGTGATATCGCAGCGGATCAAACCCAAGGAAGCACCCATACTCGCCTCTTGGTGGAAGCAGGTCAGCACATCAAGCCCGGTGCGGTCGTTGCTCGAACTGAGATCAAAGCGAAGCAGGGCGGTGAAGTCCAAGGGATTCGCGGCGACGGTGAAGCCATTCGTCGCCTATTGGTAATCACGGATGCTGATCTGATCACCCTTGATCTTGACGGCAAAACGCCATCCGTCAAAGAAGGCGCTCTGCTCCGGGCAGGGGATGAAATTGCCCCTGGCATCGAAGCGACTGACTCCTGTCAGGCCATGCAGATCAAAGATAAGCAGGTCGTATTGCGAATTGCACGCCCTTACCTCGTCTCACCGGGGGCCGTGCTGCAAATCGACGATAGCGATTTGGTTCAGCGGGGAGACAACCTAGCGCTCCTTGTTTTTGAACGAACCAAAACGGGAGATATTATTCAGGGTCTACCTCGAATTGAAGAACTCCTCGAGGCTCGTAAGCCTAAAGAGATGTGTATACTCTGTCAACGTCCAGGGACAGGCCAAGTGGTCTACAACGACGATGACAGCATCGAGATCAAGGTCGTTGAAGACGATGGCACCATTACGGATTATCCCATTGGTCCAGGTCAGAACCCTTTCATTAACGATGGTCAATTCGTTAAAGCAGGCGAACCGATCACCGATGGTCCCATCAATCCCCACGACATTTTAGAGATTCACTTCAAACTCCATAAGGAATCAAAGGGCACCTATGAGGCAGCACTGATCAGCTTGCAAAAAGTCCAAACCTTTTTGGTGGATGGTGTTCAATCTGTATACCAATCCCAGGGGATTGATATTTCGGATAAGCACATTGAAGTTGTGGTTCGCCAGATGTCTTCTAAAGTTCGGATTGACGATGGCGGCGATACCACCATGCTACCGGGAGAGCTGATCGACCTTTATCAGGTTGAACAGGTCAACGAGGCGATGTCGATTACCGGGGGCGCACCTGCCGACTATACGCCAGTGCTGCTGGGTATCACGAAGGCATCTCTGAATACCGATAGCTTCATTTCAGCCGCAAGTTTCCAGGAAACAACACGGGTGCTTACCGAGGCTGCGATTCAAGGCAAGTCTGATTGGCTCCGGGGTCTGAAGGAGAACGTGATTATTGGTCGTCTAATTCCAGCCGGTACAGGTTTCAATACCTACGAAGACGGTGGTGAATTAGAGCCTATGTATGATGGGTCTGCCTTTACCGGTGAGACAGATGTGATCGACGATCAAACAGCACGTAGTTATGGACAGGTACTAGCAGATCCAGACACTTATCCGAAGCCAGGCGATGGTTTAGTCTCTGATACCAGCGGCCGTTCTCGTTCTAAGAAAGGAGTAGACGCGAGCCTAACGGATGACTATGCTCTGATTGATGATCAGGTTGCTGATCGACTAGCGGCGGAAAAGTCAGACGATTAAATCTGCTGTTATGGCGGTACACACACCAATAGAGCTGAAAACAATTCCAGCGCAAGAAAGGTTGTCCTAACTCAGCCAGGTATTGCTATATTTTCTAGCCTCGAACACCTTCTGATGATGTCCGAGGCTGTTTTTTCGCGGTTCATCCTTTATAGGGTCAAAGAAGCAAAGTGCCGCAGCAGCGCCTGGGTTGCTTGAGTCGGGTCTGATGCTTGCATAATGGCCCGTACAACGGCAGTGCCCTTGGCTCCGGCATGGATCACGTCCCCGATATTTTGTTCATCAATACCGCCGATGGCGTACCAGGGCATGGGCGCATGGTGAGCTGCATATTTAACGTAGTCAAAACCCACGGGGGCTTTATCGGCCTTTGTCGGAGTCGCAAACACCGGCCCCACCCCGATATAATCAGCGTTCTCGGCGATGGCTCGCTCCATCTCATCGGGGTTGGTGGTGGAGCGCCCTACCAGTTTGCCAGGCCCCAAAATGTGGCGGGCTAAATCCATCGGAATATCCTGTTGGCCTAGGTGAACCCCATCGGCATGGACGGCAAGGGCAATGTCTACCCGGTCATTGACGATAAATATGGCGTTATGTTGGTGGCAAAGTTGACAAAGTTGCCGAGCCGTTTCTAAACGCTGGTGATCAGGAGATGTCTTATCACGGTGCTGTACCAGCCTCAAACCACCCTTCAGGGCTGCTTCCACAGTTGGGATCAGCGATTTACTGGGTGAGGTGACCAGATACAGGGCCGGTAAAGGTCGCTGGCTGGACGGAGTCTCGTTGAGACGACTTTCGAGCGTATAGACTTGATATCGAATCTGCTTACAGGCTGCTGCCATCGCAGGGTCGTGCAGCTTACTATATTCTTCGAGTACCCTTAAGGACTCCTGCACTCGCGCTAGGTTAGCCACAATGATGTGGTCAATGCTCGTTCGAGACTGCTCTTGAGTATGGGTGAGCTGAGTGCCTAGATCGTTAGGCGTGTCACGGGATTGTCGAAAGAGAGGCTGGTGAAGCTGGGCCAGCTCATGGCGCAGATGCTTGCACAGGTTGGCAAGCTCCTGATTTTCGAGTCCAAAACGGCACCATTCTTCGATGACGCGAATCCCTTCTCTGGCGCGATCAAGGTTGGCGTCAAGGATGCGATAGAGGGCAGATGGAGAGGATGATGCAGACATGGGTAGAAGTCAAAACAAAGAATAGGTTTTGCGATCGCAATGGCATTGTCTAGGATCAATCTCTTCTAGGTCTTACCCAATATGCGCAGCAGTTGTCCGGTGGCGAGCTGCCAGATTCTGATGGTGTGATCATTGCTGCCGCTAATCAGAAATTGACCATCGGGACTCATGCTCAATGCAGAGATATCTCCTTGGTGCCCTTCGAGAGTATGCAGAAGTTGACCATCTTGGGTACGCCAAACTTTGATGATGCGATCCCCGCCTCCGCTGGCTAAGAATTTGTTATCTGCACTAAAAGCCAACGCTGAAATGGTTTGATAATGCCCGGTTAGAACTTTCATCAACTGGCCGGTTTGCATATTCCACAGATGAATATCCCCCCCCCACCCTCCACTCGCGAGCCGAGTCCCGTCATTGCTAACGCTCAGGCTGCTCGTCAACTGCATCGCCTTAATGGCATCCCAGTCATCAAATTTAGGAAAGCTCCGCTCAAATTTGCCGGTGGGAATATCCCACAGTTTAATTTGCCCATCGATGGTACTGCTCACTAAGGTCTGGGCATCAGGCGTGATCGCAATGGCCTGTTGAGCCGACACTGACTCGACATCAATCTGCCGAACCTCGTTGGTTCGCAGGTCTCTAAGCATGATATTGCCATCCCAGGTATGGCTGGCTAAGAGGGTGCCCCCTGTATTTAAGGTTGATGTAGAGACGCTACTTTTTTGAGGATTCTCGTCAGCCTCAGCGTTCGGGTCAGCTTCAAGCTGATCTAAGACTTTTCCGGTCCCGACATCCCAAAGTAAAACCTTGCCGCTAACCCCTCGACTAATTAGGGTTTTCCCCTGATTAGCAAACTGTACAGAGGTGATCGGCTCGTAATGTTCTGAGAACGTTCGCAAAAGCTGTCCGGTTGATAAAGCCCAAACCTTGAGGGTAAAGTCGCGGCTACCGCTGACTAAAAGCTGGCCGTTAGGGCTAATTGCTAGCGTTGTGATGCTATCTCCGTGACCTTTCAGGAGTGGCTTTTTCAGAGCGGCCGGTGTCTGTCTAGAATCAGCATTCGAGTCACTAAAGGTGCTGGCTAGTCGTTGAAAGGCAAGGGTCAGTTTTTGATCGAGTGAGCGTTCTAACGCTTGAGGTACGGGACGAAGATCTGGGAAGACCAGCAGCGCCAAACCAGCCAAGCTCGATAGACAAAGCAGCCCCCCAAGGGTTGTTTTAGAGGGTGCCCATCGCTCCAGCAGGGTGCGACGCACCGGCTGCTTTCCTGGGTGTCGCCAGATTTGCTGTCTTGGCAACGTTGTGACTGGGGGACGCAGGGACGGCTTCGGCTTGCCGGTTGGTTTGCGTTTCGGTTGTGGTAATGGACTGAAAATATCGATGTTTAATTTAGTTTTGCGATCGCACCAATAGCAGCGTCCATAGCTACGACTATAGATATGATTTACCTCTAAATGGCAGGTAGCCAGTTCAGCCCGCGCCAACTTGAGAGCCTTGACCCAATCCCCAGCCGATGGCCGTTCTTGAGGCTGACGATGCCCCTTCGAGAAACAACGCTGAAAGCAGGACTGCAATTCAGGGTGAATAATCGACAGCGGAATCGTATGGGGACCGGGCTGAATTAAGCTACCCTTGCCAAAGGGCCAATGTCCCGCCTTGATTAACTCCGACGGTTGGGGCGAGTCGCCCGTGCCAATCCAGCGGCCTTTGAAAGGCTGATCCCCAAACAGCAATAGATAAATAATGGCAGCCAACCGGAATCGATCATGAATCTCCGTTTGATCGAGATCGGCTAAATCCTGGCCCAGTAGCTCTGCGGGGGTAAAACCTTCCGAACCCACCAGACATCGATAGATCGTGCGCGTATAGGGATCGCGGACTTGAAAAGAATCGGTGTCAATCACTGAAACCAACGCTTGGCTATTAACCAAAATATTTTGAGGCTTGACATCCCCCACCACATAGCCTTCTTGGTGGAGGGACTGCATTGCTAAGGCAATATTAAGCGCCGTTGTGTGCAGGTAATACCAGTTAAATCTTGGCGCGCTCCGGCTCCGCAGCTTGGCATTATAAATAGTAGAAAGCTTAACGCTCTCGTCTACCTCTGGCATCAGAAACCCTAAGCATTGCCCTTGAGCATCTTGGAGTAAATCTTGGGGCCAAGCGAAGGTAATATGGTCGCGCCCCACCATCGGGTCACGGGGCGGATGGGCCACCATCACCTGCAGTTTCTCAATGCGATCGGGGGTCGCGGTATGGTAAAGCTTGGCGAGATAGCCTGCTCGACTGGTTTTCCAGACGGTCCCCTCACCGCTGCTGGCAATTTGCTTCGTCAATCGGATCGATTGACCGGCAATCATCTGCAGCAGCACCGTCATGGGATTTGCTCACACAGACACATCAGCAATGTCTTATCGTCATCTGTTTTGGCATTGAGGCGATCAGAGTTGAGAAACGTTTCTAAATAGACCTGGCGCTCGGCAGGATCATCAAGGGTTTCGAGACAGGATAGAAAAGGGGCAAAAAAGGGGGGATGGGGCTGCCAGTCTTGGAAACGGATGGCAACTTTTTCTAGGCCATCGGTGGCGGCACAAACCAGCGGCTGCTCACCCACTTTGACGGCCACCTGCATCGATTCTAGAGCGGGTGCTGAGGTGATGAACA
This sequence comes from Thermosynechococcaceae cyanobacterium, assembly GCA_050330855.1. Classification (GTDB taxonomy): domain Bacteria; phylum Cyanobacteriota; class Cyanobacteriia; order Thermosynechococcales; family Thermosynechococcaceae; genus RCC1774. The sequence goes on along the minus strand of JBHJNL010000039.1, from coordinate 88,698 downwards.
GGGTCTCATTAATGTATTCCCCCTTCTCAGGCTCGAATAAAAGCTGGTAGGGTTCTGTCTCTGCCGCTTTGACCACAATAAAACCGTCTCCGATCTGCATCGCTGCAATCCAGTTAGGGGTCGCAATAAACGTCAATAATGTACATCCTAACTCTCGCAGCTCGTAGCCACCAGCTTCGGCCTCTTGCTGCAGAATTGCGATCGCAGCTTGAAGCGCTTCTGCAAACACAGGTTGCATTTGTGCTTCCGTGACCGGTGGCTCTAAAGACAACTGCCCACTGAGCCACTGTTCAAGGCTTCCTAGGACGGTTTTGACCGCCAATTGGGCACCAATGTCAGAATGTTGGGCGCTACCGGCCCCATCGGCAACCGCACCAATAATGCTTGAATCTCGAATCAGATAGGATCCAAAGTCTTGGCAAGGCAATCCCCTTTGGACGTGACGGGTTCCTATGGCAGAATGAACAGTCGCTCTCCAGACCACGGCAGCTCCTTTGCGGCTGAGTTGAATAATGTTTGGCTATCCATGTCGTTCGTCCGGGACAATGCATAGCCCCCTATGTCGCAATTTGTCCCCAGCCCACCGGCGGTAGAGCCACCATATCGCTGCCCACCGTGCTACTAGAGACCCGCACCATTGAATCACTGAGCCACAAAAACATTGAGCGAAAATCGAGGCCGTTCAACATCAGCGGTGGACGTTCGGCAGGGGCAATCTGACTCAAGGTATTCATATCAGCTCCCTGCACCCCCACTGCAAAAAATGACAGCTTCCGCTGGGATTCAGCATCACGGAGTCGTTGAGCTGCTTGGGGCCAAGGCGAGGTGGGGTTGGGTGCGCCATCGGTGATCAAAAAGACCCAAGGCCGGTAATACTGAATCCCATTATTGCGATAGGTTTGCTTACGGCTTTCGAGTAAATCGAGGCCATAGCTGAGCGCCTCACCCATGGGCGTTAGCCCCTGAGCCGTGAGGGTGGGCGGACTAAAGTTATCGATGGTGACAAAATCTTGGACTAGCTCGACAGGGCCAAAGCTGACAATGGCAACATCAACCCTCAGTGCGGCTTGCTCATCCTGAAGAATGGCGTCTTTAAAGTCGATTAGCCCTGCATTGAGAGCTGCCATGGGCGCACCTTGCATCGAGCCAGAGGTGTCTACCAATAAAATGACGGGGCAGCGATTTTCAGGATTTTCGACAAATTCTGGTTGTCCTAGCATTCTCTTCTCAATATGACAGCAAAACCCGCAGCAACGTCTGACTGAGTCTCTTATCAGCTATTCTACATTGCCTTTTTGAGGTAACGCGCAGTGAGATCGTGATTACCCCTGTTGACTTGTACCCCCACTCTTTGATTGTGCCCCTATTCGTCAGATTCTTGAAGTTGGCAGTTGTCAAGCTGACTGACTCGGCGTAGCTTCAAGATATCGGTCATCTGGCGAATGCGGGCGCAGATTTGCTCAAGTTGGCTACAGTGTTCAATGTCTAACCCCAGGGTGATCAGTGCGGTTTGCCCTGGAAAAGTTTTGACTTGGGCTTTATGAACATTAACTTTGCTATCGGTGAGCCGAGTCAAAATATCTTTGAGAACACCGACGCGATCAATCACCTCAATCTGCAGCTCGATTGGATAGGTGGGTTGACGCTTACTCTCTGAATTAGGCGAATTCCAACTGACGGGAATGACGCGATCTCCTGGAATATTTTCGACGTTTGAGCAGCCCTGCCGGTGGATCGAGATGCCTCGGTTACTCAGGGTAATCACACCAATAATAGATTCTCCTGGGATGGGGTGACAACAGCCCGCCATGTGATAGACCAAGCCTTCTACCCCAGCGATGGGGGACTTGCTATTTTTCTCTGTAGAGCTAGAGCTGCGTTGAGCTGCCGCGTTAGCACTTAAGTTGATGTCTTTTGCCTCTGCGGCAAGATCGTGGCCGTTGCTGGCCTGCTGCTCCCGATTGGTTTCTCGAATCCGGTTCACCACGAGGTTGAGGGTGACCTCGCCATACCCCAGACCTGCCAATAAATCATCTGGTGTGGAATAGTTACAGCGCTGTGCCACCGCCTGCATGGGTTCTGATTTGAGCAGAGCATCAAATCCTTTTTTGCCCAACTCTTTTTCAAGCATGGCACGACCTCGGTCAATGTTTTCGTCGCGATGCGATCGCTTATACCATTGTCGAATTCGATTCCGGGCTGACGTGGAGGCGGCAAAGTTGAGCCAGTCCAGACTGGGGTGAGCGCTATTTTGGGTCATCACCTCCACAATATCGCCGTTGCTCAATGCTGTATCAAGGGTGACCATCCGGCCATTGACCCGCGCCCCGCAACAATGATTCCCGACTTCGGTATGAATATGATAGGCAAAGTCAACGGGGGTTGCGCCCTGTCCCAGGGACACCAAGTCGCCCTTGGGGGTGAACACATAAACTTCGCTATCGAACAGATCTTCTTTGACCGTATCTAGAAATTCTTGAGCATCCTTGAGGTCACTTTGCCATTCCAGAAGCTGCCGGAGCCAAGTGAATTTTTCGTCGGTTGCACTCCACTGCCCCCCCCGTGACCCACCGGATTCTTTATATTTCCAGTGGGCGGCAATGCCTAGTTCAGCAATGTTGTGCATCTCTTGGGTGCGAATTTGAACCTCTAGGGGACGCCCCCCCAGACCAATGACAACGGTGTGGAGGGATTGATATCGGTTGGGCTTGGGCAGGCCAATATAGTCTTTAAATCGTCCAGGGATAGGTCGAAAGCAGTCATGAACCACGGCAAGGGCTCGATAGCATTCGTCGTGGGATTTCACAATGACGCGCACCGCTGCTACGTCAAAGATTTCATGGAATTCTTTTTGCTGGCGGGCCATTTTCTGATGAATGCTGAACAAATGCTTGGGGCGACCTGAAATTTCAAGGTGACCCAGATTGAGGGCGTTTAGACGATGTTGAAGGGTTGCGATCGCTTCTTCAATTTGGGCTTCTCGATCTGCGCGTTTCTCAGCGATGAGCGCCTGCATCTGGCGATAATCCTCAGATTCAAGATATTTGAAGGCTAAATCTTCAAGTTCCCATTTAAAACGCCAAATCCCCAGGCGATTCGCTAGGGGAGCAAACACATCTCTAGTTTCTTGGGCAATGCGACGCTGTTTCTCTGGTGCTAGATGCTCTAGCGTTCGCATATTGTGGAGGCGATCGGCTAGCTTCACCACAATAACGCGAATATCTTGGGCCATCGCCAAAAACATGCGCCGGAAGTTCTCGGCTTCTCGCTCTGTTTTGGTCGAGAAATTAAACTTTGAAATTTTGGTTACACCCTCTACCAGGTGGCGAACCTCAAAGCCAAACTCTTCTTCAAGCTGCTCTAGCGTAACATCGGTATCTTCAACAACATCATGTAAAAAACCCGCCGCAATCATAGCGCCACTACCCCCTAATTCTCTGAGGAGGCCTGCAACGGCTACGGGGTGAGCAATATAGGGTTCGCCAGAGGCTCGCTTTTGGCCTTCATGAAGCTGGTAGCCAAATTGAAAGGCATGGCAAATGAGCTGAGCATCGGCTGGGGCCGCGTCATCAGACACATCCCCGCCGCTGATGATACAGGTTTGCAACCAGTCAGGAAGTTGGAGGTCAGCGGGGAGAGTGGCCTGGTTCATGGACTCAAATCGAGGGTTGAGGGGGCAGGAAATAGAGCTAGTCAGCAGAGCCGCAAACGGTTTGAGTTGAAGACGCTTAATTCTCTAGGCTGTCGCTTGGTCTATCTATTCTATTGATATTCTCTCAATGTATGGCGACAGCGGATCAAAAATCATTCTATAGCATCCGTTCCTAGGTGAAAGCACCCTAGATTAATCGGTTCTAAGTTGCTTTATGTGTTCGTTAATGAAGCTGCGATCAGCGACGAAGGCGGTAAGGGCTTTGCTGTTAAATAACATCTCAGTCAATATCGCATCAATGCCCCTCATCCGGCCCCTTACTCCCTGAGGGAGAAGGATTTAGGTTGAGGGGGTAGTGGAATATTATTGTGCGGCAAGTCCCTAAGCGCTAGGGCACATGATAGTTCTGTTTTGCGAGAACTTCTTTTAAGGCCGCCAGCAGCAGCGTCACGTTCTCTCGCCGACTGTTAAAGCCCATCAGACCCACACGCCAAGCTTTACCCGCTAGCTCACCGAGGCCATTACCAATCTCGATGTTGTAGTTTGCCAAGAGCTGCTGCGTTATGGCTTTGCCATCGACGCCTTCGGGTATACAAACCGTGGTCAAAGATGGCAGGCGGTACTGAGCTTCAACGTGACACTTGAGGCCTATCTGAGCCAGCCCCTCCCAAAACAGTTCGGCGGTGTGACGGTGTCTTGCCCACCGCGCCTCTAGCCCCTCATCGGCAACCAGCCGAAGCGCTTCTCGCAGAGCATAGTTCATATTGATGGGGGCTGTATGGTGGTAGGTTCGCTCTGTACCCCAGTATTGGGCGACTAGAGCCATGTCAAGATACCAGTTCGGTACTTGAGTTCGCCGCTGGGAAAGTTTATTCACAGCCCTTGGTCCCAGCGTAAAAGGGGCGATTCCGGGAGGGCAACTGAGACACTTTTGGCTGCCACTGTAGGCCATATCGACGCCCCATTCATCCAAGAAAAGGGGGACGCCACCGAGGCTTGTCACCGTATCGGCAAGCAGTAGACAGTCGTAGTCGCGGCACAATTCACCTACCTCTTCTAAAGGTTGGCAGGCTCCGGTGGAGGTCTCAGCATGGACTAGGGCTAAAATGGCGGGACGATGCTCTTCAAGCCCTGCCCGTAGTTCATCTACGCTAAAGACGTCTCCCCAAGGCTTCATCAACTTGCGAACATCGGCTCCGTAGCGACCGGCCATATCCACAAGACGGTGTCCAAAATACCCATTAATACCCACGAGTACAACATCGTTTGGTTCGATGGTGTTGGCAAGGGTGCCTTCCATGGCGGCGCTGCCGGTGGCGCTAACGGGAATCGTCAGGGGGTTGTCTGTTTGCCAAGCATATTTGAGCAGGCTTTGGATTTCGTTCATTAATTTAATGAACTGGGGGTCGAGGTGTCCGATCTGGCGCATCCCGATGGCTTGCAAGACCCGAGGGTGGGCGTTGGAGGGGCCAGGGCCGAGGAGCAGACGCGGGGGTACATCGAGTTGGGCCGTTTGAATTCGATGATTTTCGTTGATGAGAGATACGTTCATGCCGATGATGTCTGCTGATGGAGGCTGTCTGGGGTCTATTCTCGTTACGAATAATTCGCTGCTCCGTTGGGGCGCACGATTGGATAGACTAGGATAGTTATATTCTTAATGTCTCACGAAGCACCGTAATGCAAAAGCGCACCACCATCGATACCACCCACATCATGCGTCGAGCGGAGGAGCTGATCGAGGCCTCTTCCAATCGCTACCGCATCACCGTTCAGGTGGCGAATCGTGCGAAAAAGCGCCGTCGTCGCGAAAATCTTGAAAACTATGAGGAGTCTTCGGGACTCAAAACAGTGATGCAGTCCATTGTCGAAATGGCTGATGAGTTGACGCAGCCCGAAATTATTGGTGAGTAATGATGAGATGGCGCTTTAGTTGGCTTGCGATCGCAACCACCCTCATCATCATCTTGGGCACGGGACACCAAAGCCTGTGGCAGGTTGATGCCGTTTTTGCACAACAGGGGAATTCTAAAGCGATCGCAGCACAGGTCTATGAGCAGCATCCTGAATTCCCCTTAGAGAATCAGTATGTGCGCTCCCGAAGCGGCAAGGCCGCTGATGATGTCACCTTAGTGAGCCGTTTGATCGAATATCACACCCTTGTCAAGGGGCGCTCACCCAAGTTTCGGCTCGAATGGAAAACGACACTGGCTGACTACATGGGCCTCAATGACTATTTGAGAGCAGAAGAATATCCTGGGCACGCCTATCTCAAGTCCAACCCAATGGAACAGGATGTTACCGTTGTGCAGTCCTTCAACCGACAGCAGCGGTCAGACCTCATTCAGGCACTCGCAGATCTCTACGGAGGGCCAGTGACAGCGTCTTCTGAACCCAAAACATCTGCCCCAGGCTTGCCCCCCTCAGCACCGCCATCGGCTCCAACGCCAGTATTTGCGCCAGCCAACCCACCAACAGCGCCAATTTTCCAGCCCTTGCCACCGTCTAATGGTGCAGATCTGTTGCGCCCTCAATCCTCTGGCACAGACCAGCCAAAGCCAACGGGTAAAGCTCAGTTTTTGCTGCCCTAACAATGGTACGTCAACTGCAGCAGGGGAAGGGATGGCGCTTGGGATGGCATCCTGAAGCCGAGGCCTTTCCAGCGCTCATCGGCACAGATGACTGGTCCATTGAGCTGACGGGACCAGAGTTTGACGATTTCAGCCGTTTGCTTGCAGAGCTAGTGGAAACCTTAGCCCAAATGAAGACAAAGCTGATGGAGGACGAGGCGATCGCCTGTGAAGCCACCAGCGACCTGATCTGGATTCAGGTGGACGGATACCCCGATCAATTTTGCCTCAGCTTTATGCTCCGCCATGGTCGTCGCGCCGAAGGGCGCTGGGACGAAACGGCAACAGCGCCCTTCATTATGTCCCTAGAAACGATTAAACATTGGTCAGATTAATTAAAATTTAATCTGCCTGGCGAATCTTGAGACAGCACCAGTCTCCTTGCTCAGTCATCTCTATAACCTGCCAAGCGTGATCGGCCAACGCGGTGGTTATCATGGCCGCCTGACTCACGAGAATACCGCTCAGGAGTCCCCAAGCATCTGGCTTCGTGATCTGCCGGAACTGAGGGATTAATTGCAAAATAATCTCCGCCAGAATATTGCAGACAAAGCCATCGACCCGCCGCTCTGTGGCAATAATTTGTTCAATACTGCCCAGGGTGAATTGAATCTGCTCAGCCGTGATGCCGTTTAGATCGCGGCTTTCGCTGGCGGCATCAACCGCCAGCGGATCGGTGTCAACACCGTAAACTCGACCGGCCCCTAGCATCACTGCGGCAATGGACAAAATACCAGAACCACAACCGATATCAGCCATTGTTGACGTCGGTTCAAGTGATTGCAGCTCTAGAGCCTTTAAACAGAGCTGCGTCGTCCCATGGGCACCGGTTCCGAAGGCGACACCGGGGTTGAGGGTCAGCACGAGGCGATCTGTTTGAGGCCGGGGCAACCAAGCCGGATGAATGATCAAGCGTTGTCCGATCTCCTCAGAGTGCCAGTGATCTTTCCAGCTTTTCGCCCAGTCTTCCTCCGGCACGATTCGCCAGTCAATGACCAGATCGCCTTGATCCATTGCGGCAACATCTTGACGCAGCAGCGCCGCGATGCCCTCTAGATCGGCAGGCTGACTTTGGGGCAAATAGCCCCGCACCGTTAATTTGCTATCAGTCTGCTGACTGGCCGTCCCTAAGCAACCTTGGTCCTGCAGTCGCCAGCAAATCGGATCATCAAGGAGGGGATCAGCGGTGACGGAAATCTCCCACCACTGATTTGCAGTCAACGGTGTCACTGGAGCGTCACGATATAAGAGTCGCGAATACCATCCGCTTTGTTAATCTCTTGGACAACGCCCTCTGGGGGCAGATCATCGAGACTCAGCACCATGACCGCATCGCCGCGCACCATCTTGCGGCCCACCTGCATGCTGGCGATATTGACGTTAAAGCCGCCCAGTAGAGAACCAATCTGACCAATAATCCCTGGCATATCGCGGTGCAGGGTGATCAACATGTGGTTGGCAGGGGCAACGTTAATGGGGAAGTCATCAATATCGGTAATGCGAATCTCTTTATCACCGAGTAGCGCCCCTGTCACAGACCGAGTTCCCATCGGACCTTTGGCCTCTAGGTGAATTGATCCTGCATAGTCACGGGCAGATGCATCGCGGGTCTCAACGACTCGAATGCCGCGATCTTTAGCCTCAATCCCTGCATTTACGTAGTTGACTCGCTCTTGTAGCGCCGGGGACAAAAGCCCTTTCAAAGCGGCAATCACAATGGGATCGCTATCGTTATTGGCGAGTTCACCCTGCAAACAGACATTGAGAGACTCAATCCGGCCGCCGGCGAGTTGACCCACAAGATTACCGAGGTTTTCGGCCAGCAGCATATAGGGCTTCAGCTTCTCAAGCACTTCAGGTCGCAACCCAGGAATGTTTACGGCCGAACGGGCCGGTAGCCCTAGTAAAACATCTCGAATTTGTTCGGCGACATCAACGGCAACATTGGTCTGGGCCTCTTCTGTAGAGGCTCCTAGGTGGGGCGTCAAAATCAGATCGGCTTGCACTGAACACAGCGGAGAATCACCCAGGGGTTCATTCTCAAACACATCAATGGCTGCACCGGCAATTTGGCCTGATTCCAGTGCCTTTGCCAGCGCGTCTTCATCGATGATGCCTCCCCTAGCACAGTTGATAATTCGAGTTGTGGGCTTCATTTTTGCCAAGGTCTCGGCATTAATGAGGTGACGCGTTTCTGGCGTTTTGGGAATATGGAGAGTGATGTAGTCGGCTTCGCTAAATAAGAAATCTAGCTCAACGAGTTTGCACCCCAACTGCTCTGCTCTGTCTTTAGACAGGAAGGGATCGTAGGCGAGAAGCTGCATCTCCATGGCCCGCGCCACCTTGGCAACGTGGGAACCAATTTTGCCAAGCCCGACAATGCCAAGGGTCTTTTTATAGACTTCAACTCCGGTAAATTTTTTGCGTTCCCATTTTCCCGCCTTGAGAGAGGCGTCGGCTTTAGGGACATGGCGAGAAAGGGCCAGCATCATGGTGAGCGCATGTTCTGCCGCCGCAATGGTATTGCCTTCGGGGGAGTTGACCACCACAATCCCTTTACGGGTCGCGGTGGGAATATCGACGTTATCAACCCCAACCCCAGCGCGACCGATGATTTTAAGCTGTTTTCCGGCTTCAATCACCTCGGCAGTCACCTTGGTCCCTGAACGAATCATCAGGGCATCGTAGTTCGGGATGACCTGAATCAATTGCTCAGGGGTGAGGTCAGTTTGGACATCGACTTGGGCGACTTGCCCCAGCAGTTCGACACCGACGGGATCAATGGGATCAGAAACGAGAACCTTAGGCATGATGTAAGTCTGTAGTGTGTGTTCAGTAAGGCTAAGCTGACAAGGAGTCTAGATAGACAGCAACCCTTTTCACGCCGCTGGCGATTTAACGGTAAGCAGCTATTGTACAGAATTGGGCGGCCTGCGTGAAGCGTCGATGACGGTCTCTCTATTTTGTTGATTCGTGTCACTCGGTATGAATGACCTTACCGCTCCAGCGAAACTCTCCTGGGGTTAACCCTCTTTGTTCAGCTAGCTTTGCGGCTAAAAGCTGCGGCCCTAAAATTTCCAAAATGGGGCTGAGGGCTTCATCAGTCTCTGGTAATGGTAGGTGCGCGTGGGGCTGGGTCGATGAGATCGCATCTCCAATCGTCACCAACTGCCCTCCCCGTTCGACAATATCTGTGGCTAATCGCTGGCTCAGTTCCAGAGTTTTTCCGGGGGTCGTGAAGACAATACAGCCCACGTGTGGCGACAGCAATTCCATGGGGCCGTGGCGAAAGCGACCGCCGGAGAAGCCCTCGGCAGGCAGGCGTACTGCTTCTTTAAGAATCAAGCCACCGTTCAAGGCTGAGGTTAAAGAGGGGCCTCGACCCATTAGTGCCGCATAGGTGGTGCCCTGTAGCTGGTGATAGGCTGGCTCAATCCAGGTCTGCCAGTTTTCTAAGATTGTGGCGGTGGACGTTGCGATGGCATCTACGGCCACATAATCATCGGGCTGAAGCTGTCCGGCAATGGCCCGTCCCAACCAATGCAGTAGCAGCAGCGTGCTGGTATAGGTTTTTGTTGCCACTCCCACCTCTGCACCAGCCTGAGTGCAAAGCTGCACGGTGCTATGGGCCGCTAAATTATTGTCAGAACCTGTGGTAACGCTAATCATAAACGGCTGTGAGCCGCTGGCTTGGATGCGCTCAATAATGCGCCCAATCTCAACGCTGTTGCCAGACTGAGACACCACTACCAGTAAACAGCGCTGCCGCAGCAGCGAATCGCTGTAGTAAATCAGCTCAGAGGCTTCAATATGAACGGCAGGGATGCCCTGCTGATGCAAATAGAACCAAGTGGGATAGAGGGCGTTATACGAAGCCCCCATGCCGGTAAGCACAACGGTCTGATCGGTTTTGCCTGCCTGCTGAATGTGCTGCCAGACCTCGTGTTCTTTATAGGTTTGGAGTTGCGATCGCAACACCGCAGGCTGCTCTAAAATATTCGCCAAATAACTCATCGCTTGACTCTATTTCTCAATCAGTATCAGTGAAACAGTCATCAACAGTGGCAAGATTCAGCGCAACGTTGCATTACCGCTGGGCGCCTCTCCCACCTTTGCCGAGCTGCCACAGATCGGCGCGGCCACGGTAGAACGAACCACTTGGGGGAGCAAGTCATTGGCAGAGATCCAACCCACCACAATCTGGTCAGGTCCGAAGCTAGCTCTCTCAGATTGTTTCGGCTCTCCCGGCACTGGCACCACCGTTGATGCAGGGGATGGATTAGTGGACGGGGTTGGATCTAAATTCTGGCTTGATTCCTGGGCCGATACATTTGCCGGGTCGGGCACTGTCTCCGCTCCCGCAGGGGAAGACACCGGCGATGGACAGATGCGAACCTTAACCCATTGCGGGTCAGCAGGCGATGTCTCATCCGTCTCTGAAGGCTGTGTTCCCAAGACCGTAATCAACTTTTTAGCCGGTAGCGATAATTCTTCCGTCGCGTCGCCTTGGGCTGTCGTAGGGGGCTGATCTTGAACCCAAATCTTCATTAAGACAGGAGCGATCGCATCAGCTTGCTCACTGGGCTGAATTTCTAAGGATTGCCCCGCCTTCAAATCGGCAAATGACAGTCCCAGCGGTTCAGGCTCTCCTGGGGTGGGCGTTGCATCTACCGTTGGTGCTGTAGATTGTTGCCTCCAGTAATAGGCCAAGCCCCCGCAGGCAAGTGCCCCCAATAAACCTGCTATTGCCCATCGCTTCCATCCCCCTGCCTTCGGCTTTTGGGGAACATAGTACGTCTGGGCAGCAGCAGGCTGGGCACTGGTTTTAATCGGTTGGAGCTGAGTACTGGGTAGTCGTGACGAGGAGCCAGGCATTGGGGGCCGATCGACCCGGCAGTGTAAAACCGCCACGGTAATATTATCGTGACCATTGAGTTGATTGGCCTGATCAATCAAATTTTTAGTCACCGTGACTAAATCGGTTTCTTGATGCAGCAGCGGCAAAATTTCAGTGGACCACAGTGACTCAACGCGATCATAATCACTGAGGCCATCTGAGCAAAGCAGCAAGACACAGTCTTCATCCAGAATTAAGCGCTCAATAGAGGGGCGGAGCACCGCTGAAGACGCCATTCCTAATGCTTGAGTCAATGACCCTGAGGCGGGTTGTTGCAGCGCCTCGCGGTAGGGCACGTAACCCAGCCGCACCTCTCGACAAGCGATATCATCATCGATGGTGAGTTGATAGCACCCTGTCGCTGTAATCAGGTAGGCTCGACTGTCGCCAATGTGGGTGACGTAGGCCTGTTGGTTATGAATCAGCGTGGTGACTAAGGTGGTCCCCATGCGCCGCCGATCTTCACGCTGTTCTTCATCGTTACGGGCGCTAATCAGATCATTGGCCTGAAAGGTAGCGGCCTCTAGCTCTGCAATCACAACATCGTTGGGCAACGCCCCTTTCTGGAGTCGCGTCAGGTGAGAGGTCATCGCTTCAATGGCAATGCCTGATGCTACCTCACCGCCATCATGGCCCCCTACACCGTCACAAACAATCGCCAAACGCTCTGCAGAATTTTGGGCCACAACCCCCTGTTCGGGATAGCAAGCATCTTCGTTATGATCTCGCATCTGCCCAGTATCGGTCCGGGCTGAGATATCAATCTTGAGGGTGTAGGGTTCTTGATAGCGCAGAACAAGCTGCTCTAGCTGATCGAGGAGCAGCTCTGGCGTTGAAATAGAACCTTGAATGAGTCCCTGACACAGTTTTTCAAAATCTGGGGCAAACGTGTCAGAGGTACCCGTCAGCCACTCTTGCCAGAATGCGCCCAGGTCAGGAAGCGTTGGCGAAATATCGAGATCGGACTGCAGCTCTAGGAGGCGCAAAAACCGCTCCTCAACCCTAAGCAAATTGGGTTGAATGAGACTTGCAGCAACGCCCTGGCTCGATAGGGGTTGCCAAAGTTGAGCCATTTGCCAGAGCCAGTTCACCTGGCGCAGGGGCAGGGCATAGGGCCAAGACTCAGTCAGGGGAAAGGCTGCACTGATAGAAGGATGGGCTGCAGAGGCACCATTTTCAAAGAAGTCAGTGACACTAAGGGGAGCTTGTTCGAGTAGCACAATCAACGGATCTTTTTTCCGTTGAGGTGCAAGTGCCGTATAAAGCTGGGGCAAATGCAGCCGATGGGGGAATAGCTTTAAATAGGGAATTAAGCCATTGGGCAGTTCAGTGTTGATCCGCAGCGGCAGGCCGACCTGGGTATCGAGAACCACCCTTGGCCCTCGAAAAGCGTAGCGATCGCCCAGCATATCGCCGACCTTGCCGGTGGTTCCGATCACCCGCAAATAACGCTTCGGCAATGCCGCGCCACACTGATGGCAGCTTGCATCTAGTTCGGTGTTACTGGCCCGACATTTAAGATTAGAGCAGTACAGGGTTGGTAAGGTATTTGACATAAACGTTCCCTATCCGGTGCACCATTGTCGGTCAGCACTGGTCCACTTGTCTACTTGCAACCTATCGCTCAATGACATGCTCAGTCCTTCCTTTCTTCAGGGTGATTGTGGTAGGAAATAGCATCGGGAACAGGGCTGCTGCTGCAAAGTTTTGTAAATAGACTTGCTGCAATATCTCTGTCAGGATAGCGGATCTGATGAGCTGAAGGTCATCCTTATCTCTTTATTTCATTTCTTTATTTTGCGATTGATCGCTTAATTTTGTCTCTGCGGTTAGAAAATCAAGGCTGAATCACTCTGTATTAGAGTGCCCCACTTAGATGGGGAACTCGTCACGGACAGGCTCGGAACCGTTCACTAGATTAGAATGCAGGCATCCTCTCATGGAACTTTAATTCTGCGTGTCTGCTCTCCATTCTGAACACCTGCTTTTTACCCCTGCGGTGCCGACGCCCGACGCCATTGGGCTGGTTTTTGCCTTTCCGAATACCTACAGCGTGGGCATTACCAGTTTGGGATACCAAACGGTGTGGGCGCTGTTGGCAAGCTGTCCATTTTTAGAAGTCAGTCGCCTGTTCACCGATTTGCAGGAGCCGTTGCCAAGACAGCCTCAGCTCCTGGGTTTTTCACTGTCTTGGGAGCTTGATTACGTCAATATTTTGACGATGCTAGAGCAGCTCAAGGTGCCGATCTGGTCGGCGGAGCGGCAGCCGTCTCATCCCCTGGTCTTTGGGGGTGGCCCGGTGTTAACGGCAAACCCTGAACCCTTTGCTGATTTCTTTGATGTGATTTTGCTGGGGGACGGCGAGGATTTGCTCCATTCGTTTTTAGAAACCTATCGGCAAGTCCAGATGGCAGAGCGAGCAGTGCAGCTTCGGGCCTTGGCGCAGGTGCCAGGGGTTTATGTTCCGAGCCTGTACGAGGTGAATTATACCGATCTAGACGGTGAGATCGCATCGATTCACCCCATCGCTGATGTGCCCCCCCGCGTTGAGAAACAAACCTATCGTGGCAATACCCTGTCTAGCTCTACCGTGGTCACTGAAAAAGCCGCCTGGGAAAGCATTTATATGGTGGAGGTGGTGCGGAGCTGCCCTGAGATGTGTCGCTTTTGTTTGGCGAGCTATCTCACACTCCCCTTTCGGACCCCCAGCGTTTCTGAGTCGCTGATCCCTGCCATTGAGCGTGGCTTGGCGGTTACGAACCGAATTGGCTTATTAGGGGCATCCGTCACCCAGCATCCTGAATTTGACGAATTGTTGAACTATTTTGAGCGACCCGTCTGCGATGACGTGCGGCTCAGCATTGCCTCGGTACGCACCAATACAGTGACGCCCAAGCTGGCTCAGACCCTAGCGAATCACGACACGCGATCAGTAACCATTGCCATTGAAAGCGGCTCTGAGCGGATTCGGACCCTGATCAATAAAAAGCTGGAGCAAGACGAGATCTTTGAGGCCACTGCCAACGCCAAGGCTGGGGGACTCAAGGGACTCAAGTTTTACGGGATGGTGGGCCTCCCTCAAGAAACAGAAGCGGATGTGGAGGCCACCATTCAATTACTGCTTGATCTTAAACGCCATGTCCCTAACTTTCGACTGACGCTGGGCTGCAGTACCTTTGTGCCCAAGGCCCATACGCCGTTCCAGTGGTTTGGGATAGATCCGACGGCCCAAAAACGGCTGAAGTTGCTGCAGAAGGGGTTGCGATCGCACGGCATTGACTTTAGGCCCGAAAGCTATAACTGGTCCGTCATCCAGACGTTGCTGTCTAGGGGTGATCGCCGCCTCTCGCGCCTACTAGAGCTAACGCGGCACTATGGTGATTCCGTTGGCAGCTACCGTCGTGCCTTTAAAGAACTGCGCGGTCAGCTTCCTTCGATGGACTATTACGTCTTTGAAAACTGGCCTGTCACGAGGGTCTTACCTTGGTCTCATCTACAGGGGCCGCTGCCAGAGGCAACGTTAGTAAAGCATGCTCAACCTGCGCTGACGGCATCATAGGTATGGCCTGGGGTATACCTCTTGGCTGCGATCGCCCACCCCATCTATATCAGGTGATGCTACAGACGAAAGGACGCTAAGTCTCCGTCGGCGCTGGCTGGAACCGTTGCTCGTTGTCCCTTCGCATTACTGGCGGCTGGCGGAGCCGATAGGTTGGAGCTAGGGTCTGTCTTAACATTGACTTGAGACACCAAATCTTTCCAGGACACTTGTTGGTTCTGATCTAACACCGCCAACAAATCGACAAAGGCTTTGATGGTATTGCGCGGAGTCCGGAAATAGGCTTCGCCAATATACTGTGAGCAGTGCGCCATAAAGGCTTGGATGCCATCATCAGAAATCAACTTTTGCTTGGGATGATCGCTGGTAAACACCATCCGAATTTTCCCTAGCAGCACGTACAAATCTTCAGCGCTCAGATTCGCAAGCCGAATCACGGGGCCGGTGTAATCCACTAAGCCCTGACCGGCAAAGGTGTTCTCAGCCAAGCGGGTTTGCAGCGCAGTGTAGCTATAAAGACCCTTGCGTGAATCCATCAAAAAGTCTGGAGTGCCTCCCATAATGAAGCCAATTCCTGAAGCCGTCCCCTGCAAACTATCGTTGAGGATTCGTAAAATCTGCTCGTAGTTGGTTTTGCGAGATTGGGTATGGGCAATTTTATACAGATTCACCATTTCATCTAGGCAAACTAAAAAGCCACTGTAACCGGCTAGCCGCACCAATTGGGCAAAGAGCTTGAGCTGGTCATACACCGAGGCGTCATCGACAATGGAGCGCACGCCCAAGGCCGCACGGGCTTCCGTTTTAGTGGTAAATTCGCCCCGGAGCCAGCGGATAGCATTGACTTTAAGGGTGTCATCTCCGGTGTCGTGGCCGCGCCAGTAGGCCGCGATTACTTCGGCAAAGTCATAGCCGCCGACATACTCAGATAAGTGAGCCAGCCGTTCTCTAATAATTTCTTCGGGGTTAAGGTTGCGATCGCGTCCCTCCGAAATTGCTGAGGTCACAAACCGCTCCACAACGCTGGGCAGAGCACCGCCTTCCGGTTTCGTGCGCGTCGATAGATTTGCCATGAGTTCTGAATACAGGGCGCGGGCCTGACCATTAGCAGAATGGAGCCGCCGGTCTGGCGTCAGATCGGCCTGGGTGGTCACGAACTTCTTCTCCATCGCAATGGTACGAATCAGCGAAAGGAAAAAAGTTTTTCCAGAGCCGTATTCGCCAATCACAAACCGCGTGGCTGAGCCGCCATCGGTGATCCGTTCAATATCTCGCAGGAGCGCTGTAATCTCTTCCACCCGCCCTACTTGGATTAGGTGCTGCCCCTTCCGGGGTACGACGCCTGCTTGCAGAGCTTGAATGACTGCATCCCGTTCTTTGGGTTTTATTTTGGCCGCTGCCATTCTGAACTCCTGTTAATTTTGACGCTGGCAGCTCTCCCCATCAGAGAAAGACCGCAACGCCAGCGTTGGCAACAGTCTAAGGGAAACTTAGACCAATCACAATCAACCAATATTTCAGATCCAGTGCGATCGGGTTAGGTCTGAATTCCTTGCTGCCAAGTTCTGACCGCATCGACATGATTGGCAATATTGATACAGTTTAAGAATAGTTCTAGATCTAGTCCTGGGACAGCCTCACTTTTTTCGAGCGGCTCATAATCAAGCTGCTCTCCTTCTCCTTGCAGGTGATAGATCTGCAGCTCTCCATCTTCCCAGAACCAGACTTCTGATATCTTCAGCCGCTTGTAGGCTTCCAGCTTGCTGATGCCGCCGCTGGAGAACACAATTTCAATGGCAAGATCAGGCCGTGATCGCCCTGGTGCAAGCCGGTAGGATTTATCTGCTTCTCGCTTCACCTGTCCACTCTCACTTTCGAGGGTCATAGAGCCAGTAGGTGTAAAGTCAAACCCTGTCAATAGTAGGTAAAGCTCTAATAGAGCTGCGAGTCTCTCCTTGACGGTTTCATGAGCTTCACTGGGCATTTGGATAATCTCTAATACACCATCTAAAAAAGAGAGTCGATACCCTGGGCGGTCAAGAAGTTGCTCAACGGCTTTAAATTCACGCCAGGTTAACCCCTCAAACAATAGAGGAGTTTCTTTCTGAGGTTTGCTTAGGATTGCAGTGGTCATCGGAAACTCAGCGGTGAAACGATTAACTCTAATGTAGCGTTTGACGAGCGGCTACAGACGAGCCAACCGATCTGACAATATCTCCACTTGCTTTTGGGCCTCAGCCAAAGCATCTCGCGCACCCTGCACCACTTCTGCTGGGGCCTGATCAACAAACTTCGAGTTCTGCAACCGTCCAGAAAAGGACTTTACTTCCCCTTCTGCTTTGTTGAGATCTTTCTCAAGCTTGGCTTTGAGAGCATCGACATCTACCACGCCGCTGAGGGGAATCAACACCTGAACGGTTCCCTCAACCCCCACAATGGTCTGGGCCAGCTCTCCTTCTAGCGCTGGCGTAATGCTCAGTGACTCAACTTTGCCGACATCTTTAATATAGGTTTGGCCTGCGGTGAGAGTCTGACGTTCGCGATCGCTTTCACTCTGCAAAATCACCTTTATTTTCTGACTGGGCTTAATACTGGCCTCGGCCCGTAAATTCCGAATCGTGCGGATGATACCGATCAATAGCTCAAACTGCGTTTCAGTCGCCTCATCAATAAACTGCATCGCCGCGACGGTTCCCATAGCGGCTGCTCTACCGGTGGCAGGCCGCATGGCTGGCTCTTCTGCCACCGGTAGAGCAGGAGTATCAATGGTGATCGGTTTTGCCACCACTCGGTCTTTCCATTGAGTTACCGCTTCAATTGTTTCTTTGCGATCGCCACTCCAGAGCAATTTCGTGTAGACAAACTGAAAAAGGGCAAATGAACCCACCAGTTGAAAGAAGGGTCTCGTCAGCGGGAGGTGGTTGATCGTGGCAAGGACTGAGTCTGCTAGAGCAATCCCCACAAATCCTGAAACGATTAAAATCACCGTTATCAAACCACGCTGATGCTCGTTTGCAAACTGGGCGATTTCTTCAAACACCCCTAAAATTCTTTCCACTACAGCTCGCCAGTCCTCACCCAGCTCCAGCGGCGTGGTCAACGCCCCAGAGGCGCTACTGCTCGCTAAACCCAGCGAGGGTGGCTCAAACGCCATTGCAGGGGAAGGGGCCTCAGCCTCTAAATGAACCGTTGCAGGCTCTGGATAAGGCTGAGCGGCAAGGTATTGTCCGTCCTCAGCTCGCGTTAAGGTTTGCCAAATCTCTTCGGTGATATGGGGCATAAACGGATGTAAGAGCTTCAGTATCCCTTCCAGCACAAAGGCTAGCGTTTGCTGAGCGACCCGCTGGGATGGCGTTCCCTGCTCTCGAAGGCGCGGTTTAACTAGCTCGATATACCAATCACAGAAATCACCCCAAATAAATTCGTAGAGTCCCTTCGAGGCTTCCCCTAGCCCATAGGCATTAATTTGCTGCCGAGTCTGCGCCACGAGCTGATGATACTTAGACAGGATCCAACGATCCGCCAGTTCTAAATCCTCTAGGGCGGGATAGCCCAACTGAGCAGGGGTCTGGTCCTCAAGATTAATCAACACAAATCGAGAGGCATTCCATAGCTTGTTGGCAAAGTTGCGAGAGGCTTCCACTGACGAAGACTGATCGGTTTTGCGATCGTAATCGAGGCGAATATCTTGTCCGGCCCCTGCCACTTCACGGATCAGCGTGTACCGCAGCGCATCTGTGCCGTATTTATCGATGAGCACCAGCGGATCAATGCCGTTGTTCTTCGACTTCGACATTTTCTGCCCCTTCTCATCTCGGACCAGGCCGTGAATGTACACGTCCTTGAAGGGCATTTGCTTTGTGAAATGGGCCGACATTAGCGTCATCCGGGCAACCCAGAAAAAGATGATGTCAAACCCCGTTACCAATGTACTGGTGGGGTAATAGGTGGATAAATCAGCGGTTTCTTCCGGCCATCCCATCGTTGAGAAGGGCCACAGCCCTGAAGAAAACCAAGTGTCTAGAACATCAGGATCTTGGCTGAGCTGGACCTGATCGCCAAACTGTTCTTTCGCTCTATTCCAGGCCTCTGATTCATCCCGCGCCACAACAAAGGGTGTGTTGTCGCCTATTTCGCCATCTGTTTCGCTCACGGCGTACCAAGCCGGAATCTGATGTCCCCACCAAAGTTGGCGAGAAATACACCAGTCGCGTAGATTCTCGAGCCAATCACGATAGACCTTCGTCCAGCGCTCTGGTACAAAGTTAGGGGACTGTTGCTCATTGAGAAACTTGAGCGTATCTTCTGCCATTGGCCCTGTTTTGACAAACCACTGGGTTGAAATCAGGGGTTCGACGGGAACTTTACCGCGATCGCTATAGGGCACGCTATGGCGATATTCTTCGGTTTTCACCAAACAGCCGTCTTCTTCTAAGCGCTGGATTACGTTCTTGCGAGCTTCAAACCGATCTTGCCCCTCAAACGGTCCAGCATTCTCATTGAGCCGACCATCCTTGTGCATGATATTGATCAGCGGCAAGTTATGGCGCTGTCCCATGGCAAAGTCATTGGGGTCATGGGCAGGGGTGACCTTAACGCAGCCGGTCCCAAATGCTGGATCGACATGTTCATCCGCCACTACCGGAATCTCTCGATCCATAATCGGTAGCGTCAGCATCTTGCCAATCAAATCTTTATAGCGATCATCATTGGGATTCACTGCCACCGCTGTATCGCCCAGCATTGTCTCAGGTCTCGTCGTCGCCACTTCCATTGCCCCTGAACTATCGGCGAGGGGATAGCGAAAATGCCACAGATGCCCGTCTATCTCTTGATTCTCAACCTCTTGATCTGACACTGCAGACTGACTGGCGGGGCACCAGTTGACCATATAGTTGCCGCGATAAATCAATCCCTCGTCATACATGCTTACAAAGGCTTCTCGCACGGCCTTCGATAGCCCTTCATCCATCGTGAACCGTTCCCGCGACCAGTCCACAGAAACCCCAAGGCGGCGCTGCTGATTGACAATCGTGCCGCCGGATTCAGATTTCCATTGCTTTGCCTTCTCTAAAAAGGCTTCGCGGCCAATCTCGTAACGTGTTTTTCCCTCTGCCTGGAGTTGTTTTTCTAGAATAGAGTGCACGGCAATACTGGCGTGATCAGTTCCGGGTAGCCAAAGAGTATTGCGACCCAACATGCGGTGGTAGCGCACCAGTACATCAATGAGCGCGCTCTCGAAAGCATGGCCCATGTGCAGAGAGCCGGTTACGTTCGGCGGCGGAATCACAACGCAATAGGGTTCACCCTCGTGATGGGGGTCAGCGGTGAAAACTCCTTTGCTTTCCCAGGTTTGCTGCCACTTGGCTTCAGTGCTAGCAGGGTCGTATTGACTCGAAAGGGTGGACTCAGTGGCAATCATAAATAGGCTTTAGGTGAGGCGTATTCTACTGATTTTGCCACATTCACGCAGAGGAAAGCGGGGGTGCCATCTTGGCGACCCTAGAGTCACTGCAGCTCAGAGCCGGCAATGACTCGCTCAGTTGGTGGCCTCTTCAAGAATAGGCACACCGAAACCCTGCAAAATGCTGCCGCGTTTGGGGATAGTACCAATTACGAAATGCACAGCGCAGCACCGGAGCCTGCGCGGCCCAGCTCCCGCCCTTCAAGACGCAATGCTGATCATCAAAGTAAGCTTTTGAATATCCCTCGTAGGGGAAACTAACGTAGCCCTCATAGGGATGGAACCAAGTCTCTGTCCACTCCCACACATTGCCGATCAGATCAAGACAACCCACGGCACTTTGCCCCTGCAGATATCGATGAACCGGCGTCGTTTCTCCTAGTTCTCCGCCAAAATTACACAGCAGGTGGCTCGGCGGTGCCTCTCCCCAGGGATAGATGCGGCGGCACTGCCTTTTTGGATCCCAACTTGCCGCTTTTTCCCATTCCGCCTCTGTGGGCAGTCGTTTGCCCACAAATCGTGCATAGGCATCGGCTTCAAACCAGCTCACCCCACACACCGGGTGCGCCCATCTATCGGTCCCCTCTGTTACTAATTCCCAGTAGAGCGGGTGCGAAATGGGATGATCCTGTAGCCATGCCCAGCCCAATTCAGACCACCATTGACGATGGGTATAGCCTCCGGCCTCCATAAACTGAAGATAGTCCCCGCAGGTGACGGGGGTTCGATCCATCCAATAGGTGTCTAAGTCAACGATATGCGCGGGTTTTTCATTATCAAGCGCCTCTAAACCATCATTTCCACAGACAAAAGGACCACCTCTGACACAGATCATATCCGCTGTCATCTGCAGCACATCAGATTGAGGTTGCTGAGGCGTCGCCTGTTGTAGAATCCTAGAAATCTCATCTAAAGTCGTTGGAAGTTTGTATCCCAAGGACTGTAGTTGAATATGATTTTGTCGAGCAGCCTTAAGTTGATGGAGATTCAGCACCCAAGTAATCGTTTCGCAATGTTGGCTCTCATGCTGCTGCAGCCATAGCCATAGCCAGCCCTGTTTTTCTATGGGCGCGTGTTCTAAATAGTCGAATACCCGATGCCGAATCTCATCAAGATAGTCACAAATTTGCGCAAAGGAAGGCAGTTGCTGACGCCGTTCCTTGGGCGATCCATCTGCAGCGAACAGGAGCCGATACTCAGGGAATAACGGCTCTTGTTCCTCTGTTTGCTCTAGTAGCCATAGCCCTTCTGTAAAACCAATGTGGCCCAGATGCCAGCCCACCGGACTAAAGTCTGGGTGAGCCTGCCGATTAAATAAGTCTGGATTAAGGGTCTCAAAGAGACGCAATGTATTCGCTCGCGTCTGCTCATATCGCTGCCGGATCTCAAGCCTGAGATCCATCAAAGAAAGCGTTTGAGAAGAAGGCATGGGGGACAACACTGGGGGACTACATTGCTGACGAACCGGTCCAACTATAGTAATCGCCCGGTGCCCCCAGAAGTAGGGTAATGACCGCAGTGGCAAGTCCTCTAAAAAGCAAAGGAATGACCACAGCTACAGGTTTGTCTAGCATTAGGGTTACTAAATCGAAAACTGCCGCCCATCAGATCTTCGGTGTAGTCGAGGGTGAGTCCCCTCAGATAAGGCCAGCTTTGAGGATCAACAACAACCTGAATGTCGCCACAGTCAAACATCTGATCCGAGGCTTGAGCCGCAGTCTCAAACGACATTTGGTAGGACCATCCTGAGCAACCACCCTCGTGGACAGCAACCCGAAGAACGGTTGCTGCTTGGTAGGAGGGCTTTAACTTTAGCCGCTTGACTTCATCAAGGGCGGTGGGACTCAGTTGAATCATAGAGATAGAGGCATAGACTAACGTGCATAGTCGTCTTCAAAACGCACAATATCATCTTCCCCTAAATACTCTCCGTTTTGAACTTCAATTAAAACGAGAGGCACCATCCCTGGATTTTCGAGGCGGTGAGAGGTAAATCTGGGCACGTAGGTAGACTCATTCGCACTGAGCATTAGCTCTTCTTCGCCCCGCTGAACCTTGGCGATGCCAGCAATGACAATCCAGTGTTCACTGCGATGGTGGTGCATCTGTAGGCTGAGGCGATGATTAGGCTTTACTTCAATGCGCTTAATTTTGTAGCCTTTGCCTTCTTCTAAAATCGTGAAGGAACCCCAAGGTCTCAGTTCAGTCGCAGCTAAGCTTTGAATGTTGCTCACAGGAAGGATTGCATTTTCAACTTGCATCGCGTCAATATCCTCTAACTAATATGTTTAAGCAATAAATTTAATGTCATTACAGCGGCAATCTTTTCCCCAGCAATTGCCCCATCTAGTATAGTCACCCAATTTTGATTCATCCACTTTGACTATAATTCTTAATCGTGTTTTGCGTTGGTGATCTACGTTACGGTGCCGGCGTTAATGAGACACCGAGGCCATTCTGTACCCGTGCAGCGGTGCTGGGGTGACGATCTAGAAGCTGCCCACCCAGATAAAGGGCAGTGGAGCTGCCACCATCTAGATTGAGGGCCTGCACTGAGCCGAGCTGCCGCATAATTTCAGCCCACTCTTTGAGGGTTGGCCCCATTCCATTGACGCGATTGTGAGCTGCAGCCAAAATAATTGTGCCATCAGAACGCTGACCGATACCGCTGCGAGGGGCCGCTTGAGTCCCAAAGGCAGGACTAAACTGTTCTGCATTGGCGTTAAGAACAACTTGGTTGTTATAAACCAGCAGTGGCCCCGCGCCTAAAATATTGGGGAACTGATTGAATTGGGTGGGTGAAGCTGTCGCCTGGAGGGTCAGTGAACTGCCAGGGGCGAGGGCGGCACCGGCATCAAAGGAGCGCAGCACTAATAAGTAACCATTTCTAGGAATCGGAAAAGAGCTGGCACTCTTGCTGTCTCGCTGATCGACAACGCGATCGCCCACCACTGAAATAATCTTTTCTGTCTCTAGAATGGGCGTATAGCTCGGCCCCCAAACAGGAGTATAGAGAGCAATACCTCGCTGAGGGTAGCCACTATCGCGAGACACCACTGCTAACGATCCACTGGGGGTCGTGAGCGTTTCTTGAAGCGCTAAGCGCCCCATTGCGAACTGGCCCTGATCAGTCCAGGCGACAGCCCCCCGACTCAAGACGGGGCTAGACACCCACTGACCATCCCGTCGAATTGCCCCGAGGGTGGTTTGGTTCTTGCGATTAAAATAGCCCCCGTTAATTGCCACTGCCACTTGCGATCGCGCTGCCATCGATAGCAGCGGGTCAATCCCTACCAGCGCATTTGGATTTCCCCAGATGGGCCGCAGTTTAAGTCCCGGCTGTTGCGGGTTGAGAGCCAACCACACCACCGGAAACTGCTGCCCCCCCGACGATATCGTTTGCTCTTGCCACTGAATACCGGGTGCCCACTGAATACTGCGAGGCTGCGGAGCGTTGGCCTGAATATCAATCACCAGCCGATTAGGATTGGGAACCATCGAGATCTGGGGCCGCATATTACCTGCGATCTCCCCTGAAATAATGGTTTGCCCCCCCTGTGTGGTTACCGCCAACGTTCTGAGGGCGTCCTTGTCACCGATAGCCCAACGCTGGGTCGCAGCGGGGAGAGCGGCGGCATCAAGGGCAATCTTGAAGCTGCGGGGCTTCACGGCATCTCGACTCACCGTTAGCTGTGTCATCTGCCAGGGTGCGGGTCGATCGAGATCCACAACAATGCGATTCCCCCAAGTCTGTCGGCCCACTCGCACTGACTGCACCTGTGCGGCGGGGGAGGTGATCTGCAAGACATTCCCCTGGGGTTGCAGTCGCCACCCAAAGGTTTGGGATAGGGTGGCGACATCTAGATACCGATAGGCTCCCGACGGGGCAAGACGGGCATTGAGGACAGTGGGTTGGCCCGTGAACCAGCTCACCGGTTGTTGCTGATAGTTACTCGTGCTGAGCAGATCAAACCCCATCCGCTGTCGCAGACCGCTATCGCTGATGCCAATGGTTTGTCCTGTCCCCGCAGGCCAAGTGGCCCATGCCGCATTCAAGGTCCGTCCGTTTAGGTTGATTACGCTACCCTGCTGGGTCACCGTTTGAGCTAGAGCCGGAGCGCTCATCACCAGAGCGAGGCTCACCATTAAGGGAAAAAAGGGACGGTTCATTAATTTCTATGGGGTTCCATCAACAATATGAGAGAGAGGGGTATTGCCCTCTAACAAAACTTTTGGGGAGGCACTGGAGGCAGGGACGCACAGTTTACGCCGCCGGTTCCTCAGCAGAGATCGCTAACGGACCACTTCCTTCAGGTACCCTAGCGGGACTTTACGTTTGGATCAAGGCGATCCTGGAGTTCATCGCCGAATAGATTGAAGGCCAGAACCATGACCATAATCATTAAGCCTGGACTCAAAATTGTCCAGGGGGACGAGAATGCATAACCGTTTTTGAACGCATCGGCCACCATTGTCCCTAGTTCTGGTGTCGGGGGCTGGGCACTTAATCCTAAGAAGCCCAAACCTGCCGCCTCTAAGGTGGCGGTCCCAATGGCAAGAGTTGCCTGTACTACCAGCGGAGGCAGGCTAGCGGGGAGCAAATGTCGCCACAAAATTCTCAACGGCGTTGCCCCCAACGCCCGCACGGCATCAATAAACGGCTTTTCTCGAATGGAAAGCGCCAAGCTACGGCTGAGACGAGCAAAAATGGGCACTTGAACTGCGGCTACAGCTATGGCGGTACTGACGAGTCCCGGCCCCATGACGGTGGCGATGGCAATGGCAAGTAAGATGGATGGAAACGCGAGTAAAATATCCGTGACCCAGCCGACGCATAGATCAACCCAACCCCGCGCATAGCCAGCGGTTAGCCCAAGGCTTGCCCCAAGGCAAAGTCCTAAAGAGACTGCGATTAAACTTAAGCCCAGAGAAATACGCAGCCCATAAAAGAGTAACGGTAAAATATCTCGTCCTAACCCATCTGTGCCCAAGTAATAGGTTAGGCTCGGTGGCTGCAGCCGTGTTGTATAGTCTGATGCCGTAGAGAGTTCAACGGGCAACAGCATCGGACCGAAGAAAGCCATCAAAACAATGCTGACGACCAGTATTGTACCGAAATAATTTGAGTTCAAGTGATACAATCTCTTGAATGAATTTGAGGCTGACAAAAAAGGAGTCACGGTTCGAAATTAGAAGAAATGAATAGAACTAGACAATAAATGGTTCTCCCCCTTACCAATCAACGAGATTGTATGCATAATAGAGCAATAAACTCTGGGGGGTATTGTGAGGATGTTATTTTGAGGTGTTGCAAGGGAATCCCCATGAAAAAACTATTTACCAGCGCAGGGGTCGCGTTATTAATTGCAGGTGCAGCGGCTGTTTTGCCTAAAGCTGCACAGGCTCAATCGATCAACCCCGACTCAGCCCCGAAAGGGAACAACTACGGCCTCATCCAGTCCATTGATAGTCAGTCTCTTCAGGTGCGTGGTGCTGACGGTACGACTCAGGTCTACCCGCTAGATGAAGGGGTTACGCCTCCTTCTAATCTGGAGCCAGGAGACTTAGTGGTTTTTGATACCAACAAAAAAGGTGTTGTCAGGAGCATTCAGCCCCCGGTTCAGTCTCGCGTGGTTTCTGGCACGGTGGACCGAATTGAAGGTGATCAGGTTACTTTTGTGCCCGATGGCGGCTCTGCCCCTGTGAGCACAACCGTTGCGCCCACGACGATTTCTCGCCTCGGCCTCGCTGAAGGCCAGGCTATTCAGGTCACTGAGTATCAAGGCATTGGTACAACCAGAGTCTGTTCTGTACCGGTTGCTGTCGTGGAGCCGCCACCACCATTGGTCGCGCCACCAATTCCTTTTGGTGGTGCTGAGCCACCACCACCATTGGAGCCAATTCCGGCCAATCCAATTCCGGCTCTATGGTAATCGTTACCTAAGTTCGTATCAAAACAGGGAGTTACATCTTAGATGTAACTCCCTGTTTTGTTTAAGTGAGACGTTTTGCCTTAATGTCCTTTAATTTAGGGTTACCTGCAGGGTTGCTGGCTGACTGAGGTTGCCAGTAAGGTTGAGTCCTTGAATGTTTGCATTCAGATGGCGCAGGATTCTGTAAATCGTCTCAATGCGATTGCCTCCCCCAGCTTGCTCTGCGAGAGCCTGCAGTGAAATCGAGCCTTCAGTACGTTGCAAAACCTGCATGATCTGTTTTTGTAGGTCTAGGTTTTGAGCTGCTGCTTTTTTGCCGGCCTCTACTCCTGGCTGATGGTAGGCATTGACATTAATTAATGAGGCATACAACGTTACGGTGCGCTCATAGAGGGCAATCAAAGCTCCTACCGTTTTGGCGGTTACTTGGGGCAGCGTGACGGTAATCGAGTCTCGGTTCTTCTCGTATAAAGCCTGCTGGGTACCGAGCAAAAATCCGGTGAGGTAGTCACCGGAGGTAACCCCTGGATCTAACTCCAGTGACGGTCCATGCCGATCTTTAAGAACTTCAATAAAGGTCATGAAAAAATTCGGGATGCCCTCGCGCAACTGTTGCACATAGGCATGCTGGTCGGTGGATCCCTTATTGCCGTAGACGGCAAGGCCCTGATAGACCACGTTGCCGTCTAAGTCTTTTTCTTTGCCGAGGGATTCCATGACGAGCTGCTGCAGATAGCGGCTGAACAGCATCAGGCTATCTTTGTAGGGCAAGACCACCATATCTTTTTTGCCCTGCCCATCACCGGCAGCATACCAAGCTAACGCCAAGAGGGCGGCTGGATTGGTTTTTAGATCGGGGATTCGGGTGGCAATGTCCATCTCCTGCGCCCCCGCCAACAGGTCTCGAATGGCAATGCCCTGCAGCGCGGCCGGTACTAAACCCACCGCAGACAGTTCTGAGGTGCGTCCCCCCACCCAATCGTGCATGGGGAAGGTGGTGATCCAGCCGTCAGCATGGGCGATTTTATCAAGGGCGCTGCCGTATCCGGTAATGGCAACGGCGTGCTTGGCAAAGGGCAGTCCTTTGTCTGTGAATCGCTGCTTGACCTCTAGCATACCGTTGCGAGCTTCTGGGGTGCCGCCTGACTTAGAGATGGTCAGGACCAGAGTCGTTGCCAGCCGATCTTGGAGCTGTTCAAGGGTACGATCAATGCCTGCAGGATCGGCATTGTCGATAAAGTGGAGGCCCATCGCGTTCAACGGCGCTAACGCTTCGGAGACAAATTGGGGGCCAAGGGCCGAGCCACCAATGCCAATGGAGATGATATCGGTAAACTTAGGGGCGTTGGGGGGATGAATGGTGCCGGAGTGAATATCAGCAACAAAGGTTTCAATTTTGCTGAGGGTCTGAATAATTTCGTTCTTTAGCTCAGCGTTGGGGGCTAAGTCTGGGGCGCGGAGCCAGTAGTGACCGACCATGCGACCTTCGTCTGGATTTGCGATCGCACCTCCTTCAAGGGCTTTTAGATCGGCAAATGCTTTTTGAAATTTTGGCTGTAGAGACGTCACCAAGGCATCATCAAATCGGATGCGGCTAATATCAACATAAATTCCAAGGCCATCGTGATAGTAGAGCCAATCTTGATATCGTTGCCAGAGTTGCGCTGCATCCATGTGCTTATTAACCGTATGTGTCGGGCATTCACTATGCTGAGCGTATCGCTCGGTTGTAATCTAACGCAAGACAGGGGCACAGGCGCATCTTTGTCCATCTTTCTTTGGGATTGGCTTTTGGGATTGGGATAGATGTAATGAAGAGACTTAAACAAGCATGCCCCTCACTCTAGTCATTAAAATCGGAACCTCTAGCCTCACACGCCCCGAAACAGGGCAGCTTGCCCTGGCGACGATTGCCGGTTTAGTGGAAGTGATCTGCCAGCTTCAGCAGCAGGGGCACCGTGTCGTGTTGGTGTCTTCCGGTGCGGTGGGGGTTGGCTGCTCTAGGTTGCGCTTAGAAGAGCGGCCTCGGAAGGTCGCCCTCAAACAGGCCGTTGCGGCAGTGGGGCAGGGGCGATTAATGCGCATCTACGACGATTTTTTTTCTAGCCTGCAGCAGCCCATTGCTCAGGTCTTGCTGACGCGGGGAGACTTGTGCGATCGCAACCGCTACATCAACGCCTCCAATACCTTCAACGAGCTATTCAACTTGGGGGTCGTACCCATCGTCAACGAGAACGATACCGTCGCGGTGGATGAGCTCAAATTTGGCGACAACGATACGCTGTCGGCCCTTGTTGCAGGGCTAGTAGAAGCCGACTGGCTGTTCCTACTCACAGACGTTGATCGTCTCTACTCCGCTGATCCCCGGACTGAACCAGACGCACAACCCATCACCCATGTTGAGACTATCGAGCAACTTGCCGAGGTGCAGGCCGGGGGTCAAGGCTCTCGCTGGGGCACTGGCGGCATGGCCACCAAAATCATGGCGGCTGAAATTGCCACAGGAGCAGGGGTCCGTACCGTGATTACCCAAGGTCAAACACCAGAAAATATTGCCAAAATTTTAGCGGGTGAGGCCATCGGCACCCAGTTTAGCCCCGACGAGCAACCCATCAACGCTCGCAAACGCTGGATTGCCCATGCCTTGATCCCCTCGGGTAAGCTGCGGCTTGATGTCGGGGCCACTAAAGCCATTGCCCAGTTGGGTAAATCCCTGCTATCAGCGGGCATCGTCGCCGTTGAAGGACACTTTAATAGTCAAGAATCCGTGCAGCTTTGTGACGCACAGGGCCAAGAAATTGCGCGGGGCATTGTCAACTACAGCAGTGTTGAGCTAGAGCAGATCAAGGGCAAGCGCTCCGAAGAGATTGCAGATATTTTGGGCTATGCCGGTGCAGAAACAGTGGTACACCGGGATAATTTGGTCATCTTTGCCTAGTTCTATTAAGCATGTTGTAAGGGGTTGCAACCGATTAAAGCACAACCAAACGCTCCTCTAAGTCGCCAAGCCCAGGTTGGCAGACGAATCGCGTCGTCGGCGTGTAGCTATTGCTCATTTCTTAACAGCGGTGGTTCATCAACAGGCCGAATAATAGGGGTCGTATTATTCGGCGAAGACTTAAAGATACCGTCTAATGATTCCTCAAGGGTCTTCGCCATTACAATTTGGTTCTCGTAGACGACGATCACCCTTGCCAAAATCGGAACGCTGGTTTCTTCTGCCTCTAAATAGAGCGGTTCAACGTACAGCAGCGAATTATCAATGGGAACAATGAGCAAATTCCCCTGAATCACCCGTGATCCCTGGGTATTCCACAGTGAAATCTGCTGCGAGATAATCGGGTCTTGGTTGATGAGGGCTTCGATCTGTTCAGGACCAAAGACCAACTCCCGCTTCGGGAACTGGTAAAGCAAGCGTTTGCCGTATTCAGTCCCGTCAGACCGGGCCGCCAGCCAAGCAATCAAGTTGTTGCGGCGCACTGGCGTAAAGGGCGAGAGCAGAATAAATTCTTCACTTTCAGCCCCAGGCAGTTTCATGATCAGGTAATAAGGCTCTACAGGCTGCGATTCTTCGCCATAGATTTCATTCGGAACTCGCCACTGATCTTCACGGTTATAGAACACCTGGGGATCGGTCATGTGGTAGGTCAACAGACTTTGGGACTGAATCCGAAAGAGATCGACCGGGTAGCGAATATGACTGCGGAGTGATTTCGGCATCTGGTCAAGGGGCTGAAAAAGCGCAGGAAAAATCTTCTGCCAGGTCTGGAGGACGGGGTCTTGATCATCAACGCTGTAGAATGTCACATTGCCGTTGTAGGCATCCACCACCACCTTGACGGAGTTGCGAATATAGTTAAAGGGCGCATCACCGGGGTCTGAATAAGGATATCGATTGCTAGTGGTATAGGCATCAATGATCCAGTGGAGGTTGCCGGGGGCCGTCTCGGCAGAGGCCGCCACGAGATAGGGTTCGCGATCAAGCTTCAAGAAGGGCGCTAGGGTTTGAACCCGATCGGTGATCTGGCGACGGAAATGAACTTTGCTCTCAGTGGTAAAGGAACGGCTGAAGAGCATCCGCCAATCCCTGAGATAGATAGAAAAAAGCCCCCGTCGCCAGAACGATCCCATAGAGACACCATCCCTACCGTCGTAGGTGTTGTAGACATTGTCATTGCCGCGGGGATAGTCAAGCTCTTTATTCTGATCATAGGTGCCGGTCATCACGTAATTGGTGGTCAGTTCACCAAAGTAGATCCGGGGGTGGTCGGTGGGGATGCTGACTCTAATTTCATCGGTGGCCGTTTGTAGCGTGCTATCGTCTGCATCTGTCCCAATATCTTTGACAAAGTAGGTGGGCAAACCGCTCGGTTGGGCCACGTTGACGGGACTAACGGTAAACCCATAGCCGTGGGTATAGATTTGATGTCGGTTCACCCAGGTCTGCGCTTTTTTAGGAACCGCGCTGTAATCTAGCTCGCGGGCAGACACCAACACCTGACGTTTCTCGGTGGCGGTGGATGTCGAGCCACCGGTACCAGGCACCTTGAGGGTGTAGCGGTCAATATCAGCATCTGGGAATTCGTAGTAGAGGCGAATCCGTTGGAGTTGACGATTGGCCTCTAGCAGCGGTCGGGTATCCCAAAGTCGAATATTGCGAATGGTGCCATCATTGGCCTTGAGACGCTCAGGCGTTAGTTTGCCTGTTGGCTCAAAGGTCTCTGCTTCGATGGTGTCTAAATCGAAGGCTTTGCGAGTGAATTGAATACTCCGTTTAATGTAGGGCTGCTCTCGCTCTAGTTCATTGGGCTGCACCACAAAGGACTGGACGACCTGGGGCAGCAGGACTGCCCCTAGCAGAACAAACCCCATATAGGCTGCCAACAGCGCTAATAGGCTGTAGCGGGGACGAGAGGTGGTCCAAAAGCAGGTTTGGCCTGCGAGGAACAGTGCGATCGCAGCGCCTCCCCAACCCAGCAGCGTAATGGCCGGCAAACTGACCACAGAATCAGTGTATCCGGCCCCAAACAAGACACTTTGAGTCGAGTAAAGCAGCCCGAAGCGATCGAGCCATAGCCCTAGGGCAAGAACAAACATTAGCCCCGCAAATAAACCATATAGATGCTGTTGTTGGCGGGATGAAAAACCAGGGAATCCGCCCTGGCTGAGGCTATTACCTGACAGCAGATACACCAGCAACACACTGGCAAGGGTAAACAGTAAGATGCCCACGGCCCAAAACCGCAGTAGATCAAGAACCGGCAGCGCAAATACATAGAACGCCACATCTTGACCAAAGATCGGATCAGCCTGATTAAAGCGAGTGCCGTGCAGGCCAGCCAATACCTGCGTCCAATGGTTAGAAAAAATTAGCCCCATTCCCAAGCTGAGGACAACACTCATCCCCGCCAAGACGAAGCTTGGGTTCAGCATCAACAGACCAATACCGCCCGCTACCCAGATCAACTGCCACGGTGCAGTCCACCACTGCTTAAACAGAATGGTGAGTGATGTCGGAGAAAAC
This sequence comes from Thermosynechococcaceae cyanobacterium, assembly GCA_050330855.1. Classification (GTDB taxonomy): domain Bacteria; phylum Cyanobacteriota; class Cyanobacteriia; order Thermosynechococcales; family Thermosynechococcaceae; genus RCC1774. The sequence goes on along the minus strand of JBHJNL010000039.1, from coordinate 57,039 downwards.
TGCTGGAGAACTTGAGGGAACGGAGTCGAAGCGTGCCAAAACGACAGGGCAACCTGCATCGTCTGGCTTAACAAACAGACGATCAACAGACATAGCCCCATTATCACCATCAGATACTGTCCCAGCGCCCATAGGGTGGTTCGCCGTGATGACAACAGAATGGGTTTAGAGTAACAGCGTCGCCAAGCCAGTCTGAGATTTAACCCCACGATGCTGCCGGTAACGCCCAAGCAGAACATCCATAGCCCCGCACGCAGCAGAATCTGGGTGACAAAGACCTGCCGATAGCCTAGGCTCGAAAACCATAAGGATTCTGCCAGCATGTAGCAGAAAATATCTATCGCCAGCAGCCCCCCCGCACACAGTAAGGCCACCCGGGCAATATTGCGCCAACCCCAAGTTGAAAGCGTTTGCCGATCTAAGATCAAGCCACCATCGCTCCCCATTGAGAGACGAGGGAATTTCCAAGTCATAGGCTGGCACCCTTGGGATCAATCACAGAGATAGGAATTAGTTTGATGTTAGCGATTAACTTGACAGGTCTTATCTTCTTTCAGCATCCTAAATGAGGATTCTATACTCCACAGATTAATTTTCAGGTACTCTGAGGCAGGATCGATTAAATGATCTTGATGGACCGCGACTAACCTTCTAGACGTTTTGAGTAACTTGCACAGGACTTTATTATTATTGATGCAGCGCTATCTCATTGCGGCAGGTTTAGGATTGGTATTGTTTCCCTGCCTAGGGAGGCAAGTTCTGAGTCAGCCTTCCACCGAGCCAGACCTGTTTTTAAGCCCAGCCGAGCCGTCTCCTAGCGAATCTCCGCCACCGGAGCCGACCCAGACACCTGTACAACCAGAGCCGTCAGAGTCGCCAGAGCCGCCAGAATCACCGGAGCCGTCGGAGCAAACAACACCGCCACTAGCCCCTCCATTTAATCAGACTCGCGATCAGCCCAATAACCCACTGCTCAAGCTCCACCCAAGGCCTAGTCAATTCAACAGTCCATCCCAAGCCCAGGATGTTGAGATCGATCTCACACAGCCCATTTCTCTCAAACAAGCTCAGGAGCTAGCACAACGGAATAACTTGGATCTGCAGGTGGTGGAACTGCAGCTTCAACAAAGTCAAGCGAACCTCAAGCAGGCAAGGGCAGCGCGCTTACCCACGGTCAGTGTGCAGGGCGATTTATCTCGAACAGACTCCTCCAGCTTTGACCTGACGCCACGACCGATTACCGTTAATGCAGCGGCTCAAAATGAGGTCATTGGTCAGACAACACAGCAGCTTCAGCAACAACAGGCCCTCACCCTCCAGGAACTGCAGCAGAGTATTCAGAATCTACAGCTTCAGCTCCAGCAAGGCTCGGACCAGCAGCAATTAGTGTTTAGTCAGCAGTTGCAGGCACTGCAGCAGAATGCCAATACCACTTTACCCTCCCCGTTTAGTATTACTCCTCTGAGGCCTCTCACCTCCTTTGCCAGTTCCGGCCAGGGTTCGACCGGGGGGAGCATCTCCAACTCTTTGAGTGGTACTCTTGCGCTGACCTACAATATTTTCACTTCGGGAAGCCGTTCTAGCCAGATCCGTGCTGCGCGCGCTCAGGTGCGCTTAGCCGAGCTAACTCTGCAGGCCCAGCTTGAGCAGCTCCGTTTAGATGTTGCCAACGATTACTACAATCTACAAGAGACGACGGCTCTTGTTGATGTCGCCCAATCAGCAGTGAACAACGCCACTCAAAGTCTCGAAGATGCCCAAGCCCTAGAAAGGGCAGGCCTCGGCACCTTTTTTGATGTCTTGCAGGCCCAGGTTAGTCTTGCCAGTGTTCAACAAAATCTTATTCAAGCGACGTCCCTTGCCCAGGTTGCCCAACGGCAGCTTGCCCAGCGTCTCAACCTTCCTGATACCGTGGGCCTATCTGCCGCTAATCCCGTTGAAGCGGCAGGCCAGTGGCCGTTATCTCTCCCTCAAAGCATTCGGCTAGCATTGCAAAATCGGCCTGAGCTGGCCCAAATTATTCAGCAGCGACGCATTGCTCAACTGCAACGACGGGCTATTCTGGCGTCGGTTCGCCCCCAAGTTCAAGCCTTTGCTACCGTTGATTTTCAAGATGAATTAGACGATAGCGCTTCGGGTGCGTTTGGATACTCAGTGGGCGCACAGGTGAACTGGAACTTTTTTGATGGCGGCTCTGCTAAGGCTCAGGCGACTCAGCAGGATAAGGCGATCGCCATTACTGAAACACAGTTTGCGAGCACCAAAAATGCATTGCGTTTTCAGGTTGAGCAAGCTGACAGCAGTCTAAAGTCAAACTTCAAAAATATTGAGGCCTCTTCTAATACCGTGGGTCAAGCAGAAGAAAGTCTGCGCCTGGCCCGTCTCCGGTTTCAGGCGGGGATTGGCACTCAACTCGATATCACAACGGCACAGAATGATCTGACACAGGCGCAAGGAAACCTATTGTCGGCCATCCTTGACTATAATCGCGCCCTAGCTACGATCCAGCGAGCCACTAGCTATCAGCAACCCATTGTGCCTTTTTAGGGATCTCGATGCGAGGCTGGGTGCAGCCGTCTGCAGAGCTATCCCAACCCTGTGCGCCGAGGCATCTTTGCTTGAAACGACCCACGGCCCCCATCAAAAAGAAGTCGACCCAGAGCAGATAGAGCGGCCTCCGGTAGAGATCGAAGTAGCCCAGAGACCAAGCGATAAAACCACGGACAGCGGCGTCTGGCCCCTGTCTTATGCTGTGGTTCAAGGCATTGACGAAAATCTCCACTGCGGGTTTGCTACCCATCATCCAGTAAAACAGTCGCATGGTTACCACGATATGGAATTCATAGCCCTGGCACCAGCGTTGATACTGCTGTAAAGGGCGCTTGCGACCACCCTTGAGAAAGGCCTCGATGGCGTCGGCAGATTGCTCTGCCATTTTGAAGGCGGCTTGGACGCCGGAGGATAGAAAGGGATCGACAAAGAAGCTCGCATCTCCGACGAGCAACCAGCCCTGACCCGCCTTGCGCTTAGCTGCATAGGACAGATCTCGTAAGATATGAATTTTTGAAATCTGCTCGGCGTCACTAAAGCGATCGCGCAAAAACTGGTAGCGATTAAGGGTGGTGAGTAAAATCTCTTCCGGCAAAAGTTTGCTCCATCCGGTGGGCCGATTGACCACGACCCCCACGCTCATCTCGTCGGTACCGATGGGAATAAACCACACCTAACCATTCTCAATAAAGTAGATTGCGATCGCACCCTGTTCTCGGCCAGGGTTGGGCGTCACATTGCGAAAGTGTCCAAAGACAGCAGAGGTATGAATGATCGGATCTGCCTTGATCAGTTGACGGTCGCGACCAATGAGAGCTTGCCGCCCAGAGCAGTCGGCAATGCATTGGGCCTTGGTTGTATAGGTTTGACCTGTGTGAGATCGCCACTGAACCCCTGTGGCCCGATCTTTTGCCCACAGAATATGCTTGACGGTGGCTTGTTCGCAGACGGTCACCCCCTTTGATTTTGAATTCTCTAGCAACAGCTGATCAAACTCACTGCGCTTAACCTGATAGGCATAGGCCTGTTCAGGGAAACCACCCTGGGGCCAGTTTTGGGGTTCAGTGAAGTCAATATAGGCTGATTCATAGTCAGACTTTTGTGGATCGGTACCCAGTCGAAACTCAGCGGCGTCTTTGTAGGTGAAGCTTAGCGCTCGAAGGGTATCTGAAATACCGAGCTTGTCCCAGAGCAAATGACTGGCGGGTAACAACGACTCCCCAACATGGAAGCGAGGAAACTTTTCTCGCTCTAGCAGTAAAACTTGATACCCCTGGTCACTCAAAAGCGTGGACAAGGTGGAACCTGCGGGGCCACCCCCCATCACAATAACGTCGTACTGGTGATGAGGGACTCGATCAGTGCGATCTTGGGTTGTATCGTGAACGGCTATGAGCATGACGCCTCAAGCAGTGGACTGAAAGTTTGCCTGAACTAACAAAACAGAATTTGGGTGTCTATCTGCTCCAAATATTGCAAATAACCGAGCACTTTCATCACAATCATCAATTTCTGCCACCGAAAAGTAGCCTATAAGCCGTGATTCATAACACAGGCTGCTCCGACTCAAGATAAAGCTTCGCGCTGTTTTGTGAAGAGACATAGCGAATTGACAAACTAAAGTCACGTGATTTTACAGAGTCTAAAAATCGGATTTTAGGCAGCAGTAGCCTCTTAAGATGGCAGCATCAACTCATCAGGTCATAGCACCATGAATAGAAATATTGAGTTTAAGAACCTGCAGATGTGGTTCGCTGGCATTTGCTTCGCGCTAGTGAGCGCCTATCTCTTAACGGCTGTTGCTATCTTTGCTTTTCGAGTTGCCTCCGATTCGATGGCGCTTTACTACTAAGGCTTTTCTCACCTCAGCGTTTCACTACGTTGAAAGGCGTGATCGGGCTGTCGTATGTCGACAGCCTTTTTGCTGATCACCTAGCTAAGAAGCTGCCAAAGAATAATGAATAGGGACAAGATCGAACCCACAAAGGCGAGCGCACGCAGGGGCGGAAGACCCAGAATGTAGAAGGGGGCGTGCAAGAGTCGAAAAGCCACCATGGCCATGGCTGCACTATTAACGAGTTGATTGGCTTGCCCTGCTATCTGCACCACTAAAAGCGTCGTCACCAGCATCGGCAGATTTTCAAAATGATTCTTTTGGGCGCGCACAGCCCGTTCGGCCCAAGGCGGGATCTCTGGCATCATGTCCCGGTTGCTCATTCCCCATTGGATCCCTCCTGCGGCAATGCGGGCAATGGTCGGAATATAGTTTAAGGGAAGAGACCACAGGCCCAAAATGAGGGCGCAGGCAAGAACAGTTGTCATTATTTAGAATCAGTGACTGACGACAGATCTCATCCTAACGACCTGCGGGGATCAATCTAGCGGGTTTGAAAAATATTCTGCACCATTTTTTTATGGACCGAAGCAGCCGCTTCGTCGAGTTGTGCGATCGCATCTCCCCTCAGACGCCATCCCATCGCGCCCATATTTTGCTGAGCTTGGTCTAGGGTTTTAGCGCCAGGGATAGGAATAGTTCCCTTCGCCATACACCAGTTGAGGGCCACCTGCGCCATGGTCTTCTGCTTCGCTTGGGCAATGGATTCGAGCACCTGCAGTAGTGGCTTTGCCCCCGGCAGCAGTTGTTGCACGAGTCGACCGCGTATCCCCTTGGGAACTGGCCCCTGCTCAGTATATTTCCCTGTCAAGATGCCAAGGGCTAGAGGGCTATAGGCAATTAGCTGAATGCCCAGTTGATCACAGACCTCTTTAACCGACAGCGTTGTCACCGGGTAGGTCGACAAAAGTGAGTATTGAACCTGTAGCGTGGTAACAGGGATTCCCCGCTCAGTGAACCGTTGATGTGCCTTCCTTAAGCTTTGGGGGCCATAGTTTGATAAGCCCACACCTTTGACTAGCCCTTGCTCATAGAGATCGGCCAAGCCATCTAGCAGTGGTCCCTCCTGCCAAGGCGCATAGTTAGCAGGCGACCAATGCATCTGCACTAAATCGATAGGGCGACCTAACCGTTGGGCAGAGGCCTGACCCGCCTTCACCATTGAGCGACGGCTGAGCCGCCAGGGATAGGCTGCCAGCTTCGTAGCGATGATAATTTTAGCGAGGTTGGGGCCAGCATAAGCCTGGGCAAATCGACCCAGCAACTGTTCACTGCGACCATTGAGGCGACCCGTGCCGTAGGAGTCTCCTGTATCAAATAGGGTTACTCCCCGACGAACGCATTGCTCAAATACAGCCTGGAGTTGCTCATCCATCTCTTCGCGGTAGCCCCACAGCAAGCGGTTTCCCCAAGCCCAGGTTCCACACCCCATCGCGGGCAACAGGAGGCGGTCTAGCGGTGGAGTGAGGCGAGGATAACGAAGCTGCATAGTGGTTTATTGAGTATGGATAGAGATCTTCACGGAAAATCCACGTTTCTAGTTTAAGTTAAGAGGTGTTTTCGTCTGGGCATGAAACGCTATACCCAAGTAACGTTTTATTCTGGCAGGAACATGATTTGTTATCCATGCAGCAATAATAAATGTATCTTAAATCACAAATTAAGAACTTTATAGCCTCTAAAGAATTGTTTTGGTATAGATATTGACAGCTCTATCGTTGATATTTAGTCCTTAATAATAGGTGTCTTCATCCTCAAATGGAAATCACACAGCTTATGTTATCAGTGAACTTCAAAATTGTGGACATAAGGTTAACTTCAACATTATTTTCTAGACGAAAGTTTAAACAACGCATAAGGCATAGGTAGGCCAGCAGCCATCATCTTTTCACAAAACAGAGATAGGAAGAGCTTTATGCTGACAGCCGTTCAAGTGCAGATTATCAAGGATATCTCAGACGTTAATGAGAATCCTGATATCGTGACGATTAAAAATCGAGAGGGTATTCCCCAAACTTACTCCTATGGATTAGTCTCTGCAAGCCGACGGGATTTAGATCGGTTGAGAGATCGTCAGATTCTCTCCTTTCGTCGAGGTTACTGTGAGCCGAAAGTGACAGAGAAAGGACGGATTGTTCTGAAGCAGTTTCAAATTCTGCAACTCTTGAAAGGTGAGTTTTCAGAGCATCATTCCTTTGTCGATGAAGCCCTTTCTGAACAGGTGGAACTGCGCCTAGGAGAGGTGCAAGAAATGCTTGTAGATTTGAAAGAGAAGGATCTAATTGACGGGTATTTTTGCGCCGCTTCAGAGCAAGGCGACCCTACTCGTCTCCTCAATGTCTGGGTTACGAGCAAAGGAAAAGAGGCGTTAAGCAACCCTGATGTCTGGTGGGATAGCATCCGACCTCTCAGTGCCGTTCCCGATCCACCCGTTGCGGCTCAGTCCCCCGTTGAGCCTCCCTCTCTCTTTGACGAATCTACATATCCACAGCCCCCTCAGAGGCGTGCAAAACCCGAAGCAGATGTGTTTTCTGAAAAGACGCGCATGTATATAGAAGCCCTCAGAAAATTAGCTCAATCGCTGCCAGAGGGACGTCGCCCTGAAGTGATGGCGCTGTTAAGAGACCTAACTCAGGCCGTTGATGCTTCTAGAGATTGTGCCTAGGCCTGGATACGCCCCAGTTGGACATTATTAAAATCTAGACCTGTTTATAAATTGTTTGATGACAGGCAAGGTAGACCGCTTCAAGGAGTTCTTCATCGAGGATATTGAGTGCTGCTGGAGATTCTGGTGCGGCAACGATTTCGCGCAGTTGAGTCGCGAGGTTGACCGTGACTTGCTTTCTTTGGGGAGCATCTAGCTGGGTCCGATAGCCCAGGAAGTCTCGCAAAATAAAGTACTGGTCTGCCGTTAACGCCTTGAGATTGGCAGATTGGATGAGGGCTTGCGCTGTGGTTTGGGCACGTTCCCCAAATCTTAGCTGTACTGTGGGCTGTCGTGTTCCTTGACGTGTCTCATCTTGAATAATTAAAGTGCCTGCCGCAAAATCACCCAGGCGCTTTTCTGACTTACCAAAGGTCACTAACGCCACTCCAATGAAAAAGAAGTTGATATCAATTAGCCCCATTAAGCTGCGAATGGCGGATTCTTTGAGTCCGACGGGCTGACCATTATCTTGAATCACGCGAATTTTAGCCCACCGCTTCCCAGGAGTTTGGCCCTGCCAAAACGTTTCAAAGCCAATGTAATACCCATTGGTAAGGGCAAAGGTTAATAAACTCGCGATTGACAGGGTCCAGAGATTCCAGGCTTCAATGGCATCTGTCGGTAGTGCAGGTATCACGACATAGGCATAGATAGCACTGCCCAGGAGCCAAAGCAGGGAAACACTTAAAAACAGTAGCGTTTGATCAATCACCCAAGCAAAGGCGCGGCTACCAATGCCGCCCAGGGCAAAATCAAGCTCAATACTTTCAGGGGTTTGTAGCATCACCCGCTGCAGAAATCGACGGGGCTGAGCTGGAGGCAGGTTTAGGTTGAAGGTCAGGCCTTCATTGCGGTGTCTGAGGTCGTAGTATTGCACTGCTTTGATGGCTTGCAAAAAGGGGAAAACGACAATGCTCAAGAGAACACTGGCGAGAGGGACGAAGCTATTGACAACCCCAGCTATGATGGCTGGCGGCGCGGTCACCACCGTGGCAATGAATAGCACCGTCATCACCTTAAAGCCTTGATTGCGGGTGAGCTGCCAACTTCGTAGGACCGCACCCAGTGGACCCACTTGATCTTCAAAGGCCAAAATAGTGTCAAAGAACCAGAGACGAGCGAAGAAATAATAAAAAATGAGGCCCACAATCAGCACCACGACGAGGGCCAAGAGAACCAAGCTGATAATGACAAAGAAACTTTGGCTTGGATCATCAATTGTGGCCCACAGAATCTTTAATAGAGGGTAAAGGCCAATCCCAATGATGTTGAGAACATACAGAACGGCACCGTAGATAATAGTGAGACAAAGGATGTTGAAGAGCATCGACCAAAAGTAGGACCAAAGACGGGGATAGGTCTTTTCACGAGAGACTTCTTTGGCTTCTTTTCGGTGGGTTAAGTGATTGAACACCAGCCGAGATAGAAATCCCCCGGCAGCAAGGTAGCGTCCCCAAACAAATGCAAACAGCGGCAGCGACAGAATAATACCAATCCCAACGGTGCGGAAGACGAGATAGTTTTCATTTGTGATAAAAAAGGTTGTGATTCCTACAATCACAAGCAAAATTGCGATGCCAAGAAAGGCTAAATAGCTCCAAAGATGGGCTAACAAGCTGGGAACAAAGTAGGTGCCACCTTGAGCCATAAACATTTTGGCGGCAATGGTAACAATATTGCCCTCTGACAGTGTCGGCAGGGTTTGATTGAGCTGGGAGCCTTCTGACATAGTGACCTGCGACTGGTGGCGGCGAATGTAGGAATTTAAAATCTACTGCTGCCGCAATTTCTCGTGATACCGACGGGCACGGTCTTCAGCTTCATTCATCACCTGTTCGAAGCTCTCAACAATCTCACCAGAACGGTTTTCTAAGACTTGGGTTGATAGAGAAATGCGCCCCCGACCTGGGTCGAGGTCTAACACAATGGCTTGAATGGTGCTGCCCACGCTAAGTATTTTCGATAAATCAGGAATATAGGCCTGACTGACCTGCTTAATATGCAAAAGACCGGAAACACCCTGCAGGTCGATAAAGGCTCCAAAGGGCTTCAGGTCGCGAACGGTGCCAGTCACCAACTGACCGATCTCTAGCTCACCAATGCGGGTGGAGCGCATGGCCTGCCGGTTAGATAGCACCAGCTTATTACGGTCTGGATCGACCTCAAGGAATCCAGCGGTGAGGGTTTGGCCCTGGAGCGCTTCTAGGTTATCTCTATCGACGAGATGCGATCGCGGGATAAACCCTCTAATCCCCTCCACATCGACGGTAACGCCTCCCTTATTGAGTCCGGTCACATAAACCTCAACGGTCTGACCATCGGCCTCTAGCTGTGCCAAACGTCCCCACAGGGCTTTGATTTCTAACCGACGAATCGAAAGCGTTACTTTTCCCTCGGCATCTTCACCCTTGACAATTAAGAACTCTCTATCTTCGTTAAGGGGGACAATGACTTCTAGGTCAGGCTGAGCAAAACGAGAGATTTCTTCGGGCGGTAAAAACGCCGTCGCTTTACCGCCAATATCAACGTAGACGCCATCGTGATCATGGCTTACGGGTTTTCCGTGAACCGTTTGCCCCACTTCAAAATTGAAGTCATGTTGCGCGAGGGCTTGGGCAAAGTCATCTGCAGAGAACGTCAAGGGCTTGATCCAATAAAGTGAGTTGAGAGTCAGGCTTAGATTTTATAGCAAGCGCTAGATGGACACAAACAACCTGAGTTAGAGAACACCTGCGTAGGGGGTGAACACTTTTCGCAACTGAATTCAAATCACGGACTGATCTGTGTTTAACCGATTTCAGTCAATCAATGGCAGAAGAACGCTTTCTTTTGCGAGTTGACGGCGATGGGAGCAACAAACTTTTTATACTGAGGGTAATTTAGTCCACACCACTCAGTTTTGACGTTGAATTTATGACTACTGCTTCTGCAACCAATCCCCTCTTAATCTGTGAGGGACTGCCTCTCTTTGACCAGATTGAACCCCAGCACGTTGTGCCTGCAATGACTCAGCTTCTAAAAGAACTAGAGCAGGAACTCACATCGCTAGAAGCTAAAGTGGAACCCACTTGGGCGGGTCTTGTAGAACCGCTGGAGCAGCTAGAAGAGCGTCTCGGCTGGAGCTGGGGGATTGTCGGTCACTTGATGGGCGTAAAAAACAGCCCTGAATTGCGGGAAGCCTACGAAGCAGTGCAGCCCCAGTTGGTCACCTTTATCAACCGTTTGAGCCAGAGTCAGCCTCTATACGCAGGCTATAAAGCCATTCGAGCTTCTGAAGATTGGGCAACCCTAGAAAGCGCTCAGCAACGAGTGGTTGAGCGGGCCATTCAATCGGCCGAACTATCGGGGGTGGGATTGAAAGGAGAGCAAAAAGAGCGGTTTAATGCGATTCAGCTTGAGCTAGCGGAGCTATCGACTCAGTTTTCAAACCATGTGTTAGATGCCACCAAAGCATTTAGCCTCACGCTAACGAAACAGGCTGAGATAGACGGATTGCCCAAGAGCTTACTGAGCCTGGCGGCCCAAAGTGCCCGTGCTGCCGGTGAAGAGAAGGCGACACCGGAATCTGGTCCCTGGCAAATCACGTTAGATGGCCCTAGCTTTGGTCCTTTTTTGCAGCACAGCCGTCGCCGTGATTTACGAGAGCAGGTCTATCGCGCCTATATTTCACGGGCCTCCAGTGGTGAACTTGATAATCGCGAGATTATTGAACGCACTTTGGCACTGCGTCAAGAGGAATCAAAGCTGCTGGGATTTGAGACCTATGCCGAGGTGAGCCTTGCCAGCAAAATGGCTCCTTCTGTTGAGGAGGTTGAAGTACTGCTAGAGCAGCTCCGTCAGTCCAGCTATGATGCCGCTATCGACGAACTTAAGACGCTGCAGGTTTTTGCAAAACAACAGGATCCAGAAGTGCCGGAGCTGAAACACTGGGATATTGGCTTTTGGTCTGAGCGCCAGCGAGAGGCGAAGTTTGAGCTGACCGATGAGCAACTGCGCCCCTATTTCCCGTTGCCACAGGTACTAGAAGGATTATTTGCTCTAGTCTATCGCCTGTTTGGGGTTACGGTGACCGCCGCCGATGGTGAAGCACCGGTTTGGCATTCGGATGTGCGTTATTTTCAGGTGGCGAAGGAAGGAGATGCTATTGCACATTTCTATCTTGACCCCTACAGTCGACCGGCCGAAAAGCGGGGTGGAGCCTGGATGGATGACTGCCTCGGTCGAGTCAAGCGGGGTGGCAAAACCCAGCTCCCGGTGGCCTACTTGACCTGCAACCAGACGCCTCCAGTGGATGGTTACCCTAGCCTAATGACCTTCAGAGAGGTTGAAACCCTCTTCCATGAATTTGGTCACGGCCTTCAGCACATGCTGACTCAAGTGGACTATGCCGGTGCTGCAGGTATCAATAACGTCGAATGGGATGCGGTGGAGTTGCCCAGTCAGTTTATGGAAAACTGGTGCTATGACCGCAATACTCTGATGGGCATGGCCCGTCATTACCAGACGGGGGAATCGCTGCCCGAAGAGTACTTCCAGCGGTTAGTGGCGGCACGCACTTACCAGAGCGGGTCAATGACGCTGCGGCAGGTGCATTTTAGCTTGGTCGATCTAGAACTCCACCATCGCTATCAGCCCGGATCTGGCTCCAGCGTTGATGAGGTCCGCAACCGGATTGCTGAAAATACGACGGTACTGCGTCCGCTGCCTGAAGATGCCTTTTTGTGTTCCTTTGGTCATATTTTTGCCGGGGGGTATGCAGCGGGCTACTACAGCTATAAGTGGGCGGAGGTGTTGAGTGCTGACGCCTTCGCGGCCTTTGAAGAAGTGGGACTAGAAGATGGGGATGCGATCGCAACCACCGGCCAAAGATTCCGAGACACGGTCCTCGCCCTCGGGGGAAGCCAACACCCCATGGAAGTCTTCAAAGCCTTTCGAGGCCGTGAACCGAGTACAGAAGCCCTTCTGCGCCATAGCGGACTGCAGGCGGCTTAGCCCCTCTCAATTGTCGAAGTTCTCGACAGAATGCAACGTGCAGGCCACAATATCGGGGACAATACAATTTGCTTGAGTTCGGTGTTCACGTCGTTCTCAAGCAAAACGTTTGTATGGAAGCCTACGTTTGGGCCTCCGTTGCCCTTCACTCCATAAATCCATGCCACAAGAACAGCTCTTTGACTGCGCCAAAATCGGCGACCTTGAGGCACTTCAGAAAGTCCTCAACCACGATCTCAAGTCACAATCTGTCCAGATTCATGACATTGATGTGCGAAAAGACTGCCTACAAATTAGTCTTGAATCCGCCAGCATTCCAAATCAGACGGCGTTAGTGCCACTCCTGCAAAAGGCAGTGGGTCGGCTCCAGGTGAGTAATATCCATGCCCTCGAAGTCTATGGGCATACCGTGGGCAATGAACTCCCCCACTGGATGCAGCAGATTGACCTGCAGCCCCTAGCGGATGAATTGATTGCGCCGGAGGATCGAATGACCGTGAGTCCCTCTGTGCCGAGCGCTCAAGAAGCGGTGGAGATCAGCAAGCCTGTCTCTGTCTTCCCGACCAAAAATCTATCTCAAAAGCCCACGGGTGCCGTCGAGTACAGTCCTGCTATCAAACAACTCATTGAGGACTACACCGCCGGGGATCGAGACTTCCAGCGCTCTAACTTCAGCGAGATGGAACTGCCGGGTATTAACTTGACCTTGGCCGATCTGCAGGAGTCAGAGTTTATATGGGCGAACCTCAGTGAAGCAAGCCTGGGTCATGCCAATCTCACCAGCGCCAAGCTACGACACGCTAATCTGAGCAATGCCAATCTGCAGGGCACTAATCTACAGGGGGCAGACCTGCAGGGCGCAAACCTTAGTGGTGCTAATTTAAGCTGGGCAAAACTGCGGGGAGTCAACTTCACGGGCGCTGACCTCACCGATGCGAACCTACTCAACGCCAATCTAGAGCGAGTCACCATGCCCGATGGCACTTATCTAGACTAGATCAGTACTAGACTAGATCAGTGTTAGTTGTTGACTGGACCGTCAAGGGTAAAAAGGCTTGACTTTCTTCAAGCATCAGCTCTTCATAGGGATCGTCATCAACAATTTCGCGGCGAATCCAGTCTTGAATCGATTGGTAAAGGTTTGTTCGCAGTTGAGAGAAAGCGTTGGCAACTCGAACAGATTGAGAAGAAGAAATCATAGATACACCTAAGTCAAACCCCAAAGTAAGAGCGCTCCAGACCTCTTCGTCCACCGTTTCAGGCTTTAAAAGAGAGTACTGGTGGCAATGCTGCGGTCTTGTGCGATTGTTTGAGCGAACGGACTTAGGCTAGAAGTCTTAGCCATCGTCATCAAGAGAACGGTTAGCACCGCTGCATGGCTGAAGATCAATGCTGGCTTAGAAAATAGTTCAATCATCAATCTACCCTTACTTTTTTAGTGTGCCCTTTCAGGATCAGAGTTCGACACGGCAGACACAGTGACGTTGGGTCGGTGTCACGGTGATGTTGATCACTTGATTGATTTGCTGATGAACAACGGCTTCTTTAATAGAGCTGCGCTCGAAATCGATAGGTGCTAATACCCAACAGCAATGTTGCAAAAACAACTAGGGCTGCAACCTCTGGTAGGAGTACGCCAATGCCAACGCCTTTGAGAATGAGGCTGCGAGCAATGGTGACGTAGTGGCGCAGCGGATCAAAAAAGGAGAGCGCCCGAAAAAAAGCGGGCATACTCTCGATGGGTGCGATCGCACCTGAAAGCTGAATCAGCGGCACATTAAAAAAGAACGAGGTCAAAATCACCTGCTGCTGATTGCGAGAGATGGTCGCCAGTAAAATACCAATACCGATGCAGACAAACACATAGATGGCCGACAGGGCCAAAAACAATAGGTAATTGCCGCGAAAGGGAAGGCGAAACACCAGTCGCCCAATGGCCGAAGCGAGTAGCACATCTCCCATCAGCAGAACAAACAGGGGCACAATTTTAGCGGTAAGAATCTCCCAGCCTGCCGCTGGCGTCATCAACAGTTGCTCTAACGTGCCGATATCTTTCTCTCGAATCACGGTAGAAGAAGACACCAGCGATCCGGTGAGGGTCAGTACCACGCCCATAACGCCAGGGACAAAAAACCAACTGCTCAGTAAACCAGGATTGTATAGAAAGCGGACTGCCACCTCTACGGGAATGGTTTGGGTTGGTCCTAACTCTCGACCATAGCGATTGACAAGCTGTTGAATATAGCCACTAGCAATCCCGGCTGTGTTGGCATCAACGGCATCAATGAGCACCTGCACATCAACCGATTTACCGGCATTGATCTGCTGCTCAAAGTCCGATGGAATCACTAGGCCCGTTGAAATTTCACCGATGCGAACCTGCTGACCTAGATCTGATACCCGTGGCTGATAGGACTTAATTTCAAATACATCGTTGGCGGCCAGCGCGGAGACAAACTCCCGGCTCTGGGGGCTGTTGCTGTAGTCCACGACCCCTAGGCTGAGCTTAGTCACATCAGGGTTGAGGGCGAGACCGAAGACAAGGAGCTGCACGGTGGGCGGAAACAGCAGCAGAAAAATGATTTGTTTGTTCTTGAGAATTTGCCGAACTTCTTTAAGAATCAGCGGCCACAGACGGGAGTCAAGGAGAGGGCGGAGGAGATTCATTCACAAAGTAGCCTCTTGTATTCAATCTGAAAACTGCATTCGCTTCAGATTGTAAGCAGTGATACGAAAAAAGAAGCCCCCAATGAGTGAGATCGGCCTGGTTCTTGCTAAAGTTCAGCGCCTTATTCTCAAAGATCGCGATCAAGTTGGTGAGCCGATCCACCCATTCCTTGCCAAGAATGCAATGGATATCTTTCAACATTACGCTGATCACGCCTATACAGATCATCAATGGGGATGCAGTGGGGTGCGATCTCACAAACAGCCCATTAAAGCTTTTCTAGGTTTTCAGCCAGTAATCGATGGGCGAAGTATGCGGCCCCGATCAGGCCCACCTTGGGATTAAGAATGACAGAGACACGCATCTTTCTAAGAAGAGCCGACATGCGGCCTTTATCTAAAAAGTGGGTGAGAAATAACCCGTCCTGCAGCTTGGGCAAAATTTTGGGGGCCACTCCACCCGCAATATAGATACCGCCATAGGGAAGGCTTTTAAGGGCTAGATTCCCGGCTTCGGCTCCGTAGGCCGCCACAAACATGTCCAATGCCTTGATACACAGCGGGTCGGTACCCGCTAATGCCTGCTGGGCCACGACCGCACTGGGATCTTCCGAAAGCAGTGCTGCTTTGACTAACTCTGATTCTGGGGCGAAATGGGTGTCTCTTAAATACTCGTAAATCGCGTAGATGCCCTGCCCTGAGACGACACGCTCCACTGAAATTCTTCGATGTCTAGCCTGCAGATATTGTAATAGCCCGATCTCTAGCTCATTTCGGGCCGGGAAATCGGTATGGCCTCCTTCGAGAGACAAGACCTGATATCTATTGTCTTGCCAGACCAGTAGCGCTTCACCAAGGCCCGTACCGGCACCCAAAACGGCGATGGAGGCTTCCGCTTGCTGGGGCTGATCCTGCAAAACGGCTAGATCTTCCTCGTGAAGGTCTAGAATGCCGTACCCAACGGCAGCGAAGTCATTGATGAGGCGAATGCTCGGAATATTCAGCTCGGTCTCCATCTGCCGCCCGTCGAGCTGCCAGGAGAGGTTGGTGAGTTTGCAGGTGTCGTTCAGGATTGGACCTGCGATCGCAAGACAGGTCGCTTGAGGATGTTCACCATCCACTGCGTCTAAAAACACTTCAATCATTGGATTGAGATGGTCAAAATCAGCACTACGGTAAGTTGATTCAGCGATCGTCTGAACGTGGTTTCCAGCCATTTGATCCAGCCGGAGAATTGTTTTTGTGCCCCCGATGTCGCCTGCTAAAAGTCGGGTTGCTGCCATAGTCATTCCTTTTCGAGGCACAGATATCGTCGTAGGCTGTTTTGAACCTGGCTTAACAAGATCGGCTCCAGTTGCCCCAAGTATGAGTTTAGTCTGACTTTATCGAAAGTCATTGGCTCAATGCAGACGAGTAGACTATCGACTGATAGACCATTTTGAGGTGAAGTGGGCACTGCCACAATGACTGGTGAAATTCTAGGATCGTTGGTTTGAGCAGAGGTAAACGGAAGAACGGTAACTTTGCTGAGTCTGTCGTTAAACAGGCTACCAGAAACAATGAGAGCAGGGCGCGTCTTACGAATCTCTGTTCTGACTGAAGGATCAAACGCTACGATTCAGATGCTTCCCAGTCGGTAATTGCGGCTTGCTGCCATTGGTGATCCCAACCTAATTCAAGTTCGTCAATTAGCGCACAGGCCTGTGCAAATTCTTGATCTTCTCTCTGCCTGCGCCATTGTGTGAGCAGGGTCTCAATCAAAGCACTTCGGTTGCCTACATTCTGATCAAGGTAAGTCAACAATTCTTCTGAAACAGACACTGAAATTTTAGTCATATACGACCTCAATTCCTACTAGAAGTAGTATAACCTGTGCTACACACCGGCCACCTCAACGCTAAACGACTTGACTCGCGAGAGAACGACGCGCATTTTAAAAATATTTTCAGAGTAAGGGTTCAACCTGAAGGATACTATGGGCTTGCTGCCTGTCCACTCTGCACCGTCATTGCCATGAGCTACGCGATTGATTTTGGTACCAGCAACACGGTGATCACCCGCTGGAACCCCGTCACGGAAAAGCCAGAGGTGATTAGCCTGAGCGGGATTAGCCATCGGATTGCTCAGAATCCTGATCTCATTCCTAGTTTGGTTTATGTCGAACAGGCGGCACAGGGGCAGGTTTTGATTGGGCAGCAGGTCTGCGATCGCGGCCTTGATATCCAAGCCGACCCGCGTTTTTTTCGTACCTTCAAGCGAGGCATTGGCTCCGACATTCAAGGTTTCTTGCCAGAACTAGACGGCCAAACCGTCAGCTTTGAGCAGGTGGGCCGCTGGTTTTTGGTCAATCTCATGCAGCAGCTCAAGGCCACCAACCCTGATGTGAGCGAATCCCTGGTGCTGACGGTTCCGGTGGATAGTTTTGAAACCTATCGCCACTGGCTCGGCAGCGTCTGCCAAGATCTGGATGTCGAGCAGGTGCGAATGCTGGATGAACCCACAGCGGCAGCCTTGGGCTACGGCAAAGCCGACCAGGAAACGCTCTTCGTCGTAGATTTCGGCGGCGGCACGCTAGATTTATCTTTGGTGCAGCTTGGGGCTGAGCGCCAGTCTCAAACAAAGCCGTTGGGCTTCATTCTTAAATGGGGCGAGAAAAATTTAGCGGAGACCTCAAGCCAGCGACCCACCACGGCACGGGTCTTGGCAAAGGCCGGTCAGAATCTGGGCGGCACCGATCTGGATAACTGGCTTATGGATCACTTTGCCAAGGTCCAGAACTTACCCGTCACGCCGCTGACCCAGCGGCTAGCAGAACGTCTCAAAATTCAGCTTTCGCTGCAGCCCAAGGCCACGGAGGTGTACTTCAATGAAGAGACCTTTGATAGTTATGAATTGACCTTAGACCGTGCCCAGTTTGACGAGATTCTCAAAGAGCATCAGTTCTTTGAGCGACTCGATGCCAGCATGGAGCAGGTGCTGCAGCAGGCCCGCCGCCAAGGATTGAACATTGAGGATATCAATGCAGTGCTGTTGGTGGGCGGTACCAGCCTGATCCCGGCAGTACAGACCTGGGTAAAGCAGTATTTTGATGAGAGTAAGATCTGCAGCAGTCGGCCCTTTGATGCGATCGCAACCGGCGCACTCCAGGTGACTCAAGGGCTAGAGGTTAAAGACTTTCTCTATCACAGCTACGGTATTCGCTACTGGGACCGGCAAAACAACTGCCATAGCTGGCACCCGATCATTCCGGCAGGGTTGCCCTACCCTATGCGTGAACCCATCGAGATTTCCCTAGGGGCTTCAACAGAGGTGCAGCCCAGCATTGAGCTGATTATTGGGGAGTTGGGGGACGCAACAGGCGCAACGGAGGTTTATTTTGATGGCGATCGCCTGGTCACCCGACAACTCTCAGAACAGCGGGCGCAGGCTCTCAACGATCGCGAGGGAGCCAGGAGTATTGCGGAGCTAACACCGCCAGGGTATCCGGGTTGCGATCGCATCAAAGTATCCTTCCTCGTCGATGAACAGCGATCGCTACGCCTCAGCGTTGAGGATTTATTGACCCAAGACACCTTAATGAGCAATCAAGTGGTGGCTCAGCTAAGCTAGAAAGACTAAGAGAAACGATTATTCCCAATTCAGAACAGCTACGAATGTGTTTCATCATCTGCCAATCATTGACGACCTTTTATAGATCTATTGATTTGGTTCGTCTAGATCAAAGGACAGGACAGATTATTATTCTCACGGGTGAAGAAACTCAGATTGCAATTCGTCCCAACGGCAAATGGAGGTTTGAATGATGAAGCCTGATTTTTTGATCATGAGCCGCAAAGCTTTACGTCAATATGTGCTTGAACATCGAGACAATCTTGAAGCATTTCAAGTCTACGTTGATCGATCTGAAGCCGAAGCCCACTGGATAGAGCTTCCACCTGTTCAAACGGCAGCAGAGCTTGAACAGTTCCCGCAGTTCATGGACAAGATACGGGCAATCAAATAAGGTTTGGCTAATCCCCTCACGACATCAATCATGACTCCTGGAATCCTTGCTGCATTACTCTATGGTTTGCTGAATATTGCTGGCGGTGTGATGGGCTATGTCAAAAGCAAAAGCAAGATTTCGCTGATCATGGGCTGTTTCTTCGGCACTGTGTTGGTGAAGGGTGCGATCGCAACCCTTCAAGGCAACCCCATCGGTCTTCAGATTGCCACCGTGGTTACAGGCCTACTCACCGTTGTTTTTGCGATTCGATGGGTGAAGACGAAAAAATTAATGCCTGCTGGAGTGATGGTGGGGCTGGGTGCGATCTCGCTGGTTGTCTTAATCTTCGCTGGGTGACCGAAATTTTGCGCGGGATATTGATACAACCGATAAAACTGGGTCGACAAGGCGTGCTAAGCCGAGACTTTGGACGTTGCGATCGCAGGCTTGTTGGCTTTCGATGAAGCCTGTGAGGTGGCTGGTTTCGTGAACGATGGCGGTGAGGAGGTCGTAGCGGCCATCGGTGGCTGAGTCTGGGGTTGGGAGAAAGTCGAGATATTGGTGGGTTTCTTTCCCCAGAATTGGGGCTGGGGAGCTAATGCAGAACTCAATGAGTTGAACCTATAGACTCGTGTTTACGTAGCCAGTGTCGGCAGGCAAAAAAATGACGATCGCAAACACCTGAACATATCCGATTGTGCCTGGGGCTTGCCTGTTAGAGACTGGCAGTGCTGAGAGGCCTGAGATGCTGATCTCGAAAGAAGAACGTATTCTCCGGAATTCTCGCAACAACCCCCCAGTACGGCGGGTT
This sequence comes from Thermosynechococcaceae cyanobacterium, assembly GCA_050330855.1. Lineage (GTDB taxonomy): Bacteria > Cyanobacteriota > Cyanobacteriia > Thermosynechococcales > Thermosynechococcaceae > RCC1774. Next base: position 37,433 of record JBHJNL010000039.1, on the reverse strand, counting down.
GGTAAACTACGAGTGCTCAAAAGACTCATGTATCAATAGCTCTATATGCAAATGATGAAACTAAAGTGGTGTGCCCCTATTGTTCTCGGCGTCAGCCTACTGGGCTTAACCGCCTGTAACGGCGGCGGCAGCTCCGATAAAAAAACAGTCAAAGTGCTCGGCGTTGTCGTCGGTGATCAGCAAGACAAGCTAGAGGCGGCGCTGGTTCCCTTTGAAGAGAAAACCGGCATTGAGGTCGAATATGAAGGCACCGATGCCTTTGCCACCCTGCTGCCGGTGCGCGTCGAATCGGGAGATGCCCCTGATATCGCTATGTTTCCGCAGCCCGGTATGATGCAAGACTTTGCTAAGTCGGGCCAGCTGATCCCAGTCACGGCCTTCATGGAGCCATCGGCACTGGAGGCGGCCTATCCCGAAGAATGGTTGAAGCTCGCCACCGTCGAGGATAAATCCTACGGTGTTTGGCTGAGAGCCTCGGTGAAAAGCTTGGTGTGGTATAACCCCGAAGCCTTTGCGGCCAAGGGCTACAAAGTGCCGAAAACCTGGAGTGAACTGATTGCTCTGAGCGACAAGATTGTGGCCGATGGTGGCACGCCCTGGTGCTTGGGCATGGAAAGCGGTGATGCCACCGGCTGGGTGGGCACTGACTGGATTGAAGATATTATGCTCCGCACAGCGGGTCCGGCAGTCTATGACCAGTGGACGAGTCACGAAATTCCCTTTACTGCCCCTCCGGTGAAAACCGCCTTTGAAACCTTCGGAGAGATTGTCCGTAACCCGAAATATATTTCAGGGGGAGCCGTCAGCGTAATTAGCACCCCCTTTGGCGATTCACCGAAAGGATTATTTAACGACCCGCCCCGCTGTTACTTGCATAAACAGGCGAATTTCATCTCTAGTTTCTTTCCCAAAGAAGCGGTCCCTGGCAAAAATATCGATATCTTCCCGTTCCCAGAGATTGATCCGAAAAACGGGCTACCCATTCTCGTGGCAGGGGATCTGTTCGGGATGTTCAACGACACGCCAGAGGCGCGGGCGCTGATTGAATATTTAGCGACGCCTGAACCCCATGAAATTTGGGCGAAAAGCGGCGGCTTTATTTCGCCCCATAAAGCGGTGCCGCTGGAAGTTTACCCGGATGAAGTGACCAGGGCGCAGGCCGAGATTTTGGCTAACGCAGAGACAATTCGCTTTGACGGCTCTGATTTGATGCCGAGAGCAGTGGGCACAGATTCGTTCTGGAGCGGTGTTGTGGACTATGTAAATGGCACAGCAGTGGACGAAGTGTTGTCCAAGATTGAGTCGAGTTGGCCTAAGAAATAATCATGTTAGATGCTGAAAATCTAAGCCGAATTCTAGGGGCGCTGGTCGCGATTGTGGTTGGCTCCGGCGGAGTCATTGCGCTGTTCTATGTGATGAATGCCTTGGTGACTGCGCTCCCTTTTAAGGGCAAGGCGCGGTTACTGCCCTGGGTCTATATCAGCCCAGCGCTGCTGGTGCTGACGGCCTATCTCGTATTACCGACGATCTGGACAGTGTTGATTAGCTTTTTAGATCGTCGCTCCGAGAAATTCGTGGGCCTTGATAACTACATCTTTGCATTTACCGATTCATCGATGCTGGTGGCCTTCCGCAATAATTTGCTGTGGCTGGTGCTGGTGACGGGGGTAAGCGTTTCGCTGGGGCTAGTCATTGCGGTGCTAGTGGATAAGGTCAAATACGAGGCCTTTGCCAAGGGGCTGATCTTTATGCCCATGGCGATCTCTTTTGTCGGAGCCAGCGTCATTTGGCGGTTTGTCTACGCCTATACCCCCCCAGAGTTTGAGCAAATTGGCCTGTTGAACGCAATTTTGGTGCAGTTTGGGGGTGAGCCGATTGGCTGGCTTATTAATAAAACCTTCAACAACTTTGCCCTCATTGCGATCATGATCTGGTTGCAGACGGGGTTTTGCATGGTGCTGCTCTCTTCGGCGGTGAAGGGCATTCCCGGTGATGTCTTGGAGGCCGCTCGCATGGATGGGGCCAATGAGCTGCAGATTTTTTGGCGGATTACGATTCCGATGATTCGCTCTACGATTACGGTGGTGGCGACGACGGTGGTGGTCTTGGTGCTTAAGGTGTTCGATATTGTGTTTGTAATGACGGGGGGGCGGCTCGATACCGATGTGATTGCCAGCCGCATGATTGAGATATTCCCAAGAGATTTTGGCCGGGGCAGTGCGATCGCAGTCATCTTGCTCATTGCAGTCATCCCCGTGATGGTGGTCAATATCCGTCGATTTAGACAGCAGGAGATCAGTCGATGAGTACGACCCGACTAAAGAAAAAACGGGCTAGCAAACTTGAAAAGATAGTCAGCCACGCCCCGGTCCACATTGCGGTGGTTGCCATTGCGCTCATTTGGACCTTGCCCACGATGGGCTTACTGATTAGTTCTATTCGCGACAAAGATGTACTCGCTGAATCGGGTTGGTGGACAGTATTTCAGCTTCCCTTTGACTTTACGCAGTTCCAGCTCCAGAACTATGTCGATGTGCTCACAAAGCAAGATATGGGGCAGGCGTTTCTCAATAGTCTAGCGATTTCAATTCCGGCGACGGTGATGCCCATTGCGATCGCCGCCTTCGCCGCCTATGCCCTCGCCTGGATGGAGTTCCCCGGCAGGCAGCTCCTCTTTGCCCTGATTGTGGGGCTGCTGGTGGTGCCGCTGCAGATGACGCTGATTCCGGTGCTGCGCGTCTACAACGCCTGGAATCTGGCGGGCACCTTTTTGGGCGTTTGGTTGGCCCATACGGGGTATGGGTTGCCGCTAGGAATCTATCTGCTTCGCAACTACATTGGCGCACTACCCCGTGATTTAATTGAAGCCGCTTCGATGGATGGCGCATCGCACCTGAAGATTTTTACGCGGCTGGTGGTGCCACTTTCTACCCCGGCAATTGCATCCTTTGCAGTCTTCCAGTTTTTGTGGGTATGGAATGATTTGCTGGTGGCGCTGGTGTATTTGGGGGGCAATCAGGACGTCGCCCCTGTGACGCTGATTTTAAGAAATTTAGTGGGCGATCGCGGTCAAGACTGGCACTTGCTCACGGCAGGGGCATTTATTTCGATGATTGTGCCGTTAATGGTGTTCTTTGCCCTACAGCGCTATTTTGTGCGGGGCTTGTTAGCCGGTTCGGTGAAGGGATAGGAGCAAGAAACATGACTGGAATTGTTTTTGAGCAGGTCACCAAGAAGTACGAAAACGGGTTTGAGGCCGTCACCAATCTCAACCTAGAGATTGGTGAGCAGGAGTTTTTAGTGCTAGTCGGTCCATCGGGCTGCGGCAAGACTACCTCGCTGCGAATGTTAGCGGGACTGGAATCCGTGAGCCAGGGCAATATTTACATTGGCGATCGCCGCGTCAATGACGTGTCTTCTAAAGATCGCGATATTGCGATGGTGTTCCAGTCCTATGCGCTGTACCCGCACATGACGGTGTTTGAGAATATGGCCTTTAGCTTAGATCTGACAGGCGTTCCCAGAGCCGAACAGCAAAAACGGGTCCAGAAGACTGCAACACAGCTTGGAATTGAAGCACTGTTAGACCGAAAGCCCAAGCAGCTTTCGGGAGGGCAGCGGCAGCGAGTGGCGGTGGGCCGCGCCATTGTTCGCGATCCGGCAGTGTTTTTGATGGATGAGCCGCTCTCTAACCTAGATGCCAAGCTGCGGGGACAGGCTCGCACAGAGTTAAGCGACCTGCAACAAAAACTGGGCACCACCTTTGTCTACGTCACCCATGATCAGGTGGAAGCAATGACAATGGGCACCCGCATTGCAGTAATGAATCAGGGCATTTTGCAGCAGGTTGATACGCCCCAGACACTCTATGAACAGCCCAGCAATATGTTTGTAGCTGGGTTCTTAGGGAGTCCGTCGATGAACTTTCTCAAGGCAACGTTAGAGCTTGCCGATGGACGGCTTTGGGTGGTGAATCAGGCGGTCAAGCTACCGCTACCGGACAGGCTGCAGATTAGATATCAACAGTATCAGGGGCATGAGATTGTCTTTGGTCTGCGTCCAGAGCATATTGCGCTGACGGCTATAGGGGATGCGACAGCGGTATCGGGGCAGGTGTCGGCCATTGAGATGATGGGGCATGAGGCGATTGTTTATTTCGTGCTCTCTGACGGTCAGCGCTGTATTGCCCGTGTGCCACCAACGCTTCAGCTCTCAGTGGGAGTGAGCTTTAAGGCTTATTTTGATATGAATCACTGTCACCTATTTGATCTTGAGTCAGAGCATATCTTGTGAAGCACCGGCGTTGCCAGTGTGAGTAGAGACGGGGCAATTTTGACTGGGGGCTGCTTTCGTAGACTGGAATTAATCTCGACTCAGCAGATAATCTACAGTGTGCTTTAGGTTTCTACCTGCGAGGGGAATAATCTGCGAATTATTTTTCATGGCAAATTCTCAGGGTGTGATCAATACTACGGTGGTAAATTTTGACTCTGTGTAAACTTTGGGAACTCAAATCCTTTATATACGACTTTGCATAATGAAGAGGTAGCACCCCGATAGCAATATTAAGGTGAGGTCTCCGCCTCTGTATCCAGTAGCTACCACACTTGAAGAGCGAGAGGAACCATGACGCCAGAAGCCGCTAGTATTCTGACTTCTCTTAGAGAGGATTTCTACGATCTATTTCAGGCCAAAATGAAGATGCCTGTGAAGGTTTCTAAAGGGAAATCATTGATTTTCAATCCATCAATGGCTCCCATTGTCTCCTGGATCGATCTGCAGGAGCGCACTAACTACCTATCGATTTACGCCCATACTGCGCCGGATCAACTGATTCCTCAGCGGCCTCTATTGCTGAGAGTTGCCGTTAATCGGTGGCCGACGACATCAGGGCAAAGTGGTAAAGGTCAAAAAGATCCCCAAGGCAACCAAGATTGGAGTTGGGAACTGACGCTATTATCAGAAGAGATGATGGCTTTTGCGCCCTGGTTGGCTCGGTGGATAGAAGCAGACAGCCGCTCAGTTGAGTTGCGACAACGTCCCCCGTCTATCCTTGAATTCTTCCCAGATTTGAAGGCAAACGTTGCCTGGAGTCAGAGGGCTTTAGAGGCAATGGCAGGAGATCAAGACCTTGCTGCCTAGGGTTGGATTCAGCGTATCTTAAGTCCCTAGTCTACCCAAATCCGCTTAAAATAGGCTTCAGTTCTGACAGCATCGCTCAACAATGGTCAAATTGCGCGCCTTACTGGCCCAACTTCCCACCGAGTTAGGGGCCGCTATCTCTAACCATCCTGCCCTAGAGCAAGAGATTACCGGACTAACGACAAACTCTTGGACCTGTAAACCCGGTGATTTATTCATTGGCATGCCTGGAACCCGAGTTGATGGCGGTGATTTCTGGGCCAGCGCCATTGAGGCTGGGGCCGTCGCTGCTTTGGTTTCTACCACCGTCAAGGGACCAGAGAATGAGTCTGCCTGTGTGATTCCGATGACGAATATGAATCGCGTCTGTGCTGAAGTCGCCGCCGCGTTTTACGACCACCCCAGCCAAAAAATGCAGATGGTGGGCGTTACGGGCACCAACGGCAAAACCACCACTACACATCTGATTGAATACCTGCTTAACCAAAGTCAAAAAGCGACGGCACTGCTCGGCACCCTCTACGCGCGCTGGCCTGGGTATGAACAAACCGCAACCCATACAACCCCCTTTGCCGTCGATCTTCAGGAACAACTGGCGGAGGCCCAATCGGCTGGCTCTGAATTTGGTGTCATGGAAGTCAGTTCCCATGCCCTCGCGCAACAGCGTGTTCTCGGCTGTCAGTTCAACGTGGCTGTCTTTTCTAATCTCACCCAAGATCATCTGGACTACCACAAAGATCTCGATGATTACTTTGAAGCAAAGGCACTCTTGTTTAGTCCCACCTATCTCCAGGGACGGGCCATTGTGAATCTTGATGATGCCTATGGCCGTCGCCTCATTGATCGAGTTGAGACGGTCTGGACCTACAGCACAGAAAATTCTGCAGCAGATCTATGGACCAGCGATTTGAGCTATACCCCCGGCGGTGTCCAAGGCCAACTCCATACTCCATCTGGAACCGTTGCCTTTCAGTCGCCTTTAGTGGGCCAATTTAATGTGGCGAATATGCTGGCCGCCGTGGGAGCCGGATTATCGTTAGGCCTTGACTTGAATGAGATGGCCCAGAGTCTATCGAACTTTTCAGGGGTTCCCGGTCGAATGGAGCAGGTTTCGGCAGGGCCAAACCAAGACATTAGTGTGATTGTCGATTATGCCCATACCCCCGATAGCTTAGAGAATATGCTCAAGGCAGCACGACCCTTCGTCAAGGGACAGATGATCTGCGTGTTTGGTTGTGGGGGAGATCGCGATCGCACCAAGCGCCCTTTAATGGGCGGCATTGCAGCTAGACTCGCTGACAAAGTAGTTGTTACCTCAGATAATCCCCGTACCGAAGACCCCCAACAGATTCTCAAGGATGTTCTGGAGGGCATTAATGACACGGTACAACCCATTGTTGAGGTCGATCGCCGTGCTGCAATTCAGGCAGCGGTTTTATCGGCTCAGCCCGGAGATTTTGTTTTAATCGCAGGCAAAGGCCACGAAGACTACCAAATCCTAGGGACTGAGAAAATTCACTTCGACGATCGTGAAGAAGCGCAAGTTGCCCTTAAACAGAGACTTCACGCTTAACTGCTACCGATTTAACAACACATTTCTTAACAATTATGCGAATATAGTGGCTTGACGTAACCATAGGGACTTTACCGTTATGAAATCTGACTCGCTTCGCAAAGCATCAACAACCATTCTTTTGCTGACCGGCGCACTGATTGTGCTCATCAATTCGGGGGCTATCTAGCCCCTTAGATACCAAGTTCAGGGTAGGCATGCAAAGCTTCAGTCAGTTTTGAATTGTATATTGAGAGGCTCTCGTTAGCCTCTCAACGGCCTCTTTTATTTGCGCTCCTAAACAATGGCTGCACAGGTTACCCCAGCTTTCCGCCGCTCTGCAGATGCATTGATAGAATAGGTTAGAAGACAGATCCAAGTAGAGATCGCTCCTCTGTTTGAAGAGAACTTCATAGAAGTGAATAATAAATCAGTGATTCGTGCTCCCATATCTGATGACAGCACGATGACGATTGCAACCACTCAGCGACTAACACTTTCACAATATCTCGATTATGACGATGGCACTGACAATCGCTATGAGTTGGTGCAAGGAGAATTAGTCGCAATGACGCCCCCCAGTTGGTTACATCTCCGAATTGTCCGGTATCTAGAGGGAGTGTTCAACCGCGAACTGGAACGGTTGGATTATGCATGGGAAGCCTTTCGAGAACCAGGACAGCAAACCGAAGAGAACAGTTCACGCCTGCCGGATGTTGCGATCGCACCCCTAGATGCAATCGAATCAGCCTTAGAGCAATCTGCCGTGCTGACGGTCGCAGCACTTTTGGTGGTCGAGATTGTCAGTCAAAGTACAGCCGCCCAAGACTATCGAGATAAGGTCCGAGAGTATGCCGCTAAAGGGATTGCAGAATATTGGATTGTTGATCCTGATCCCTTTGGGGCCGCAAAATATATTGGCAGTCCAAAGCTGCCCACCGTCAGCGTCTACCATCTCGTCAATGGGTCTTATCAGGTACAGCGGTTTCAGGGAAGAAGCCAGTCCATTGCCTCCCCCACCTTTCTTGATTTAAAACTGACTGCAGACCAGGTGCTCCAAGTCGGAAAGCCAGGGCCATAGGTTCTGCGACTAAGGACTTCCAGGCTTAGCAAGGTTAAAGAAACGTGTTAGTTTCGGCTCAAACAGAAGCTTCACCGTTCCCACAGGACCGTTTCGGTGTTTGGCAATATTTAATTCACAAACGCCCCGCTCCGGGCTATCAGGATTGTAGTAATCATCCCGATAGAGCAGCACAATCAAGTCGGCATCCTGCTCAATGGAGCCAGATTCTCTGAGGTCAGACATTAGCGGCCGCTTATTGGTGCGCGATTCAACCCCACGACTGAGCTGTGACAGCACAATCACCGGCACGTTGAGTTCCCGCGCTAATCCCTTGAGCGCTCGCGTAATCTTAGAAATTTCCTGCACTCGACCTTCTGAGTCACCCGACCCCATCAGCTGCAGGTAATCAATCATGATCAGCCCCAGCCCTTCAGGGCGTTCTGCCTGCAGCCGACGGGCATTAGAGCGCAACTCGTTCACCGACGGGTTGGGGGAGTCATCAATGTAAATTCCGAGCTGAGAGAGTGTCCCAATAGCGCGACTAAGGGGTTCCCACTGGTTTTGCTGAATGCGTCCGGCCCGTAGATAGTTGCTATCAATCCCTGCTTCACAGGAGAGCAGACGCTGAACGAGCTGCTCTTTGGACATCTCTAAACTAAAAACCGCCACCCCAAGCTGGTGAATCTCAGCCACCTGACGGGCAATCTGCAAGGTTAGTGCCGTTTTGCCCATTGAAGGACGACCGGCAACGATGATCAAATCAGAGCGCTGAAAGCCCTGGGTCATCGCATCAAGGTCGTAAAAATTACAGGAAAGGCCAGGAAGGACTTGGCCGAGCGATCGCTGCTCAATTTCAGCAAAGGTACTGGCAAGAATATCTTCCGTTGCCACCAGTCCCTGACTGGCTCGATCTTGAGTGACGCTAAAAATTTGCTGTTCAGCTTCATCCAAGATCACCTCTAGAGATTTAGAGGTATCGTAGGCCATCTGATTGACTTCACCCGTGGCCTTAATTAACTGACGGCGCAGGTGCTTCTCTTTAATGAGAGCTGCGTATTGGTCAATATTGACGGCACTCACAATGGAATCAACAAGCTGGGTCAGCTTGCCCTGACCGCCCACCTTATCGAGCAGACTCTGATCCTGCAGCCAAGCCGTCACACACATTAGATCAGTGGGGCTACCCTGAGCATGAAGTGCGAGAGCTGCCCGATAGATCTCTTGGTGAGCGCTGATATAAAATGTGTCGGGCGTCAGAAGTTCCGCCACCCGTCCCACCGCTTCTGGGTCCAGCAGAATACCGCCCAGAATCGATTCCTCAGCGTCGATATTCTGAGGCGGTAAGCGGTCCTCGCTCGGAGCCTGGAAGTCAAGTTGGTAAACCACGGGTCAGCCCACCGATTTTGTCATGTACAACATGGGATTTATATTGTACAGGAGAACATCAGTACTAGTCAGGCAGAACCTCAATCTTAACGGTAGCCGTTACTTCTGGATGAAGCTTAAGATCAACGTTGTAGGTGCCTAGCTTGCGAATCTCAGGAATGTCTAGCTCACGGCGATCTAGTTCGATGCCGCTGGTGTTCTGAACGAGATCAGCAATGTCAGCCGCCGTGACTCGACCGAAGAGCATGTCTTCTTCGCCTGCTTTCTCTTTAACACTGAAGACACCAATGGTCTCTAGAGCCGTTTTTTGCTTCTCGGCCCCTGCCTTGAGGGCAGCAATGCGCTTCACTTCTTCGGCTTTGCGGAATTCGATTTGCTTGAGCACGCCCTTCGTGACGCGCACTCCCTTACCCTGGGGAATTAGGTAGTTACGGGCATAACCGGGGGCTACCTCGACCAGTTGACCGGATGTGCCAAGCTTTTTGACATCTTGATTGAGGAGGAGCTGTATTCGTTTTGCCATGGCGGTAGGGATGGGAATTATTTTGCAGTAACGATCTATCTTACCCAAGAGTCTTTACCCTTTGCAATCCTTGTCATGGATTTAGCGAGGATTCTATCGAGCATCAGCTCCATCTCGTTTTGCCCTGTTGACGAAGAAATCGGCCCAGTCTCAAAGTCCTATGGAGTCTGAGAATTGGGCATCCTAGGTAAAAAGTCATCATTAATCATGGATCTGTCTCTCTCATCGACGCCCTGCATTTCTGGACAAGAAATCTATCAACGCTTGGCCCAAAATATCCAAACGGTTGTCAAAGGGCAGGACGAGGCCATTCGGAAGCTGTTGGCCGCGTTCTTTAGCGGTGGGCATGTTCTATTGGAAGACTATCCAGGCACCGGGAAAACAACGCTAGCCAAAGCCCTCGCCTTTTCGATTGATATTGCCTTCAAACGCATCCAATTTACACCGGACCTGCTGCCTTCAGATATCTTGGGCGTTTCTATTCTCAATCCCAAAGATCAGACCTTTCATTTTCACGAAGGACCCATTTTTGCGAACCTGATCTTGGCGGATGAAATCAATCGGGCCTCACCGCGTACCCAGTCAGCCCTTCTAGAGGCGATGGCCGAAGCCCAAGTGACCGTAGACGGCACCCAGAAAGTTCTTCGCGATCCGTTCTTTGTGGTGGCGACCCAAAACCCTGTCGATGCCCGTGGTACCTATCCCTTGCCAGAAGCCCAGATGGATCGCTTTGCTATCCAGTTTGCATTGGGATATATCTCGCCAGAGGAAGAGGTGGAAATTCTATCGAACCAGCTTCAGCAGCATCCGATTGAAAAAGTGCGTCCCTGTATTTCTTTAGAGGAGGTCTTTACCCTCAAGCAGCAGGTGAAGCAAATTAGCGTCAGTGTTGATCTAAAGCGCTACGTGGTCAATATCGTCAATGCCACCCGAGAGGCTGAGGGGGTCCAATTAGGGGCCAGCCCTCGAGGATCGATTGCCCTGATGAGAATGGCCCAGGCTTTGGCCCTATTTGACGGTTCCTCGTCTGTACGTCCCAAGCAAATTCAAGAATTAGCGGTACCGGTGCTAGCCCACCGGCTGGTAATGGACCCTCAAGCAAAATTCTCCGGTCGAACGGCAGAAGCCGTGGTGGTTGAGATTATCCGGACTCTTGCGGTGCCAGCCTAGCTCATGACTCCTGTTGGCTATCGATGCTTACGTCTCACCTATTGGGTCCGTAAAGGCTGCTTTATGGGGCGTCAATGGTTGGGTCGCCAGTTTACGCCCACGGGGTTGGGGGTGCTTGCTATTGCAATGCTGTCTGCCTTGGTGGGCCTGGGATCAAGCAACAGTTTATGCCATTTGATTTTTCTGCTATCAGTGGCATTGCTAACGGTAAGTGCTATTGCAACTCGATTCATCCACTATCGTTTCCAGGCTACTCGCATGCTGCCGGGGTTCGGAATTATCGGTGAACCTCTTCAGTATCAAGTCATTGTTCACAACCCAACCCCTCACCTTCAGCCGGGACTGCAGCTTGTGGAAAGCTTCTCCAGCTATTTCCCTAGCTTCAAAGACTTTCAGCGGATCAGACGCCACCAGTCTCGATGGCGAGGGCAGTGGTGCAAATATGTCAGCCAAAGACAATGGGCTGTGTCCCATCCCCAAGATTTGCCGGTACTGCCGGCCAGAACAAAAACAAAGGCTACAGGGGAAATTCTCCCACTGCGTCGAGGTCATCTCACCTTCGACACCCTCACCTTAGCTTGCCGGGATCCTCTGGGCCTCCTGTATAGACGCAGATCCTACCATCTGCCTCAATCGGTCTGCATCTTGCCTAAACAGTATCAACTGCCGCCGCTGAAAGCGTCATGCCCACAGCGTCATCCCTCTGGAGATGCTGCCGTCGCTGCATTTACCGGGGATGCCTTTGAATTTAGATCGCTACGGGACTATCGTTCTGGCGACCCGATGAACAAGATCCACTGGAAAAGCTGGGCCAAGGTGGGGCGGCCTGTGGTCAAAGAGCAACAAGAGGAGTCGGCCCAGCACCATGCTCTGATTTTAGACACCTTCCAACCCGAAGCCCACAGTGCTGTCTTTGAAGAAGCCATTTCGGTGGCCGTCTCTATACTCGCCCAAGAGCAAACCGATGAGGTTCAGCTTGATGTGATCTTCACCGATGACGAGGCACGGTGTTTCACCGTGGGGAGAAGCCTCAGGCAACGGGAGCAGGTGATGGCCGCTCTCGCAACGCTGTCTCCCTGTCAGACTCAAGGGTTTGATGCTCTTGCGCCCATCATTCAGGCACGGTTTCCTCACCTCAGTCACTGTCTCTGCATCTTGATTGATTTGGATGAAACCAGACATGCCTTTCTCGAAACGTTGATCCAAACCGACGTGCCTCTCAAAGTGATTGCGCTTTGCGATCGCACAACCGATGAAGAAGAGGGCTTTGGGTATTTACTGGCCTCACGATGTGAGCTGCACTTTATCTCCATCGACCAGATTCAACAGGACTTATTACAGATATGAGGCCGCCGATCACAACCCTGACGAGCCTAGCCCTGCTCTTTTGGGGCTATCAAACCGGTGCATGGGTACTGGCCCTCCTGATGGTGGGGGCTATGGAAGGCCAAGACATTGCCACTTGTTGGGGGCTAACCCTAGAACGTAAGAACATTCTTCGTCGCCCTCGAACTCTATCCTGGGGCTACCTCTGCTCTGTCTATTGTCTGGGTGGTGTTTTGTGGCTGCTCTCTATTTTTTATATTTCGCCGAATACTTCATCCTCCTGGCTCTACTTGACGGTGTACCAGTTGATTAAATGCCTGCCGGTGGCTTTTTTCCCTTTAGTCTTGTCTCAAGCCTACGGTGTTAACTTTGCGCCGCTATTGCACTCCCTCTTGAGTAGACCGGCGGGTGTTAAACCAAAGTTCGACCTTTACTACCCTTACTTTGGCATTTGTCTGTTTGCCGCCAGCGCCACAGGCGGGAACCCTCTGATCTTCCTAATCATTACAGCCACACTGGTGGCAGGGTTTCTCTGGGCTGTGCAGCACAAGAGGCCCACTAAAGGGCGGCAGCCAAGGTCTCAAAAATCGCAGCGATTCAGTAAAACAACCTTCTGTCTCTTAATGGGGCTGGCATTGAGCATCAGCTTGATCACGACCCAACCGCTCTATTGGCTCCAGGCAAATACCCAATTAAAGATGCCATCGCTGCTGGGTGACGCTGCCCAAAATATTGCCGCCCTGCCCTTTCAGCAGGAACCCCCCAGTTCTGACATTGCTTCACACCTAGCAAAGGCGCAGCAACGCAGTGATTCCAACAGCAGCGCCACCCCATCACAGCTCCCTCAATTTCCAGAAGGGGCTAATCCCACAGGCACTGCCTCATCACAAAAGACTGAACCATCGGCAAGCCCCCCTCAATCTTCTTTAGAAACAGAGGGTGCTAACGCAGCGGCGACCAGCCCTAATCCTCAAAAGGCAGACGGTACCAATGCCGATATATCGCAAAATTTGCAGGGGACAGAGACGGGCGACAACGGGGATGCCACCAATCCAAGCCCGAATCTAACGAACGGATCATCTGACGGTGAAGATTCGGAAAGTCCAGGGGGTACAAATCTAGAACCTGATTCAGCCAGCGGTGGTGATGCTGCTCAGTCTGTCCCACAGAACGCCAACGGTGCCGATTTACAGTCAGGAACTAGCCAGGACAATACATTGACCCGGAGGATGCAAGGAACTGGAGGTACCGTTGATCCTGAAACAAGTGTGACTCAAATTGGAAAACGTGGCTCTCTAGAGCTGTCAGATCACATTCTTTTTCGAGTGGCGACCCCCGCTCAGTCAAACACCAAACAGCTCCCGTCCGTCCCGTTCTACATCCGAGAAGCGACCTATAACCAGTACGATGACGGAGCCTGGAAAGCTCCAAGCGCATCATTCTCGTCAGTCATGCCAGGGACTAACCCACAGCACTGGCGTCTGGCCCCCAAGACCTCTCACAGAGCATCCATTCGCATCTCAGCCCCGCAGCCGCAACACAAAGGGATATTGAAGCTCCCGATGGGAACCTCTGACATCGAGGATCTTGCGGCGAATTCACTTCAGATCAACCTCTACGGGACCGTCGCGATTAAGGGTAAATCAGGGGAGCTATCCTACACGGTTCACTTTGACCCCACCCAAGCCTTCGACAGCCCACCAACCCTCGCCGATAGAGTGATTCCACCCACGGAACGGCCTGCCCTGCAGCAGGTTTTGAATACCCTCAAACTCAGTCAAACCTCTGATCGAGAAACGGTTGAAGCCATTTCAGCATTTTTCAAAGACGGCTTTCAATATTCATTGACGCGGCCCCAGCCCCAGAAAGACAAAACGCCGATCGCATCCTTCTTACTCGATCATCGCTCTGGTCACTGCGAATATTATGCCTCTGCCACCGCTCTACTACTGCGCGAAGCGGGTATTCCGACGCGCTATGCCGTGGGCTATTCTGTCCATGAATATAGTGCGTCCGAACAACAGTATCTTGTCCGCGATCGCAACGCCCACGCCTGGGTGATGGCCTATGTCGAGGAGACTTGGGTCACAGTAGAAACCACCCCAAGTGAGGGGCTTTCTTCAGCTCCCGGCGAGTCAACCCCAGAGATGCAAACGAGTCCAACCGTAGACATCACAGATCTGCCAGCTCAACTCTCCGCCGTTGCTGAATCCATGATCACTGAGTCTTCTGACAACCTGGGTTCAATTTTGTTGTTGGCCGCACTGTTGGTTTTGATGGTTGCGATCGCACTTTCCCCCATCTTCTTCCTAGGCTGGAAACTCTATCGCAGGCTCTATCCCTCGCCGCAAACAAAACGGCACCGCTTCTCCTCCTCGGTACCGAAGGAACCCGAACTTGAGTTCCACCATATTGAGCAATGCCTAGAACAGCGGGGACTGATGCGAGCCGCTTCAGAACCCTTGAAGTCATGGCTGTTGAAGCTAGAGCAAAATCTACCCCGTACTCAAATGAACGAGTTAAGGCAGATTATTGACCTGCATTATCGCTATCGATTTGACCCCCAAGGCATTGATACAGAAGATCAAGCAACGTTAACAACATTGACGAGGGCGTGGCTGACCAAATACCAATAGCGTCATCTTGAATCAGCGTGCAGATTGAGGCTCTCAATTCAGAGCGTGGAATCAAGGGAGCAGATGCGATCGCCTACACCGCCGAGGGCATTTGACCGATGGCTTCACGACCGTGGGGCACCCTCAAATCATCAAGATCAGGGCCAGCCGGAATAATCGCACCCGGATTGAGGGGAAACAGCATTCCGTAATAATCTTGCTTCACAGCATCAACATCACAGGTTTGGTCAATACCGGGGAGCTGATAAAGATCACGCAGATATGCGCCGAGATGTTGATAATCTTTAATGCGGCGGCGATTACATTTGAAGAGACCGTAGTAGACCGCATCAAACCGATACAGCGTTGTAAACAACCGCACATCCGCCAAAGTCACCTGATCGCCACACAAATACCGGCGGGTCGCTAAAGCCGCATCAATCTCATCTAGCGCATCAAACAGTTGGCTGCAGGCTTCATCATAGGCCGCCTGGGTTTGAGCAAATCCACAGCGGTACACCCCGTTATTCACCGCTGGGTAAATTCTCTCATTCCAAGTCTCAATGTCAGAACTCAAAGACTCAGGATACAGGTCAAGCTCAGGGTGCTGAGCAAAGTCGTTGAACTGGGAATTAAGAATGACAATGATTTCAGAACTTTCATTATTGACAATGGTGCGAGTTTTTTGGTCCCACAAAACTGGCACCGTAGCCCGCCCCTGATAGCCCGGTTGCGCTAGGGCATATAAATCAGCCAAGCGCTGACACCCTTGGTGCTCTGCCTCAAAAATCCAGCCCCCAGCCGTCGCTGATGGCTGCACGAGGGTGATGCCAATGGCATCTTCAAGTCCTTTCAGGGTTCTCACCACCAGCGTTCGATGCGCCCAAGGACAGCCCAAACCCACATACAGATGGTAGCGCCCCGCCTCCGGTGGATAGGGATGATCCGATTCGGGGCTAATGGTTTCTCTAAATTGGCTGTTGGGTCGCAGGTAAGAGCCGTTGCGATCGCGCGGGGCCATCTGAGACATCATCACCTGCCACATCGTGGTCCAGACAAACTTACCGAGGCCAATGATGGCTGTAGGGGGCAGTGATTTACCAAGTTTCATCGTCGATTCCGCCTGCAGAGCTATACCCAATCTCAACTGTATCCTAAGCCATTCCAAAGACAGGTCGCCCCAGGATATCCACCACCACCACCCAGATTCAGTCCTGCACCAAAGAAAATCCTGACAAACCGTTGACAGAGGTATCTGCCTTTCGCTAACTTAGTAAGGTCGTAAGACCAATTGGCCCCCATCGTCTAGAGGCCTAGGACACCTCCCTTTCACGGAGGCGACAGGGATTCGAATTCCCTTGGGGGTATACAAACAAAATAAATGAGCAAGCTTTAGATAAGGTGATATTGGGCAAGAGCCTGTTTCTCGTTGTCTATGGCGTTTTTGTGCCTAGACTTCTGCAGCTCTGTAGAGGTTGGTTTCTGCTTTGATTCAGTCGAGGAAAACTCTAAACCGACCTCACATAACTGAAAGAATTGTTTAGGAAATGAATATTTGCTCAAAATGTTCTTAAATTGACTGAGAAGAATACTCACCTGTGTGTGTAAGTATTTTCTTGGTCTTTTCGATCTGTGGTTATGGAGATTGCAAAATAATGACATTAACAAAACGAGCGATCGCTGAGTTCATCGGCACGTTCTGGCTAGTACTGGGGGGATGTGGTAGCGCCGTATTGGCGGCGGCCTTCACTGCCGGCGGTGCCAACGTGGGTGACAGTGGGGTCTTCCCCCTCGGCATCGGGTTTGCGGGTGTAGCCCTTGCCTTCGGTTTAACGGTTCTGACCATGGCCTACGCCGTCGGTCATATTTCAGGCGGTCACTTTAATCCGGCCGTTTCCTTTGGCCTCTGGGCAGGGAAGCGATTTCCGGGTAGTGAATTGCTGCCCTATATTGTGGCTCAGGTGCTCGGCGCAATTGTTGCCGCCGGTTTGCTCTTCCTGATTGCCAGTGGCAAGACGGGCGGTCTAGATGTCTCCGGTGCCAATGCGTTGGCAACCAATGGTTTTGGTGCAGAAAACTCTCCGGGGGGGTTCAACCTGCTGGCTTGTTTAATCACCGAAGTGGTGATGACCTTTATCTTCTTAATGATTATTCTAGGTGCGACTGATTCCAGAGCGCCCAAGGGGTTTGCTCCCATTGCCATCGGCCTGGGGTTAACGCTCATTCACCTGATTAGCATCCCAGTCACAAACACCTCTGTGAATCCAGCTCGGAGTACTGGTCCTGCTTTAATTGTTGGGTTGGCCGGAAATTTAACTCCCTTTAGCCAAGTGTGGTTATTTTGGTTGGCTCCCATTGTGGGCGCGGTGCTGGCGGGGTTTGTCTACAATGCTGTATTTGAAGAAACGCCCACAGGCATGGCTTCTGAGCGAGAACTCATTGAGCATTAAGGGGCTTTCAGCAAAAGCATATCCCACTCCCCCCTCAACCTAAATCCTTCTCCCCAAGGAGAAGGACTTTGAATAAGAGTTTGACTCTGGCTCCCCTTCTCCCCTAGGGAGTAAGGGGCCGGGGGATGAGGGGCATTGATGCGATCAAGTGCTCTCTTCGGAGAGTACTTTTTGTGTTTAAACGCTTAAATTCGCCACAGGGCTAGATCACCTTCGTCGGTCTCGTCTAGATATTGCCCCGTCACTTGAGCGACTTCTTGAGGATCTCGCTGCCGCCATTCCTGGAGGGTTTCAACGCGAAGGGTTGGGTTACCGTTTACCATTGGCAGGTGATTTGCAATCGCAGCCAATGTTCCGGTGGTTTCGTAGATCACAGAAACCTGAGACTGAGCCTCAAGGGTTGCCATCCGCTCCGTAAAAACCTCTGGTTTGGCGTTGATCATATACTCATGCCCTAGCAGTTGTGAGCCGTTGTAGATCAAAATATGGGCGTCAAATTCAAAGCCGCTCTGCGTTTCGGTGGCTGGTAATGCCTTCACAGGTGACTTTAATAGGCTAAAAATCACTGGTGATCCCCCCTAGGTAATCGTGATTCATATATGACTCTCTGACGCAACTGATGTGATTGGAATCAGTCGCCATCTGTTTAAAGTGTGCCCTTGACATATCTAAAATTAGCGATCCAAAGAATCTTGATTCATCAACGGTGGCCTCCATTGATAGTGCCCTAAGTTGATTTTATGTGTCGTAGTGAAGATTACATCTTCCTGTTCTAGTAGAACACGTTGGAGGTCATCGCTGCCCTGGCGCTGGGGAGAGTGCGAAATTTCACCTTTGGCATTGACCACGCGATGCCAAGGAATATCGGCATCTGGTGCAATCTGAAACAGCGCATATCCAACCTGGCGGGCGTATCCCTTGCGGCCTAGCAGCACTGCAATTTGACCGTAGGTTGCCACCTGCCCCTGCGGAATCTGACGCACTAGCGCATAGATCTGTTCATACAGCTTTAACGAATGGGAGTCGGTTTGCGTTTCCATCTAACTAAAGCCATGTTCGGCCAGAAAGTCTAACGAAATAGGCTGTATGGATGCTTCGCCAGAGAGGGGCGGTTCTTGTGGATGGGGCGATCGCAAAAATTTAGCCACATATTTACCGAGAACATCGGTTTCTAGATTGACCCTGGTGCCTGCACTAAGCTGCTGCAGGTTGGTCTCAGCAAAACTGTGAGGAATCACCGCCACCGAAAACCATGAGCCTTCGGTATTGCAGTGAGCCACCGTCAAGCTAATGCCGTTAATGGTGATGCTGCCTTTTGACACAATGTAGTGGGCAATGGGAGGGGGAACCAGAAAGCTGATCTCCCATGAATCTTGCGTTTGGTCAACCTGATCGACGGTACCGATGCCGTCGATGTGGCCGGTGACGAAATGACCGCCTAGGCGATCGCCGACCTGCAGCGCCGGTTCAAGATTAACCAAAGAGTGGGTGTCAACCCGCTGCTCTAAGATAGTTCGCTGCAGCGTTTCGGGTGAAGTGGTGACGATAAATCCTTTGGGCACAAGGGTTTCCACCGTTAGACAAACCCCATCCACTGCCACACTATCGCCAATGGCAAGGGTGACAGTCCAAGGCTGGGGTGAACACACCACCTGCAGTTGGGTTGAACCCTTTGACTTTAGATAGCCTGTTCCTTGAATCAGTCCCGTAAACATACTGCGAACCATCAACATACTGTTACATTGGCTGGGTATTTATCCCGTTGTCAAAGCGCCCTAGAAATAGCTACGATCAGGTCGCAGACTTTTCTATGCTAAATCAGCTAGCGCCAATCCTGGCAAATGCCTTGGGTAACACCAAACGCTTTCGTCAGGGAATCAAGGTTGCCCAGCCACTGGGGTAATTGCAGCTCACACTTCTTCTGGACTGAGTTGATGATCGAAATGCATGTTGCGGGTATCGCACTGGATGCTTCCAGTCGCTTACCTATTGTTCTCTTAAAAGACGGTACAGGCCGTCGGGCACTTCCCATTTGGATTGGTCAAACTGAAGCGCGATCCATTCTCAGTGCCTTAGAAAACCAGAGGCCTCAGCGTCCCATGACCCACGATCTGATGGCAAATTGCTTTATGGAGTGGGAGCTAGAAATCACTCGCGTTGTTATTCATTCCCTAGAAGACAGTACCTACTACGCCGTTCTAACGATGGAACAGGGGGGCATCACCAAAGAGATTGACGCTAGACCCAGTGATGCGATCGCACTAGCCCTCAGAATGGATACGCCCATCTGGGTACTCGAAGAAGTCGTTGCAGAAGCCTCTATGCCCGTAGATCAAGAAGCCGACGATCAAGAGCAAGAAGAATTCCGCGAGTTTCTAGAGAACATCCAGCCCGGCGACTTTACAAAGAGTTTAGAGGGCGGTGAAGCCAACGGTTAATGCACTATCGCCGCTTCGGGAAAACAAACCTCCAGATCTCCGTTTTCTCCTTGGGAACGATGCGGTATCTGGCCTCTGCAGAAAATGCAAAGGCCACCATTGCCAAGGCGCTAGCGCTAGGCATCAATCATATCGAGACCGCACAGGGATACGGCAAAAGTGAGCTGTATCTAGGCGATGCGCTGCGGGGTCTGGTGTCCCGTGAACAGGTCATAATCACCACGAAAATTACGCCTCAGCCGACTGCAAACGCAATGGCAATGGCGATCGATGAGTCTTTGCAGAGACTGGGCTTAGAGTATATTGATTGCTTGGCGCTGCACGGCATCAATACGCAGGAACACTTGAGCTGGGTCAAAGAAAATATGGGTGTCGTTTGGGATGCGATCGCATCCAAGAAAGTCCGTCACGTCGGCTTTTCGACCCACGGCCCCCTAGATTTGATTGTAGACACCCTCAACACCAATTTCTTTGAGTTCGTCAATTTGCACTACACCTACTTCTGGCAGCGTAATGCCCCTGCCGTTGCCCTAGCCCACCAGAAAGACATGGGCATCTTCATCATTTCCCCCGCCGACAAAGGCGGAATGCTCTATACTCCACCCCAAAAGCTCCAGGATCTCTGTGCGCCGCTCGATCCGCTTCATCTCAATACTCGATTTCTCCTCAGTCAGCCTCAAATTACAACCCTGAGTGTCGGAGCCGCAAACGCTAGCGAGCTGGATTGGCCCTTAGAGCAATCAGACCAAACTGGCCCCTTAACAGCCAGTGAGCAAGAGATATTGAATCGCCTTGAGCAAGCCACTGCCGAAACCCTCACCACCGATCGCTGCCTGCAGTGCCATGCCTGTTTGCCCTGCCCAGAGAAAATTAATATCCCTGAAGTGCTACGGTTGCGGAACCTCGCGGTGGGCTACGACATGACCGAGTTTGGTCGCTACCGCTACCGCATGTTTGAGAATGCCGGTCACTGGTTCCCTGGTCAGAAAGCTAGCCGCTGCACTGAATGCGGCGACTGCCTACCCAGATGCCCTGAACAGCTCAATATTCCAGCGCTGCTGAAGGACGCTCACGAGCGCCTTCACGATCAGCCTCGCCCTCGCCTGTGGGACTCCATCTAAAGCGCCTTAACCGGAACGCCCTTCTCGAACCTTGGGACAGGCTGCAGCCTTAGGCTGAGCTGATGAGCATTGGGTGGCTAAACAAGGTTGATCATAGATTGGCTCTTCTTCTAAGGGGGGAGCGGGTTGCCCGAATACCATCTCACAGCTCAAATCTTCAAAGTTGGGCGTCAGCGTCAGCGGAAAGCCAAATTCCTGGGCAAAAAAATCTTGAGTGGGCAGTTTGCACATATTGATGCACATGCCGACACAACCGCTTTGCTCTAGATAGCGACACTTCTTGATGTGGATGCCGCTACGCTGAATTCTAGGTTCCCCATTAGCATTTTTTACTTCCACGTCTTTGAGTTCACACGGCCCCACCAACCACTCAAACATTTGGCTGGCAAACCAGGCATTCCATTCCAAAATGAGCTTTGCGGGACGGACTAGGGTCCGAATCGACCAGAGCAGAGGGGAAGGAATGAGCGATCGCAACATATCGCCAATCACTCGCTGTTGCCCCTGAGCGTCATAGCCCTTCACCACCTGTTCTGATAAATCCACCAACCCTTCATAGCCCGAAAGGTCAGTCTTTTTACCCACTGCTCGCGACATTTTGTCGGCAACAAAGCCAATCAGAAGCTGGTCCAGGCGACTATCGCGATATTCTTCGGGTGCGGTCATAGGTGGTAGATTGGTCCCCAAATAGGGCAGCATGGGATCATATCTAGTCTACAGGCGTAGACCGTTTAGTGACGGGAGAATCACCATGGCCCTAGTTCCCTGCAACGTGTGCGGCACCCTCAACAGCGATGAAGCTGAAATCTGCCTCAGTTGTGAATACCCTAT
This sequence comes from Thermosynechococcaceae cyanobacterium, assembly GCA_050330855.1. Classification (GTDB taxonomy): domain Bacteria; phylum Cyanobacteriota; class Cyanobacteriia; order Thermosynechococcales; family Thermosynechococcaceae; genus RCC1774. The sequence goes on along the minus strand of JBHJNL010000039.1, from coordinate 15,816 downwards.
TAAAGGCCGCAGACGTCCCGTTATTTTTCAGTGGGCAGCCCTTTTGCTGCTGATTCCCTTCGTGATTACGGGATTCTCCTTTGCCTTCAATTGGTTCCGACAGCAGCAACCCCCATCTTCCCCTGCCGAGAAAACGGCTCAAAACAGCAATAATTTCAGATCGTTCTACGAATAGACTTACCTAACGTGAGTTCTGGTTAAGCTGCGGGCAGCAAATACTGATCGAGAGATAGCACAGGCTTCTTCGGCTGGTGGCAGTACGTCAACAAGAGTCGTTTGCATTCGGTCAGATCTCACTGCTTCTCTTAGTGCAGAATATAGCAGGACTTCAGACCCAAGCAGCTCTGCTCAACGATAAGTCTTTGCCACAGTTTCAAGCAATCAGGCCGTATTAACCCAACTATCCTGTGGATACTCAAGAAACCCTGCACCGCATTAACGTTCTGCTCCAGCGCTACGAGCGATTTGGTATTCATCTGGGTTTAGAGGCCAGCCATCAACTCCTATCTGCCTTGGGCAATCCTCATAAAAACACACCCATCATTCACGTCGCTGGCACCAACGGCAAGGGATCCGTTTGCGCCTATCTCTCCTCGGTGCTCACCGCTGCTGGCTACCGGGTCGGTCGCTATACCTCGCCGCACTTAGTCGATTGGACCGATCGCATCTGCATTAATCAGCAATCGATTTCAGCAGAACGTCTATATCAGGCTCTGCAGCGGGTAGAAGCCGCCGTGACTGAACCGACCCCCACCCAATTTGAGATGATTACTGCAGCGGCTTGGTGCTGTTTTGAAGACCTTGATATTGCCGTCATCGAAGTGGGCTTAGGCGGACGGCTGGATGCCACAAATGTCTGTCCGTCGCCACTGGTCAGCGTGATTACGTCTATTAGTCGTGACCATTGGCAGCGTCTAGGCAACACCTTAGCCAAGATTGCCTACGAGAAGGCTGGGATCTTGAAGCCCCATTGTCCCGCCGTCATCGGTCTGCTCCCTGAGTCTGCTGAGCAGGTGGTTCGACAACGACTGCAGGAATTGTCTTGCCCAAACCGGTGGCCTGAGCCTGCGGTGAGGGTTGCCCAACAACGAGAACAACAGACGGTGATGGCAGAGGGAATCACCTATGACTTAACACTAATGGGCGATCTGCAGTTGATTAATTCGGGGGTTGCGATCGCAACCCTCCAAACCCTTCAGCAGCAGGGCTGGCACATCTCAGAAAATGCCATCAAGACTGGCATGGTAAACGCCACCTGGCCTGGACGGCTGCAGTGGACTCAGTGGCAAGGGATATCGCTACTGCTTGACGGTGCCCATAATGGAGCCGCCGCTGCGGCGCTCCGGCAATATGTAGATACATTAGAGCCGCCATCGGTCCATTGGCTAATGGGGATGCTGTCAACCAAAGATCATGGTGAAGTGTTCACCGCCCTGCTGCGGCCCGGAGATCGGCTATCGCTGGTTCCAGTTCCTGACCATAGTAGCGCTGACCCACAGGTGCTTAAAGCACTCGCCCACACCCTTTGTCCAGCCCTGGGCCAATGTGAGGTTTATCTCAGCTTAGAATCAGCCCTCGACGGTATGACTCAACACCCAGGCCTCAATGTTTTATGTGGTTCGCTTTATCTTGTGGGACAGTTCTTGGCCCCACGGCAAAGGACAACCGCGAAAGGACTTGCCGCAAAATCATATCCCGCTAACCCCTCAACCTAAATCCTTCTCCCTGGGAGAAGGACTTTGACTCGTTCTCCCCTTCTGCCCTAGGGAATAAGGGGCCGAGAGATGAGGGGCATTTAGGCGAGATTGACTGGGATGTTATTTAAGAGCAAAGCCCTAACGTTAATTTCAACTATCATTTTTGCCTAGGCGTGTGGTTTACCCGACTAGAGAGGGCAAACTATCTCTGTAGAGGCATTGGCCGAGAACACTTCAGAGGCATAGCATGAGCTACTGCTTAAACCCAGACTGCATGAACCCTAAGAATGTGCCCCAGACAAAAGCCTGTCAGGCCTGCAAGACACCGCTGCTGCTGCGCGATCGCTATAGGGCATCGAAAATATTGGGCAAGGGGGGATTTGGCACGACTTTTCTCGCAAAGGATGAGGGCTTGCCAGGTCAACCTGACTGCGTGATCAAGCAGCTCAAGCCTGTCTTAAATACGCCCCAGTATGTTGAGCAGTGTAAAAAGCTGTTTCAGCGAGAAGCCGAAACTATGGGCAAAATTAGCAGTCATCCCCAGGTCCCTCGACTGCTGGACTTCTTCGAGGTAGGACAAGAGTTTTATCTGGTTCAGGAATACATTAGCGGCAATACACTGCAGCAAGAGGTCAAACGGGACGGCCCTTTAGCAGAAATGCAGGTTAAGGATGTCCTTAAAGAGGTGTTGCCCATTTTAGATTATCTCCATCAGCAGGAGGTCGTTCATCGCGATATTAAGCCCCCCAATATTATTCGCCGCAGCATTGATAACAAGCTGATTCTGATTGATTTCGGTGTCGTCAATGACCAAGCAGGGGGAGACCAGGGTGCTATCGGTTCAAGAGCGGTAGACATTGTAGTGGGCACCAAGGGATTTGCCGCCCCTGAACAACTGGCAAAACGCTCTGTTTATGCTAGCGATATTTATGGGCTGGGCATGACCTGTGTTTTCTTACTCGTGGGCCGACTCCCCAAAGACTTAGAGGCTAACCAGGCCGAGCAACCCTGGTGGAATGCCCTCAATATTAGTCCCCAATTCAAGCAAATTCTGCGAAAAATGGTGGCGCTGGAGGTACAAAATCGCTATGGTACCGCCTCATCAGTCCTTCAAGATCTTGAGCAGGTTGCTGCTACACCTGTCCCGACGGCTGCTCCCACTATACAGAGCCAAGAACGTCCTACGTCGCCTCAGCAATGGCCGACCCGCCCTGCTGTAACGCCGCCCAGTCCGCAGGCATCACCCACACGACAAACCCGTCCAGCACCGTCGCAATCCTCCGCTCATTCAACGCCGCAGACGGGGCAATCATCGGTTGAGGTCTCTCCACAGCCCCCAGCAAAGTCAACCCCCAAAAAGAAGGGATGGTTGAGCAATATTACGGGCCTAGTTTCTTTGCCGACGGTCTCAGAGCAGGTGATTGCAGAACACCAGCAGGCGATTAATTCAATGACGACCCTGATGCGTAAGGTGAAGAAACTCGATTCACCTCAGCTTGCAGACCAAAAGTTCATTGAATTTGCCAAAATTCAAAACTATCTGACCCAGGCCGAAGATCGCCAAAATAGCTTGATGCAGGCCGCTCAGCTTTTAAAAGCAGGCATTGATGCCAGGGATGCCTTCGCTAAGATTGAGGCCACTGAATCCCGAGATTTAGGAGCCGACGCCCAGAACATCTATCGATGGGTGCAATCGCTTTTAGAGCAAAACCCCAAGTCGAATCTTTTCTTGACCACTTTTAAGCGGCAGGCGGCAGATTTGTCGGCCAACATCAAGTCAGAGAAAGTAAGAGCTGCGATGCAGATATACCTTGCACAGATTGAACAGTTGGCTCAAGACCCTAGCTGCTTTCAACTGCTATCGCTCTTTACACAGTCACAAGAGCGCGATTATTCTGTTTTGCAGGTCACCGGAAGCCTCTTAGAGTCTCATCACACGGGGACGGGTGATGATATTGATTCTTTAACGCGACAAGTTCGGGTCCAGTATACGCTCTTTGAAAAGCTAGGACGTGTGATTGGCATTCCGGCCCAGAAACGTGTGCCAGAGACGTATGCCTATTTAATTCAATATGTTGCCCTCAGCGATCAGTATCAACCCTATTACTCTCAATTTAGGCAGATCTTAGTGCTGCTAGAGACATGGCATCGGCACTATAAGAGCGCCATTGATATTCGACAAAAATTTAGCCCCAGTGACTATAAGATCCCCAAAGATTTTAAGGAAACAGTTCCTGGGATTGAGGTTTATGAACGCTATACCTCATCAATGGCCTAAGTTTGGGTGATGATTCATGCACAGCACGCCATGATGGGGCCATCGGCAGGGCGCGGAGGTTTAGAGATTACTGCGAGCAAGCTTGAAGGACCAACTGACAGGGGGCAAAGGACAAGCGGTGGAGACGGGATGGCCCCAACTGCGTTAAAGCTTCTCGATGGCGGCGGGTACCGTACCCTTTATTTGAGGCGAGATCATACCCGTCATATTTTTGGGCAAGGCGAATGATGAGCTGGTCGCGCCAGACTTTGGCGATGATGCTGGCGCTTGCGATCGCAAGCTCTTTTTGATCTCCCTTCACCACCGTTCTTTGAGCAATCTCAAGGTTTGGGATAGTCTGGTTACCATCGACTAAACACAGATCGGGGACTTGATATAAGCGACCAATCGCACGCTTCATCGCCAGTAGACTTGCCTGCAAGATATTAAGCCGATCAATTTCTTTTACCGAGGCCATGCCAATGCGGCAGTCGGGGATCATCATTGTGATCTGTTGGTACAGATGCGATCTCCGTTGAGCTGAAAGCTGCTTGCTATCGGTTACCCCTAGAGTCTGCAGTGGTTCGATACAGTCTTGCGGCACAATGACTGCAGCAGCAACCACTGGCCCGAACAGGCAACCTCGGCCGACCTCGTCTACACCTGCAACAATTTGGCTGGTTAACATTCCCTAAACCCGTCCCACGATATACAGTTGGGGTAGCGTTCTTGCCTAGAGCGCTCTAGATCTCACTCAATCTAGCTCAGCATCATTGAAACAGATCACAGTGATTTTGAGGACTCTGACTATGCTGGAGAAACCTATGGCCGTAAAGCTCATCCAAATTTTAGTTGCGACTGCGTGGCTAGATGGCAAAGTTCAACCAGAAGAGCAGCGATACCTGCAAAAGGTGGCTCAAGATGCCGGGATTGGGGACGATGAAACCCTAAAACCACTCCTCTACGGGCTAAAGCCTGTTTCAAAGGAAGAATGCTATGCCTGGGTTGACGAATATTTAGGGGCGCACCCCACCTCAGAGGCCTGTCAACAGCTACTGGAAGCAATCAGCGGTTTAATCTATAGCGATAGCGATGTAGCCGCCGAAGAAGCCAAGCTGCTCACGCAAATTCAGCGTCTTGATCCAGAGCAATCTGAACCCCAACAATTCCGAGAGTCAGTGACCCAGGCGATTCAGCAGCTCTACCAGCGCTGGGTGAAAAACTGACCCTTATAAAACCTGCTCTAGCATCTGAAAATCTCTGCTCACTTCAGCCCACAACGATTTATTGTGGGGATCGGTTTTGAGGGCTTGTTTGAGATAAGCACGGGCTTGATTGAGCTTGCGCTCTCGAATGAGCTGTCTCGCCCAGCGCTGATAGATGAGCGCCTTCCATTGGCGCACCTCTAAATCTTGGGGCCAGCGGTTGGCAAGGGCTTCTACTAAGGCCACTGCACGGGGTAAGCGCTGCCGTTTGATCAGATCTTGGAGCTGCTTGTAAGACTCAACCTTCAGTTTCTGGTCCGCTGCTGACAGTTCTGCGCTAGGGGTCGCAGGGGGTGCCTCTGGGGATGTTTCTGGGGATGTTTCTGGGGATGTTTTTGGGGCTGCAGCAGTAACGGGCTGAGCTGCCGGAGTGGGCTGAGGTGCTGGTGACGGAGCTGGTTTAGGGCGCGCTGTAGTCACTGTCACTCTGGCGGCGGTGGCCGCTGCCTTGACCTGAACCTTGGCCTTGACCTGGGCTTTCGGTGGAATGACCTTCAGCAAGACTTTATAGGCCTGAGTGACCTTGATAAACATGTCATGGGCCTGCTGACTATCAGGATTGATATCAGGGTGCCATCGCCGCGCCAACCGCCGATAGGATGTCTTGACATCATCCAGGTTGGCGGTCGCCTTCAACTCCAATAATCGATAGCACTGTGTAGTATCCATGCAAAACCCAGGAGATTCGTTGGGAACAGTTGAAAAATAGTGTAGCCGAGGCTGTTACCCCAGGCGTAATACCTATATTCTTATTGTTGTCACTTTTGCCATGATTCTTTCACTAGAGTGACTTTATTCAAAGAAATCATCCTCTAAATCCTCCCATTCTTCCTTTTTGTCTTGTCCCGGAGGGTTGACCATTCGATATTCAGCCTCAAACACAGAGCCTTTTGACTCTGGCTGTTGAGAAACGTTGGGGTCTCGGCTGCTGGTTTTGGGCGTGGGAGGAGGGGCTGTTCGGCCAGCGCGGGCATAGCGCTGTTCGTCAATACTGCTTAAATCATCAAGGTCTGGATTTGAAGACTCCACCGGCTCTGGTGATCGGGGCGATGGAGACCCCCACTCAGGCTCGGTTGCTCCCCAGTCATTGGATTGAGGGGCATCCCAATCGGAGGCATTGGATTGACGGGGCTGTGTTGTTCGAGATTGAGAAGACCGGGGCTGAACAGGACGGTCTGGACGAGGGCGGCGGGGGCGAGGCTCTGTCGCTTGCTGGTTGATTAGAAACAGCAGGATTAGCCCCGCGAGAATACCCACCCCAACGGCTCCCACGATTAAGATACCGAGGGGGAAGGGGCGCGATCGCATCCCCAGAAACATGAGGGACAGCGCCGGAGTTCGATTTTGAAGGGTGATGGCGGCTAGGCTAATAAATAGCCCCACTATGATCCCGGTTCGGGCTAAAGGCATAGACGGTAACGACAACGCTACCCTCTAGTGTAGGGGGTGCTTGCCGCTTCGTCTGAGACGGCGTCCCAAAGGGACACTAGTACCTGATTTGAGAACAGAAAGCCTTCAGGATCGGTGAGCCGCAGGGTTCCGGTGTTGCGATCGACCAAACCCCAGTCAGGATAGGATTCTAGACACTGGATAATTTGGGTCACGGCGACTGCCCCAAACTGCTGTTGTAGATCTGCAATTCGCAGTCCCTCGGTCAGTCGTAGCCCTAGCATTAAGGTTTCTAAGAGCCGGTCCTGTTGCGTATCGACGGGGCAGGCAATGTGACCTTGGGCGGCGATCAGATCTTCAACCCAAGCTAAATAGGCATCACGGGTGCGAGGACGGTTGAAGCGCTGCAGATTCACGTAGCTGGTGGCTCCCATCCCGAAGCCGTAGTAGGCTTCATTGCGCCAGTACACCTGATTATGGTGGCATTCAAACCCAGGGCGGGCATAGTTTGAGACTTCATAATGGCGATAGCCTGCGGCGGAGAGGCGCTGGGTGGCAAGCCGATACATATCAGCGGCGGTCTCGTCGGTGGGCAAGGGCTGGTGACCGGGCTGATACCGTTTGCCGAAGGCGGTGGTGGGTTCTAGCACCAGGTCATAGGTAGAGAGGTGAGCCGGATGGGTTGAGATCGCACAATCCAACGACCTCTCCCACTGCGCTAAGGTCTGCTGCGGAAGGCCCGAAATCAGGTCAAGACTAAAGTTTGCTAAACCCACCTGAGCAATCATCTCAAGGGCCTCATAGATTTGGGCGACGGTGTGCGATCGCCCACAAACCTGCAGCAGATCATCTTGAAAGGCCTGAGTGCCCAAACTAATGCGGTTAATCCCTGCTTCACAAAAGCCTTTGACTTGGTCCAGCGTAAAGGTGCCTGGATCCATCTCCATTGAAATTTCTGGGCGGGCTGCAAAACCAAAGCAATTTTGCAGCGTTGATAGAATAACCTCCAACTGCTTGACACTCAATAAAGACGGGGTGCCACCACCAAAAAAGATGGTTTGTAAGGGCTGATCTATCCTAGGCGTCACTTCAATCTCTTGGCACAGGGCGTCTACGTAGGTCTCCATCACCGCAGCGGTTTCCCCACGCGGGTGATCCCCCACCACCGAAATCGGGAAATCGCAGTAGAAGCATCGACGACGGCAGAACGGAATATGAAGATAAGCAGAGGTTGGCATTAACTTAAGGCCGGAGCGGCTTCGTTTTATAATGGTAAGTTGGGGTGTCTATAATCGTGTGAACGTTATCGGTTCTTCTGAAACGTTAGACCCAATTAAAGAAGGCACCATTTTTGGCACGCAGGTGACATGCTAGACACTACTATCTTTTTGACGTTCATCCTCGTTGGGGCCGCCATTGGGTTCAACGGTGTCGAACTGCTGCCGCCCCATCTATTGAGCCAAGTTGCCAACGTCACGGGCCTGCGTTGGGTGAGTGCCGGTTTTGGTGGCTTGTTTGGCCTTGTCTTTGGTCTTGCGACTCAGATCAGCTACCGCCGGATTGTGCGGCGCATTCAGCATCAACCCGCAGAGGTGCTGCTGAGCAGAGCGGTGGGTTTAGTGCTGGGTCTGTTGGTGGCAAATCTAATGCTGGCACCGACCTACTTAATACCCATCCCCCCACAGCTATCGTTTATTAAGCCGATGGTGGCGGTGCTGGGGAGCCTGATCTTTGCCTTTTCGGGCGTTAGCTTGGCCGACACCCACGGCTTGACGCTGCTACGGGCGATCAATCCAAACTACATGGAAAGTACGCTTTTAGCGGAGGGGACGCTCAAAGCGGCCCTTGCAAAAGTTTTAGATACAAGCTGTATTATTGATGGTCGCATTGAAGGTCTGCTCGATACAGGATTTATTGAAGGCCAGCTTTTAGTGCCTAAATTTGTCTTAGAAGAGCTACAAACCCTTGCCGACGGTGCCAATAGTCAGAAACGCGCCAGAGGGCGGCGAGGTCTTGAGATCTTGAATCGCTTGCAAGAAGGGCATCCTCGGCGGCTGGTGGTCCATCCGGCTGACTATGACGATATTGCCACTGTAGACGCGAAATTAGTGGCGCTGGCCCAAGAGATTAATGGAATGTTGGTCACCAATGATTACAACCTCAACAAGGTTGCCAGCCTGCAGAGCATTCAAGTGCTCAACGTCAATGATTTGGCCCAGTCGCTGCGGCCCCGCTACCTGCCAGGGGACAGACTTGATCTGAAAATTTTGAAAGAGGGCAAGGAACCCGATCAAGGGGTCGGCTACCTAGAGGACGGCACCATGGTGGTGGTGGAAGACGCGAAGGACTTCATTGGTACGTCACTGCCCGTGGTGGTCACCAGCGCCCTGCAAACGTCGGCGGGGCGAATGATCTTCGCTCGCACCAAGGCCTCTGCTCCAGCATAGGGAGCTGGTTGCGGTTGGGTTTACTGAGGTTGGGTTTACTGAGGCTGGGTTTACTGAGGTTGCTTTTGCTGCCACCAGGCACGCACCAGCTTGATCTCGCCATAGTCATACTGGTCCCCCAGGTGTTCACGGATGGGATTTAAGTAATCAGGGCCAACGGTCTCGATGGCCTGCACAATAGCAACCTGACGATCTTGAGGCACAAGCTGCTCTAGATTAACGGGCTTGCCTCGCTCCAGTAGTTCTCCTAAGTGATTGAGAATGGTCGTTACCTTAACTTGACGCTGCTGCGCGATCTGTTCCGGTGGTTCGCCCTGCTGATGCAGTGCCAAGGTCATGGCTAAGGTACTGGATAACTTATCCGATCGTGGACGTTCTTTCTGGGCTGGTAGAGACTCTTGCGCTGTCGTTTCTGCCGCCACGACCGATAGCCCCTGCTCTTCTCGGTAGGCCCGAATTTCTGCTGTGAAAACTTTGCCGTATTGCTCTAGTTTCCGACGGCCTACCCCAGAAATCTGTTCAAATTCAGCGAGGGTTTGGGGTTGCTGCTGAGCCATAAACTTGAGGCTAGAGTCGCCAAACACGACGTAGGGCGGCACCGACTGCTCATCGGCTAAGCGCTTACGAAGCGATCGCAACCGCATAAACAACGCCTCCACCTCAGAGCGCTTCAGATCCACTTGAGTCGCGTCTTTCTCAGGTGTTCTAGAGACCGCTACTTGAACAGAGCGCTCTTTCTTGAGAACCTCCCAGCTTTGAGGATTGAGCCTCAGCACCGGATAGCCATCGGTGGTTTCAGCCACCAGCCCCTGATGGAGCAGCGATCGCCCTAACTGTCGCCACTGGTCTGCCGTTCTGTCATTGCCGATGCCGTAGGTAGAAAGCTGATTGTGACCCCGGCTCAGTATTTTTTGGCTTTTAGAGCCACGCAGCACATCAATAATGTGGTTCATGCCAAACCGCTCTTTGCAGCGGGCCACGCAGGATAGAAACTTCTGGGCGTCTACGGTCCAGTCTTCGACTGGCTTGGGATTAAGGCAGTTATCACACTCGCCACAGTTTCCGGCAAAGGTTTCGCCGAAGTAGCCGAGCTGAATGGTGCGCCGACAAACGGTACTCTCGGCATAGTCGATCATCTGGCGCATTTGCTGACGGGCCACCCGCTGTTCATTCTCTAGCGCTTGCCCGTTGGCATCGACTTTTTGGTCAATGAGCCAATCTAGGGTGTGAACGTCTTTAAGGCTGAAATAGAGTAAACAGCGCGAGGGTTCACCATCTCGTCCGGCGCGGCCAGCTTCTTGGTAGTAGCTTTCGATGTTGCGGGGCAGGTTGTAGTGCACCACAAACCGCACGTCGGGCTTGTTGATGCCCATCCCAAAGGCGATGGTTGCTACCATAATCTGGACGTGGTCACGAATAAAGCGGTCCTGGTTGAGGCTGCGATCTTGATCTTTGAGGCCTGCATGGTAGGGCAGAGCGCTAATGCCGTCATTTTGCAGGCGCTCGGTGAGTTCATTGACCTCGCGCCGACTGAGACAGTAAATGATGCCCGATGCTCCGTCCTGCTGGCGAATCTCTTGATATAGAGAGCTATAGGTGTCACGTTCTTTAGGACGAACCTCATAGTAAAGATTGGGCCGGTTAAAGCTAGAGACGTGAATGTGCGGCTCTCGAAGCTGGAGCTGATGCACAATATCTTGCCGGACTCGCTCAGTGGCGGTGGCGGTGAGCGCGGTAATAGATATATCCGGGTAGCGATGTCTGATTTCGGCAAGACGGCGATATTCGGGGCGAAAGTCATGGCCCCATTCTGAGACGCAGTGGGCTTCATCGACGGCAATTCCCGCTAGCCCCACCTGGGCTTTGACTTGATCTAAAAAGCTGAGGAACCCTTCGTTGAGGAGCCGTTCGGGGGCGACATAGAGGAGTTTGATGGTGCCAGCGAGGATGCGATCGCATCGTTCTCGCGACTCCACAACCCCCAAGCTACTGTTAAGAAACGTGGCGCTAATATCATTGGCTTCGAGGGCCGTCACCTGATCCTGCATCAGCGCAATCAGTGGGGACACCACAATGGTCAATCCCGCTTTAAGAAGGGCTGGAAGCTGAAAGCAGAGAGATTTGCCGCCGCCAGTGGGCATAATCACGAGCAAATCTTGGTTCTGGAGCGCAGCCGTCATCACATCCTGCTGTCCGGGGCGGAAGGTGTCGTAGCCGAAGAAATGTTTGAGGGCATCTTCTAGGGACTGAAACCCTGGAACGGCGATATCTAACATGGGCAAGCGCACGAAACCTCAATGGACTTTATCCTATGATCTCAAAGTCCTGGAGGGATTGCTAGTCTTGATTGAACTGCCAAAGCATTTGCCCTAGTCAGCCGTATAAAAGCTGTTCAACGGTAAGGTCTAAATTTTGAAAGAGAGGCGATTGGAGTGGATGGTCGTTTTGAAGAATCTGATGCTGAGTATAGATTTGGTTTCGTAGCTCTAGAATCGTGACTGTTTCTAAAATGGGATCAATAATCCAGTATTCAGGAACGGCTAAAGCTTCATATTGCTGACGTTTTGCGGTGTAGTCTCGTTCTCGCTGGAGTTCACCAGGGCTGACGACCTCGGCAACTAAGAGCGGTGGAGCCATTGATAGGCGAATCGTGTTGCGCTGCTGCAGTTGGGTAACATGTTCAGGCCGGAGAACGGTTAAATCTGGATAGCGATTTTTGGGTTCTCCCCAGACTTCTAGCTCTAGACCGTGGCCTCGGATGCGATCGCTACCCAGTAAACCTGCAAACTGAAGGAAAAGCCGATTGGCAATTTGGACGTTCTGACCTGACTCTGGCGGCACTTCGATCAGTTCTCCATTGAACAGTTCGTACAGATGCTCAGTTCCATCGTCATAGTCGAGATAGTCTTCAAAGCTAAGGAATCGAGGTTTCGCTTGAATCATGGTGCATACTTCTAGCGCCAACTGGTGACGGAAACTGGGGCATCAAAACACTGCCTCTAGTTTAGTCTGTTAGGCATCTCAGTTTTTTTCTAGGCTTGTTGAAGCGCTGTGATCTGCTGCTAAATGCTTTGATAGAGCAAGAAAATCATGAAACGTAGCGTCGCTGAAATCTTGTGTCAATACGAGCTGATTTATGACGGTTGCAAGGCTGGCAGAGGGTTTGCAAATTGCTTAGATCGTTCATGCCACCTTTAGCCAACGGAATGATGTGATCGACTTCTAGGGGCAAGTGCAATTTGCCGCAGCTTTGGCATTGGTGACCATCTCTTGCCAGAACATACTCTCTGACCTCTGCTCGAATGGGAATTCGGGGTGTTTTAGCCATATCTAGCTGTAACCGTTTGATGCTGTTTCTTGCCTCAAGGTTTCTAGAGGAGATTCTGCACTTGATGTTGACTCCACTGCGGATGTCTCAATTTCTTCAGGAGTGTCTGGACAAAATTCGAGAACAACTCGGATTTTTCCCGTTTGCCACCCTTGACCGCTTTGCCTTAATACTTGGCAGTCCAGCCCTCTGCCTGACGCCAATTTTTCGTCGTTGTTTTTAGCCCACTTTTGCTGTAGATCTTCCAATAATTCATCAACTTTGAACGTAAGAGAGAGATTATTGATTTTTTCCTCTAATGAAATAACATCATCTTTGGAAAGAACGAGAGATTTCTGGTGCATGATACGTCTCGATTAATTGACTATATAGATTAGAGAGGATCAACCTAGCGGAGAGCATCTAGGGCTGATTCAGACATTTCTAGTTCTTCAGGGCAAAACTCCAGTGTCACCTTGATTCTCACCTTTCCTTTTTGCCAGCCTTGAGAATTTGGCTTAAGAACTTCACAATAAAGCCCTTTGGTAAACCATGCTTCACGGTAGTTTTCTGGCTTGTCAATTGGAATCTTACCGCGCCCTTTATCCCAAATGATTTTCCCTAGCCGATTTAAGCCTTCATCTTGAAACGCTTCTAGTGCAAATGTCATTAGCTCTTCTTGCTTCAACATGTTGGAGTGAATTGAGATCACTGCGCTGCTACTGTCGAAGGACTCGAACTGTGTATTTGGATTATTCATGATTAATATTGTTTCGGTAAATGTTGCAAAATTCTATCGCTATCGCCAGCTACTTTGTGCTGCGGTAACCAGTTCTGAATCCGTCACCTGAGAAGCTTCAGAATCTTCTATTTGCATCTCAGTTTCTAGGTTTGTCGGAGGTTCAGATGTTACAGGAACTAACATCAAATCGGGTTCTTGAATTTCGGGCAGCTTCTGGCTTTGTTCACCCAGCGGCATTACTCCGAGAGACCGCTTCACACTGGTGATAGCATTGTTATAGCTCTCAATCTTGTGACGGACTGCTTCTTGACGTCGCTGATTTTCTTTGAGCGTTTCTTCAGCCTCTGCCGCCAACGTTTTTGCTAAATGAATACGGGCTTCTTGCTGCTGCTGCAGAATACTATCGGCTAGCTTTTGAGCTGTAGGCAGTAAATGATTGATTAAAGTCTGGTTCACCGTTTGCCGAAAGGCTGTCATCACTGTTTTTTGAACCTTTTGCTCAAAATCCAGCTTTAGCAGTTGGCGAATCGCGGGTTCAGCATCCACCATACTTTGGTAGTCGTATCCCCCACAGGCTTGCTGCATGGTTTGCTGGAGCTGCCAAACTGAGACGGTGCCTTCAGCATAAAAACCCGGTTGTTCGCGGACATAGCGATCGCACTCCAAACGTGCCTCATTACGAATGGCATGACAGGCTTGCTCCTGAAGTTGTGTCAGTTGCTGCTCAATGCCGCTATCGCTGCCTAGCACTCTTAGCAGTTCACTGTAATAGTCCTGTTGCTGAATCTGATCCCGCAGATGCTGGAAAAAACAGACGACCAGCTCTTGAGAAGCATCCACTAGAGTCTCTTCTAGACCATTCGCTAGGTAATAAAAGGCTTCCGCCAAGATGCCTAATAGAGGCACCACTGAATTGCGCTTGTGGTTTGCCTGAGCCTGCTGATGAACAATTGCCACCGAGAATTGATTCAACAAGGCATCAAGCTGCTTCACCATGCGGCTCTGTAACTTGATAAAGCTACCTTCAAAAACTCGATTATTTTTGCTAGCTGCCACCTGATTAAGTTCTTGCTCAAGGTGTTTTTGCAAATCATCGCCAATGGTTTTGAGAATAGAGTTGAGCTGACGCAGCTCTTGCTCTTGAATGGCTTCAACGTTGCGAGGCTGGCTATCAAGGTGTTGCCAAGTCTGTATGTAAGCGGCTCGCAGACCTTCACAAAGAGGCTGAAGATCGTCAACTAGCGCCGCAAAGAGCTGAGGACGCTTCTCTTCTGTCAGATAGCGAGTGATAGCCGTGCGGAACGTTTCAACACCACTATCGTTGATCAGTTGCTCAATCAGCGGCGTACCGTTCTCCGAGAGGATCCGCACGTAGTTTTCGTTGGGATGCTCGTAGCCCCTGACTTCTGGTCGAAAGGGACTGCCGATCAGTTTGCGGGAGTTGGCGCAGTAGTTGTTGAATTCAGTGACGAATAGCGGGGCTTCTTCTTGAGCGCCATTGCCTTTAGTTGCTTCTGCGAGCAGCGTATCGAGTCCGAAGCGATCGCTCCGATCTGTCTTTCTGATCTGACTACCATAGAACCCCAATAGGGCACTGGTTTGATAAACGCGATCGCTATTCTGGAACTGCTTGTGCAGAATCGATTCTAAACGTTGACGGAGTTCTGGAGCGTACCAAGTCTTGTCGATGCGGTTGAAGGTGTAGAAAACGCGATCGCGAATCCCAATATTAGAGCGAACGGTTTCTAGCAGATCAGTCTCTTCTGTGGTCAGTTCCCCCGTTTCGGCAGGCTTAAGGACACAAATTACCGCAGAGGTATCTGGGTCTCTAATTTTGTCGTAGGTCAGCTCCGCATCTTTTTTGACAGGCGCATCGATTCCAGGGGTATCGATGAGAACGTTGCCATCCTTCAGAAGCTCATCATGGCAATAGTACTCAATTCGCTTCAGAACCGAGCTATTCGCCCCTCTACGGGCATAGCCAGCAGCCTCTTGGAGCGTAGAGAAATTAAAATGCTCCATCGGATAGGTTGCGTTGGCTTCTGGCTGAATATAGTTTTCGTTATTGACAGAACCCTCAATCAAAAGGTTCAGTGCCGAAGCCCGTTTAGCTCTGTCTGAGCGACTTTCGCCCCCTTCCTCTTGAACAATTTGCTGGCAGGTTGCTTGTATATTGCTCAGCGCTTCTTCAAGATGGCCGTTTACCATGAAGCCTAGACTTTGAATCAGTATTTTGGCCTGCTCAAAGATCTCAACCTGACTCAAAAAGGTGAGGACAACTCGCTCTTGCCCTGGCTCTGCGTAAGCAATCTGACACTCTGTACCCGTTGCATGTCCCTCCGCACTGTAGAGCAGCTTGCGCTCTAGCAAAGCATTGATCAGCATTGACTTTCCGGCGCTGAATGCTCCTGCA
The DNA here is from genome assembly GCA_050330855.1 of Thermosynechococcaceae cyanobacterium. Lineage (GTDB taxonomy): Bacteria > Cyanobacteriota > Cyanobacteriia > Thermosynechococcales > Thermosynechococcaceae > RCC1774. Next base: position 299 of record JBHJNL010000039.1, on the reverse strand, counting down.
AACACAATCTCAAAAGTGGGCGAAACCGCTTTGCGTAGTGAGCTTTGAATCGCAGAAACATCTTGAGAGTGTAAGTCTGGCTCTTGATAGGCCAGCTCTAAAAGCTGATGGACTTGATCTTGAAGGATCTGGTGCGTATCAATGGATTGAGTCATAGGGATAGAGGTAAGAACGTTAGGAGGGGGCGCATCTAAGGTTTGTGGGAGGGTTCAGACTGAGGCAAATGCACAAGCGGAAAGAGGGAATCAAAGCGCTGATTGACCCAATCAAGTCTGAGATGAAGTAGGTGATTAAACCCG
>JBHJNL010000038.1:0-58140 GCA_050330855.1 Thermosynechococcaceae cyanobacterium | reverse complement strand
CACCCAGGAATTTAAGGAATCAATGGAAATTGTTTTTGATACTTACCTTCCAAAATGGAACTATACGGCTAAACCTCAGATGACCTAATTCTGGTTGTTATTTAATCCACGATCCTAAGCGGGTGAGTTGACTTCGTAGCGCTTTTCTCTCGCTATTGCCTAACTCTTCTACCTCTTCAATCAGATGCTCAAGATCTAGCTTACTAAATTCACCCTGTTTTAATAGATCAGCAGCTTCATCAGCCCACTGCACAAAGTCGGTGTCGTACATCTTTTGATGGGCGGCCTGAGTGCCAGTCATATCTATTCAAGAAAGACAACAACCTAGGGAGTATAAGGACGAGATTCTTTAATAGGTTCTTCTTTGACCGTCTCTTTAATGGGAGTACGTTCTTTCTTTTTGGGTCGCCCCTCTCCCTTAGTCCGCATTTCTTTGCTGCGAGCCTTTGCATCGGCAGCACTAGTCTTAAGCGCCTGCAACCGTGATTCAAACTGCTTGCGTTTGCGACGATTGGGCGTTTGTTCAATGAGAACTTTCAACGCGCTACCAAGGCTTTTGTAAGCGTTGGGTAAGGTATAGCCAAATCGAACAGCCAGTGCGATCGCCTTTTCATCTGCAGCCGTTACATTGTCAAGACTTTGCTGCGAATTATTGCGCTTATAGAGCCGCCAGCCTGAAATGCCACAAAGCGACATCGCCAAGATCAGTAACAGACCATCTTGGACCCATAACTCTCCCACCGCGCCACCGAGACCAATGGCTAAAGCCGCCATTTCCCAGCCATCTCTAGGAATCGTATCGTTCTGAATTCGGGCTACCTCATGCCAGAACAACAGATTGCGCTGGTCTTTGGCAAGTTCTTCCCAGCGAATCAGATCAATCTGAATTTCAACCTGATCTTGCCCCAACTCTTCACAGGCCACGAGGGGCGGGTTCACCGCCGTTGTCGCTTCCACTGTCACCCAGCTCTGTAGCTCTGGGGGCAGCAGAGACCTGAGACGACGCAGTTCATTCATCTCAGTGCGTACGTTGGAGTTTGAAGAAGCGACCATGCCGGAAGATTTTTTAAAACATCTCTATATGAAGTATAGCGGTCTACCTTATGAGATCGCCGCTCTATCTCAACTCTTTATGCAGTGAGATCGCATCTATAACAATTGCAATGAGCTTTTCTGCCACAATTAGGTTACACGCCGCTGCAGTAACGAGGTAGCTACAATGACCACCTACACCGTTAACTTTGACACGATCTGCAAGATGACAGACGATCAGTTCTATAATCTCTGCCAAGCCAACCGCGATCTTAAGTTTGAACGCAATATGCGTGGAGAGCTAATTATTATGCCCCCAATTGGCGGAGAAACAGGACACCGTAACTTTGAATTGTCTGTTGAATTTGGGCTTTGGAATCGCAAAACCAATCTGGGGATAGGGTTTGATTCTTCAACTTGCTTCAAGTTTCCTAACGGGGCAGATCGCTCCCCCGATGTTGCCTGGATTCGGCAAGCGCGGTGGGATGCACTGACCCCTGAACAACAGACTAAATTCCCGCCCATTGCTCCTGATTTTGTCTTGGAGTTGATGTCTCCCACCGATACCTTACCCGCGATGCAGGCCAAGATGCGGGAATATATGGAGTGCCAGGTGCAGCTAGGCTGGCTGATTTCACCCAAAAGCCGACGAGTTGAAATCTATCGACCAGAGCAAGCGGTTGAAGTTCTTGAATCCCCAACAATTTTAAGCGGAGAAGACGTTCTACCGGGCTTCATGCTCGACTTAAGCTTAATTTGGTCTTAGCAAACCATCACAGCGCCTGGATCCACTCCTTCACCTCATACTCAGTCCAGACACCACCTTTCCAGTAGGGATCGGCTTCCACAAGCTGGCGCACCGTGGCTTCATCCGCCGCTTCATAGATCGCAAATACCTTTGTAATATCCTTGGTCGGCCCAATGGTAACGAGAGTGCCGGCCTCTTTTTGAGCGGCCAAACCATCAAGATGATCTTGGCGATAGGGCGATCGCTTTTCGAGGACATCGTCGCAATAGCTGCCCCACATCACATACTTCGGCATTCGTCACTCCTACTCGTTCAATCGTTATATTCTCTTATGCAAAAGGGTGACTGCGCGATCGCAACCACCCTTTTCTCAGACGTCACCTGGCTCTTTAGGAGGCGAGGGCAACTTCGACCATCTGCTGCAGGTCACCCTGCTGGTAAAGCTCGATCAACACGTCTGAGCCACCGACAAATTCACCGTTAATGTAAACCTGTGGGATCGTGGGCCAGTTGGAATACTCTTTGATGCCTTGGCGAATATCGTCATCAGAGAGTACATCAACCGTTTCGTAGGGCGCACCGAGACTATTGAAAAGCTGAACAGCATTATTAGAGAATCCACATTGGGGCATGAGCTTAGACCCCTTCATAAAGACCACAATTTTGTTGCTTTGAACGACGTCATCAATGCGAGCTTTTAGTTCTGGTGTCATCGTGATTATCCTGTAATGGTTATGAATAGTGGACTGAACTGAGTGAAGGCATTTATGCCGTGGGGCTGGTCACCACTTCAGACTGAAGGGTCGCCCACTTCTCTGGCGTATAGGTTTTGAGAGCAAAGGCGTGGAGTTCTTCAGTTGCCATGACTTGATTGACGGTGGCATACACCAACTGATGCTGCTGCACCAAACTTTTTCCGGCGAAGGCCGATGAGACCACCGTGGCCTGATAGTGATCTCCGCCCCCGGTGAGATCTTGAACGTGCACCTCGGCCCCAGGCAAACCCGCTTGGATCATGGATTCAAGATTGTCTGGGCTAATCATTAAGCAACCTCATCGCAATTTACGGCATCGACCCCAGTTTAACTTTAAAAATAGAGGTGTTTGAGGCAACCAACAAAACAGGTAGAGAGCGATCAACCATACCACTCCCTACCTATTAGCCTTTATTCAATTTCGGTTGCTGAAACCTCATTGATACTTAAAAGTGCTTATTTAGCCCCTGCGGGTGCATCCACGAATCCCAATTCAATCAACTGCTGGTAAGATTTCTGACCCAGATCACGGGTAGGGTTTTGACTGCGAATAATCTCAATCAACAGTGGAATCGCTTGTTCTGGCTTGCTTTGGGCGCGGTAAACCAGGGCCAGTTGGTAGGTTGCCTGATCACGGAGCTGAGCTGTTTCTAGCGCTTTGCGACGATGGCTATCAGAGGCGACACGATTGACACCCAAGAAACTAGTGGTGAGCGCCTGATAGAAATTTGAGAGCTGGTTGAAAATACTGCGAGAGTCTTGCAGTTTCTTGGCGGCCAAGTCGTAGTTTTGGGCTGAGACCGCACTTTGAGAATCGGTCATGAGACGCTTGCCTGCGGCAATACTAAACAGGCCACTACGAGCAACATCGGGACTCAGCGGCTCTACATTAGTTGGGGTAACCGGCTGAGCCGAGCCAAGCCCCTCTAAGCTCTGGGCATGAACAGTGGGCACAGCGACCAATAAAGCAGAACTTGCAATAGCCGTCACCCAAGAACGGCGCACAAAAGTTGAGGCTGGTTTGATAGATACCATGGGGCAACCCTAAAACAACTCGAATATAGAATAATAGGCTTAAGTTCTGGTCATCTTACCATTATGTTTTAGCGCTAGCTGACCAGAGTTAAGCATTGACTGACTCTTGTCTGACGTTGCTTGACAGGGTAAAAGTTCCAGATTTATGACGGTTTGAGGGTTACGGCTCTTGACCCAGAATCAGCAGTTGTTCGCCACTTGCCTCTTCTTCTATCCATGAACATTGCTCTTTTTGGCACCAGTGCTGATCCTCCTACTCTTGGCCATAAAGTGGTGTTAGACTGGCTCGCTCAGCGCTTTGACCAGGTCGCCGTTTGGGCCTCAGACAATCCATTTAAGGGCAATCAAACGCCCTTGGTGCATCGCCAACAAATGCTGCGATTGCTGGTGGAAGAGATTGAGCATTCTCAGGTGACTCACGAGCCAAGCCTGAGCGATCGCAAAACGCTAAACACGGTCAAAGCGGCCTATGAGCGTTGGCCTTTGGCTCAGTTCACATTGGTGGTGGGGTCTGACGTGATCCCAACCCTGCTGCATTGGCATCGCATTGAAGAATTACTGGCCCTCGTCAAACTCTTGGTGCTGCCGCGTTCGGGGGCTGCATTAATCGAAACGACGCTGGATAGCCTACGCGCTCAAGGGGCCGATCTTGCGATCGCAAACTTTCTCGGCCCCGATATTTCTTCGAGCGCCTATCGCAATACCGGCGATCCGTCGGGCCTTCCCGAGTCGATTTCAAACTACATTCAAGACCACAGGCTTTATCTAAGCCAGACTCCGACACGAAAGGCACCGACAGCCGACCTCGAAGTCCCGCTGGCAAACTTTAATGTAGGGGTCGATAACGTCATTTTTTCTGTAGATACGGTCCACAGTCAGCTTCTCGTTCTGTTGGCAGTGCGCCAGCAGCCCCCCTACGAGGGCCAATGGGCCTTGCCAGGAACGCTGGTTCGCCAAGGTGAAGCATTAGAAGAGGCTGCTTACCGAACGTTGGCAGAAAAAATTCAAGTCCAGAACCTCTATCTAGAGCAGCTTTTTACCTTTGGCGGTCCCCACCGCGATCCCAGGGAGCAAACAACCGGCTATCGCTATCTATCCGTCAGCTACTTTGCTGTGGTGCGCTATGAAGAGGCGATTCTCATGAGTGATGAGCGCCATCTGTTGGCTTGGCACCCCCTCAAGCAGTTGCCTGACCTTGCTTTTGATCATCAGCAAATTCTCACCGATGGGCATCAGCGACTGTGCAACAAACTGGAATACAGCCCCGTTGCCTTTGATGTATTGCCCGATCTCTTTACCCTGAGTGATTTGTATCAGCTCTACAGTACAGTCCTAGGCGAACAGTTCTCAGACTATTCCAACTTTAGAACCCGACTGCTCAAGCTAGGCTTTTTGACGGACACCGGTCAGAAAAAATCACGGGGCGCAGGGCGTCCAGCCTCTCTCTATCGATTTAATGCTGAAGCCTTTGCACCGTTAAAAGATAAGGCAATGGTTTTTATCTAGCGATTGAGAGAACTTAGCTCCGGCACCGGTTGATCCTGTTCGGCTAAACCCACCAGTTGAGCGCTTAGCTTCCAAAGGCGATCCGCTTTTTGATCGTCGCTGGCCTCGTCAGAAATCTCTTGAACAAAGGATTCGCGCCCCTTCTTCTGCCGGTTGCCCCAGCTCCAGTAAACGCCTGACTTGCTAAAGATCGGATCTGCTGCAACCTGAGCGACCCGAATGCCCGCTGTCTCTTCGGTGACGAAACCGCCGGTAATGAATCGCTGGAATTTCGGGAATAGGAATCTAAAGAGCCAAAAGTGGTTACGGAACAGCCCTGTGGTGGCAACACAGCCCGGATACAGCGCACTAAAGGTAATCCCTGTGGACTCATGATAGCGACGGTGCAGCTCTCGCATGGTGAGCATATTACACAGCTTGCTGTCTTTGTAGGCTTTCCCCGGCTTGTACTTTTTGCCGTTGATCATTGTAATGGGGGCTTGGAAACCCGCCGCAAGTCCTCTCAGATCTCCGAGGTCGGGGGGGGCGGGGATGGGAATTTTGCCGCCCAACTCTTTGGGGTTAGCGGTCACGGTCCCTAGAATCACCATCCGTCGCTGTGGATGGGATGATTTTTTCAGGTCTTCTAACAATAAATTACAGAGCAAGAAGTGGCCGAGATGGTTGGTACCCACATTGAGTTCATACCCTTCAGGGGTGCGCTGCACGGTCTTTTGCAGTGGCGTGTAAATTGCAGCGTTGCAAACCACCGCATCAAGGGTATGTCCCCGCTCTCGGAAGGTTTTGACAAACTGATGCACGCTCTCTAAGCAGGCTAAATCAAGATGAATCACGGAGTAGCTATCGCGGGGCATTCCCTCTGCTTGGGCTGCTGTTTCTGCTTTCAAGAAATTGCGACAGGCCATGATGACGTGCCACTTGCCTGATAGAGCCAAGGCTTTGGCTGCGTAAAGGCCGACACCAGAAGAAGCGCCTGTGATAATGACCGTTGACCGTTGCTGCTGTTCCATCTCAATCGATTGCTTAATGTTTATTGATGAGTGTTTATCGTCCTTAAACAATCTCATGTCGATGGGATGCGATCGCACTTCTGCAACAAACCTTAAAAAGAGTTCCAGGCCGCTTAGTGCATCATTTCTATAATTTCAAGAGGCTGTTAAAAAAGTCATTATTTTCTTCATATTTCAGAACAAACAGAGGATCAGCATGCGAGGGACGCTGGTCTGGGTCGGTCTCATTCTTTACTGTTTTGCTTAGTCTTGCTGAAGAAACAGGATTCGGAATCAGTCTTTATCGAGTACTTCAATAAAAGCTAAATCTTCAGAGGCGAGGACGAATAAGGTTGTGGGTAAGCCGGACGTGCTTTCCTGCTGCTCAGCATAATATTGGCTGAAGTTTTCGTCTGGGGTTGCCATCCCTAAAATTACCAAATCTGCCGTTTTAGACGATGATTTCAAGATTTTATTGAACGGTTGTCCGTCTGAGACTAAGACCTCTACGACGGCATCAATACGAAGGCGCTTCAATACCTCCACCATATTGGCCCGCGTGGCGGCAGCGGCGGTTTGATTTGGGGCAACCAGCTTCAGCCATACCTCTGAGTTCCTCCATTCCTGTCCGGTTCGCAACAGATCGGCGACAATTAGCATCAAGCCCCCGTTGTTTTTACGCCCACCCCACCAGACATCAATCCGCGATCGCAACCGTAGATTGCGAGGCTGTGGGGCTTGGTAGCGCAGGACAACGACATTGCGCTGAAGCTGATGAAAGTTCGCGATCATTTGACAATAGCGATCTCGAGTATCTGGCTCATCGGTACTGCCTAGCAAAATCGTATTGGGCACCAGCGTCCCGAGTCCATAGGCCTCGACCAGCCGTTCAGCCCCTTCAAAAAAGTCTTGCCCTTGCACAAGTCGCACTAAGGCACGAGTGCCCCGACGCTGCAGATAGTCATGGAACATCGCCTCCATCGTTACCTGCTGATTGCTGTCCCGCGCCCCCGTGGGCAGCACACTGGCGATGGTTACCAAACCTCGATTGTGAGAGAGGGACGAGGCAAATTCCACCAGATGCCAGCGCCGAGAGGGTACGCCCGATAACACCAATAAATGGGGTCGCCAGTTCTTTACATCCGGTACTCGATTCAGGTTAAACAGGCCAATGCGGACCAGCGTCATCCACATGCCCTGCCGGACATCGCCCCAGGCACTTTCAATCTCGCGACGCTCTAGCCACAGGTAGATTAGCAAAGAGACCACGGCTGCGACGAGGGTGGCAAAACCATTGATCAAAAACATGACACCGATGCAGCCGATAGCCCCTGCCAGCGAAAATACCCAAGAGACTTTAAAGGTGGGCCGGAATGAGGGACTACGCACAAAGCCCTCAATGGCCGCAGCCATGTTCAGCACCATATAGGTGGTTAAAAAGAACATGCTCAAGATCGGCGCAATTAAATTGATGTCTCCCAGCAGCACCAGCGTCAGCGCGAGGCCCATGGTAAACAAGGTGCCCCATTTGGGAATGTCATTCTCGCCGCTGCCCTGGCCTAACCAGCGCAATGAACGCGGCAAAACACCATCTCTAGCCAAAGCTTGCAGCACACGAGGGGCACCTAAGATGCTGCCAATGGCGCTGGAGAGCGTCGCCCCCCAAACCCCCAGAAAGATAGCATCACCCCACACCGAGATCCGGCGCATCACCAAGGGATCTTGGGTGAGGGTAACAAAGTCACACCGAAAGGCCAGCAGGACAGGCAGCACCATATAGACAACATACCCAGTCCCCACCGCCGCCAGGGTGCCTGTGGGGATCGATTTCTTGGGGTCTTTAAGGTCACCGGAGAGATTAACCCCTGCCATGATGCCGGTAACGGCAGGGAAAAATACAGCAAAAACAGTCCAAAAATCAGCGGCATTGGCAAGGGGAGCACCAAGGGGATTAATCTCTACCCCCTCCAAGGGTTTACCAAAGGCAAGGGAGACAAAGGACAGCAGAATCGCCGCCATGATGACGTACTGGGCCTTCATGGCAATATCTAAAGACCGCAGTGCTAAGAGGCCCAGAATGGTGGTCGTCACTAGGGCCACCAGGGTTTGGTTCAGGCTGGGAAAGGCTTGGGTTAAACTTTCGGCGAAGCCCAGAGTATAGAGCGCGACGGAAAAGGCCTGGGCAAAAAAGAGCGGGATGCCCACCGCGCCGCCCGTCTCAATCCCCAGGGATCGGCTGATCATGTAGTAGGCACCGCCGACGCGGACGGTTTGATCGGTTGCGATCGCAGAAATAGAGAGCGACGTTAATAACGTGATCGCGGTGGAGAGCGTCACGATCAGCAGCGTATTGAACAATCCCACGTTGCCGACGACCCAGCCGAACCGCAGGTACATAATCACGCCCAAAATCGTCAAAACCGATGGAGTATAGACGCCTGCAAAGGTTCCTAACCCCTGGGGAGCTTCAGCGTTTGGGGGCGAAGCAGAGCCAGATTTTTGGAAACGGTTGAGTAGGGGGAAAGGCATTAGCGCTTCATCTCGACAGCAAGGCAGACACGCTGCTTATTCAAACTGGAAGAACGTTTCCCAGCTACACAGTCGGTATCATTGAGCATCCTTAGTTTTAGCACCCCATTTGGCTCCTTGAACTCCGTAGCGTAAAGGTTGGCAACCGCAAGCAAGATCTAAGATTCACGATCGATCAAGGGTCTAGGGGTAGACACTCTAGGCAGAGCGGTCTAACATCAGCTAAATTATGAGGACAGTCAAGGTGTCTATATATCCTTATATTGACCCTGATTGAGCATTGTTGAGCGCCCCTACTATCGAGCATCAATTTTGAGTTCTTTCCTGGGAAACATTCGTAATCGGCTAGGGAAAAAGCAGACGACTCCAGACCCGCAAACAGGCTCTCTCGTCAAAGTTTATGGCGGCAACCTTGATAGCCCTGAAGCCTTGATTAATCGAGCCAATAAGCGAGCGGTCAGTGGGGATGTAGACGGTGCCATTGAAGACTTTAACGAAGCGATTCAGCTTAACCCAGCTAAGGCGACCGCCTACTTTAATCGCGGGTTTCTCAACAATACGGTAGGGCGATTTGAACAGGCCATTCTCGACTTTAGTGAAGCGATTCAGCTTTTACCAAATTATGATGAAGCCTACTTTCAGCGGGCCATTGGCAGAACTCAGCTTGAAGATCTGCAGGGTGCAGTAGACGATTTAAGCCAAACATTACGCCTGAACCCCTTTTGTATTAAGGCTTATTACCAGCGGGCTGAGGTTCTTGCTGAGCTAGGTGATCATCAAGGGGCTTTAGCTGACTATTCTCAAGCCATTGTCAATGTGCCCAAAGACGCCAATGCCTACTACCGGCGCGGGCTGTTTCTCTCAAAGCTTGGGGAGCAGCCCACGGCCATTGAAGATTTTACGAAGGCAATTGAGCATAACCCCAAGCTGGCAGATGCCTATTTCAATCGGGGTTACTGCTATGCCCAACTGGGCCAAGAGAGCAAGGCCACCCAAGATTTTAGTCAGGCGCTGCTTCATGACCCCAACCATAAAGCGGCTAAGTACAATCGCGCCTATGCCCTCGGCATTCTCAAAGAAGATCCTGTAGGTCCCAGTTCCGAAGTCATTCAATCGGCACAGATGGCACAGGTTGATGCCAGCAGGGCAATCCCCAAAGCCTTGGCGGGGGCACCGTCGGCAGAGCTACCGTCTTCGATGGCAGACAGCCTCGACGTGTCATGGTCGGAAACAACTCAGCCCCAGATGGGGTCGCCGTCGCTCAATCCAGCACCAGTACCGGCACCGCCGCCGCCTGTTCCTGACTCGGTGGAGCAACACCTTGAACGCGCTCAGAATCGAGCGGTGACGGGGGATCTAGACGGTGCGATCGCAGACTATACCGAAATTATCGATCAAGATGCTAGCCAGACGAAGGCCTCTTACCAGCGCCCTGAGAACCGTAGCACTTCAGAAGAAACTGAGGTGGCGATCGCAGAGCTAGACCGAGCGATTCGTTGGACAAGGCAGCGCTCTCTGGGGGCACTCAAGGACTTTAGCGGTGAGCTGGCTGATACCATTGCAACCCTCAAAAGCGGCCTGCCGTCGTCAAGTTCGGCGCTATCAAAGGCACCTCTTCCTCCGATTGAAGCTGCAATTGAAGGGTACTCTAAAACTATCCAGCAAAACCCTCATGATGCCCAAGCCTATTTTGAACGGGGCCAGAGTCGTGCCCTGTTGGGAGATCTTGAAGGTGCGATCGCAGATTATACCGAAACCATTCGTCTCAACCCGACCTGCAGCGATGCCTATTACAAGCGGGGACGGAGTCGAGCGTTACTGGGCGATAGTCAAGGGGCCACCGATGACCTGAACCATGCGATTCGACAAAAGTCCTTTGCTAAAACACCGACGCGATCTCAGTCTCAAGAGAAACAGTGGCAGCCGACCAAGCAGGCTGTCCATCGCTGCGATCATGCCGGGAATTTACCTGAAAATCAGTTCTGCATTCACTGTGGCGAACGTCTAAAGCCATCAACCCAAAAGCTAGGGATGCAACCCTCACCTACCGCCCGATCTTCAGAAGCGGAGATTTTGTTAAGTCGGGGCATCAAACTGACCAAGGCCGGGAATCGGGGCGAGGCTCTGCAGGCGCTGACGAAGGCGCTTCCTCTGTTTCTGGAACAACAGCAAATTGAACGATATCAAAAAGTAATGAAGCTCATCGCGCATCTATCCGAGGATCTAGCATGATTACCTTGGTGCTCTACAGCAAGCCAGGGTGTCACCTGTGCGAGGGGCTGCAAGAGAAGCTAGAGCAAATTCAAGATCTGTCGCTTCGCATAGAGGTTCGAGATATCACCACAAACCCAGACTGGTTTCAAGCCTATCAGTATGAAGTGCCGGTTTTACATCATTCAGTATCGGAGGCGGTAGAGACCCCGCTTCCTCGACCATCGCCTCGTCTGTCAACAGAGCAGCTTGAGGCATTTTTGCTTAAACATCTGACGCCATAAAAAATCAGGTTCCCATGCCTACGACAGGAACCTGACTCTGATCAGAACTAGAGTCTGTTTGGATTTATCGAATATATTCTTTCAGCACACTATTACGGTTGGGGTGACGTAACTTCCGCAGAGCCTTGGCTTCAATTTGACGGATGCGCTCACGAGTCACGTTAAAAATCTGGCCGATTTCTTCAAGGGTCTTCATGCGGCCATCGTCTAAGCCATAGCGAAGCTTGAGAACATCGCGCTCACGGGGGCTAAGGGTATCTAAAACCGTTTCGAGATCTTCGCGGAGCAAGTTCTTCGAGACCTGATCTTCAGGGGTCTCGCCATCGGACTCAATAAAATCCCCCAATCGAGAATCTTCTTCTTTACCGATGGGGGTCTCTAGAGATATAGGAAGCTGGGCGGATTTCGCAATAAAGCGCAGCTTCTCAATGGTCATTTCCATTCGAGTTGCAATTTCTTCTTCGGTGGGTTTGCGACCCATCTCTTGAGAAAGGAGCTTCGTTGTCTTTTTAATGCGAGAAATGGTTTCGTAAAGGTGGACCGGAAGCCGGATGGTGCGAGACTGATCTGCGATCGCACGAGTAATCGCCTGACGAATCCACCACGTCGCGTAAGTGGAGAACTTATAGCCTTTTTCGTGATCAAATTTTTCAGCAGCTCGGATCAGGCCAAGGCTACCTTCTTGAATCAGGTCTTGAAACGATAGCCCCCGATTCATATACTTCTTGGCAATTGAAACCACCAGTCTGAGGTTCGACTGGACCATTTTATCCTTGGCACGGCGACCTAAATGGAGCCGATGCCGGAAGGCAGGCAGCGCCATCTCCACCTCATCTGCCCACTCTTGAGTATAGGGTTCGCGATCGAGTTTCTCGGTAAGACTCTCAAAAACGCGCTCTAGCTCTAGAAGATCAGCGATCTTACGGGCTAGCTCAATTTCTTCGTCGGCCCGTAACAGCCGGATTCTGCCAATCTCTTGTAGGTAGAGGCGAATAGAGTCTTCGGTGTAATGCTTTTTCTTCGCAGGACCGCGACGTTTAGCGACTTTTGCCTTTGTCGTCTTAGCTGCTTTGGTTGCCTTGGCTATTGCCGCTTTCTCGTCACCATTGGAGCCGCTAGCCGCCGTATCGCCGAGCAGCTTCTCCAGATCGCTGACGGGTTCCTTAATGGCCTCTAGTACAGTTTTGGCTTGGGTCATACCGGATTCCTCATACTCCTTGAGTGCACAAATTAGGGGGAGCTTGTGCGCCTATCTACAGTGAATTGAAATATCTAAACGTCTGGGGACATCACGAACACAAGTACAGAGCCATCCAATAGCAGGCGCTGAAACTCCAGCAGCCTGATGAAACAGCCGTTGATGACCTCGTCTCCCTAGACCCTCACGATTGTAACTTTTCTAACCAAAGTTGTCCGTACTAGGCGCTCTTCTTTTCGCATCATGGCTTATTCCTCACCGAAATAATATAGATCAATACTCAAAAAAAAGGGGGGCAGGCACTCTAACTGATTCATCTTTCAATCAGCAAAGACTCCATCTATAGAGCCGATGAGTAACTAAAACGCTACAGATAGCGCGAATAAACCGGATTGAGAGAATAATGAAGAGGACTAGAAAATATTGTGCTCACGGTAAAGAGAGAGCGACAATAACAATAAGACTAGAGTGTTGTCCTTGTTTTACATAAGTTTACAGATGGGCCGCATAGATCTCCTCAACGGGATCGGCTACTCTGATGAACAAGTTTCTGAGCAAGAAAAATATGTCCTTTGTTGGTCTCCATGTTCATAGCGATTACAGCATGTTGGATGGGGCCAGTCAGCTTCCGGCGCTGGTGGCTAAGGCCGTTGAGTTAGGGATGCCTGCAATAGCACTGACGGATCACGGGGTCATGTACGGGGCCATCAACCTGATTAAGACCTGCCAAGGTAAGGACATCAAGCCGATCATCGGCAATGAAATGTACGTTATTAACGGCGATATCGAAAAGCAAGAGCGTCGTCCCCGCTATCATCAGGTTGTTTTAGCCAAAAACACTCAGGGTTACCGCAACCTCGTCAAACTAACGACGCTGTCAAATCTCAAGGGTGTTCAGGGCAAAGGGATTTTTTCGCGCCCCTGTATCAATAAAGATCTGCTAGAGCAGTACCACGAAGGGCTAATCGTTACGAGCGCCTGTTTGGGTGGCGAAGTCCCCCAGGCAATTATGCAGGGGAAGCCTGAAATCGCCCGTCGAGTGGCGACGTGGTACAAAGACCTGTTCGGCGATGACTATTACTTAGAAATTCAAGACCACGGCTCCCAAGAAGACCGGATGGTGAATGTAGAAATCGTTCGCATTGCCCGTGAGCTAGACATCAAAATCGTGGCAACCAACGACTCCCACTACATCTCTTGCCACGATGTAGAAGCCCACGACGCGCTGCTTTGCATCCAGACCGGCAAGTCTGTCACCGAAGATAAACGACTCCGCTACAGCGGCACCGAATATATGAAGTCCGCTGATGAGATGCGGCTGCTGTTTAGGGATCACTTGACAGAAGATGTGGTGGAAGATGCGATCGCAACCACCCTAGAAGTCGCCGATAAGATCGAAGAATACGACGTGTTCCGCAGCCCCCAAAGTCCGGCCTTTGAAGTCCCAGATGGCTACACTGCAGATACCTATATGGAGAAGGTCACCTGGGAAGGACTCCTAGATCGCCTTGAGATCAAGACCAAAGAGGATGTCCCCGAAGTCTATCGAGAACGCCTCGTTTATGAGCTAGAAATGCTCAAAGAGATGGGGTTCGCCACCTACTTCTTGATCGTTTGGGACTATATCAAATACGCCCGCGACAACAATATTCCCGTCGGACCAGGGCGCGGTAGTGCGGCAGGGTCACTGGTCGCTTACTGCCAGGGTATTACTAATATTGACCCCGTGCACCACGGTCTGCTGTTTGAGCGGTTCCTGAACCCCGAACGGAAGTCGATGCCTGATATTGACACCGACTTCTGCATTCAGAAGCGGGACCAGATGATTGAATATGTAACCGAGAAGTACGGTGCTGATCGGGTTGCTCAAATTATTACCTTTAACCGGATGACCTCTAAGGCTGTCCTCAAGGATGTGGCGCGGGTGCTAGACGTGCCCTATGGGGATGCCGACAAGATGGCGAAGATGATTCCAGTCTCGCGGGGTAAACCCGCCAAGCTCAAGGTCATGATCTCAGATGAAACGCCTGCTCCTGAATTTAAAGAGCGGTATGACAAAGATCCCACCGTCCGTAAATGGCTCGATATGGCGATTCGGATTGAGGGGACCAACAAAACTTTTGGGGTCCATGCGGCTGGAGTTGTGATTGCGGCTGAACCCCTCGACCAGATTGTGCCGCTGCAGAAGAACAATGACGGCGCGGTGATTACCCAGTACTACATGGAAGATCTAGAGTCCTTGGGTCTATTGAAAATGGACTTTCTGGGCCTCAAGAATCTAACCATGATTCAGAAGACCACCGAGCTACTGCTTCAAAATCGGGCGCTAACCCTAGATGTCGATAAGCTACCGATGGATGATCCCGCTGCCTTTGGTTTGCTGGCGAAGGGCGAACTAGAGGGCATCTTCCAGTTAGAGTCATCGGGGATGCGACAGGTGGTTAAAGATCTCAAACCCTCTAACCTCGAAGATATTTCTTCCATTTTGGCGCTCTATCGACCGGGGCCGTTGGATGCGGGCCTGATTCCCAAGTTTATTAACCGCAAGCATGGTCGTGAGCAGATTGACTATCCCCACGAGCTAGTCAAGCCAATCTTGACCGAAACTTACGGAATTATGGTCTACCAAGAGCAAATCATGAAGATTGCTCAAGATATGGCGGGCTATTCCCTGGGTCAGGCGGATTTGCTCCGTCGGGCAATGGGTAAAAAGAAAGTCAAGGAGATGGAGAAGCACCGCGAGATCTTCATTGAAGGGGCTGCTGAGAAGGGCGTTGACAAGAAGGTCTCCGAAGCACTCTTTGAACAAATGGTGCTGTTTGCGGAATACTGCCTTAGTGGTGATACTCCTGTGCTGACAGAGGAATATGGCTGGCTATCTCTGGAAGAGGTTGTGCAGCGACAGATTGACTGTCACGTTTTCTCTCAGGATGCCAATGGTCATATTTATACACAGCCCGTTGCCCAATGGCACCATCGCGGCCATCAAGAGCTGTTTGAGTATCAGCTTGAGGATGGTGCCGTGATTCGAGCGACATCGAACCATCGGTTTATGGTTGAAGAGGGGGAAATGGTTGCGATCGAGAAAATTTTTGCAGAAGGGCGATCTCTAAAGCAAAATGCAATACCATCCATCACAGACCTATCCACAGTAAAAGAATTTGCATAGAGCAACTCTAGTCACCTGCAGTTCGTCCATCAATATAGATGCCATCGTCTTAAGATAGCTGATGTAGTAGGCACAGTGCTGAAAACACCCTGACGCAGAGTTGCTCAGTTCTTCCATGCTGCTGTGTTTCTTGAGGTTCACAAGGGCAAAAAATCTTTGTCTGCCTCAGACTACCTCAAGTATCGAAAGGCATCATTAAAACCTCTAGATGCCGACGGCAAGTCGAGAGTTATTGCAAACAGTGACTTTCGGTCGACCTGTAACGCTCCCTAAAACAATCTCCATCACCTACCTGGAACACTTTTTCTTGCAGCTCTGTCAATCAGACAGGGGTTGCTGTTGAATAAAATTGAAGCCTGCTGCCGATGATTAACTGCAGGGTTTCACACCTGCACAGCAGGATACATTTGTTCAAGAATTTAGAAGACGTTATTCAATGGGTAGTTTAAAGGCGATCGCCTGCATTAGCTTAGCGTTGGCGATAGAAGTAGCCTCACTGACAACAGACTCCAACAGGTTCCAGTCTGTTGCCCAGGCGCAAGAACCGGTCAACGCTGAAACGAGTGCCCCAGCCAGTTCGGCGGAGAAACAACTGCAGCAGGGGATGGAGCAGTCTGATCAAAGCCAGTATGAATTGGCGCTGCAATCCTTTCAGAACGCTGTCGCGAGTTATCGGGCCAACCGCGATCGCCTCGGCGAAGGCGAGGCGATCCGTCAGATGGGTCGGGTCTATTTTGCCCTAGAGAAGTATCCAGACGCGCTGTCTCATTTTCAGCAGAGTCTTGAGATTGCGCGAGCAGTGCAGAATCGCAAAGGAGAAGGGCGAACACTGGGCAACATCGGAGCTGCCTACTTTAATTCAAAAGAAGAAGATCAGGCGATCTCCTACCTCAAACAAAGTATCCAGATTGCTAAAGACGTTGGCGACCTATATGGAGAAGCCATCTCACAGAATAATTTGGGTCTTCTCTTCAGCACTCGTACTGGCACTAATGACTTTGCTGAAACATACACCGCCTACAATAGAAGCCTTGAGCTGTGGCGAACCCTAAAAGATCGCAGAGAAGAAGCCAGTCTGCTGCTGACCTTAGGGAATTTTTATAAACGTTGGTCTAGTTCGGGCCGGTGCTCTAGTGCCATTGAAGTTTTTGAGCAAAGCTTGCCTCTTTTACGTGGCCTCAAAGATCGAATCGGCGAAGGCGTTGCCCTCGGCGGGCTAGGTGCCTGTTATGACCACCAAGATAAGTATCTTGAAGCTGTCGACTACCTCAAACAAAGCCTAGCCATTGCCCGTGAAGTTAAAAGCCTTCGCAATGAGGGGATTGCCCTCAATGATCTGGCCAGAACCTACGCTAAAGTCCTGGAGTTAAATCAGTCCTATCCCATAACAGTTGAAGAGCTGTATGCGACGCTAAATCACCCCCAAACAGCTCTTCAGTATGGTGAACAGGGACTGAAAATTGCGCGAGACACCAAAGACCAATGGGGTGAAGCAATTGCCCTAGAAAATTTAGGACGCATCGATGTCGCCAGTGGTAACCCTCGTCAGGCAATCTCTTACTTTGACCGTCGATTAGTGATCACACGTACCCTTAAAAATACCAGCGCCGAAGCAGACACCTTAAACGCTTTAGGGCTGGCCTATAGCACCCTCAAAAATTATCCCAAAGCAATTGACAACCATCAGCAGGCCGTTGCCATCCATCGTCCTAGGCAAGAACGATACGCACAAAATCTTCAAAAAACTGCTGAAAAGTATCAATCTAAAACCAAATCCCCACCGTTACTTGACTTTCGAGAGTCTCTGTCAGACTTAGGAGATGCCTATCATAAGAGCGGCAACGATGCTAAAGCGATACAGGCCTACCAGGAAGCCTTTGGTCCACCTCTAGCGGAGCGTAGCGGCAGTAATAGTACTGATACTAAATTACTTGGCAAATTAGGTGAATCCTTTGCCCAGAGCGGACAGCTATCCAATGCCGAGGCGAACTTTCGACAGGCGCTCAAGATGGATGAAGACTCTCGGCTAGCATGGAGTTATGGCGTATCGTCTTCGGGAGAATTAACCGATTTACAGCGTATTCGGCTTGCGGAGCGACAGGCCCAGAACTATCGGCAACTGCAGCAGGTTTTGGTGCGTCAAAATAAAACCGATGCGGCTCTAGAAGTTGCAGAACAGGCCCGCTCTCGAACCTTGGTTGAGTTGTTAACGGCTCGCCAGAAGGGCAGTTCCCTGACGCAGCTTGCTGTCCCCCCCAAAAAGCAATCTCGTCACAGCGATCGTTACCCACATTCCCTGAATGGCCTTTCACATATCGCCAGTCAGCCGAGTCTCTACGATGCGCCACCCCTCAACCTTGAGCAAATTCGGCAGGTGGCCAACCAGCAAAACGCTACTTTGGTGCAGTATTCCCTTATTAATGATCAGCTGCTATACACCTGGGTGATTCAACCCAGCGGTAAAATTACCTTCCGATCAGTCGCGCTTGATCCGGCTGTATCGATCAATCAACAGATTGCCGATAGCCGTAGTGCTATTGGGGCGCGGGGGCGCATCAGCGTTGTCCATAAAGGAGCTAAGCAGGTCAAAGGAGATGCTCACCTATCTCAACTACACCGAATCTTGGTCGAACCCATCACCGACCAGCTTCCTCAAGATCCAAACCAGCGGGTCGTCTTTTTGCCGCAAGGCCCCTTGTACTTTGTACCGTTCCCGGCGCTCCGAGATGCCCAAGGGAAATACTTGATCGAGAACCATACCATTTCTACGGCCCCCTCGATTCAAACCTTAGAGTTGACCCAAGCAAAAAATAAGCAGCCTAGAGCCAACGGCAATGCTTTGGTGGTGGGTGATCCAACGATGCCCTGGTTTGAGAGTGCGCAATTACCGGCTCTGCCGGGTGCGCGTCAAGAAGCGATCTCGATTGCCAATATTCTTAAAACCCAGCCGTTGATTGGCGATCGAGCAACAAAGACAGCGGTTCTAGAACAAATTAAAACGGCTTCTACGATTCATCTAGCGACCCACGGTCTCTTGAGCAAGGTGAGTGGAGATGCCCCAGGTGCGGTGGCTTTGGCCCCTAGTGGTCAAGACAAGGGCTTTTTAACGGCTAGTGAAATTTTCAATCTCAATCTCAATGCCAATCTGGTGGTGCTCAGTGCCTGTGATACGGCTCGGGGTGAGGTGACCAGTGACGGGGTGGTGGGACTGTCGCGATCGCTGATTGCGGCGGGTGTACCCAGTGTGGTGGTCTCACTATGGGCCGTTGATGACCAGTCCACTAGCGCCCTGATGGGTGACTTCTATCGCAATCTACAAACCAATCCAGATAAGGCGCGGGCGATGAGACAGGCGATGTTGACGACGATGCAGCAGTATCCGAATCCTCTCGATTGGGCTGCCTTTACCTTGGTGGGTGAGAGTGAGTAATAGTAATACCCCAACCGTCTCGTCTTGGTTCAAGGGTTTGAGTTGAGGAGGTGCGATCGCATCTAGAGAAACGTGGGTACAGCAACAGTCAGTAATGAAACTCTGACAAAGACGGTAAAATACTCAACATTATTCACCACAATTGTTCTGATTTAAGAAGCTGTTGGATCGCTCCATGGCAAAACAGATAGAATGCTGGAGTAGAGTCTTTTGAAGACTTTGCAAATTTTCTTTCTTTTTCTGGACAATAATCTATGTCAATTTACGTCGGCAATCTATCCTACGATGTGGCCGAAGCAGACTTAAGTACGACCTTTGCTGAGTACGGCACGGTCAAAAAAGCAAACGTGATCATGGATCGTGAGACAAACCGACCTAGAGGGTTTGCTTTCGTTGAAATGAGTACCGATGCTGAAGAAGATGCGGCCATCACCGCCCTTGATGGGGCAGAGTGGATGGGACGAGATCTCAAAGTGAATAAAGCAAAACCCAGAGAAAATCGTGGCGGTGGCAATCGCGACGGTGGCTCTAACTGGTAATACCGCAGATATGCGCTCCTAGCACTATCGAAAATCAATAAAAAGCAAGGGGTCGTCTTAGGATGGCCCCTTTTTGATGAGTGCATATATCTGTATTGGGCTAAGGAGAGAAGATTCCACTACAAAAAGCAGAAAAGTACCTACTTTGCTCTATACAATCTGATTCAACACCGCTTCAAACTTGGCAATGGTGCGATCTACATTCTGCAACTTATCCAATCCAAACAGGCCAATCCGAAACGTCTGGAAACCCTCTAGCTCATCACACCTCAACGGCACCCCTGCCGCGATCTGCATCCCCAATTCCTTAAACTTTTTCCCAGACTGAATCTCTGGGTCATCGGTATAGCTAACAATGACGCTAGGTGCCTGAAAGCCTTCAGCGGCAACGCTCTTAATCCCTTTATTGACTAAGAGGGTTCGGATGCGATCGCCCAACTGCTGCTGCTGCTCACACACACGCTCAAGTCCGTAGGCTTGAGTTTCGTTAATTACATTACGGAACACCGTTAGGGCATCGGTGGGCATCGTCGCATGATAGGCATGTCCACCCTGTTCATAGGTTTCCATAATTTGTAGCCACTTGAGCAGATCACAGGAAAAGCTGCTGCTGGTCGTCCCTTCAACCCTTTCTCGACCCAAGGCACTCAGCATCACCAAGCCACTACAGGGAGAACTGCTCCACCCCTTTTGCGGCGCACTGATCAATACGTCTATGCCACAGGCTTCCATATCAACCCAAATCGTGCCCGAAGCAATGCAGTCTAAAACAAATAAGCCGCCCACGCTATGCACCGCATCTGCCACGGCTTTAAGGTAATCATTGGGTAAAATCATGCCTGCAGAGGTTTCGACATGGGGGGCAAACACCACGGCTGGTTTTTCGGCTTTGATGGTTGCGATTGCATCTTCAATGGGCACAGGCGCAAAGGCTGCTTGTGAACCATTCTCAATCGGTCGAGCCTTCAGCACCGTAGAGCTTGCCGGAATCTTACCCATCTCAAAAATCTGAGTCCACCGGTAACTAAACCAACCATTGCGAATCACTAAACAGGTTTGATCGGTTGCAAACTGGCGGGCCACCGCTTCCATCGCAAAGGTACCGCTGCCCGGAATAATAGCCACTGAGTGAGCGTTATACACCTGCTTGAGCGAG
This sequence comes from Thermosynechococcaceae cyanobacterium, assembly GCA_050330855.1. Taxonomy (GTDB): domain Bacteria; phylum Cyanobacteriota; class Cyanobacteriia; order Thermosynechococcales; family Thermosynechococcaceae; genus RCC1774. The sequence goes on along the minus strand of JBHJNL010000038.1, from coordinate 37,559 downwards.
GCTGAAATATCCTTCATCACCCCCTGGAAGGACTGAGACATGTGATTGAGTGCTCGATCGGTATACACCACTGAGTACTCCAGCAGTCCATCGGGATCAATCGTGGAAAGTAAGCCAGACATGTTGAAGCTCTGCAAAAAACACCTTCAGCCCAGAATAGCATTTTCAATATTCTGCTTTAGTTGAGAATGCCCCCTAGATACGGGGGTAAGGTCTGCGATTCTGGTGACTGTCCGCATCCGCTCCTCCTTTGAAGGTGGACTGATTGAAGGCCGTCAGCGGTTCGCTATACTCAAGCTACCGATTAACGAGCGATTGGGGCACTGTATAGCAGTACCCGGCTGAGTTAGGACAGCCCTTCCATAGCAGATATGGTGTTCAGCCCTTATTAATGTCCTAATCAATACGTGTACCGCTATAAGGCTGGGTTGTCATGACTATCACCACCTATAAATGGACCATTGATCACTACCATCAAGCTATCAATACGGGCATATTCGACGACCAGCCCCTTGAGCTACTACGCGGAGAGCTAGTCATCATGCCGCCCGAAGGTGAACCCCACGCCTACTACAACAGCGAAGTCGGTGACTATTTGCGGAGCCTACTCGGCAGCCAAGCCAAAGTGCGCGAGGCTCATCCTATTACCCTGACCAACGATTCAGAACCTATCCCCGATCTCGCGATCGTAAAGCCCCTGGGAGCTGTGTATCTAGAGCATCACCCTTACCCTGGCGATATTTACTGGCTGATCGAGTTTTCTAATGCCACCCTGACCAAAGATCTAACGACAAAAAAAATAACCTATGCCGAGTCTGGCATTCAGGAGTATTGGGTTATCAACATCAGGGATCAGCGGCTCCATCTCTTCAAAAATCTGCAAAATGGGCAGTATGCAACCGAAGAGGTTCTAGAAACCGGTAGTCTATCGCCGATGGCATTCCAAAATGTGAACATTCAGGTGCATCGCTTAATGCATCCCTCGTCAAGTCAAGCAAAATCGTAGCATTGCTCTAGGCTGCTCATTCCTGACTCAGAGGATCCTTGGCCTGTCTTGTGGGTGACAATGGAGTCATTGCAATCGCTAGGAACTAAAAATATGGCTATTGATGCTCGTCAATATGCACCTGCAACCCAACGCAACCGGGATGCGATTCTAGACATATTGCATCAGGTCTTACCCGAGAAAGGAACAGTACTAGAAGTTTCCAGTGGTACAGGTGAACACGCCGTCTATTTTGCCCCTCGACTGCAGCCTCGATATTGGCTCCCCTCGGATCCAAATCCGGTGGCGCAAGCTAGCATTGCGGCCTGGAGAGAACATCACCCTACAGAGAATCTGCTGGCACCGATTGCGCTGAATGCTGAAGATCTGAGTGGGTTGGTTGAACAGCAGGGAATAGTGAGTGGTTTGGTAGAGCCGATTGTTGCGATCGCAAACATCAACATGATTCACATCTCACCGTGGTCCGCTTGTTTAGGGCTGCTGGCGGGGGCCGGTCAAATTCTGCCACCCAGCGGCGTTCTCTATCTATATGGACCCTACCAACGAAATGGAGTGCATACATCAGACAGTAATGCGGTGTTTGATCGGGGGTTGCGATCGCAAAACCCCCAGTGGGGCGTTCGCGATATAGAGGCCGTCATTGCAGCCGCCCAAAGGCAGCAGCTCGACCTAGTTAACATGATCGAAATGCCTGCCAACAACCTATCCGTCATCTTTCAGCGGCAAAACAATGACTCTGAAAGCTAGCAACACAGCGCAACGACATCAGTTGACACTGTAATGAATATCGGTGAGGTTCAAGTCCTCAACGGACTGAAAGCCATCTTCAGGGGCAATGTCACCAATGAGTTCGGGCTGTTGATTAATGCATCCTGGCTGTTGATTGAACGTGCAAACTCTGGCGTAGAGCTTCGCCCGCGTTCCAGGCTGACCGACCGTAAAGTTCACACGGCCATCTGCGGCGATAGAAACACCACACACCGGGCAAGTTGAAAGAGCTTGAGTATCTTGTTGATCCATAACAGCCTTTGCTGAATCCTCATCATAAAATTTTGCGTCACCCCAAAATCAAAGGGTATTTCTATTTTCAATGCTTACTCCAGACAGGAACAATACAAAGCGGTATCGCTCACTGTCAATACGTTTGCCCTAAAAAAGGCCCCCGAACAGAGATATCCAGGGGGAGCTTTCTAGAAGAATTGAATATTTAGCAGCGCTACCTTTACCCCGAAGGGTGACAAGGTAAGTCTCAAAGAGAAATTACAACGATAGATTAGCTGACCAGAATGGCAACCGCAACTGGGATCCAAGTCACAGCCGCGAATGCAACGGCCTGCCATAGTCGAGTTTTTGACTGAGGTGCCTCTGCAACAGAACGCTTAGGGCCAACGGCATAGTTATTAGCAAGACCCTCTTGGTCTACAGTGCCGCCAAAGAAGCGAGGCTGAGGGAAACCCATCGAGCGCTTGAGACGAGCAGCGGCTTCAGCGGGGATGAGGCCATTGGGGACGGAGTAGTTTTGAGCAGTTGAAGTAGCAGAAGTCATAGTGGAAGTCCTTGTGTAACGCTTTGTATCAATAATGTAACAGAACATTACGTATATTGCAAGCTGCATTGCAATATACATTTATTGTGGTAGAGGCGAGTCGACATAAACTCAACGGTGCTTTGAATGCGGTCCATGGCACAACCTTGCTTCTGCCTATGGACAAAGGGAGTGGGTCATCTTGTCGCTCGTGAGGGTGACGCCCTCTGGCAAGTATCCAGTGAAGGTCTTTCCGTTGCAATCCCTAAAACGAGTTGATTTGGAATGCATTAAGGTAAATGGACAAGCAGCGTCTCACTAACAGCCCACCATGCAAAACTTCAATTGGTCTCAGCTCCAAAATGGTTCAGATATTCGTGGTGTTGCCCTCGAAGGCATCCCCAACGAAGCGGTCAATCTAACGCCTGAGATCACGACCATCCTCGGAAAAGCTTTTGTAAACTGGCTCGCGACAAAAATAAGTAAGCCTGCAACGGACCTCGTAATTTCTATTGGTCGAGACAGCCGCCTCTCTGGCCCCGATCTTAAGCAAGGGCTAGTCACAGGCATCATCTCTACAGGGAGCCGCGTCTACGATTTTGAGCTGGCCTCTACCCCAGCCATGTTCATGAGCACCGTCACTGACGGCTTTAACTGCGATGGAGCCATTATGCTCACCGCCAGTCACTTGCCCTTCAATCGCAATGGTCTCAAATTCTTCACCGCTGACGGGGGGCTGGGCAAGCCTGACATTACTGCCATTCTTGCTTTGGCTGAGGCCAACCCGTTTACCGAGAGTGATCAGGTTGGTGCCGTTGAATCACGAGACTTTATTAGCGTATATGCCCAGCAGCTCGTAGAAACGATTCGTGCCGGCGTCAATGCTCAGCCCTATGAGACACCACTGCAAGATCTCAAGATTGTAGTAGATGCAGGCAATGGGGCAGGAGGCTTCTATGCGGATAGGGTTTTGCAGCCTTTGGGAGCTGACACCACGGGTAGCCAGTTTTTAGACCCCGACGGAACGTTCCCCAACCATATCCCCAACCCCGAAGATGGAGATGCGATCGCATCTCTCCAAACCGCCGTCGCCACCCACCAAGCCGACTTCGGCATCATCTTCGACACCGATGTCGATCGCTCTGGAGCGGTGGATCAATCGGGGCAAGAACTGAACCGCAACCGTTTGATTGCCTTGATGGCTGCGATCGTGTTGAAAGAGCATCCAGGCTCCACAATTGTTACAGACTCTATTACTTCAGATGGGTTAACCCAGTTCATTGAGCAAGACCTCAGCGGCAAACACTATCGATTCAAGCGCGGCTACAAGAATGTGATTAACGAAGCGGTACGGCTCAATGACACGGGGCAAGAATCATGGTTAGCCATTGAAACCTCCGGCCACGGAGCCATGAAAGAGAATTACTTCCTCGACGACGGAGCCTATCTCATTAGCAAGCTCTTAATCGAACTGGCAAAGGCAAAACAAGCGGGGCAAGATCTCTCTGACTTGATTGCAAAGCTGCAAGAACCTGCAGAGAGCAAAGAACTACGGCTCAAGATCACGGTGGATGATTTCAAAACCTATGGCAGTGAAGTGATTGAGAAACTGCAGTCGTTTGCTGCGGAGCAGTCTGATTGGAAGATCGTCCCCAACAATTATGAAGGGATTCGCATTGCTTGTTCACACCCAGATGAAGCAGGATGGTTTTTACTACGGCTCTCTCTGCATGATCCGGTATTGCCGCTCAATATTGAATCGAATGTGTCCGGCGGTGTGGCGAAAATTGCTGATCGCCTGCTGCCATTTTTGCAATCATTTGAAGATCTCGATATTTCGGCAATGAAGTAAACCGAGGCTCATATAAACCTGCGAGATCAAGCAGCGGAGAAATCACAAGCTTATCAACCGCGCCTTCGGGCAAAAATCCGCGCTGCCGATGCTCTAAAAATAGAGTCTCAGGGCAATGCTTCCAGCTCTGATTAACAGGGCACCTCTGCAATTCGACAGCCGATTGAAACGTCTCCATTCTTACTCTATCTTGCGGCGCTAGCGTTGAGAGGTACCAAACGGTGCAGCCCCTCCCGCTAGGTTGCAGCATCCCTCACCGACCTAGAGAGGCGCAGCAGATCAGCTACTTGAGCTGACTAATCGCACGATCTACATTTTTGACAGCTTCACTATTGCCCTTCTTTTGGTAAAGCTGACGAGCCGTTTGGAAAGAGACTTTTGCCTCATCAGGTCGCTCACGTTCTAAGAGCGCTAAACCGAGGCTGTAGTGAGCCTGCGGACTTTGAGGATCAGCGTTAATGGCTTGGCGATAGGCCACGACCGCGCTGAGGGCATTGCCACGGGCACGCTCAATATCACCCTTGCCAACCAGTGCATCCGCATAGCGAGGATTGAATTGGAGTGCTTTTTCATAGGACGCCAACGCTTCATCAAGCTGATTCTGCTGAACGAGCAATTCGCCAATTCGATAGTGCACCCGACTATTACGTGGGTCTAACTTCGCGGCTCCCTCTAAGGCTGCTAGCCCCTCTGTTTTTTTGTTTTGCCGAAGATAGGCCATCGCCAAATTAATCTGGATATCTCCATTCTTAGGCGATAGCTTGACCGCTTGCTGGAACGCCGTCACCGCCTCTGGAAGCTGATTCTGCTGTAGCAAAAGCCGCCCCTTGGCATCGTAAGCCTCCCAGTTATTGGGCGAGAGAGCTACCATCTTGTCGAAGGTTTGAATGGCACCGCTGTAATCTTTCTGGCGGCTTTGAATGACGCCAAGACCTTCCCATGCCTTTAAGTTCTTAGGGTTGATCTGAGTTGCCTGACGATAGGCTTGGGCCGCGCCAGCATTATCACCGACATTCCCAAGACTAAAGCCGAGAGCATAATGAAAATTGGCGTCTTTGCCATCAATGGCAATGGCTTGACGATAGGCGTTGGCGGCAGCGGCATACTCACCCTGCTGAGCTTGAATATAGCCGATGGCCGAAAAAATACGGGCGTTCTTTCCGTCCAGTTGAGCCGCTTGCTGGTAGACCTTCAGCGCAGCATCAAGATTACCTTGATCAACCAGTTTTTTCCCTTCTTGGAAGAGTTTAAAGAGCTGGTCGCTATTGTTCTGGGCAACGGTTTGCGCCGCTGACGGTGCTGAAAGCGCCATCCCCCCACCCAAGGCTAAACACAAACCGATTAAAACAACTCGTTGGTAACGCACAAATGTATCCTCTTTCTGAACCAAAGCGATTTATAAAACAGAACCATACTTCACGGTTTTTAACCCGCCCTTAAGACATGTGGCTGTTTTGATCAAACAGTCCCAGGCTTGGGTTAAACCAGAACTATATTCTACCCAAGTCTAAAGAGACTTAAATTTAACCGTTCTAGTTTCAGGTTTGGCTCATTTCCTGCTGGACGTGGTGTCAGGACGGCTGTCCATTCATTCATCCGCGAGGTAACTATGACCACTTTTCGCAACATTGCGATAGTGGGTCCTTACTCTAGTGGTAAAACGACCCTCCTAGAAAGTCTACTCTACGTTAGTGGAGTGATGACCCGTAAAGGATCCATCGCAGATAAAAATACCGTGGGTGATGCTGCTGCAGAAGCCCGCGATCGCCAGATGAGCACAGAAGTAACGGCTGCCAGCCTTGAGCATGGCGGCCTTTTTTTTAACTTTTTAGACTGTCCCGGCTCCATTGAACTGCTGCAAGAAACCCTCAATGTTTTAGTGGGGGTCGATGCGGCGGTGGTGGTGTGTGAACCAGACCCCGATCGCGTCTTAACCCTAGCCCCTCTATTCCAAACCTTAGATGCCTGGGAGATTCCGCATCTCGTCTTCATTAACAAGATGGATCGGTCCCACGCTGAGTTCAATGATGTGCTGGCGGCTCTCAAAGAAGTTTCTAGCCGTCCTTTGGTGATGCATCAATATCCCATCGGCAATGGCGAGACGTTAACGGGGTTTATTGACCTCATTAGTGAGCAAGCCTATCAATACCACCCCGATGCGGTCGCCGATCCGATTCCGTTTCCGGCAGAGCTAAAAGACCAAGAGCAGGCTGCCCATGCCGCTATGCTCGAAGCCCTGGCAGACTTCGACGATCATCTGCTCGAAGAACTCTTAGAAGACATTGAACCGCCCCAAGACGAGGTTCTGAAAGATTTTAGGGCAGAATTAGGGGCAGATCTGATTGTGCCGGTCTTTATTGGCGAGGCAGATCAAGACTTTGGGGTGAGACCGCTCCTAGATGCCCTCGTCAAGGAAGCGCCAGACTCTAGTGAAGCGGCAGCCCGTCGAGAGCTACATGCTGCCGCCGAGCGACCGGTGGCCCAGGTGCTGAAAACGTTTCTGTCTCCCCAGGGTGGAAAGCTCTCACTGGTGCGCGTGTGGCAGGGACAAATCAATGATGGGATGACCTTGAATGGCATTCGCGTAGGAGGTATCTATCACCTGATGGGGCAGCAGCAAAAGAGTGTGCATCAGGCCCAGGCCGGTGACATTGTGGCCCTCAGTCGGATGGATGAAATTCAGACGGGGGCAACGCTGACGGTGGCGAAGCCCATGGCACTGCCGACTGCCATGACGCTAGAGCCGGTTTTTTCGTTGGCGATCAAGCCGGAGAACCGCAAGGATGAGGTGAAGTTAAGTGGTGCGATCGCAAAGCTCATCGAAGAAGATCCGGGTCTCTCAGGGGAACACCGCGAGAGTACCCACGAAATCATTCTTTGGGGGCAGGGTGATATTCACTTGCAAATTGCCAAAGACCGGCTGGGTCGCAAATTCAATCTACCGGTGAAGACCCACACCCCCCACGTTCCCTATAAAGAAAGCATTCGCAAAGCCGCCCACAGCCACGGTCGCTACAAGCACCAAACCGGCGGACACGGCCAGTTCGGCGACGTGCATCTCGATATTCAGCCCCAGGCTCGCGGAGAGGGCTTTCGATTCCAAGAAACGATCGTGGGAGGGTCCGTCCCTCGGCAATATATTCCGGGGGTCGAGACCGGCGTTCGGGAATTTTTGCAACAGGGCACCTTGGGCTTCCCGGTGGTGGATATCGCAGTGACGCTCACCGATGGCTCTTACCATGCCGTTGACAGCTCAGAGCAAGCCTTTAAACAGGCGGCTCGAATTGCGATGCAGACGGGCCTCCCCAACTGTGAGCCGGTGTTGCTAGAACCCATTGAGCGGGTGACGGTGTCTGCCCCCGCTAGCTTTACCTCTAAAGTGCTGGGATTAATGACAAACCATCGCGGTCAGATTCTGGGCTATGAACCCAAAGCTGACTGGAACGGCTGGGATGAAATCTCGGCCTATCTGCCGATGGCGGAAATGCAGCGGTTAATTATTGAGTTGCGATCGCTAACCCAAGGCGTCGGCTTCTTTAACTGGCAGGACGATCACTTAGAAATCGTGCCCGATAAAGTCGCTGAACAAGTCCTTGCGACCATCGAATTAGACACCCGTGCTTAACCTTTAGTTAAGCCCAGCAAAAAAGGGGTTGCAGTCTTAGGTTGAGTCCGTTATGCTCAGGACCAGTTCAAGGCTGTAGCCCTTCCTCAGTCGCTACTGAGAAGAAAGCTCACGGCCCAGTTTTGGCAAAGCATATGATCAGCATCACTGGGTACCCCTGAGTGAAATCACTGCCTAAAATGCAGTAAATGCCTATCTTCAAAAGCATAGGCTTTATGCAATACAGCAAAGCCGGGGGTTTGGTATACAGGGTACGTTTTTTGACCTTTATAGGCAATAATACGTACTGAGGAGATTCAATGTGTTGGTGTGTGTGAGGAAACAGATTCGTGGCGTTTTTATTTAAGGATAGTGGCCGGGTCCATAGCTTAAGTCGATCTTATCTAAAGCTAAACTCACGGCAGCAGTTACCCATTGGCGTTTTTGATAGTGGCTGTGGCGGTCTCACGGTTCTCAAAGAACTGCAGGCTCGCTTGCCTCGCGAAACATTTTTATACGTTGGCGATACCGCCAACGTTCCCTACGGCACGCAGTCTCAGGCCAACATTCTGCACTATTCTCGCCAGATTTTAGACTGGATGACCCAGTACCCCGTCAAAATGGCAATTATGGCCTGCAATACCAGCTCAGCCTTGGCGCTGGATGCCGTGCGGTCTGAATTTAAAATTCCCATTCTGGGCATTATTCTCCCCGGTGCCAGAGCCGCCGCCATCCAAGGTAATCGGATTGGTGTTCTTGCCACCCCTGCAACAGTGGCGAGTGAGAGCTACCCAAAGGCTATTCTTGAAAAAAATCCCCAGGCTGAAGTCTTTCAAGTAGCTTGCCCTGAATTTGTACCGTTGATTGAGGGCAACCGTATCCACGAGGCAGAAACAGTTGCCATCGTGCAAGAGCGTCTCCAGCCGCTCTTAGACGCTCAGATTGATACCCTCGTCTACGGCTGTACTCATTATCCTCACCTCGCCCCCGTGATTGAAGCGTTGTTGCCACCTTCGGTGCAAATCGTGAATCCAGCGATTCGCATGGCCGCAGCAACAGCCCAAGAACTTGAGATTCTGCAGTTGCAGACCCACCATCGGCCCCAGCGCCCTCGATTTTTCGTCAGCGGCTGTCCCCAGCAATTCGCCCAGCTCTCGCAGCAGTGGCTGGGTAGACGACCTTGGGTGGAGCAGGTTGACTGTAGTTCCGTGCCATTAACTGACACGACTCCTTTGGTCGATGCAACGACGGACAAAATAGTTTTGTAGTTCGGTCCAAACCGCGCAGTTAATCTGTCAAGATTAGTGAAAGAGCAAGAGGAATCGCGGCAATGCCCGTTCTTCACAGCAGGTTGTGCTGTAGCTCTCGCTGGACGTTCAATAAAACTTTAAACATGGTTATGCTTCATCATTGGTTAAGACAAGCCCTCAAGCTTTTGCTGGGCATGGTTTTGTTGCTTGGGTTGTGGGTGCCGACCGCCACTGCGGCGCTGCCTCCCGGTAATGCAGTCAATGATCCAAGAGCGTTGCTGCGGTTATCTTTGCCTCTCGATAACAAAGAGATTCGTGAGCTACAGCTCTATCTCGAAGGGACATCACCCCAGCTCCGTGGTAAACGCTGGACTGAAATTTCTAAGGATTTAGAGAAAGCTTCTTCAAAGCTGGCCGTCAAAAAAAGCCAAATCCTAGCAGATGTCCCGGCAGACCGCCAAGACCAAGCCTCTGAGCTGCTGGATAACATCGCAGTGGGCCTCTCTGAACTGAAAAAACTCGCAGCGGTGCAAGATCCGCAGCCGTTTAAAGATGCAAGAGCGCCGGTCTTAAGAGCCGTTGGTGAGGTAGAAGACCTAATGGTGACAGGCTTCCCGTTTGAGGTGCCTGAAGAATATAGCAAGTTACCACAGCTCAAGGGCCGCGCCACGGTGGTCATTGACACCACCAAAGGCTCCATGACTGCAATTTTAGATGGCTACAACGCTCCAGTGACGGCGGGTAATTTCGTCGATTTAGTGAAGCGCGGCTTTTATGATGGCATTCCCTTCACTCGCACAGAGTCCTCCTACGTGATTCAGACCGGTGATCCAGAGGGGCCAGACACAGGGTTTATTGATAAGAGCACCGGCGAGAACCGCACCATTCCGCTTGAGGTCATGATCGAAGGCGATTCATTGCCCATTTATGGCATTACCACTGAAGAGTTAGGGCTTTATCCTGCCAAACCCGCACTGCCCTTCTCTGCCTATGGGACGATGGCCATGGCAACCTCTCCTGATGATGCCAATAGTGCGTCATCCCAATTTTTCTTCTTACCCTTTGAAGCCGATTTGACCCCTGCCGGTGCGAACCTTTTGGATGGTCGCTATGCGGTCTTTGGCTACGTGGTGGATGGCCAAGACGTGTTGGGAGAGTTGACCAAGGGAGACAAAATCAAGTCAGCGAAGGTGGTTGAGGGACTCGAGAATTTAGTCTAGGGGCACAGCACGGGAGCCTGCCGTTGACGGATTAGCTACTGATCTAAAACATCGTGGGCTTCATGAAGCTGATGGAGTTGCCAATAGAGTCCTTTATGGTGAAGCAGCGCTTCATGGCGACCCACCTCTGCAACGGTGCCCTGGTCGAGCACTACAATTTTGTCTGCATCGCGCACCGTACTTAATCGGTGGGCAATCACTAAGAGCGTCCTCGTTCCAAAGAGCGATCGCATCGCCTTCTGAATCTCCCGTTCAGACTCGTAATCTAGACTGGATGTAGCTTCATCAAACACCAGCACATCCGGCTCTACCAGAAGCGCACGGGCAATGCCGAGCCGCTGCCGCTGCCCACCCGATAGCCGCACGCCGCGTTCTCCTACTGTGGTGTAGTATCCCTGAGTCAATGACGGGATAAATTCATCGACCCGCGCAATTCGGCAGGCATCTTGGACCTGCTCAAAGCTAGCTTCTGGGTTCCCGTAGGTGAGGTTATCGAGCAGCGTTCCGTTAAAGACATCTACCTCTTGATGGACAATCGCGAGCCGCCTTCGATAGGGCGTCATTTCCAGAGTGCGAATATCTTGATCATCCATCAAAATTTGGCCTGCGGTCGGGTCAAAGTAGCGAAATAGCAGCTTGACGAGCGTTGACTTCCCAGACCCCGAACGGCCTACTAGGGCAACGGTTTGATATGGCTCAATCAGAAAGTTAATGTCTTTAAGAACAGGCTGGTCGGCATCATAGCAAAAGCTAACCTGTCTGAAATCGATCTTTCCTGTGAATTGGTAAGGTGACGTTTCAACCGCATTGGATAAATCAACGCTGTATTGATCAGACGGTTCTTGAATTAATTCATGGAACCGCACCATCGCAGCATAGCGACGAGCCACAAATTCAGCCACCATACTCAGTGGCTCGATCTCTGCGTAGGCCATGCTCGAAACCGTCAATGTCGTGATGAAATGTCCTAGCGAAATTCGGCCCTGTACTGCCGCCATCAGCGTGAGGGTGAGGACACCAAACACACAGCTTTGCACCACCGTTCGCTGCCAAGTGGCTAGCTTCACATAGCCACGATGGATGCGGTGGGTAATCACCTGATACTCTCGCCCAAAGCGCTGTCGCTGCCGCTTCAGTTCGCTTGCTTCAGTGGCAAAGGCTTTCACCGTTTTGATATTGGTGATGATTTCGGAGGTACGGCTCTCGGTATTTTCGAGATAGCGACCGATGATTTCTTCTCGGCGGATCAGCCGTTGCAGGTTGCTCAGACTAAAGCTCAAAATGAGGATGAAGGAAAGGAGGAATGCGATCGCAATTCGCCACTCGATCAGCAAGATCACCCCAAAAATCCCCAGCACTCTCGCCAGCTTCGGAATGAACTGCCCCGCAATTTCAGGATAGCTCCAGGTATGGTTTTCGAGGCCCCGTGAGACACGCCCCGCAATTCGCCCCGGATTATTCTCGTCATAGAACGCCAGGGGAAGCGTTAAAAGCTTGGTAATTACCTGCTCTGCATGATCGCGACGGGCCTTGAGGGGAATCGCCCAGTGAAACCAACTGCCAATCCAGGGCTGAATGGGAGCGCGTAGGACAGACACCGCAAAGATAACGCCGAGCAAAACCCAAAGCGCCAGAGACTGACCGAGGGGGAGATTGAAGAGCTGACTGACCCCTGCCACGGTCGCCTGAACCGGAGCGTCTAGGGGCTGCTTAGAGAGAACGTTGAGAATCTGACCAATGGCGTAGGGAACCAGCAGATCAAGAATTTCAAACAGGCTAGCTGCCGCAATGCTGAGGGTTGCAAGGGGCCAATAGCCCCGGTAATACTTGAGAATATCTTTGAACGAAGCCATGGAATTTACCAGAGAATGCAGCGTCTATCCCGGCGGTGGGATTGATTTGAGGTTGGGCCATGAGGCTAAATAGGGCGTGAATGAACATGGCTTTTTCTCCCACGAACGCTGTTATCTGGAATCCACTCATTTAAGGTAACAGTTCTTGAATCAATCAAGGGAGTCGTAGATGATCAACCCAGCAAAGAGGGCGAGATGAGATGACAGGTACGGTTGAAGCACTCTGGATCAAACGAGCCAAGCGCGGTCCAATGGATCTCGTTGAACAAGCAGAAATGATTACCGGACAGGGATTAGTGGGCAATGCCAACCAACGGGGGCGGCGACAGGTTACCTTGCTGGATGCGGCAGTGTGGGAGCAGGTGATGATGCAGCTTGACGCTGACTTAAATCCGTCGGTGCGGCGGGCCAATATTTTGGTGCGCGGCATCGATTTGGTTAAGAGCCGTAGGCAAGTGCTGCAGCTTGGAGAGTGTCGAATACGCATCTTCACTGAAGCCAAGCCCTGTGAACGGATGGATGAAGTTCTGCCGGGTCTTAAGGGGGCGCTCTATCCAAACTGGAACGGCGGAGCCTGTGGCGAGGTGATTGCTGGAGGAATTTTCTGTGTGGGCGATCTCGCCATTTGGGAGGATGCTTGATAATTTCTGGTGATAAAAGATTAGAACAATAATGGCTGAGAGCTTGTCAACTATTAAGATGGTTGAAATTATTTTCGTATACACTAAAAATGCAGTTTGATTGGGATGAGTACAAAGCAGAATCCAATATTCGCAAGCATGGTATCTCCTTTGATGAAGCAGTTACTGTTTTCGCTGATCCCTACCTCATATTCACTGCAGATCTTCAGCATTCTGACCAAGAGGAGCGAGAGTGGGCAATTGGAGAAACCGACAGTGGCTTAATTGTAGTGGTGGTTTTTACTATCCGTAACGAGCAAATCAGAATCATTAGTGCCAGATCCGCAACGAAGCGAGAGCATCAAAACTATGAATCAGGACTCTGAATTTCCTTTTGATCGGGCCAGACGGGTCACGTCAGAGGAGCACCAACGGTTTGAAGATGCGCTTTCTAAACAGTTTGGCATTCAGCCTAGAGAGCGTGGGCATACAGCAAGGGAGCAAGAAGAACAGTATGAGCAGCCAATTTGGCTTCGCTTCCATCAATCTGGAGAGGCAGAGATACAAGCGAGAGATAACTTAGAGAGAGAGTTAGCTAAAATTGATAAATTCATAATAAATAGGCACAAGACTAGAGTTAGCCACCTACAGAAAAAGCATAATAAAGTGTGGAGCTTATCTCAAACAAGGAGATTCTTTAGGGATTTGAGTTGGGGAATGAAACACCTCTGGAATGCTGGTCGTCTAAAAGAGAATGTGGTACTAGGAGATATATTCCTTCAAATACTATTTGACCGTAGAATCGAGTACGATGCTTTACGGCTTTTGAAGATGTGCTTTAGTCGAAAATCTCTCCTAGTTTATCTACGCCTACTGGAACGTAGAAAAAGATCATACACAGCGGCAGCTTTGATTCCTTCAGTGGTCATCATTCTTGTGTACGCGCTTTCTTCGGATGTAATTGACGTAGCGAAGATTCTCACTGTGATGGGAGCAGCTTACGCACTTGCTGCTGGAGCTGCTGGGGCGGATAACAATCGTCGTATTGATGTTGTGTCACGCGCTCTTGATATTCAAGATAAACATAATGAAAGTGAAAAACTTTAAGAATGAAAACAGTTGCAGGGTTGTTAAGACTGGGTTTGCAGAAAGTCAATAAACTGACGGGCGGTTCTCCCCGAACGCCCATTCTGTCGAGTGGCCCACTGCAGCGCCTGAAAGTCTAGATCAGACTCAGCTATCTCTAAACCGGCTTGCTGCGCTAGGTGATGGACAATTTTGAGGTACGTGTCTTGATCCGCTGGTTCAAAGGTGAGCGTTAAACCAAAGCGATCGCACAGTGACAGCTTTTCTTGCACCGTATCCCAGTTGTGAATTTCATCAGCATCACTGGGGCGGGGGCGATCGCCAAAGAACTCGCGGATCAAATGGCGACGGTTAGAGGTGGCATAGACGACAACATTGGTGGGTCGAGCCGTCAGGTTGCCCTCTAAAACAACCTTGAGGGCTTTATAGGTGTCTTCATCGGCTTCAAAGGACAGATCGTCAACAAAAATGATGAACTTCTGGGGCCGAGACCGAATCTGATCCAAAATCAGCGGTAAAGAGGTGAGATCTGACTTTCCTAGCTCGATCAGCCGGAGATTTTGGCTACCATATTCTGTTAATAGCGCCTTAATGAGAGCCGATTTACCAGAACCACGACTCCCGTAGAGTAAAACGTTCAGGGCCGGTAAGCCCTTAAGGAGGGCTTCTGTATTGTGCCGAAGCTGATCGCGCTGAACTTCGTATCCGACGAGCTGATCAATTGAGATCGCATCGGGTTCCACAATGCCCACAAGCTGATGCGGATGCCACCGAAAGGCCCGATATTTTGCAAATAGGCCGGTTCCACACTGTCGATAGTGTTGCGCGAGTGTTGGTAATGCATTAGCCCAATCTTCTACACCACTGAGCGGTGTTTCGGTGGCAGCATCAGCCCAGGGCAGCATCGGGATATCTGACCCAATTCGTTTTTCTAAAGCCTGCCGGAACTGTTGGTCAGGATCGGTAAAAAGCTGCTGCAGCACCCGGAGGTCGTGCTGTGCTGCGGTAATTAAAGCCGGGGCAAGCTGGGTTAAGTCTGCAGCCTGCATCTGTAGCGTCAGGGGATTTTCTGCCCTCAAAATTTGCTGCAGGCCGTAATCGAGCCATCCAGCATAGGTTTCAATGACGGCGTAATACCAAGCACCATAGGCTCTCAGGCATATCTCTTGGGTTGAGATACCGCCTATCTCTTGCTGCTCTAGAGCTGACAATAACTCAATAAAAGCGGCCCCTGGCCCCACCTGCATTATCTGTTGGTAGAGCAGTAGAGAGGCTGCTTTTTGCTTGAGCTGTGCGAAAAGACTCATAGGTTCTCAAGAGGCCTCAGAGCAGGCCGACATCCGTGCGGCGGCGTTGAGGAGATCTGCTTCGATCGGTGCCCAGTTACTGGGCGGCTGTCCTGGTTCAAGATCCCGATAGAGGTTGCGATCGCAGTCATACTCAGTCCGATACGCCTCAATCTCAGTATCCGAAATCTGACTGACTTCTACGTAGCTGTCTACCGTGACGAAGCGCCCCGATCTCTGGATCGAATCTACATCAATGAACTGGCGCATGTCACCCTCTTGAGATACCGCCACCTGCTGCCAATCTACAGCCTGGGCAGGGTGTGCTAAACAGAGCATAAAAGCCAGAATGCTCCCAATGACCATCCAAATCCTTCGTTGAATCATGGAGCTAAGTATAGGGTGAAGGCGCTGTCTTCTCTCCAAAGCCAATGATTGTTTTATAAAGCTAAAACAGTTCTCCGTCTGTCGGTAGCTTTTCGAGGGCCATGCGAGCGAGCTGTGTTTCTGCCTCTAAGTCTTCTTCAGGTACCAGAGGAGTAGTTAACCGTAGCGGGGTCTGCGTCACCACCTGAAGTCCCTGAGCTACCGCTGCCTTCAGGCGCGGGCCAAATTCTTTAATGGCTCTTTGCTTTTGACGATAGAGTCCCTCTTGACTAGAGGCATAGAGGGGGGGCACCCGATTGAGTGCGTACGTTGCCACCTCTGTCGTATTAATTTTTTGGGTTCGGTAAGCAGAATTCTGATTGACCTGAGTCTTAATTTCCTCGGTAACCAGAGCCTCCATGACATTTTTATAGATTTGGGCTTGATAAAAAGACATAGAAACTCGCACTCCCGAAAAAGATTGTGGTTGAGGTGAATGGCTTAAATATTGGTTCTTTTTATATTTATAAACAGGGATCGAGATCTAGTCTGACCAAGGGATACAGCTCAGCCAAAGCCAACTTTGTATCTTCTATGGATTCATCGTAGCAACAAGAATAAGCATGATTAAGCGTAAAAATGCTGATTTCATTAAGAAATCAACCCATACACCTGCTGCTTTGCTTAGAGTAGACAAGTCATTGTGAGAAAGTGTCAGTATTTTTACGGATCATAAAGGGCACAAAAAAAGCGATGAGTTTAACACTCATCGCTTCTAAAAAAACCGAACAGGCCCGTTTCTACCAGAGAGCAACGGGGATATTGGTGGTTGATTCATCTTGTTGATGATTGACTGCCACCGGCTCAGTTGACTTTGGTGTGGGTGATGACGCCCTAAAGGTAAAACCTAACCGAGATTCTTCAACGGCATTATCCGGTGAGTGCTTAGGGGCAGAGGTCGCCGCTAGGTGGCGACACCCAGCAGGAACAACTTTGACAATGTATGCAGCACCGTTGGGGCCACAGGTCACGAGAGTCTCAGCCCTGACACTTCCAGACAACCCCAAGATGGTGGTTCCGAGGACAGAGCTACCGATCATAACGCTGTTAATCAATGCTTTGAACATCTTCATAATCATGCACCTTCCCATAACGATGTGGATGCCTTCACTATGAAGATCGAATCTGTGGTTTTCATGAAAATTGTATTAGAGAATACAAAACTTTATTTAGTCTATGAAGACAGCTCCGGTGAAGAGACGGCGTCAGGGAGAGCCATTGAGCGAATAGAGTAGTCCAGCAACTGCATCGGGTGGAGAACCGTTACCTGTCGGTCCTGAAGCGCCAAATGTTTACGAAGCTGCATACTACAACCCACATGGGCTAAAGCAATGACGGTGGCCTTGGTATTGCAGAGATTTCGCACTTTCTGGCGTCCCAGCTCTTCACCCACTTCAGGCTGCAAGATTTTCACAGAGCTGCATCAGCCGGTTCTCGTAGCTCAATGCCAGAAATTTGCTGCAAAAGTTGGCGGGGTTGCTGTTGAATTTTTTGGCCGTGCAGCATGTGATAGGCGTCTTGCAGGATGGGGGAGTGATCGGTCTAGGCGGCAGGCATTAGAGTTTCTTCACGAAGCGGCCCGGATTGAGCAGGGCCAGTGGATCAAATTGTTCTTTAAGTTTACGCATAGATTCGAGGGCATTCCCCTGATACCCCCAAACGTCTATCTGAGTCTTGAGTTCTGACGGCGCTTCGAGTACCGTCAGGAACCCCTGTTCGTGCTGACAGTGCGTCCTTAGCGTCTCGATCAGCTTAGCTGTCGTTTCTCCCTCTAGCCGGAGCAGACCCAAACCGCTACCCGCATGGAACTGCCCCTGTAGGTCTACAGCCTCTTCCTGGGCACTCTCTTTCATGCGCTGCAGCACCGAAACGATCTTGGCAGGCAAAACACCCACTTTACAAATCACCGGAGCCTCTAACCAAAACTGCGACTGGAAGGTTTGCCAAAATGTTGTATCTTGGTCACCCTGCTGAGTAACGGACGGTATCAGTGACTGCTGAGCAAGAAGGAGACATTGAGCCTCAACGCTCTCAGGCAACCCTTGAAAACGGACCGCTAAGCCTACTTCTCCCTCAAGATCGTAGGGTGCTAAAAATTGGGGCGTTAAGAGTTCCACCGCCGTGGGCGTTAGGGTACTGTTAATCAGCGTTCGGCTTGTGGCTTCAATCTCAGCAGTATTGCCGCAGAAAAGAAGGGTGGCTCCCTGCTCTGGTTTTGGATACAGCCTCAGCGTCACCTGAGTCATTATCCCTAAGGTGCCAAAGGAACCCGTCAGTAGCTTCATCAGATCGTACCCGGCCACGTTTTTGACCACACGCCCGCCAGCCTTGGTGATCTGACCATCGGCACGGACAAAGGTGACGCCCAGCACCATATCTCGCACGCCGCCATAGCGATGCCGCAGGGAGCCAGAATCTTGGGTGGCAATGATGCCGCCAATGGTGGCATGGTCGGCATAGGCCGGATCGAGAGCTACAAACTGATTCTCAGCGGCCAAGATAGTCTGCAACGCAGCCAGGGGAACCCCGGCCTCCACCGTAACTGTGAGATCGCCTGCAGCATGGTCAATGACGCGGTTGAGCCATTGAGTACTAATCACAACATCAATATCGGCGGCGGGCTGTCCCCAACTCAGTTTGCTGCGGTGACCACAAATGAGGAGCCGCCATTGTTGCTCGTGGGCACGGGTGACGACGGCTGCAAGCTCAGCCTGATCACGGGGATACACCACCACAGGATCGTAGACTGATGGCTGCAGAGCTGCCAGAATTTGGTCTTGCTTGGCACCGCTGAGCTTGGAGAGCAGAGTAAGATGCTCCACCCCCACAATGGAGCTGAGACTGGTGGCAATATCAGAGGGGAATAACGTCACGGAGAGCAGGAACAGGGGCTAAATCTATGTCCTCTCATTAAACCATCGTGACTCGACATCACCGGGATACACTTGAACTTTCTCGACGACTGCATCGTCGTTGCAACTTAATATCGTTACGTTTCAGGTCTAGATGAAATGGGGTTCAATCTAAAAAAATCTATCGTTTCAATTGCGGCTTTTTCATTGCTGTGGGGGGCTGCGGCCCCCTGTCGGGCAGACTCTCCCATTACGTCAACGAACTTCTCACAGGCGTATCAAGACTACGACATTATCCAAAGGGCTGAGCAGACCGGCATCTTAGATGTAGAGATGGCTCAATATCTGTCGTCTCGATCTACTCCTGTTGATATTAAGGCGGCTTTAATCAATGCCCTATCCTGGAAGTTTGAGGGCAAGCACAATGCGACGCTCTATCAGTATTACCTGGGGCTGACCTACAATCAGCCCATTGCTGACCTCAAGCCCAGTCAGCTCAGTAATGATGAGTTATTCGCGCTGGGTTATCTAACGGTTATGGATGACTATTTCAAACCGAATAAGGCACTGCCCTATCTGCAAGAGGCCCAACAGCGACAGCCCAAAAGCTATACCGTTGCGATGGTAACGGCTTTGACTAAGGCACAGGTGGCCCTAGAGTCTGACTGGTGCCAAGTATGGCGCGTGACGGAAAAGGTTGTGAATGACTCTGCCCTTGAACAGGATTTACGACCTGCAGCTCAAGGCATCATTCTCGATTACATGGGGGCATACAAACAGAGCTGCCGTTAGCATGACGGAGAAGTGGCTTGACGGGGAGGAAGCTGTAGGCAGCCCTCCCCAGATAACGTTCGCTACGAGCGATGCCAGCTTGTCACGCCTCCGGGTTGATCCACGAGGGTGATGCCTGCGGCGGCGAGGGTGTCGCGGATGCGATCGCTTTCTCCAAAATCCTTGGCCTGCCGTGCCGCCTGCCGCTGGGCAATCAGAGCTTCAATCTCCGCCTCACTCATTCCCGCTGTTGATTCCTCTTCTGCTTCGGGTTGCGCTTCCAGTCCTAGAATTTGCGCGAGACAAACCAACGTTTGCCACTGGCCCCGCAGCGCTTCAGAGGTTTCAGTCATCTCTCCTTGGTGAGTCAATATATTCCCCACGCGACGCAGTTCCTTTGCCAGCTCGAACAACACTACCAACGCACTAGAGGTATTGAAATCATCATCCATTGCCGTTTGAAAGCGGTCTACTAAGTCGCCCTCTGGCATCCGCATTGCCGCAGAGTTACCAAAGTCAGCATCTTGTCGATCAGACCACCCCAGTTGAGCGCCATAGTCAAACCCAAACAGCAAGCCATCTCGAAGCGTTTGCCAGCTTTGGTTGGCCGCAATCACAGCATCATCGGTAAAGTCAATGGGCTTACGATATTGGGCCTGCAGTACGAATAACCGCATCGCCATAGGATGAAATAAGGCTCCATCCAAGGCTGGGATCGGGTTGTCTAACAGTTGACGAATGGTGGTGAAGTTACCTAGAGACTTCGACATTTTCTCGCCCCCGACATTCACAAATCCATTGTGCATCCAGTAGCGAGCTAGGTTTGCAGACCCCGCCGCTTCAGACTGGGCGATCTCATTCTCATGGTGTGGGAAGGTCAGGTCAGAGCCACCAGCATGGATATCAATTTCATCCCCTAGGCAATCCTTGACCATGGCAGAACATTCTAAATGCCACCCAGGGCGTCCTGCCCCCCAAGGTGACTCCCAAAAGGGTTCACCAGGTTTCGTCGCTTTCCAGAGAGCAAAATCTAGGGGATGACGTTTTCGAGCGTCGCCTTGACCAACCCTGCCACTGGCCCCCTCTTCCATTTGATCGAGTTTGCGGCCTGAGAGTTTGCCATAGCCCGGAAATTTCTCAACGGCATAGTAAACATCGCCATCGGCGGTATAGGCATAGCCCTGTTGCTCTAAAGACTCGATCAGCGCAATCATCTGCGGGATAAATTCGGTGGCCTTGGGATACACATCGGCAGGCAAGATATTAAGCCGACTCATATCTTCTTGGTAGGCGTCAATATAGCGCTGGGTAATCACCTGCCAGTCTTCGTTTTGTTCTTTAGCCCGTTGGAGGATTTTGTCATCAATGTCGGTGTAATTCTGCACGTAATGCACGTCATAGCCGCGCCACTGTAGATAGCGTCGCACGACATCCCAGACAATGTAAGAGCGAGCATGGCCCAGGTGGCAGTAGTCATAGACCGTAACCCCACAGCAATAGAAGCGAACGTTGCCCGGTTCAATCGGTTCAAAGGGAGCCTTTTGGCGCGTTAGCGTGTTGTAGAGCTTCAGTGGCATAAGGTGACAGAGATAAACAAAAGGGTCTTTATCAAGCTAGCGTTCAATTGTATTTTGAGACAAGTCAAAATATGCGTTTCCCGTTAGAAGAGAATCGCCTCAGCCTATATTTAGAGATACGCACGCACTCAGATGCTGACCATGACTTCGATTACGTTGAACTTGGAACCATTGACAAAGCTCACCCATGAGCAGTTTTTTGAGCTGTGCATGGCGAATAAAGATGTGGCAATGGAGCGATCGCTGACAGGAGAGCTGATGATTATGCCCCCGGTTGGTGATAGTGGGATTGGTGAAGCCGATAGCATCGGTCCTCTGTGGGTCTGGAATACTCAAACAAAGCTGGGTAAGGTCTTTAAGATGCCCGTTACCCTATCAGGTGAGGATGTACTGCCCGGTTTTGAGCTGGAAATCGGCTGAGTGTTGGCCGGTTAAATCGGCAGATTTTTGCGCGGCTTGTAGGTTTCCACCTGACGGAGCCGCTCATATAGCTCTTGTTCTTGATCGCTGATCGACTGGGGCACTTCGATGTGAATTTCAACGAGCTGGTCACCTCGCGTATTGTTGCTAGTGGGATAGCCCTTACCTCCTAGCCGGAGGCGCTGACCGGAACGGACGCCCCTAGGTAAATTCATGGTCACCCATCCATCTAGAGTCGGCGTCTCAATCTGGCCCCCTAGAATCGCTTCCACGGGGGTAATGGGCAGCGTACAGACCACGTCCGAGCCTTCGATGCGGAAAAAAGCATGGGACTTGACCTCAATCCGAAGATAGAGATCGCCGCCGCTAGTACCTTGGCCGGTGACCCGAATGCGCTGATCAGATACCATACCAGCAGGCATGTTGACCTCTAGCGATCGCCCATCCTCTAGGCGAATTCGTTCCCAGCCGCCTTGGTAGGCTTTCTCTAACGGAATCACCAGCCGCGCTTCCGCATCTCGACGGCCATCACGGGCAGTGTAGGCTGTTTTGGTGGTTCCGGGTCGAAAGGGATCACGTTCTGCCGTGGCGGTGGTGGTGCTTTTTTTGAACCGCTGACCTAAAAGCTGATCGAGAAAATCCTGGAAGTCTGCGTATTCACTAAAGTCGAGATCTTCGGTAGAGAAGGGACGGTTGCCTCCCCAGGTTCGTTTGGCTTCGGTGGTGTTGCCCTGAAACCCACTCTGGTTCCAGAACTGGCCGAAGCGGTCGTATTGCGATCGCTTCGCTATATCGGAGAGGACATCATAGGCTTCACCGATATCTTTGAAGCGTTCTTCAGCGGCTTTATTGCCAGGATTTAAGTCGGGGTGAAACTTGCGGGCCAACTGGCGATAGGCTTTTTTGATTTCATCACCCGAAGACTTCCTGGGAACGCCTAGGATTTCGTAATAGTTACGGAAATTACGCATTAAACTTTATCTTCAAAAACTGAACCACCCCTACCAGTCATCATCATCCCAGTCATCCCAGGTGTTGTCATCATATCGGGTGGTCGGCCTGCGGGTGGTGGTGGTAGTGTTAGACGATTTTCCGGTAACGGCTTCTACTCCCTTTGAAATTCCCTTAGAGACAGTTTCTTTAATCGAGCTGAGGGAGGGCAATTCTAAGAAATCGTCATCGTCATAAAATTCGCTGGCGGCGGTGGCCACTTCACGATTGAGGTCATAGAGTGCGTCCTGCAGGTTAGCGAAGTCAAGGTCAATTTGCCGATCATCGTCATCGGCGACGCTATCACGCAGATCGCGGGTCAACTGCTCGATTTCTTGACGCAAATCTCGCGCAAATTGAGGTCCATAATCTAGGGTGACCTCCCTCAGTCTGCGATCGCACTTAGTAATCAGATCTTGAGCCTGGTTACGCTTGTCGATGCGCTGGCGGCGGTTGCGATCGCTATCGGCAAATTGTTCAGCATCGCGAATCATTTTATCGACTTCAGCTTCTGAGATGCTGGCAGCCCCTTGCACCGTAATGGTTTGCTCCCGTCCAGTGTATTTATCAACGGCGGTCACCTGCAAAATACCGTTAGCATCTACATCAAACGAGACCTGAATCTGCGGCACGCCCCGTGGCGCAGGCGGAATGCCTCGAAGCTGAAAGCGACCCAGCGATTTATTGTGTTCGGCTAACTGGCGTTCGCCCTGCAACACATGAATTTCTACCTGACTTTGGTTACTATCTGCTGTCGAAAAAATATCAGAGCGCCGCACCGGAATCGTAGTATTGCGGGGAATGACGGGCTTCATCACGCCACCGATGGTCTCTAGGCCCACGGTCAAAGGCGTCACGTCGAGCAGCAGCATATCTGTGACCTCACCGGTGGAGATACCCGCCTGCAGCGCCGCCCCTACGGCTACGACTTCATCTGGGTTGACGTTTTGGTTTGGTTCTCGATCAATGAGCTGCCGCACCATTCGCTGCACCAGTGGGATGCGAGTAGAGCCACCCACCAGCACCACTTCATCAATCTCGTAAGAGCGCAGTCCGGCATCGCGCATGGCCTGCTCTACGGGACCGCGCAGCCGACTCACCAAAGGCTGGCACAGGCTCTCAAACTCACCTCGGCTCAGGGTTACATCAATGTGCTTGGGGCCGTCTTCGGTGGCGGTGATAAACGGCAGGCTAATGTTGGTATCCGGTAGCCCCGATAGCTCGATCTTGGCCTTCTCTGCCGCTTCGTTGAGGCGCTGCAGGGATTGGCGATCGCGTCTTAAATCAATCTTCTCTTCATCCAGAAAGCGATCAGCAAGCCAATCGACAATCACTTCATCAAAGTCATTGCCGCCTAGCTGGGTATCACCACTGGTGGCCCGTACTTCAAAGACCCCGTTGCCAATTTTGAGAATAGAGACATCAAAGGTACCACCGCCAAGGTCAAAGACCATCACCATCTGCGGGCCTTGGTTGTCTAGACCGTAGGCAAGGGCAGCGGCAGTGGGTTCATTAAGAATCCGTTCTACCTTCAAGCCTGCAATACGACCTGCATCACGGGTGGCCTGCCGTTGGGCGTCATTAAAGTAGGCGGGTACAGTAATCACAGCACCAGTGACGGCTTCACCCAGGTAGCGGCTGGCTTCTTCAGTGAGCTTCTTTAAAATCATTGCCGCCACTTCTTCGGGGGCAAATTCACGCTCAAGACGAGGACACTTAATTTGAATGTTATCGCTCTGATCGCGGCGAATCGTATAGGGCACCCGCTTTGACTCTGGCGAGAGTTCGCTGTACTTACGTCCGATGTAGCGCTTAATGCCAAAAAACGTATTTTGGGGATTCAAAACGGCCTGACGCCGAGCGAGTTGGCCGATGAGGCGCTCACCATCTTTGCCAAAGCCCACCACTGAAGGGGTGGTCCGGCTGCCTTCAACGTTGGCAATGACCACCGGCTTGCCCCCTTCCATGACTGCGACCACTGAATTCGTGGTGCCTAGGTCAATGCCGACAATTTTCCCCATGAAGTGCGCTTCTCCTACTGCAAGCCCATTGAGATTTGTAAACTTATGGATTTTTCATTGTATCTTGCCTAAGCCGATTCCATAAGGTGTTCATAACCGAATCTTGTGGGGGAGCGATCGATTTGAGCATTTCCTAGAGTGCGCGATTACTTTTTCGGTGCGATCTCGCTCAATAAATGTGTTGCTTAGGTACGCAAACTTCGGGCGTATCCAGCCGTTGGAGAGGTTCTGCACTCGCGGCACAACATCGCCCACAAATAAATTGCGGGCTACCGAGAAAAGTCCATTCAAATGGACTAAACCTTATTGGGTGCTGCAAGCAGCGTGAATTATCTTGAATTCTTGTGAGTTAACCCATTTCAATGGGTTTTTCAGATTAGCCCGCAATTTATTCGCGGGTGGGATAGCGCCAGTAGCCGACTCATCAGCGTTACTCCCCCCAAACATACGCCCGCTAACTTCGCTCCCTACTTGCTTCCCTAGTGATTTTCTTCAGGCGAAACTGTCTCTTGGGCTTGCTTCAGCAATGCTTGGACAAATGAATCATTCTCTTGAATCAACGCTTCCTGCTCCTCTACCGTGATCGTTCTCTTTTGATGCAATCTTGCGAGTGGCTTAGTCTCCTCTAAATTCATGAACATTGCGACAAGCCGACCTTGTGCTTGCTCCAAAGCACTCCCAAGACTTGCTTTGTCTTGATTTAATGCTTCAATTTTTCCTTCAAGCTCAGCAACTCTATTCTGATTTTCTTGATTTTTGCGTTGATGACGAATTTGCAAGTAAATAGTCAAAGGCACTAATAAGATTAAAGCAAGGTATGTAAGGTCCGGCGACTGGCTGGCATCCATAGTAGTTCGGCTTTTCTCTAAAGTAACATCTGTTATTTTATTCAGTGGGTAAGAATTCAGCTCTGTTATAGGATGTTTTTTGGAGAGCTTCTGTTTTTCTTTTTCATAAGACGAATAAGCTCCCTCTGAAGAAACGTTTGTTAACGCCCCTATCGGCATGCTTTTTGCTTTTTGAGTCAGTGTATTCGTTGTCTTTTTCTTAATAGAGCCTTCCGCAGGCAAACCTTGTGCTAGCGAAACGTCTCCAGCTCCAGCTAAACTCAGAACTTCATTAAACTCAGTCACTAAAGCATAGAATTTCTCAAGCGACTGTTGCTGATTACCAACAACAGCAGATGAGTCAAGCTGAGCCAAATATTCTGATAAATTATCGATCCTTTTACTAGCTTCACCTCTTTGGGATAAAGAGAAAGAGTTCTCAAGGAACCTTAAACGCACTTCAAGATCACCCAATGGACCCCGGAGGAATGATTGTACTTCGCTCCAGTTTTTATCCTTAACCAGCGACTCAAGCTCTAGAAATCGAACCTGTAATGGCATCAATCGCATTGCATATTGCTGGGTCTGGCTGAAATCAGTACCTAATTGACTTCTTTCTAACGCTGCGACTTCAGGCAATCTTAGACTTAAAGTAAACCAAGTTACTAGAACTACAATGCTGATCAATATCGACCGATAGAATTTCACGCTTTTTCCTCCTTGAGAGGGCAAGAAACTTATTAATGGTCGTCAAATACGACCCTGCATCTGCCACTAGCGATAGCTCATTTCTAATTCAGGGAAGTAATCCTATGACATGGAAATTAATCTTGGGCTAAAACTAGAACATCAGTACTTTTTGATTTCCATTTTAAATCTTGACAGATGTTAATTAATATAAATACAGCCTTAGTAGAGACGCTCCCATTGCCGACTTAATGGGAGAGCTATCTTTGATTAGAATAAGTAATTTGGTGAACTCAAGCCCCAATTCAGGGAAGAAAGTTATAAAAATTAAATCATGAGTAAAACCAACGCATGGTTATATCCACATGAGCAGAGGCAAAAATAAAGCCGAGAAGAAGCGATGCTAGCGCTGGTGATCAATCACGTTCAGACCCTTGGCAACAGAGAGATTGAAGCGGTTAATCGTTGTAGCCTACATCTATGCAACGGCCCACTTCTGTAAAAGCTTTTCTCGCACCTTCTTGGGGTCACCCTGGTCAATGACGCGCCCCTTCTCTAGCAAGAAAGCGCCGTCGCAGTACTCTAATTCTTCGAGACGGTGGGTCACCCACAGGGCCGTTAAACCTCTGCTTTTGACGATGCTCTGCACTTGACGGACTAGCTCTAGCTGACTATCAGGATCAAGGAGAGCCGTGGGTTCATCGAGCAACAAGACTTCGCAATGCCGTGCGATCGCACCGGCGATGGCGACCCGCTGCTTTTGCCCACCACTGAGGGCATAGATGGGTCTTTGCTGCAGTCCCCAGAGATTGACGGCCCTGAGTGCTTCTTCTACCCGTTGCCGCACCTCTGGTAGCGATAGCTTTTCTTCCACCAACCCAAAGGCGACATCGGCCCCCACTGTGGGCATTACGAGCTGGTGATCGGGGTTCTGAAATACAAACCCCAGTGGCTCTGCCGCTTCTATAACCCCTGACTTGGGGGCTAAGAGACTCACTAATAGCCGAAGCAGCGTTGATTTACCGCTGCCGTTAGTGCCCAGTAGCATCCAAAACTCGCCCTTGGGCACCGTTAATGAGCAGTGATCGAGGACGAGCTTATCGGCAGACCAGCCAAAACAAAGATCTTTGAGCGTGATGCCTGCGGTCATGAATTTTCGGCAGCAAAAAAGCCTGGGACCGTCGATTTGTCAGACACTTGAACGGCAGAAATTTCGCTGCTGAGCACGCCAATCTTTTTGTCGGTTTCGCGATCGCAAGTCAATTCCAGCAACTGTGATGTAGGAGCCTGGAGAGCTTTGAGAATCGTTTGATAGAGCGCTTGGGCCTCTTCAGCTTCTTTCCGCTGGACCGCTAAGGCTAGGGGAGTACCGCGCAGGGTGACTTCAATGGTGTACATAAATCGCGTATGGGGGTGAATCGTTAACAAGGGGTCGGACGCTAGCGCCCAACCTTATCCATAGTCCAGTATCGCAAATTCCGATAGCGGCGGGGCAAATTTAGACTGAATTGCCGCCACTACCCATCAAATACAGCAGCGCCATCCGCACCGCCACCCCACTGGTGACCTGCTGCCCCACCAGACTCAAGACCGGATCGTCCATGACATCAGAGCTGATCTCTACCCCCCGATTGACGGGGCCGGGGTGCAATACTTTGACCATGGGCTGACAAAGACGGATGCGATCGCGAGTGATTCCATAGCGCTGATAATATTCCCGAATACTAGGGATGAGGTGCTGTGTCATTCGCTCATGCTGCAGGCGCAGCGTCATCACAAAATCAGCCTTTTCAAGGGCAGGCTCTAGCTCCCAATGCACCGTGGCACCATAGCTTTCAAAGGCTTTGGGAACCAGCGTCGGCGGACCTGCGACATGCACATCTGCGCCACAGGTCACGAGGCTCGCTAAGTTAGAACGGGCCACCCGTGAATGAACAATATCCCCGACAATGGCAATCTTTTTGCCTTGAAGCAGCTCAGTGTTCGGATTGCGGCCATCGAGCGTGGTGCAAAGCGTGAATAAATCTAAAAGTCCCTGAGACGGATGCTCATGAAAGCCATCCCCTGCATTGAGAACGCCCACCTGACCCCCCAGACGATCCATCGCCGCCGCGATCATATGGGGCACGCCAGCATCTTGGTGACGAATCACCATTAGATCGGTCCCCATGGCTAAAAAGGTCTTGGCTGTATCGAGAATGGTTTCTCCCTTACTGAGCGAAGAGGTGCCGGGGGCAAAATTAAGCACATCGGCAGAAAGACGCTTCGCCGCGAGTTCAAAGCTGCTGCGGGTGCGGGTAGAGGGTTCAAAAAAAAGGTTTGCCACCAACCGAGCCTGCAGCGTCGGCACCTTCTTAGCTCGCCGTTGCAAAACGCCACTGAAGCTATGAGCCGTCTGCAGAACAATATCAAGTTCCTGGGCTGTGAAGTCAGCTAGCGACAGAACATGGTGACGATTCCAAGAATCAGGGGTCATAGCAAGAAGGGCTAGCGATCGCCGCGCTCAAAAGAGACGGCCTCCGGCCATGATATCTTGCAACCCTATTCGAAACACTTTAAATAATCAGCGCGGGTGCACCATCGACTCACACCGGCAACGCACCCGCACACTTGCGCTCAACAGTGAGCAGCTATGGACGCTTGTATTGGCGCATCCGCTCTAAAAACAGCAAAATGCCATAAATGGTAATGATATAGCCGGTGGCAATGACCGGAATCATCAGAGGAAGACCGAAGACAGTGAAGGTTGTCATGACACAGGGGTGAGTAAGGGGTGAGTGATTCAAGAAGCAAGGTCTAGAAGAACATGCTCAGACCACAAGCATGCAAAAACGTTCAAGCGCTTGAGAGACGGTAAGGCATCTCTACAACAACCTGTTGCTTTGGCAAACTACCGAAAGGCGAGACCCCAGAAATGAGAAACGTCGGATGACGCAAAACTTGATTCTGAAACCGGAACTCGCCCCGGCAAGCTGTACCTATCTACCTCATTAGAGAAGAAGGTAGCCTAAGGCAATGCCATTTTCCCTCCCCTAAGAGATAGAACTCAACCCGTCTAATCAGACTCCCCACACCGAGCGGGATCCAGTTGAGGGCATGAGTTTTTCTAAACCCTTACTTTTAATATAACATGCGATTCTGAGAACTGTCAGGACTCTACCTGAATAAAAGATACATTTCTTATTGATGTGTTGGTATGCTGATAATTCTTGTTCTCAGAAGGTTTGAGGTTGATCGGTGTTGACGGTAGATGGGTACGGATCGTTCCTGATTTCGACAAGATCACGAAGAAATATGAAAGGCGAAGTAATATAAGTGCGCCTTATGTTTTGCGTGGTGGCATCAATGGCGGCAAGCTCTAAAATCAGCCCGATAATTTGCTTGGGCTGCTCGGCATAGAGCCGACGTTATTTTGTCGCGATGCCAATAATGTGGGGCTTCACGATGGCAATAGGGACTGGGCCATCAAAGGTGTCTTGAGTCACCGTCGTAAAGCCAGCTTGCTCAAGGCTTTGACCAATATCGCGGTCAGGGCAGCAGCCATCACCAATGCGGGTCCACAGGGGGCGAATGCCGGCTTGAATCTGACGCAGGAGGGTGCCGGTGGGGGCCGCGACATGCTCAATAAAAAGAAACGTGCCGCCCGGTTTAAGGACGCGCAAAATTTCTGCGAGGGTGGCGTCTAGGTTGGGAACAGAGCACAGGACAAGGGTGCTAATGACCGTGTCAATGCTGTTGTCTGCCAGACCAGAGGCACCGGCGGCATCGGTTCTAAGATCAATTTTTAGCCCGAGCTGATCTGCTTTTTGGCGCAGGTAGGGATGCATATAGGGATTGGGTTCTAGGCCAATCCAGTCATTTTCAGGTTTGAGATAGCCGAGGTTGACCCCCGCGCCAGGACCGATTTCTAGAACGGTGCCCTGCAGGTTTTGGAACAGGGATTGCTTGCGAGATGCGATCGCATCTTCATACTCCGCCGCTGCCGTTGCCATCGCCCAGGCAAAAAAGCGCTTAAACCACGAGGGGCTTTGATAAACATGGGTCTCTGACGTTGCCATGACTGACCTCCTGACTGCTGCTCTGACCCTGCAGCGCCCAATAGCGCCTTGCCCAAAGCTTAGCGGATCGTAATCTTTGCCGCCCAAGGTTCAAAGATGGTCTATGCTTACTGCCATTGGTTTTTTGCCGCCAACGCAAAAACGTTAATAGGAGAGCACCATGAAGAAGGCGTCATCGCCCCTCAATGCCATTTGGCTATTTATGATTGTCTTTGCCACAATCATTGCCGCCTATACCGGCAAAATGGCCGCTGTAACCGAAGCCACCTTTGACTCAGCTAAAACTGCCGTTGAGTTAGCCATCGGTTTGGTGGGGGCGATGGCGCTGTGGCTCGGTATTCTCAAGGTCATTGAAGCAGCAGGTCTGATGACGTTGATTGCTCGCTGGATTCGTCCCTTGATGGTGCGGCTGTTTCCAGAGGTGCCCACCGAGCATCCGGCAATGTCGGCCATGCTGATGAACATCGCAGCCAATGCCCTGGGGTTAGGGAATGCCGCCACACCTTTGGGTCTGAAGGCCATGACTGAACTTAATAAGCTCAACCCAACTCCAGGAACGGCGACCAACGCCATGTGCTTATTCCTCGCCATTAATACCTCTTCGGTGACTCTGCTGCCCATTGAGGTGATTGCATTGCGATCGAGTGCGGGGGCGAGCAGCCCTGGTAGCATTATTATCCCAACCTTGGTTGCCACCTTTTGCTCGACCACCGTTGCCATTGTCATAGCGAAAGTATTGGCGGCTAGAAGCGACAAGTTAGAGGCCGCTGCTGCGCTGCCGGTCGATGCTGATGATCTGAATATCTCTACTGAAGGTGACTTAGCTGCCGATGATGTCTCGGCCACCGAACCGGCGGATCTGTCACCCCCTGGAACCATTGGCAGCATTATCTTTGCCGGATTGGCGTTGGTTTTGAGTGCTGCCATTATCTATAAGTTGATCAGTAACGGCTTACCCTATTTGGTGACGACCCAATTTGCCAGCGTTGCCTCCCATTGGTTGCTGCCGATGGTCATTTGCCTATTCCTATTGGTGAGCTATTTCCGTGGAGTCAAAGTTTACGAGGTCATGACGGAGGGCGCTAAAGAAGGCTTTGAGATTGCCATTCGCATCATTCCGTTCTTGGTGGCGATTCTGGTTGCGATCGGGATGTTTCGGGCCAGCGGCGCGCTTGACTTGATGGCGTCTGTACTCACGCCGGTAACGTCTCTGATTGGAATGCCCCCCGAAGCCCTGCCGATGGCCTTAATTCGACCGCTTTCCGGTGGCGGTGCCTATGGCTATATGTCAGATATTGTGTCTACTAACCCTAATAGTTTTTTAGCTGATCTTGTTTCGACGATGCAGGGGTCTACAGAAACAACCTTCTATGTGTTGGCGGTTTACTTTGGCAGCATTGGTATTTCTCGTTCTCGTCATGCCGTCCCTGCTGCGCTCTGTGCAGATGCTGCGGGGCTATTGGCCTCTTTGGCGATTTGTCGAGTCTTGTTCTGAGCCATCTATACACTGAAAGGTGCCAGTACAATGAACAACTGCTAGCATCACAGAGGGGGAAGCATAAGGAGTTATAACGTGTTCAAGTCTGTATTCAAAATTCTTTGTGTGGCCTGTTTGGTCAGCATTCCCTGTGGTGTCAGTCTTGCCCAAGAGGCAACTGAGCCTAGCACCCTGGCTCCGGTACCGGCCCAGAAGCAGGTGTTGATTGACGAACTGCTGACGCTGACGAAGCAGAGACAAAATTCAGCTCAGATTACCGAGGCTATGCTAGTCCAAACTGAGACGATATTGCCTCAGTTCATTGCTGATACCCTAGCTCAGACCACAGATCTAAAAGATAAAGATGCTGCTGCTTTCAAAGACAAGGTGACTGAGCTTTCTACTCGACTGGCGAAGCGCTATCGAGAGTTATTGCCTCAGCGAGTTGATGTGGGTGAGGTCTCAGCACAAATTACGTCGGCACTCTATGCAAAGTACTACACCGAAGCAGATCTGAAGGGGTTAATTACCTTTTATCAAACGCCCTTGGGGCAAAAGACGATTGAGATTACGCCTCAACTTTCGGCGGAAGCACTGCAGCAGTCTAATCAAATCTTGCTGCCCAAGATCATAGAAGTGGTGCAAGAAATTTTGCGAGAAGAACTGGGTTCACCTTCGGGCCAGTAGGTTGCGATCTCACGATCTCGTGGACTATGTACGACAATCTTCTGCAGCGGCTCCATCCGCTCAATGTTCAGCAACAGAAATAGCTCTGCACACTAGGTCAGCAGCAAGCTTGATGAACTCCCTTATTGTTAGCTCAAGCCCGTTGCATCAAAGCGCTTGAATTTGGGTAGGGAACGCTCCTGCAATAGAAAACCAATATTGATTAGACTGTCGGATCAGCCCAGCTCGTAAATGGCATCCTATGAAATCACAATTAACTGATGCCAAACAGCGCAGCTCGGCGCTTGCTACCAAGATTCAAAAACTTAGACTCCTGCAGCCTAACTATCCTGTTCGACCCGATCGCACTCCTTTTTTCTATGGCTGGGTCATCGTCGCAGCAGCAACCCTCGGCATTTTGATGAGCATTCCCGGTCAGACGATGGGGGTAAGCGTCTTCACCGATCACCTGTTGGAGGCAACAGGACTGTCTCGACTGGCCCTTAGCAATGCCTATTTTGTCGGAACGCTAACCAGTGGTTTATGTTTGCCCTTTGGCGGAATTTTGCTCGACCGTCTGGGAGCAAGGGTGATGGTCGTCGTTTCTTCAGTATGGCTAGCGCTGACGCTGGTGTATTTAAGTGGATGCGATCGCATCGCCACTTTCCTCTCCACTCTTACCTCCCTATCACTCTCAACCACAGCACTCATCGTTTTGACCCTTGGCTTCATCAGCCTGCGGTTCAGCGGCCAGGGCATGTTAACTCTCACTAGCCGCAACATGCTCGGTAAATGGTTCGACCGTCAGCGAGGACTCGCATCCGGCATCTCTGGCATCTTCACGTCCCTTGGGTTTGCCGCGACCCCCTTGATCTTGAAATACGCCATTGATGGAGCCGGATGGCGAGGAACCTGGCTTGGTCTTGCTGCTGTTGTTGGCCTTGGTATGGGCCTGATCGGCTGGCTGTTCTTTCGAGATAACCCTGAAGAATGTGGGCTGCAAATGGATGGAACGACGGCTTTACCTGCGCCCACTGCAGCAGCATCCCTAGAGCCTATCGTTTTGACCCAACATGAGTTTACAAGGGGAGAAGCCCTGAAAACACTGGCCTTCTGGGCCACTACAATGGCGCTCTCTTCCCAGGCATTAGTGGCAACAGGGATTACGTTCCACATTGTCGATTTGGGGGCAACGGTGGGCCTATCGGAGGAAGGGGCGGTGAGCTGGTTTCTCCCCACAGCAGTCGTTTCGACACTTGTGGGCTATAGCATTGGGGTGGCTGCAGATCGGCTTAACCTGAAGCTGTTCTATCTCGCCATGATGATGGCTCAGGGCATTGGCTTTATGGGTGTGGCTCACCTCGGCATTCCACTCTTTCGAATTGCAGCAATTGTGGGTCTTGGCATCAGCGGTGGCTGTTTCGGAACGCTATCGGCAGTGACGCTTCCGCGTTACTTTGGCCGGGTCCATCTCGGAGCGATTTCGGGTGTGCAGATGATGAGTATTGTCATTGCTAGTGCCATTGGTCCCTCGTTCCTCGCGGTGTTTAAGGCACAGTTGGGGTCTTACCAAACGGGCCTATATTTTTGCTGCGGGTTCCCTGCGATCGCCTTTCTGCTTATTCTGGGATCGCGCAATCCCCAGCGTTCCTTGCCCCATTAGATTGCTGCTCAAGACTCTCTTGTCACTGCGTCCCAAGCTCTCAACCTCTTCAATTAAATTCTCAATATCAAGTTCGTCCAGCTTGCCCTCTTTCAATTGTTGGACCGTTTGGTCAATCCACTGGGCAAAGTCCTGACCGTAAAGCTTGGCAGTCGTTGGAGTGCTGAGCATCATTATTCTCGGCGTGGCGTTCTTTCTAGTCTACACACGTTGCTTTTTGCAAAAGGAGATGATTCGCAGCGGGTAGGTTGAGATCGTACAGCAACTGAGTTCAGGCAGCAGGCGGCTATCGCAGGGAGGGCGGTATAGAGAAGCACCGAGGCAAACAGTCAGCGCTTAGAATATTGGCATAAGTGCTATCTGGGGTATTGGAGATGACGGCTATAACCCTTAACTTAGAGCCATTGATGACACTGACCCATGAGCATTTCTATGAGCTGTGCATGGCAAATAAAGATGTGGCGATGGAACGGAGTCCTGAAGGAGAGTTAATTATTATGCCCCCAGTTGGTGGCGGAAGTGGAAAGAAGGAAGCAGATTACATCATCGACTTGGGGAACTGGAATCGTCAAACAGGCTTAGGAGTTGTGTTCAGCTCTTCTACTGTCTTTAAGCTTCCGGTTGGGGGCGATCGCTCTCCTGATGCAGCCTGGGTTAGTCAAAACCGCTGGGATGCCCTGACCCCTGAAGAGCAAGAGCGCTTTCCGCCTCTGTGTCCTGACTTTGTGATTGAGCTGCGGTCAAAGAGCGATCGCTTGCAGCCACTGCAGGCGAAGATGCAGGAATATCTAGAGAGTGGCTTGAGGTTGGGATGGCTGATTAACCCGCAGGATCAGGTGATAGAGATTTATCGAGTGGGTAAAGAGGTTGAGGTGCTGCAGATGCCCGCTCTATTGTTGGGAGAAGATGTGTTGCCTGGATTTGAGCTGGAGGTGAAGCCGTGAGGATTGAATGGAGGACTATCAATGCCTGGAACTGACATCAATCAGGAAAATGCAGATGGCTCTGTATCAGTTGTGGAGCTTCAGGAGGGGCAGTATGCGATCAATCAGCTAGGCGTTTGGCATACCGCTGATGTTGTGGACAAGGCAACCATATTGTTCGTGACGGCTGGTTTAGGAACTCAGCATCGCCCAAGATAAATTAACCTTTGGAAACCTTGGCTTAGGTGGATGCGATCTCACATCAGGTTGAAGCGTTAGCAAGTGCAGGCGGTGCGGGAGTTTATAGGTAAGGCAGGAATTAGCGATGAAATATAAGGGCTATGAGGCAACCGTTGAATTGGATCCTGAAGACCAGATTTTCTTTGGTCGGGTGATGGGCACTCGTGACGTGATTGCCTTCGATGGTCAAACGGTGGATGAGCTAGAGGCATCCTTTCAATCGGTAGTGGATGAATACCTTGAAGATTGTGGGCGAGTGGGGAAAGATCCCAATAAGCCCTGTTCCGTTCGTTTCAATCTAAGGATTTCCCCTGAGCTGCACCGGCAGGCGATTTACAAAGCGGAAGTGGAAGGGGTCAGCCTCAATACCCTCGTTGAAAAGGCTTTGGCTCAGTCTCTGTGAAGAATATGTTGTAGGCGGGAGGCGATCGCTGATGAGAATGCATACCCCCCTCATCCTGGCGAAGTGATTGATGGGATTTATTTAGAGCCTCATGGCGTAAGCGTCAGAGAGATCGTAACCCAACTCAATATTGCTCACTCAACCGTTGCTCGTGTGGTCTCCGGTCACAGCCCAGTGATGCCCGTGGCGAGTTGAGGGGCTTCCTTTGGCTCTACCCTCACCCCTTCGCAAGCCGTTTGTCAATTTCAGCTTTCACAGCATCCGCATCCGCCGGTAGGTGAACCGCAGGGTTCGCATACTCACTGGTTACATCTTCCAGCTTTGATTCATGGTATCCGACCTTGAAATCGGTGAACTTCAAGCCGTGGGCTGTGCTAATCACCACCGTTTTGTCACTGGATTTGATCACGCCCCGCTTGAGTAACTTGGTCAGCACCGCCAGGGCGACACCCGTGTGGGGGCAGGTAAACATGCCGGTCAAATCAGCATGAGCGGAAGCAGCGGCCAGTTCGTTTTCGGTGGCCTGTTCGACAATGCCGTTTGTTTCTGAGATCGCCGTGACGGCTTTCTCGTAACTCACCGGGTCACCAATCCTGATGGCGTTAGCTAAGGTGTCTTGGGCGGTGACGCTAATTTTGTCTTTGAATCCGTTTTTGAAAGATTCATAAAATGGATTAGCTTTAGCCGCTTGAGCTGCCACCAGTCTTGGCATGCGCGTGATCAACCCAAGGTCTATCATCAACTTGAAGCCCTTGTAGAGGGCACTGATGTTGCCGAGGTTTCCCACCGGAATCACGATCCAGTCGGGCACTTCCCAATCGAACTGCCGAATGATTTCGATACCGACCGTCTTTTGGCCTTCGATGCGGAGGCTATTCATCGAATTGGCAAGGTAAATTGAATTGTCCTTCGTAACTTCTTGGACAATTTTCATGCAGCCATCGAAGTCGGTGTCGAGGGCGAGCACATGGGCACCGTTGGCGACGGGTTGGATCAGTTGGGCGGTGCTGACTTTACCCGCAGGCAAGAAGATGACGGCCGGGATACCAGCGTAGGCGGCATAGGCTGCCAGAGCGGCGCTGGTGTCGCCGGTACTGGCGCAGGCAACAGCCTTAACGGGGCTGCCTTGGGCCATCATTTGCTTGACCACGCTGACCAATACCGTCATGCCGAGGTCTTTAAAGCTGCCGGTGTGGCTGTTGCCGCAGAGTTTGATCCACAGGTCGGGGATGCCGAGTTGCTGGCCTAAGCGTTCGGCCCAAAATAAGTTCGTGTTGCCTTCAAACATGCTGACGATGTTTTCGTCAGCTAACGAAGGAATCACCCACTCCCGCATCCCCCAGACGCCGCTCCCGTAGGGCCAGGTCGATGTGCTGGCTCGCGAGTTGAGGAGATTTTGCCATTGGTAAGCGTTTCGCTTTTGGAGGGGTTCACGTTCGTGGTGAACTTCCAGCAGACTGCCACAGGAAGGGCAGGTATAAATCACATCAAAGATGGAGTGCTGGGCGGAGCAGCCTGCAATACAGCGAAAATAGGTAGTCTGTTTTTCTATATCTGGCTTGGACACGAGATCTAACGACATTGGCATTCCTGGAGGTGGGTTATCAGTTGAAATTATTCTATAGCTGCAGATGGAGGCTAGGACTGAGTGTGAGCGATGGTGATGCCTTGGGCCTCTGGGCAATTCCATTCTTGCGATCTCTCAACTATCTGCTTTGCTTGAGCAAAAGCCTCTGTCTGGAATCGGAGTTCAATTACATCCGATATACCACTTGGCGGTATGGCGGGTGATGGTAATTCGCAGCTTTCGCAACACTGCTACAGATAGACATCAACTATGGTAGATCAACAAAGGCTACACGTAGACGGCTCTCTGCTGAGCTGCATCAAAAGGCCCCAATCAAGCTGGCTCGTTATTGTTGATTATCGCTAGGAGTTATAGAAGAAAATGACCATTGAACATCTCACCGGCACTGTCTCGCTAACGGGTGATGCATCCTGGAAGTCAGTAAATCTGTAGGTTTCAACGACGAGATTTGGTCGATCACCTCTTTAGAGAACAGTGCCTTTATTATCGGCTCGTTTGAGCCAGAACCAGGAGATTGTCAGGGGATAGTCAATTTCTGTCAGATAAAGTTGTAGCCCGCGTTTTGCATTTCCTGGCAGGTCTTTGAGCTGTCGTCCATCGGTGAGGTGTCGATTATTTCTCATGCCGACAACGGCTCTCCAGTGTCGGTTATGGACAGCATTGAGAAA
>JBHJNL010000037.1:0-2683 GCA_050330855.1 Thermosynechococcaceae cyanobacterium | reverse complement strand
TCTAACTTTTTTCTCAATATCTTGATGGCTCGCTGGTTAACGCCCCAAGATTATGGCGCTTTTACCCTCTTCTACGGGTTATTTTGGTTTGTGGGTTCTTTTCATACTGCGTTCTTAATTGAACCCTTACTCGTTTTTGGCCCCGGTCACTACAAAGAGCGGCTGCCAGAGTATTTGGGATCTCTGCTTTATGTTCACTTTGGCTTAACGCTTCCTGCCAGTTTGCTCTGCGCCCTAGCTGCTCTGGGCATCGGACGATCAGATCCCTACCTCGTGGCCCCGTTAATTGCGATCGCACTGAGCGGTCCATTTATCCTGCTTCTATGGCTAATGCGTCAGGCTTGCTATGTACGGATGGAGCCGGAGTTAGCTGCAATTGCAGGGACACTCTTCACGATCTTGATGGTGCTGGGGGCATTTGTGATGAATCAGCATCAGTGGCTTTCTACTGCTGCAGCATTTTACGTGATGGGCCTGAGTAGCTTCGTGGTAGGACTGTGGCTCGCGGCGCGTCTACGCATCGATCTTGTCGGTTCTGCACAGAGCGCGCTCATTCGTGAGGTTTCTGTGCAGCATTGGCAATTTGGGCGCTGGTCTGCCGCCACCCAGGGGTTAATGATTGCGCCCGAAAATATCTTTTCTCTCGCCCTGACGGCTTGGGGTGGCCTAGAAGCAAACGCTGCGCTCAATGCACTCAGAAATCTCAATATGCCGATTGCACGCATCAATATTGCCCTATCGAGCCTGCTGGTGCCCAAATTGGTCCAGGTTCGCGAGCAACCTCAGTTTATGCAAACTGTCCAGATTGCCCTCGCCTGCTTCGCTATCGGCCCCACAGTGTCCTGGCTCCTATTAGGACTGCTGCATCGACCCATTGTCCTGTGGCTTTACCAAGGCAACTATCAAGAATATGCGCCTTTGATCTGGGTGCTGGGCATTGGCCCCATTTTGGGGGGCATCCTGGTGGTGCTTAACTGTTCACTGCGTTCTCTAGAACTACCCCAAAAGGTGTTTCAAGCCTTCTGTATTTTTACGCCGATCACCCTCGCTCTGACCTTGGCTTTAATCTGGTTTAAGGGAATGCCCGGTGCTGTCTTCGGTCTGGCACTGTCGCCCATTTTAGAAGCCGCTATCCTGGCGCTAATGTTTCTGAAAGCCTATCGAGAAAAGTCAGTCAGATGATGCTAGAACTGAGACAAGCAAAATAGCAAGCCAAATCATAGAACCATGATTCTGAAGGTTGAGCGTTATTGATGTGGGGGCTAGCGCGATCCTACTTCAAGCGCTTCTCAAGATTTAGAGAAGTTGAAGCCGCCCTCCGGGACAGACAGGCGTTTGAGCTTCAATCCCGCCAAGAAATCAGGGCCTATCAACTGGCTCGCTTCAATGAGCTGTGGCAATCGGCCTGTCTCAATGTTCCCTATTATCGAAAGCTGCAGACCCAACTCGATCTGCCTCAATCATTTGGTTCGCTGGCAGATATCTGCCAGACTGTTCCCATTCTTGAAAAATCAGCGATTCAAAATGATCCGAAATTGTTTCTGTCGGATCGACGATCTTCAGGATTTTGGACCGGGACCAGCGGTTCAACGGGGACTCCGATGGACTGCTACTGGGGGAACAGAGGCTATATCGAAAGCCAAAGGGATAAATATTACTGCCAGCAGCTTTGGGGGATTGGTGTTTGGGATAAAACCGCAAATCTGTGGGGGTATTCTCGGTTTAATGGGGCCGACCTAGAGGGTAAGCTCAAATATCTCAAGGTCCGAATTTCAGAAAAAATTCGCAATAAAATGGCGTTCCCGGTCTATTCCATTAATCGAGACCGCTTAAGGGACTGGTATGGTCAGATTGAGCAAAAGCACATTGAATTTCTGTATGCCCTGCCCAATCTTGCCTATCTGCTCGCTAAAGCCAATGAAGATCGCTCTCCACCTCAGGGCTTAAGGCTGGTCATGGTGGGCGGTGAACCCCTGTTCCCCCATCAGCAACAATTGATTGAGAAGGTGTTGGGGTGCCCGGTGGCAATTGAATACGGCACCATTGAGGCAGGCTTAATTGCGGCCTCCTATCCCGACTCAACGCTCCATGTTTGTGAACGCGGCGTTCTCCTAGAAGCTCTGCCGAGGCCCGATGGCCTGTTTGAGCTGGTGGTGACGAATCTAAGAAATCCAGACTTCCCTTTGATTCGGTATCGAATTGGTGATCTTATTAAGGCTCCTATCTCTTTCCCCGAGCAAGGCACAGGAACGATTGGTCCTGTGATGGGGCGGGTGCGAGATGTTTTCATCAGTGCATCAGGAAGCATTATTAACGGGGTCGAACTGAGTGAGTTCTTTCGAGATTTTTCAGAAATCGTTCAGTATCAAGTTGTGCAAGAAACGCTGGATTATGTAGTGGTGCGGCTGGTATGCTGGCGATCGCTCAGCAACTCCATTAAAGACACCATTCGTCTGAAATTTGTCCAGACACTGGGGCCGCAGACCACCGTGGAGATCCATGAAGTCGAAAAAATTGAGGCTAGTGCTGCCGGTAAGCATCGATTTATTATTAGTAAGGTGGCCTCAGACTACTTGAATAAACTGGCGGATGCACCCTAAATGACAGGCTCTGCTCGAATTCTGATCTCTGCCTATGCCTGCCGCCCCCACATGGGGTCTGAGGCTGAAGTAGGCTGGAGCAT
>JBHJNL010000036.1:0-10027 GCA_050330855.1 Thermosynechococcaceae cyanobacterium | reverse complement strand
AGGACACGGATGTGAGAACAGATCCATAACGCAACTAAATTTAGATTGTTGTAACTCCTGATCGTTCTAAAGTATATACAGAAAGGGTTGTTCTATCCCATGTGACGGAACCAGTGCCGGAGCTTTTCGTTGCAGCGGTGCTTCGATTGATTGCTGTCGTTCTAAAGATTGGGCCGAACCTTGCTCCTGAGCCTGGGCGGCTGGCATAAACAACATTCCAATAATCAGTGCCGAGGCAAAATGCTTCATCTTATCAATTGATTCCTTAGCTCACCTTTAGCTAAGAATGCCCCATCAGCCATGCCCCTCTGACTCAGAGAAACAGGAGATTCATAGAGCTGGAAGAATTGCCAAGGATTTTAAATCACGCCTGATTGAAAAAAACTTGATGTGTAAAGGTTCCATGCAGGCCGTAGGGAACATGGTGGGTTAAGTGTAAGCGAGCCACTGGACCTTGGCTGATTGCCTCGCCATCGAGGATGACGAGTTGCGATCGATGATCCGCGCCGTTATAGATCAAGCTTAAAATCCATCCGGAATCTTCGGTCTCTGCGTCTGCTTTGGGGACAAAGATCGGTTCACCCACAAACCCCTCTGGTGCTGCACTCCATTGCTCTGATTCACCAGACTTTAGGTCTAACTTCAAAATGGACTGGAGTGGGGCGTTTTGAGTGCTGCTATGTGCTGCCCCAATAAAAATATATCTGTAAGGGCGACTGGCATTCTCGGGGTTAAGAGTTGGGAACTCGCAGCTATGGGATGTAATACACTCTCTACTAACAGTGCCAGCTTTTATATCAAGTTTGAATCGCCAGAGCTGGCCGCTAGGGACCGTATCAAAATCTATCTCTCGAAACTCTTGATCGGCATCTAGTGATGGAAAAGTGTCGTAGCAAATAGAGTCAACAATGATTGTGCCGTCTTGCTCGAAGGCGTTGGCGTGGTGAAACACAAAGCAGGCATCGGTGGTGAGTTTTTGAATCTTCTGTTGAGGGTCACGAGGAATTAGCCAGATTTTTGTGGGGTTGTGGGGCTGAAACTCTAGACATTCTCCGGCACCTTTTAAGCCGATTAGGAACGGGAATGGATTGAGGGTGACTGGGTTTTGGAAAAAGATGTAGTAGTTCTTGGTCACCGCAAAGTCATGGATGAAGGCAAAACCAGGAATGGTTTGCTGCCGCTGATGAACACAGTCACCGGATTCATTGAATTCATACACGGTAATGCTGGTCAGGGGACCGGGCTGAACGGAACAGTTAACCAGTCGGGGACCGTCTGCACTGGGCAAAATGCGAGGGTGAGCTGAGAAAGGGGTTTTGGGCTTGAGGAGACCAGATAAATTGTCGAGTCCTATCGTTTCTAAGGTGGCTGGGTTGAGCTGGTAGGGTAGGTCTGCTTCCCAGAGGGCTAAGAGCTTGCCGCCCCAGTAAATGACGTTGGTGTTGGCGATATTTTTGAAGTTCAGATCAAAAGCGTTAGCCATCCAGCCGCCGGGTTTTTGGGTACCGAAGACGCCTCGATACAGAATCTTGCCTGCTGCTTGTTCGGCGACGTAGCCTTCGGTGCGGACGTAGCGATTTTTGAAGTGGGCGCGACCTTGGTCAAAGGTGATGGCACAAATCATGCCGTCGCCATCAAAGGGGTGGTGGAGTGGCTCTCCGTTGACGTCTAGCATGCCGGGACCGTTGCGGAAGAGAGTGCCCTGTAGGTCTGCGGGAATTTGACCGTCAATCTCGTTAATCCAGTAAGAATGCTCTTCTTTGAGAGAGGTATGACCCCCTTGCCAGTTGTAATCGAGATAGCCGGTCGCGGTGGGTGAGCTAAGGGTCATGTTAAAGCAGAGTAGTGAGAACGGTGGTCAAAGGAAGGCCAGTGTAGAGAGTTGAGATGAGTCTGTTACAAATATTCTAACTCTTTAATAAAAAGAAATGGTTTTGTCGTTTTTTGATTAGGGTGATAGCGAAACGGTCGTTTCAACGGTTTCTGGGTTGTCAATGGGAAATGACATAACGTTCATTTGTTCTAATTCTGAAGACTTTTGGGGTAGCCAATGCAGGAGCGGTAGCGGCAGGAGTGTACTGAGGTTTGTGATGGTGACCAAAAGCCATAGATTTTGAAAGTTTGACTCAGTGACGCCCAGTTGATGCATCAGTAACGCTCCCGATTCATGGGAAAGAAGACCCCCAAGATTCAGAATTGACATTAATAAAGCGAACATTGTCGCTTCAATACCTGGTGGACAGAGCCGAGCTGCTAAGACTAAAACCGGCATATATGCGATTTGACCCATCACCGTCAGAATAAGGCTGTCGCCAAGGCTAAACCAGTGATCGTCAATGCCCAGGCTCCGGTTGGCGTGGGTGACTAATAGAAGTGTGGTTAGTCCTAGGGCTGAAGAGAGCAGGGTGCTCCATAGAAAAATAGTACGAATAGCAACGGCTTTGAAGAACCGCTGGAAGAGCCAAATGCCTAGGAGGGAGGCAAGGCTGGTCACGAGGCGGACGCGGCCCAAAAATTCAGGATTAAATCCTAGGTCGTTGGTGGTGAAGAAGAAAAAGGCTGATTCTGAGTTGGGGGTGGACTGCCACAAAAAGACAAAAAGCACTGGCAGCAGGATCTGCGGCTGAGTGATCGTGTCTCTCAGTTCAGAAATTTGATGTTTGGTGGTCTTTAAGTTGGGGGGCGTACTGACTTTGGCTTCAATAATGAAACTTGCGATCGCACAGACAATCAGCGGAAAGGTCGCCGTAATCAAAAACAGACTGCGGGTACTCAAATGCTCTAGCAACCAGCCGCTGGCGTAGGCAGTCACCAGTCCGCCCAAGGCGGTGGTGGCCCAACAGAGAGATTGAAGAGAGCCTGCATCGCTTTGAGACTCTTTGCTGCGAATGCGCTCGACCACAATGGAGTCGGCAATCACGTCACTGATGGCGACGGACGTTGAACTCAGTGCGATCGCAACGGTCGCAGCGAAGGCTGAATTCACCACCGTCGCCATTGCTAGCCAAGCCAAGCAGCCTAGAATACCGGAGAGGACCAAGTAAGATCGGCGTCGATACCCTAAAATCGGCAGACTGTCGGACAGGAAGCCGAACAGAGGCTTGACCACCCAAGGGAGGGATGCAATCCCCGCCATGGCGGCTACTGCTGCCGGACTCAGGTGCAGATCGTCTTTAAGGAAAAAGCTGACCCCTAAGCGAGCTAATCCCAGAATGCCCTGGACAAAGTAAACGGCTAGAATTGCGAACAGTTCTGGGCTCGGATCTTGGTCAAAAAATAGGGTTCGCTTTAAGGTCTGTTTCCAGCCAGCAGGCACCGTTGGGAGATTCAGCATTCAGTCCTGTTCATGATTTTCAATACTGCTCATGGTAAAGCACTGCCCATTGTGTCGGCTCACAGTCATGTCGGTGCATCGTTGGTTTCGAGGTTTTGTCTATCAAGAATGGCCGTTTGCAGATGTGGGAGACTTTTGATTAAGCTGTAAGGGTGGCGGGCACATCCAGCGCCAAAAAGCGATCGAGGGCTAAATAGACCCAGTAAATCGGTGACGGAGCCTGCTGTAATTTTTGAAAACCCAATGCCGCCGTCATCGCTTCAAAGCTGGGGTGAATCATCAACGTATACAGATCACAAAGGTTCGGGAAATCTTGCTGCATCTTCAGTAAAACGTGCTGGGCATCGGCGATAAACACTGCTCGATAGCGTTCTAGATAGGCCGGTTCTATCATCCAGCTCCGAATGTAGATTGAGACACAGGTTTCATCACCTGGAGCTGCCATCACAAACGGATCAACATCACTCAATGAACTTAGATGTAGACCCCGATGGGCCACTTCAAAAAAGTTGACTTCAGATTCACTGGCGACGGGG
This sequence comes from Thermosynechococcaceae cyanobacterium, assembly GCA_050330855.1. GTDB lineage: Bacteria > Cyanobacteriota > Cyanobacteriia > Thermosynechococcales > Thermosynechococcaceae > RCC1774. Next base: position 6,157 of record JBHJNL010000036.1, on the reverse strand, counting down.
TACAGCAGATAAAACCCCATTGGATTAAGGTTGTCACTGCGGCGTAACACCCTCATGCCTGTTTTGTATTGGCTCCCCCATAGCCGCAACAGTTGAGCAATGCGGTGCGGGGTGGATTGAAGACTTTGATTCATCCAGTTGTAGTTGGTGGCGAGCAAGTTCGCAATCGGAATGGTGTCGCATCGAGGGTCAAAGTCATCAAGCTGAAGTTCAATATCGGGTGAGCGGTCTGCATGACCTAAAACTTCAGGGATTTCCGGGATTTCAATTTGGGTGGTGTTGCCGTCAAAGGTTTTCTTCAAGAGACCCAGGGCCGCTAGCTTATCCAGGATGAGTCCAGCGGCGCGATCGCTTCCCTGTTCTTTGTCGCCATAGAACAAGTTGGCGGCTTCTCGGTGGGTGCACGAGATCGGTCCTACCGGACAAATTAGCTCTGCTAGAGGCGGTTGCAGGTGCTGATCCTGCTGTCGTTGCTGCTGCACACAGAGAAAAACCCACAGCCGTACAAAGTACTCAGCCCGGATGCGGGTTAGCCCGACCTGCTTGCGAATTTGTTCAACGACGGCCTGCTGCTGGGCCGTGGGGAACCATTGCTCTATAAATTGAGGATCTAAAGAAGGCTGCAGCATTGAGGGCAATTGTTAATGACTGGATTTATTCTAAGAAGCTTCGGAGTGCTTCAGGTTCCTTCGTAGATATTCTTGAGGGTTGGGTGGAGTGGTTTATGGTTGCGATCGCAACCATAAATTCATCGCAGCTTCAGAATCTCCCTTGCCATACTGCAGTTCTGTTTAACAACCGGAGTGCATCATGACCTCGACCCCAATCTTAAGTCTCAGCCCGACCCGCTATCTGACCAACCGAAGCCGGATCAATTATTTGATTGATGAATATCTAGCCATTGATTGTCTCAGCAACCATCTCACCGATCTAAAGGCCCAGTTCATCACGCCCTACCAGCGCCCCTGGGGGCCAGTCTATTGGCAAGAGATCAACCCGGATCAGATTGTCAGTATCGATCCTGAAATATTTTTAGAACTCTTGGCCGGTGCTGCAGAGGTTGAAAGCCCCATTCGTAGCTATTCGCGAGAAAGCTGGGACTATCTGCAACAGTTCCATCCAGAGATGGCTACATTCTTGGGAGGTACCTATGGCCCCGATCAGTCGATCCAAGTCGTTGGTATCTGGGAAAAAGAAGAGCGGCAACATGCACCGGCTCTACGCAAGATGTATCAGCAGTTAACAGGCCATCAGCTTACCCTCAAACCCAATAGCGTTCAGGGCTATCACGCCAGCAATAATTTGCAGGATGATATTTATCACCATCTCGTCTCGCGCCTCTCTTCTGAGTGGAGCGCCATCTCACTCTACCTCTGGTTGATGGCTCACTCGACGGGCGCATTACGGGGTGCGATCGCCCAAATCTTGCAGGATGAAGTCAATCATTTGGCAAAATTCTGGGGGTTTAGCCGCTGGGCCTTTGGTCGGTCGTTTCAAGAGCAGTTCTTAGCTGCTACCCACACCGTTGCTCAACTGTTTAAGCATTATGAACAGGAGCGCAGTCACGGTTCCCAGGCTCTGAATACTCATCAATGGCTCCATCAGCTTTCTGAGTCGGTCGAGCTGATGTTTACCTTTTTGCGGGTCATGGTCAGAATCCGTCGCTGGGATACTCAGCTATCGACCCGTTCGCTCAATCATCTGTTTGAGCCACGGCCTCTAGAGGGTTTTGCTTGCTAAGGCTATCGTATCAAGCCCAATCATTCAGTTCCCTCTATCAGCCAGTCTTGATCACCGGAGCAACTCAATTTATGAAAACGAATGTCAACACAACTCATACCAACGCCTGGATCGCCCAGACCTGGATTTCGTTTTTTCTATCTATCGCTGCGACTAGCATGGGTGTTCTATATTTGCCCGTCAACCCTTGGGTGAAGGGCTACCTGGGTATGGGGTTTGTCTTTTCGATCGGCTCCACCGTCAGCCTTGCAAAAACGATTCGAGATGTAGATGAGTCTAAGCGGATGCTGTCGCGCATTGATGAAGCGAAGCTAGAGCGCCTATTGGCTGAATACGACCCTTACCAGTCTTCTCAGCCCTAGGCTGTGTAAGAGCAGATGAGATCGCGCTTTCCAAACGAGATGGCTGGCATACATTAAACTTGAAGCAATCTCAACTGTTGGCTTTGTTATGACCCTTGCCACCGTTCAACACCTCAGTCTTGAGGATTATCTTAACTATTAGCGGCCAAAAAAGTTGCGATTTTAAGTCTGAAGGAAGGTTGGTATGATGCGATCTAATTTATGGGCACACTCCCTATTGAGTCTGCAACCTTCCCAGCATTAGATCTGACGGTAGACTAAGTGTTGCAGGGAGATCTGTGACGTGTCCATAGTCCCCTGGCCGTGGTGAGTGCCGCAATATGCTCAGGGATTTTAAGAAACACTAGCGATGAAAAATAACGGATCTTTGAGCAGCTTGAGCCCGCGAGATTTTCTTCACTACTTCTTTGGAATATATTGTTGATCCTGTTCAGCGGCGGTGAGATCTGCGAGGGTTAAATCCCGTCGAATCTCTCGACCACTCGGCCCCACTAATGTCCTTGGTACTTGGTTTATGTTCACCACCTGCAAGGTATTCATGTTGTAGGTGGTGTAGGCCGTCGCTTGAGTTTTTAGGTCAATGTCAACCACCGTTAGGGTTTGAAAAGGGGGCTGGTCAGACCCAATCCATCGTCGAGGTCCACTACCCAGTGCCCCTGCTTGCAGCATTTCTAACTCACCCACTCGACCGGGAAAGTAGGCGTGCTGATGTCCGCTGATGTAGGTATGGACTCGGTGTTTTTCTAGGAGCATTCGCAACTCCTCTGATTTATTCAGAATTTCACCAGGGCGATCGCGCCCTTGCGACACGGCATAAAACGGCAGGTGCCCCATCACTATTCGCATCTTGGCTTGCTGGGCGGCTGGACTCGCTAAAGCGAGATCGGCCCAAGCCCACTCTTGCTCAGAGACGGTAGCCGAAGAAGCATCCCAAACCAGGTAAAAAATGTCGTTTTGCTTAAAGCTGTAGTAAAAAGGAAATTTTGCTCGATCTACAAACTGCAGCCCTATGTCTTCTTGATTCCAATATTGGTTGGAGACATCGCGATCGAGGGCGAATACAAACTTGCCGTCGGGGCCACGATAGCTAGAGGCATCATGATTACCCAAGGTGAGGGCAAAGGGTAGTCCTGTTTGGCGAATGGGGTCCAATACTTTTTGGTCGAACGCTGTCCACATGGCCTGAATCTGCTGTCGCGAGAGCTTTTTGCTTTGACCTGCCACCATATCCCCGGCGCAAAGAACCAGATCGGGTTGCCAGTCTGGCAGCATTTTTACGGCAGCTTCAACTTCGGGTAAATAGGTGGTAGACCCATAGGCACTATTCATATCGCTCATCACAACGAGGCGCACATCGCCTCGCTGAGGCGCGTATAATCCTTTAGGTGCAGGGTGCGTAGATGTTTTTGCCAAGGGGTTAGAACTTGGCTCAGCACTTAAGGAGCGTTGAGGCTGGCGACTAAAGAGGCTCACTGCAACGCTAGTGCCGACCCCTAACGTCGCGCCTCCCGCGATCAAAAATTGCCGACGACTAACGCTCATGAGGTGTCTGCTCCTGCTTTGGACCTAGCTCTCTTATATCAGAAATGATGCAAACGCTGTGTCCGGTTGAGTAAGGGCTTGTTACACTACCTGCAATAGAGCATTCTCTCAAACCTTTGGAAGATCTTGAACAAAAGCTAGAACAACTACGGGCTTCGCTGCGGCCCGGTCAGCGATCGCTAGCCGATTGGCAGGGTGGTCCCCTAGCTGTGTCAGCCGTCCCTGGTTCTGGGAAGTCTTACGGGATGGCGGTGGCGGCGGCTGTGACCCTTGCTGAACATTCTTTGAGACGCGATCGCAAACTAATCCTCGTCACCTTTACCCGTTCTGCCGCTGCTAACCTCAAGCACCAAATTCGCAAACATCTGCGTGATCTCAGTCAGCCCCAGGGCGGCTTCATCGTGCAAACTCTCCACGGTTTAGCCCTCAATATTGCCAGCCGCCACCCGCAGCTTTCAGGGCTGCGACTGGACCAAGTGACACTGGTTTCCCCTAGCCGTCGCCATGACTTGATCCGCCGCTGCGTGGATCAGTGGGTGATCGATCACCGGCCCCTGTACCAACTCTTAATGGAGCAAGGCTCCTTTGATGGCGAAGAAACCGAGCGGCTGCGGCGTCAGTCTGTGCTGCGCACCGATGTACTGCCTGCCCTGGCTGAAATTGCCGTGCGCGAAGCGAAGAGTTCGGGTCTGCAGCCCCAAGATCTATATCTTGCAGCCCAAGAGATCCGAGATGACTTACCGGTGCTCTCCATCGCCGCCGGTCTCTACGAACGCTATCAAGCGTTGCTGCAGGCTCAACAGCGCATCGACTACGACGACATGATTCTGGCGGCGTTGCGGGTGCTCCAAGATCCGCAGGCCAAAGCCTTTTGGCATCAACAGGTCTTTGCCGTCTTTGAAGACGAGGCCCAGGACTCTACGCCACTGCAAACCCAGCTCCTAGAGCTTCTTGCAGAGGCACCCGGTGGCCCCAACCTTGTGCGCGTCGGCGATCCAAATCAGGCCATTAACTCCACCTTTACCCCTGCTGATCCGATCTTCTTCCGGGAATTTTGCCGCGATAACCCGCAGCAGACCATGGATCAGGCTGGTCGCAGTACGCCCATCATTATGGAAGCCGCCAATCAGATGCTGCAGTGGGTGAATAACTCCGAGCTAGCAGGGGCTGAGACGCCCTTCCAAGTGCAGGCCATTCGTCCGGTGCCTGCAGACGATCCCCAGGCGAATGCCAATCCAGACCCGGAAGGGCAGGGGCTAGAAATTCTGCGCCCTGATACGGTCTACAAAACAGTAGAGCTAATCGGTCAGCGGGTGATCGAGTTGTTTAGACAAAATCCTGACCGAAATGCGGCGGTGCTGGTGCGCGAGAATAAGCAGGGACGCTTTATCTCTGAGGTATTGAGCGATCCGAGCCGCTATGGGCTGGCCTGTGATCTAGCCGCCCATGAGATTGACGTGTTTGATGTGGGGACGTGCGATCGCAAGTCCCATATCCCCGCAGAAATGCTGACGCTGCTGAAGTTTCTCGCCCGCCCCCATTCACCGGCCTACCTTAAGGCGACCTTAGCGCTCTTCATCGATCGCCAGCTTATTCCTGCTCAAGAGATTAACCGTCTTGCCAGCCAGCCCGAAACGTTTCTCTATCCCGGCCCCCTAGAACCCACTCAAGCCAAACCTGTGCGTGAGGCTCGCGATCTATGCTGCAAGCTCCTCCGTTCCCGCTGGGAACTGCCCCATTACCAGCTTATTTCCTTCGCAGCCCTAGCCCTAAACTACGATCCCTCAGAACTCGCCACCGCTGACAAGCTCTCCAGTCGCTTGTTTTCGCTCACCGAGGGCGAGGCCACTATGGCAAGCACGCTACCGGCACTGCAAGAACTAGTCAGTACCGAACGATTTGAGCCAGTGGAGATTGAAGAACCCGCTGAAGCTGGCAAAACAAGGGAAGAGACGAATCCTTACCTCAAGAAGAACCAGCTCACTATCATCACCATGCATAAAGCCAAGGGTCTAGATTGGGACTATGTGTTTTTGCCCTTTCTGCATGACCGGGTGATTCCAGGGGAGCTATGGATCCCTGAAACCGCTAAATTCTTGGGGGGCTTCACCCTCGCCGAGGTCGCCCGTGCCCAGATTCGGGCCAAGGTCCACCAAGGGACTATTCCTGATGTGGGACAGGCTTGGCAGCAGGCCAGCGATCTCAAAATTGCCGAAGAGTTTCGGTTGCTCTACGTTGCCATGACCCGAGCCAAACGACTGCTATGGATGTCAGCAGCCCAGAAAGCCCCTTACATTTGGCATACCTTTGATTGGCAGCGTCAGGATTCCCTACAAACCGCGCAGCCGTGTCCTGTACTCAAAGCGTTAGCGCCGGTCAGGTCCCATCACTGATGCCGACATTCCGCAGGTAGATCTTCATTCTCAATATTTTATGAAAAAAAAGAGCCTGAAACTCTTGTCTTAAATGAGACTTAGGAATTCAAGCTTGATTTCATTTTTTGAACCTTATTG
>JBHJNL010000035.1:0-3190 GCA_050330855.1 Thermosynechococcaceae cyanobacterium | reverse complement strand
CTTAAGGCGGGACAGCTTATGTGGCATAGGTTTAAGCTTTAACCTTGCTGAGCTGATGTTGCAGCCAATTTGATGTGCCAAGGGGTGACCTAAGGTGTCCCGCTTTACGCTTTATCCCGATAAAGCTTTGAAATTCATATTGATTATTTTTTAGCCTGAATAATTAGGATCCAGATTGCTCCCTAAGTATTGTTGGGATTGGCATTAAGTTCAGGCTTAACGCACCAAGTTGAGTGGTCAAGTATGAAGAACTAATGATCATTACTCGGACCTCACCACTATGAAAGAACCAAGCACTTCCTAGTCTATCTTGGGACTCCCAGCCAGCCGCAGGTAGCGTTGTATTGAGATATCGTAGCATTTCTGTGCGTGAGGCGGCGGTGATAAAGTCATGAGACTCAGTAGGAAATTCAGCACCAGCAATGCAGGATTTAGGAATTCTCTCGCTGGCGAATCCTTTTGGTAAGCCTGCAATTATGCGTTGACAACTTTGGCGAATGGTATGGGGCGGCAGCGGAATCTGATAGTTTCGACCGTCGAATTCTAGTGATATCTGTGATGGCGTATCTGATAGGCTTTCACCAATAATGGCCCAAGACCTAGGTCCGCCATTGGTGTCGATATGGGCAACCGTAGCAAATGCAGTAATGCCTGCAAAGTGCAAAAACTCACCGGGCGTCAGTAATCGTTTGCCGTATACAGCCCAAGAAATATAGAGCAATACTGAGGGAATGCTTACCAATAGAGCTGTTGCGATCGCCCAAGCTCTCACTGCTCGAAGAATGGTATTCAATTTTTTACCCTTAATGCTGGACCCGTTAACGACTGTACTTTTCTGACTGTTTAGAGGCTGTAATAGTTGCGATCGCAGCGCCTAGAGATGCAGTGATGTTCCTAACTTCTACTCATCATCCTGGCACACAGAACAAGGTATCTTACGTTTGTCTTACCTTGTGCTAGTTTAGACCTATGGAAACTACTCGCCTCTCTAGCAAAGGCCAAGTTATCATTCCCAAATCAATCCGCAACACTCATCAATGGAGTATTGGGCAAGAGTTTATTGTCGAAGAGTCAGACAAGGGTATTTTACTCCGACCAAAAGCACCGTTTCCGAAAACAACGGTTAATGAGGTCGCAGGGTGTCTCAAATACAAAGGGCCACCAAAATCGCTAGAAAAGATGGCGGATGCAATCAAACGAGGCGTACTAGAGCAATGGCATGATCGCAGTTGATACCAACGTGATTGTGCGTTTCTTAATTCAAGACGATGATTTTCAGTATCAGCAGTCACTACAGCTATTCGAGCAAGAAGAACTATTCATCCCTGATACGGTCCTGCTAGAAACAGAATGGGTCTTACGATTTGCCTATGGATTTTCGGATTCTACGGTGGCTGGAGCCTTCAGGAAATTGCTCGGCTTAGCCAATATTCATGTAGAGAATGGCTTAAAAATTGCGAAGGCGATTGACTGGCATGAGCAAGGATTAGATTTTGCAGATGCCTTTCACCTAGCCAGTAGTGAGCACCTAGCTAAGCTCGTCACCTTCGATCAGCAATTTATCAAACGGGCAAAGGAAAAGTGCGACTGCCAAGTGCGACAACCCTAGTATGAATAAAATTCGCCTTGAATCGGCTGGACCACTGGGTCTCTATCAGAATTGATTTATCTTTAAAAGTGATGCAGGCGATAGCTGGAGTTTCAAATGGTTAGGACACTGCCCCAGCCTGAACAGCAGGTGCAACTTTCAGGGATTACCTGGACAACGTATCAGACCATTAAGGCTGAGCTTGACCATCGCAATCTGCGGCTAACTTACCACCAAGGGGTACTTGATATTATGGTTCCTTCGCCTGAACATGAGTATTTTAAAAAGGTGATGGGCCGGTTTGTAGAAACGTTAGCAGAAGAACTTGAGGTTAAACTCTATCCGCTCGGTTCGACGACGTTAGAGCGGGATGACTTGGCGAGTGGGTCAGAGCCAGATGAGTGTTTTTATTTGACGGTGAGCAAGATTGAGGCGATCAAGGGTAAAAGGCGCATTGATCTAAAGCAGGATCCAGCCCCAGATTTGGTGGTTGAAGTGGATATTACTAATCGATCGCAGCATCGAGATCGTGTATACACAGCCCTTCAGATTCCTGAAGTTTGGCGCTTTGACGGGCAGGTCTTGATGTTACTGGTACTCCAGCAGGGCGAGTACGTTCAGGTTGAGCGGAGTCTAGTGTTTCCGGGAATTGAGGCGCAGGCCGTCGAGGGTTTTTTACAGCAGGCGATGGAGAGGGATTATTTAGAGCTAGTGGGCGAATTTAGGCAATGGCTACGCAGCAGCGACAGCAATGCAGAAAGAGAAAACTAACAAGCGGCTGCAATTGATCCAGCTCTCGCTGCGCCACGGATAGTCTTACCCAAGTTTCTATCCTTTGACTCAAGCAAAATGTCTCTACAGGTTGTTGATGCTCTGTGACTAAAGCTGACGCTGCGCTCTCTGTTTTGTTCTGGCCCAGTTTAGGCCTGCATTAATCAAACAGGAAAGTAGGTAGAAATAAATCCATTCACTGCCACAAATAGCCCAGAAGAACGACCCATTAGATCAATCCCCACAAACCGGAAGGGGAGAGATACGATAGTTAGGGAGCTGAGCAATAGCATCCACGTTGACCAAAGGGGAAAAGGCTGCAGGAGATCGTAAAGGAAGGGTTTAGGCGGGATATCAGAGAAAGCCCACGCTTGGATCTTGCCGCCGATTGCGATCGCCATAAAGCAAGAAAACAAAAGCAGCTTTTTCCAGTCTGGTTTCAGGAATCGCCGAATTGCCCGTTTTTTCATAGTTCAGATTTCTCAGTTTGATTCTGGCGCTCAAGCTCTTGTTGTATCTTTTTCATGAATTGACTGGGCTTCTTTGAGGCTCCCTTGAGTATCAATTCTTTACGCAAGCCATCAGAGGTGAGTACCGCTTTGCCATCGATAATAAGCAAACCCTGAGAGAAGAAATAGGGTCCATATGTTTTCTGGTCGGGGTTGCGGCTTAAGAAAAATATTCGACGACGATTATCTGGCTTTGGTCTGACCTTAGAGGATGTATGAAAAGTGTCAGTCACTACCAATTTAGGCTAATCGCCTGACCATCAGCCGGATCATAGAAATATAGATCATTGCTTCTGATGATTCGGGCAACCGTTCATAATCT
>JBHJNL010000034.1:0-13731 GCA_050330855.1 Thermosynechococcaceae cyanobacterium | reverse complement strand
CCACGTCGGCGCGATTTGGAATTTCATTCATGAGTACAACCGCTTAATCAGAGAAAAGATTGAAGGGAATGAATCCAGCGATATTTTCTCTATCCTTTACTAAAATGGACTACCAAATCATCATCACCGCCTCCCCCATCGAGGAAGTCGTCCCCTCCTTCACCCTCTAACTTGTCATCGCCAGGGAGTCCAACGATGATGTCATTGTCGTCAGTACCTTTGAATTTAGCCATTATTGATAAAAATACATTATTTTTTCACCCACTCAGAAGCCTTGAGCCATAGATGCGTCACGGCTTGCTGAAGGTTTAAGTTCATCAGGGGCAATTTTCACAAGCTTAGATAGCCCACAAACAGGACTGTATCTGTTGAGTACTTCGGCAACGAAAACAGACCTGAGTTTTGTTATGCTGATCTAGGCACTATCATGCCATATGGCGAAGAAATTTCTGCTGACGTAGAATTTTCTTCACGTATAGAAAAACTGCGCTTGTTTTGAACTCAACTCGATTGAGTCAAGCTCAGCGCCCCTTTATATAACAAAGTCATCGTTGGCGATAAACACATTTTTCTCAAGATCATCAGGGGACAACGCTGTGTTCTGTGTGATGATGTCTGCCAGCGTGGTCTTATAGCTAATCCCGTATCGAGCCTCGATTTCCTGTAGGGCTGGATCGTTTGCATAGAAAAAGCGATCGCCATCCCGAAGGTCTTCAAACTGCTCTTTCCAGATTGCCTGCTGCAGTTCACCAAATTCAGAACCTGGCAGGTGTTTTTCAGACACTAGACCGACAAAAGCATCCACTTGATCCACATCGCCGTATATGGCGTTCAAGCGACTCGCCAGAGTAGAGCGACGGACGCCAAAGATGCCCTCGACCTCTTTACCTTTAGCCAGCTCTTTCAAGATTTTGTCTGCCCCTTCTTCTTCAACCTTGCCGTTTTCATCTAGAATTTTGTCGAATAGCAGGATTTCAGGATCATCAATATCTAACCCATAGGGCAGTTGGGCGGTCGATTCCCCCGTAATTTGAGTAAAGGAACGAACACGGGCTAGCCCGAAGGCTTCACGCAGGTCGTTATAAGACGCAATGCCGTGATCTCGGCCCCGTTCAACATCAATGGCTCCGATATCAGATACGACGGTGAAATTGTTCTCAATGCCTTGACCATCCAGCGGCCCATTAATGTTTTTTGGAATTTGAAACAGGATACTGCGGAGCTGATTATCAATTTGTTCGTCGTTGTTGTATTGAACCGCTTCTAGACCCGCTAAAATCCCTTCAAGACCAATATCGATGACGAGATCTGGGTTGCCAAAGGCAATATTGAGGGGGACTTCAATATCGTCTCCATCAATGAGAACCCCTTTAGCTTCTAGAGCCTTTAGCTGATCCTTCGACAGATCTTTTTTCTTCAGCTCTATATCAAAGTCGCCGTGAATCATGCTGTGGGCACGGTACCCGACGGTTGCAAATTCATTGGTGATTCTGGGATCAACGTTGGGATCGTAGCCTTGATAGGAGTCTAACTTGAGTCCTAAAGACGGTAAGTAGGCTTCGTAGGTGATGTACTGTTGCTTTGCGCTGACCACCTTACGGGCAATCTGAAACTTGGTCTCTTCATCTAGATAGGTGGGCAGGGCATCGACAATTCGGTTATGTTCACGGGCAAAGAGGGTGTGGGTCGCTGTCAACGCAATATTTTCATTGGCTCGCACATCACCCGCAATGAAGGCTTTTTCAGGTGTGCCTCGCAGTGCCCCAGGTAGATCCATCACAGGGGCCGAGGATACATCTCCACGGGTGTTGGCCCTAGGCAAAAAGCCATTCACAAGCAAGAGCTTCGCGCTGTTATTAGAGAGGTCACCATCTACCGGACCTTCTCGCAGCCACTCTAGTCGCTCCTCTGTCCCCCATAGATAGCCCAGCCATCAATGTAAGAGCTAACAATATTATTCTGCTCTCTGGCGGAAAATTCTCCAGTCCCGGCGGCTGCCGCCGATCGCTGGAAGCCAATTTCACCCGCATCATTCTGAAAGTCTTCGAGCGGGTCGAAGGGATCGAAGGCAATCGGTGCGTTCTCACCCCCGGCTTCCCTCAGTCCAAAGGTGTGGTCGATAAATTGTCCCCAATAGCCTGCCCACTGGGTCACTTCACGCTCTGAGAACAGGTTGACCTGAGAATCATTAAAGATTCGATTGCTGATGTAACGAGCATTGGGAGCCTCTACAATTTCGCTAATGCCATCGGCATAGTTTGGAGTGGCGACTCTGCCATACTGAGTCCCTGCCTGCCCTAGGGTTGAGTTGCTGAGATTATTGCCGCTGCCGTCTAAGCTACGAATCTCTAGCTGAATCGGTGCTGGAGTGGGGGTGTCAGATCGTCCAGCGAGGGCGGCAATTTTATCTGCGGTCAGCACCTGGTTATAAATCTGGACATCTGCAATGCGTCCGCCCAGCCCTTGCCCTTCGGCATCTTTGCCTTTTACATCACCATCATGGAACTGTGTAGACTTTTGAACATTTCCGAGTGTGATTTCATCTCGGCCCTGCTTCAACTGGGAGCCGCGACCCTCCCCAAAATTCTCGCCATCTAAATAGGCCAGCAGGCTGCTGGGCTGGGCGTCATAGGTGCCTGAGTCCGCATCTAAGACTAGGGCAACGTGATGCCAATCCCCTGAAGTAATTTCATCGGTCCATACATAAGTTCCAGACCAGTTTCCCTCTTTGCCTTTGTCATCCTTTGGCTCATTCCAGCCGCCGACATATAGACGACCGTTATGGATGTATATGTTTAGGCCTTCTGTCTCGCTACCTTCTTCGTAGATGACCTGCTTGCGATCGCTAACATTTTTATCGTCAACTTGAAACCAAACTGAAACTGTTCGCTGGCTCAGAACATCTTTATTGAGTTCATCTGACTTCTTAAGCTTGACATAGTCATCTATGCCGTCAAAATAGACAGCTCCTCCCAATCCACCGCCAATATTTGTAAAGGTTGCCCCATTTTTAAGTTCACCCAGATCTTGCTTGCCTCCGGCCACTGCATTTTTGGCTTTGCCATCCTTTTTGGCTTTGCTATCCGTCGCCTCATCCAGTGCTAAATGAGCCACCAAGCCATCAAGAGCTAGCACCCCTGCGGATGAAAATGAAGCAACCTGGCCATTACTGCGAATCAGTTGATAGCCTGAGACGCTCAGAGATGCATACCCATTAACGAGGGGATCTGCAGCATTATGAAAAGTTGAATCCATCGGAAGCAAGCCTCTACAAAGAACAGAAATTCGTTGATGTACTGAATCATCACTCCGCCTCTGAGTGCTTCCCCAAACACTCAGAAGAGTTATTAAGACCGCTATTTATTCAGTTAGCAAAAATCTGAGCTGAACAAATTCATGACTTTGAAGCGCCTTCAACTGTTTTGCCCCATATGAGCAAAACACTGAAACGCATCTTGCAAACATACTTACATAATTTTCTTATGTATTCAAGGAAGAAAATATTAACTTTTGGTGGCAAAGAATTCTGCAGGGTTAAAGGCCGCGCATCGTCATCTATTCGGTGTGGCTCAAATTTAGGCCTGAGAGAGGGTAGGGTGTAATCAGGGTTCGATACAACTGATCGGCTGAATTGTTAACTGGTTAAGATACTAGAGAGTTATTCCCAATCTCTATTTGCTATGCCCAAACCCATCCTGGATGTTCGCAACCTACAGGTACAGTTCAAGACTGAGGCGCAGCCCGTTAAGGCCGTTGACGATATTTCCTTTGTGCTCCAGCGCGGTCAAACCCTTGGCATTGTGGGAGAATCAGGGTCCGGTAAATCAGTGGCTTCACTAGCGCTGATGCGACTAGTGCCTAGCCCACCGGGCGAAATCCTGGGGGGTGAGGTGTGGTTTCATGGACGGACTGATCAGGGTGAAGCGCCAATTAATCTCTTAGAGCTTCCCCTACGAGACATGCAGCGCTATCGCGGCGCACAGATCTCAATGATTTTCCAGGAGCCGATGAGTTCCTTGAATCCGGTGTATACCTGTGGGTTTCAGATTGTTGAAGCGCTGCAACTCCATGAAGAACTTTCTAAGGCCGAGGCCCGTCGCCGTGCTATTGCACTGCTACAAGAGGTCAAGCTGATTCCCAGTGATGATGAGCTAAAGCAGCAGGTGGTCGGTGGTGAAGACGCTGTACAGACTGATGACGCTGAACTCCAGCGTCAGATTAACCAGCGCAAGCAGTCCTACCTCAATCGCTACCCCCATGAGATGTCAGGGGGCCAGCTTCAGCGGATCATGATTGCCATGGCGATCGCCTGTGACCCTGCGATTTTAATTGCCGACGAACCCACCACAGCCTTAGATGTCACGGTGCAGGCCACGATTCTAGACCTGCTGCGCGAACTGCGCGATCGCAGGGGCATGTCGATTATTTTTGTCACCCATGATCTCGGCATCATTGCCGAAATTGCCGATAGCGTCGCCGTTATGTTTCAAGGCAAAATCGTCGAAGTGGGGACGGTTCAGAAAATTTTCAATGACCCTGAGCATCCCTATACCCAAGGGTTGCTGGCCTGTCGTCCTCAGCCTGACAAGCGGCTGGCATACTTGCCCACCATCAGCGACTTCATGGAAACCGCTGATCCCTCTCCGGCCATGCCTGATGCTTTACGCGCTGAACAGATCCCCGCAGCACCAGCAGAAACTACACCCACTTCAGCCTTCCAAATCACTGAAATTTCAGAGACCGAAGTTGAAGAACGATTGGCAGATTTAGAGAGCCGTGACCCGTTATTGAGAGTCAAAGATCTCCAGGTGTTCTTTCCGGTTCGCGGTCTGTTTGGGCGCGCGGCTCGCTATGTCACCGCCGTCAATGGCGTCACCTTTGATGTTTATCCCGGTGAAACCCTGGGTCTTGTGGGCGAGTCCGGTTGCGGCAAGACGACGCTAGGCCGCACCTTAGTCCGCCTGATCGAACCCACAAACGGATTTATCAACTTCGATGGCAACAACATCACAGCGCTCCGGGGCAAAGCCCTGCGGATTTTGCGTCAAAACCTGCAAATTATTTTTCAAGACCCGAATAGCTCCCTTGACCCTCGCATGAGTATCGGAGCCGCCATTATGGAACCCATGCAGATTGCCGGGGGCATCCTCACCGAGAACGGACGGGTGAAGACGAAAGGGGCGATGCGAGACCGCACCGCTTACCTGCTCGAACGGGTGGGCCTTAGCCCTGACGCCATGAATCGCTACCCCCACGAGTTTTCGGGGGGCCAGCGCCAGCGCGTTTGTATCGCCCGCGCCTTGGCCCTCAATCCCAAATTCATCATTTGTGATGAATCGGTTTCGGCTCTTGATGTCTCAGTGCAGGCTCAAGTGCTTAATTTACTTAAAGAACTGCAAAAAGAATTTAAACTCACGTATATTTTTATTTCTCATGATCTGAGCGTGGTTAAGTTTATGAGCGATCGCATCATGGTGATGAATCGGGGCAAAATCGAAGAAATTGGCCCCGCAGAGACCGTCTATCGGTCCCCTCAGCAAGACTACACCAAACGTCTGATTGCCTCCATTCCCACTGGCATCCCACCGGAAGTGCTATCTGCGTGATGGTTTTATCTCTCGATAACCTTTTGCGTCCAGCCAAAACCAGAACTATGATGGTCTAAACCACTGCCATTCCAGCATTACCCTGCTGCCCGTCGCCCCATGGACAACGCCACTCTTATTCAGGCTTTTGTGAATCAACTGGTGACCCATCAGCCTGTTTGCCTTTCTAATTCAGACCTCAATATTGAAGCAACCACAGACGCACTGCAGCTGATCGCGTCCTCTGGAGGCATTGTTGCCCTCTCACAGTTTTCTCGTTTTCCTGTTGCTGTTCGCCATAGGTCCCCATACTGGCAAACGATTCATACGGTAATGATCGCAGCAGGATTGTTGCCCACTGCCAAGTCGCGCATGTCAGGTTTTTATGATTATCAAGCGATTTTGGTGCCACCGGGTTATCGAGTTCAGTTCTCCGATGCCTTAGATATTCTCCAGGCCTGGTGGCTGGGTGGACGTTCTCAATCATCATTGAGTTCAATGCTCGTTTTAGATCAGGGCCACTGGCATCCCATTGAAGGACTGAGCTGCAAGCAGGGAACGCTCATGATTCGAACGCTAGGTGACACCCTAAAGCTCCATCCCCTTGATCATATTACTTGGCTTCAACAAGAATCTTCTGGGTCTCAGCCTGTTGCGACCGAAGAGTCTGCCCGTTTTGTCGCGCCCCCATTAGAGGCGGCATCCCCTGCGATAGAGCTGCAAGAGCACCGCTCTTTCTCAAGATTGAAAAGATTAGGGCACTATCTAATCGAGGCAGACCTCTTGAGCGCAGCCCAGGTGGAAGTGGCCCTTTGTGATCAGCAGGCCACCGGACTACGATTTGGAGAGGTTTTGGTTAAGCGTGGTTGGCTCAAAGAGCAAACCATTGAGTTCTTGATGAGCAACATCATTTTGCCCCAGCGCACGGTGGCCGGACAGAAGGCTGCCTTTGCAGCTCAACAACTCCGTAAACGCCTAGAGCAAAAACGGGTGTCTTCACAGCAAACTACGGTACAGGCTAGGGTCTGTTCGCCTTCTGAACATAGCCGTGAACTTATTGCTAATCAGACTCCTGCTGAAGGTCGACCCATTCCTCGTTCTGAAGTCACCGCCATCAATACCCGCGAGACTTTTATTACTTATGATCGACTTGATATCGAAGATCTACAGTCTTGGGAATAGCCGGACATCCTTAAATTAATAGATGTTTGGGATTGAAGGTTGGCAATGGCTGCGGCTTTAACCATCAGCAATCACCGCTGAGAACGCGTATTCTCTGTCATCTAGAAAGTTCAACATCCGTAAAAACAATGAGGGATCAGCTTTCGGCTTGGGACATAATAGAAAAGACTGGGAGGAATGGATTGCTTTATCTCTGGGCTTCGCTCAGTTCACCCGGTCTGAAGTAATAGATGCAAGAGATTAAATTTCCTGGTGACTCTCACACTTCTTCGCATTTATCTCAAGCAGTATGGGCGCAACGGTTCCTTCAAGCAACAGGGCTTTGCGCTTCCCTTGGCGATGGGCTTGGGTTTAGTGATGCTAGTTCTGGGGGTTTCTACAATTATGGTGGCCCAGAGCGATCGCTCTACGGCCTTTCAGCGCCGAGAAACAGGAGCCAGCTTTGCCGTGGCCGAAGGCGGGATTGCACGAGTGCTTGCTCAACTGACCCAAAAAAACAACGCTGTCTTGTTAACCCGTAACTACGACACCCTTAATCCCAAGACCAATCAGACCTACTTAGGGACGGATGGTGTCCCCAATAGTGGTGATGAAGAAACCAACCTAGTTAATGAATGGAGTACCTATTCGGCAACGCCATCCGCCTGTATGCCAACCCCGGGCGCGCCACCGAGTATTACCTATACCGACACCAGCACCACTGGAACCTATACGCTGAAGGCCTATCGCTATAACCCAGACAAACAGACCGGCACTTTACTAGTGGAAGGGAAGCAAGGTTCATATGTCTCCTACGTTGCGGTCACAATCTCAATTGATTCAGATCTCGTGGATTTTCCTGGCGTTTTGGTGAGCGATCGCCTAGCCCTGCGAGGGCGTAGAATTTCGGGACGATATGGCAATGCTTACTACGACCCCAACCTCTCTGGAGACCGTCGGTTCACGGCTTCGGCGGCCCCAGGCGAGTCCGCTCGTCCCGATTATCGCAATGCGCTGTGGTCAGGAAGCTGGGATGGCTTCAATAACGATTTGGTCGATGGCAAAATCATCGCCTGTTCGATGACTCCCATTCTGCCGCTGGCTCCCCCCGCTGGTGCGCCGGTGACCAACATAGATCGCCTCGAAGGGAACCACAGCCTATCGGGTGTGATCAATACAAGGTACTACCGAGTCAAGAGAGTGAATCTCAAGAATGCCGATACCGTTACCGTCGATACCACGAACGGTCCGGTCTATATATTTACGTCACCGAAGATGAGTTTGAGATGCAGGGTTCATCTCGGATTATCAATATCCGGCAAGATGGCAAGCCGCCCCAAGCCGGAGACTTGCGAATTATCATGGTGGCCGAATGGGAAATTAATCTCTACGATACAGCCTGTATTCAGGACGCATTTATCTACAATCGTGAATCGGACTTACATTTGCAAACCTCAGGGGGTGGGTGTGCCAGCGGCAATAGTGTCGATGGCGTCGTTTGGGTCGAGGATATTATCAACACTAAAAATAGCCCCACTGCCCGTACTATTCCCGAAGAAGACCATGAAATTACCAGAACCACAGTGGGCGTAACGGCAGGCATTAGGGTGCCTGACGATCTTTCTAGTTTGGCCGATCTGTCTGCGATGATGGGGGTGCCTATTCGCAATAGGTTTGGCTCAGTGCAAAATTGGCAGCGGGTCAGACCATAAACAATGCATCCATCCTCTTTGCTCTCACCCATCTCCTCGACCCGCGTTCTCCGAAAACACGATGGTTCAGCACGAAACAGTTTGATTTGCCCTTCAGCACTTCAGAACTCTGTAGCTCTGGGGTTTACCTTGGTTGAAGTGCTGGTTGCTTTGATGGTGGCAGCCATTTTCACCTCCCTCACTATGCAGGCACTAGTCACAGCCGCAGCGTTTAGGAGCAAAGCCACTCAGTATGATGGAGCCGTAAGCTGGATTCAAGAAGATCTCGAAGCCGTGGTCAGTCAGGCGAGGCAATATGAAGTGGGCGCTTTGCCCTATTCTCCGATCTGTAGTGCAGCCAACGTACAAGACAGCATGGCCGCTCGGTTTATTCGAGACAGTTCCCCAACGGGATTGGGCAGTTCTATTGGCACCCTCACGACCATAGAAGATCGAGTCTTGGGTGGGACATCCTATCGGCTGAACCGAACGGCTCAGTTAACCACCTCAGATCCCCGACGACTGGTTGAGTTGCTCTACACGGTCACTCCTACATCAGGAGGGCTAGCCATCGCAACGGTCCGTACTGAGGTGATTCCCTATGCAGTCTTACGGTGTCCTTGATCCATCTTTGCTTGGGGTTGTCAATACTGAGAATATGGCTAACGTTACAACAAGAGTTCGGTTTCTAAAGTACCTGGGCAATGGGATATCAGCTCCTGACTTAGGATTTACGCTCATTGAAAAAATGATCGTGATTGCCGTGGTGGGTATTTTAGGAGGAATCGCGGCTCCGAATCTATCGAGAATGCTCGATCGTGTCAAAGTTGATCAGGCCACCAGTGAGGTACGCAGTGCCCTAGATGAAACCCAGCGAGAAGCCATTCGAGGCAATAAAAGCTGTGTGCTGACCCTAGATTTGGTTCAAGCTGAGATTAGAGGCACCTGTTTACAATCAGGAAATCGCGATCTCCCCCAAAAAATTAGCTTAGCCACCAACATGAAAAGCAATCCGGGGGTTGCCTTACCAGGGGGCGGTATAGGTATTTCTAGTGTGACAGATACGGTCTTAGGTCTCGGTGTAAGCAACGATCGCCCCACCCAGATTGCGATCTCCAACGGGCCAGAAGCCCCTAAAGCTTCCATGACCATTCAAATTATTAGTCAAAGTTGCTCTCAAGATGGAAACTCCCAAGGTTCATGTGGAAGTTCGTCATCTCCAACCTCTAGCCCCACAACGACACCTACTACGAAGCCAGCCTCTAGTCCCACGCTGTCGCCGAGTAGCACTCCCGATCCAGCGAAAGACGTTACTAATACACCGATCCCGATTCAGTATGGAGCATTAGGTACACCTAACTTTGGGATTGAAACTAATGTGCGCCCCCCCGCCAAACCGGCAGATCCCAGCGGCAAGATTGTTTTCTATTTAGCGGACAATGAGCGGGTGGCAAAAAAATGTATTGCGATTTCTAACACGCTGGGCTTAACTCGGGTGGGTTCCTACGAGGGTGATTTAGATCCTGCAGCGATGACGGATCAGGGAGCCTGCACTGCAACCGGATGGACTACGCAATGAGTTCTCCCTCTCGTCTATCATGGTTCCTGTCTCGGAGCCTTGCCAATCAGCTCAGACATCGGAGTCGTTGTCAGTCACAAGGTTTTACCTTGATAGAGTTATTGGTGGCTTCGCTGATCACATCAGTAGTGCTGACGGTCGTTTTTACGGGCATTCTTGCTGCTATCAACGGTAATAAACTGTCTGAAGCCAGGACTCGGCGGCGCATCGATCTTAGTCGTGCCTTTGATTTTGTCAGCAACGAAATTAGAATGGCAAGCCATATTAATCGAACGGCTACTACCACCCTAGGTGGAGGGACAACGCTAGCCAATGTTGTGACTAGTTCTGGCTTAACGTTGGCAGAATTGGGGAATCCCACCTCAATTGTTCTTTATCTTGAGATTCCGATTAGTGGTCCGATCCCATCATCCTGCACGAATGGACAGATCCCGGCTACCTTTGATCGGGTGGTCTACGACATTCGAGATAGTACGACGGGCTGGCTACCCCCTCGGTCTGTGCATCGGTATGGACGCATTCCGCAGATAGACGGCAGTATCGATCCCTGTAGCGTTCCGGTGTCAAGCGATACCCTCGTAGATGCAATAGCAGACCAAGCCACAACCCCAACCTGCACAGCCCCAGGGCAGCTAACGGGGTCTGCAGGCTTCCATGCCTGCGTCAACGGTGCCGAAGTCGAAATGAATTTTCAAAGCGATGTGACGAATTTAGAGATTCATCGCTTGAGTAGTAAGGCATCCTCGCGTGTCTCGAACAACATCCCTATCCCAGTGCTGACAGGTAATAGGCAAACAGGGACCGATCAAATGAATCTATCTTGGACCTGGCCAGGAGCTAGCGTAGGGGTTACCTATAAGCTTTTTCAATCGGTGAATAATAGCCAAACTGAGGTTTACGCTGGCAGCACCCCAAGGGCCACCGTAAATTTGACGGGTAATATTGGGACGAACCACTGTTATACCGTGATTGCAACCACTGGAACCTCAGCTAGTTTAGAAAGCAATGAGATTTGTCAGGTTAAGTAGAGAAGTAGGGATGCCTTTACAGGCTTATTGCTGGGGTTAAGGCGGTTAATCATTGAAGATTTTTTACCCTCCATGGCCCACGACCCTCTTTCCCAGAAATTTGGCTGACCGATTCCTACGTCATAGAAAGCTCTCCGAGTACCTCTAGGCGTTGGCAATCACTGAGGGTCAAATACCGTTCAGCAAGAGTATCAGCGACGGTCGGGGTAATCCACCCCAGTTCTTTAAGGATATGAATGGCAACGGCACATTTAGCGCGTTTTGCACCATCGGCAACCTTGATCGCGAGTCCCATCCCTTCGCCAATTCGGCCAATACACTGAATCCCTTCAGCTCCAGATTTACTGACAACGTCTCCTGCAGCTAGTTCCATTAAATCAGTGTCAAAATTTCCAGTCCCAGAGACTAAGGTGGGATGGTGGACCATTGCCCGTACCATTCGTTCTAATGCTAGGTTCTCTCCAGCGGCTAGTTTGGCATAGAGCGTTGCCATCTGCGATAGCTCTAGGCAGTAGGTGGGGACACCACAGTCATCACGGGCGGCAATAAACTCATCTGCAGGCATTTTTAAGAGGTCAGCCAGCTTCTCAAGAATAAGGTGTTGCAGCGGGTGACGCCGTTGCGGGTAGGTCTGCAGCGGCCAGTTGCGCTGCTGACAGACCGCGAGCATGCCAGCATGTTTGCCGGAGCAGGTATGTTCTAGGGGGCTATCTTTCCCCACAGGTGTGGGGCAGCGCAGAGCGCTGGGTTCAACGTCACAGCGCCACAGAATATTAAAAACCTGACGGACTTGCTCTAAATGGCCCCTATGGGAGCCACACATAATGGCAAGATCGCGATCGCTTAGCTCAAACTGCTCCAGGGTTCCGGTGGTGGTCACTGCGAGGGCTTGGAAGGGTTTTAGCGCCGAACGAACAAAATAGCTGGTTTCGAGATTCCCGGCAGTGGCGAGGACTCGCCCCCGCTCATCGCAGACCGCAACTTCAGCGTGGTGTCTTGATTCAATAATGCCTTCCCGCAGCAGATGAATATCTAGGGCGGGGGTGGGCTTCCGTTTTCCCATACTCATGGCTAAAACTCTAGCATCTGTGGCTGCTCAGTAGTGCAATCGATTTGTACTCTTTCACGGTCTCTCTCAGATGACCCGCAGCATTAGTAGGCATCCAAAAATAAGTTGAACAATTATAATTCTTGAGAAGGCAATATTTGATAGTTCCATTCCCCATGAAAAATGGCATGCTTAATCTGAATGGAATTCATCTGCTCATCACTCACTTGAATCCCCGTGGGATATGTTCCTTCATCAAGCGCGGCATCAACTTTTAGACCTGTAGTGGTCTTGGTGCTGGCAATTAAGTTGACGACGACTTCTCGACTGATGAGCGGTTTGCCTCGCCAATTCTCAGCTATTTGAGAGAATAAACGGTGCTCAATTTTGTTCCATTTACTGGTTCCTGGTGGAAAATGGCAAATCTGCAGCGTTAAACCTAATTCGTTGGCTAATTGTTGTAGTTCCCATTTCCATAGCTTGGTTCGATAGCTGTTACTTCCACCACAATCGGCGGTAATCATGATCTCCTTAGCCTTGGGATAAAGGACTTGCCCCATCCGATACCACCACTGCCGAATAGAGGCTACCGCAAACTGAGCTGTATTATGATCTATGCCGACTGTCACCCAGCCTTGATTGACTGTAATGTCATAGACTCCATAGGGGATAACCTTGCCAGTTCGCTTATCCATGAAGTCATGGGTCTTGACCTCGATTGGTGTTCTCTTGGGTTGCCAGTCTTGTCCCTTATTTTTGTAGTTCCCAATTAACTCCTTCTTTTTCGCATCCACGGAGATTACGGGTTGATGACGCTCTTGAAAGGCTATGACGGTGTTGGCAATATGCTGAAATTGCCGGTCACGGTCTGGATGATCCTTCCCTTCAAGGGTTTTGCGATTCGACTGTAAGCTATATCCTAAAGTATTCAAGAGTGTACACACCGTCCCTCGGCTCACCTGATGCCCTCTATTTTGTAATTCCTGCGTGAGTTTTGCGGCACTTTTACTGGTCCAACACAAAGGCGATTCTGGATCGCCTCTGGTGACTGGATCAACCATATATTTGAGATCACTTATGAGCGTTGGATCAGTTTTAGTCAAAGCCTTTCGTCCACCTCCTGACCGACGAATCCCAGTACGGCTAAGTGGAGTAGACACCGAAGATGAAGACTGCTCTAATTCAGCGATGCCTGTATGAATTGTTGTTCGAGACAGTCCTGTTGCACGCGATACGCTTGTAATGCCGCCATGTCCCCAACTTACTGCCTCTGAGGCTGCCCATGCGCGCAAACTGACTTCATTCAGGTAGGGAAAAAGTCTTTCATATTTCTGCTCAATGACTGCTTCTACTTCTTTGCTGAGCATACTCATTCTGCTATACGCTTGCTATTGTTATTCTACTATCATTCACAAAAAACGTTCAAGTTATTTTTGGATGAGCACTAATTGTGCAACCCATCGCACCACCTGCTCAAGGTTCGGCGGTTTCTTCGGTGGTTTGGACTTGTGATGAATCGCGCACCATAGCGCTTGCCACTCTATCGTTTCAAAGGCCACTTCACAGGACTGCTGCGGATGGACCCGTGCTTCATAGGTGAGCCACAGCAGTCGCCAAGCGACGATGGCATCGGTTGCGA
>JBHJNL010000033.1:0-4063 GCA_050330855.1 Thermosynechococcaceae cyanobacterium | reverse complement strand
TCTTTACCTTGGGCAACTTGGTTCATTGCTCGTCTTGGGGGATGGTCGGCCTATCGCTCTCAAAGACCGCCTGGAATGCCCACCTTAGTTCATGGGCTGAGGCGGTTTGAATCCATTTTTATCGGGTGGAAAACCGCTCTGGGAGGACTTGTGTGTACACCATAGCCTCGTCATTGATTAGTCGCACATCGCCTTAGATACGATTCTGGCCTAAGTTCACAGCATTCATTGATGACTGCCAGGATCTTTAAAATCGGCAGATCGCTAGGTGAAATAATCTCACCTAGCGACCCAATGCTGGTCATTCTCAACTGCAAAGGATGTGATTACGCTAACCCAGCTATGGAAGGCTCCCAACGCAGGAGCGTCCCCGATACCAGATCGACGCCATACAGTTGTTCATCTGGCCCTATCTTCATATCTACGACATAGGGAATATCAGAGTCGAATATCTGAATATCGGTGACCTCACGACTGTCATTGAAGGTAGCTGCATACAAGGTGCCATTTCTTACATCGCCAAACATCAGTGTATTACTATCGTAAAAGTCCCCAACCGTAATTGCAGTGGCGTTGTCGGGTGCGCCATGACTACGCGAGAGAATAGGAAAAACAGCAGCGGGATCACCCGCATTGTTGCGATTCCCGTTCTCGTAAAAAGAGATGGCTTGGGATAGATCCTGATAACTTCCCGTTTGATTAGCCCCTTCTAAATAGGGCCAACCAAAGTTGGAGCCAGTAACCCCAGTGTTAATCTCTTCCTGAGAATTCCAGCCGACATCGCCAATGATAGGAAGTTGAGTGACCGGGTCAAAGGTAAACCGATAGGGATTGCGGAGGCCATAGTAAAAAACTTTAGATTGGTTACTGCTCCCATCACCGTTAAAGAATGGATTACTTGATACCCCCTGCCCAGTAATAGGATCAATCCGTAATACTTTCCCTGAGAGGTTATTGATATCTTGGATTCGCACCGCACGAGGGTCAGCAAAGTTGTAAGAAGTGCCGTCTCCATTACTTAGGTACAGCAGGCCATCTGGACCAAACTCAAGATCTCCAATGGAGTGAGAAAGACTATCTGTTGCTAGGTAATCACGGATATTTTGGTTTTGAATGCCAGGGCGATTAGGGTCGTTGTCCTGAGTGCCTACATCAATCTGGTCAGCAGGAGCATTAATGGTTGTGTCGTTGACGATACCTGAAGGCAGAATCGAGACATCCCCAGTGCTATTGCCGTCAGGACGACTTGTATACTCCCAATTGCTGTTCTTTCCGACTAGGACTGTCAGACTGTTTGGGTCGGCGGTCATGGTTGTCGGATCGACGGTTAGCCTGACTAAGCGGGATGGACGATTCCCGCCACCATCTGGCCCTGCTAGTCCAGTTTTCTCAGATGTTTCCGGTGGGTCGTAAGTATAGAGAAGGTATACAAAGGGAGTGTTCGGAAACTCAGGGTGGATGGCCAATCCTAACAAACCGCGATCGCTAGTATTGTTCACCTGACTCGATAAATCCACTAACGGCGTTGACTGCAAAGTGCCGTTATCGATCACCCTCACAACACCGTTCTTTTGAGCGACAAACATGTAGCGACCATCCGGCGTCCAGTCGAGGGTCGTCGGTTGATCCAGACCAGAGACCACTGTATTCCGGGTCAAGTTACCCAGGTCAAAGTCATTGTCCAAGATCGTTATATTGGTTGTCGTCTGACTACCAAGAGTGGCTCCTGTTGGGTTGCTCAGTGTTACTGAGAAGGTTTCGCTGCTCTCGGTGAGGGCGTCATCCAAGATCGGAATGGAAATAACCTGAGTGGTTTGACCCGCTACAAAATAGAGGGTGCCAGATGTAGCTGTATAGTCTGAATCGGCAGATGCAGTGCCGTTATTCGTATTAAAATTGACGGAGGAAGCCCCCGAGACATCTCCGCTGCGCTGAATTGTGATGGTAGCTGTAGTCTCCCCCTCGGATACGCTGACTGCGGTATCGCTGACTGACAGCGTAGACGGTGCATCATCATCCAAAATCGTAATCAGAACGGTTCGGGGTGAGCCTAAGGTTCCTGAACTGGGGTTTTGCAGGCCAATCGCGAAGGTTTCGTCCTCCTCAATTAAGGCGTCGTCAATGATGGGTATGGTGAAGGAATTTTCAGCCTCTCCACTTTCAAAGACAATTTGCCCCGTGTTGAGTCGCCCCTCGAACGTAGGAGTAGTGTAGTCATCATCGGCCTGGGCCGCTTCAGACCCGCTGATCTCGTTTGTCGTATATTCAAGCGTGGCACGTCCTTGCGTGGCACCCGTTCGGACTGCGGTAACCGTTGCCACACCCACCGCTTCATTTACGAAAATGGTGGTATTATTCTGCAAAGCAAAGGTATTGCTGGTGTTCGCATCGATTTCGATAATGCCTGATAGTTGAGCTGTAGGGTAATGATCATCCCATTGTTTGCTTGCCCCATAGTTCATCCAGCCATAATCTTGATTGCCACGTCCATTATTGGGTTC
This sequence comes from Thermosynechococcaceae cyanobacterium, assembly GCA_050330855.1. Classification (GTDB taxonomy): domain Bacteria; phylum Cyanobacteriota; class Cyanobacteriia; order Thermosynechococcales; family Thermosynechococcaceae; genus RCC1774. The sequence goes on along the minus strand of JBHJNL010000033.1, from coordinate 1,562 downwards.
TCCAGGTGCCCAGTTGGTATAGGTGGACGTTTCGCCACTCACCCATTCAAATTGACCCTCTACTTGTCGGTCGTTAATCCCAATCCAAAATCCCTCTGCAGTGCCAAACGTATGCTTTAGCCAGACTTCTTCGTCAGCATCATTAATGGTAACGAGGTTACCGCCGATACTCTCTGCCTCGGCCTGAGCATCTTGCCAAGATTTAACGCCGTCTGTCAGGACATATTCATGGTTGTTATAGATCGGCCTGCTGGTGTTCGTATCGATTTCGATAATGCCTGATAGTTGAGCCGTAGGGTAATGATCATCCCACTGTTTGCTTGCTCTAAAATTCATCCAGCCATAATTTTGATTGCCACTTCCATTATTAGGTTCTCCGGGTGCCCAGTTGTTATAGGTGACCGCTTCGCCACTCACCCATTCAAATTGACCCTCTACTTGTCGGTCGTTAATCCCAATCCAAAACCCCTCTGCAGTGCCAAACGTTTGCTTTAGCCAGACTTCTTCGTCAGCATCATTAATGGTAACGAGGTTACCGCCGATACTCTCTGCCTCGGCCTGAGCATCCTGCCAAGATTTAACGCCGTCTGTCAGGACATATTCATGGTTGTTATAGATTGGGAGAAGACCTTGATAGTCCTGAATAGATAAGGAAGCAGCCTCAATTTCTCCGGTAGTGACTTCTAGCTGCCAATCGCCTCCTAGGGCGTCGTTACCGGTCAAATCATCAGAGGCTGCGACATCTGCCTGCGTAAGTTGAGAGATCTGTTCTACAAAGGTAATTCCATCGGAATCGGCAGCAATACTACAGCCATAGAACAACAGGTCACCATCCTTAGTCAGGGCATCTCCCCAGCGACTCAGACGATTATGATTCTCACTGAGTGAAGCTTGATCTAGGAATGTATTCCCGAGTTGCATGACACCAATACTACCGTGTGAAAGAATATGAATACTCTCTAAATCTTTATATCGAGAAAGAACTTGATCAACTTGCCCAATGCCATCAGATTGATTATTCAAAAAGACAACTCGATCAACTTGCAAGCCTTGTAATTCTGGCGGAGCAATCGCGGCATCAACAAAAGCAATGGACAATATTTCTGAGCCTAAAGGATCAAGCAAGGTAGCATCTAACATTTTATTATTCCTTTCAATGATGTGATGATAGCGAGGAACTATACTGTCAGTGATTGAATTGTTTATCTTGCGATACGCACCGAGTCCATTTCCACAAAAGATTCAAGAATTCGAATAGAAAATCTTCTATTTTTTTGCGTTGAAACGGTATTCAGTGAATGTCTTCTTAGATAAAACGTAATAGCGAACCTACCAAGGGGACTATTTAAGTAGAATCTCAAATACTTGGACACAGAAATGCCAAAGATAGTTGATAAGTTCCGCTTAAAACCTCACATTTTCCAGGAGCTGCGATACCTAAACAGGGATACAGCTTAAAGCGGGACACCTTGGTCTGGGTCTTATCTAACGAAAATGGCTGAAGCGCTTACTCTATCAGGCAAAAGCTAAAATCTATGCGGGGCAAGCTGTCCCGCCTTAAG
>JBHJNL010000032.1:0-44857 GCA_050330855.1 Thermosynechococcaceae cyanobacterium | reverse complement strand
TTCTCAATAAGGATGCCATACACTAACTTAATTGAGAATCGTTTCTTAGGGGCCAACTAGCTAGAAGCCTTCCTGAGAGTGTCTCTCAGGGCTTTTGAGGCATAGCCTGAGTAGTTACGCCTTGGATTAGTTCTAACCCCTGCCTCTAGAGATTGTATTGTGATTGCTTACATCTCTAGGGGCTTGTGCTGTATGGAGGGCGAGACGATGCTACCGAAAGCAGAGTTGCTGAAGCGAGTTGAGTCAAAGGAACGTATGTCTCGCGTCATTGACCAAGCAGAGCAAGCCCTGAAGACGTGGGAAGTGGTGCTCACAGATTTTCTGTCTCCACCTGAGCTGGCAGAGGCACAGGCCATCTTTGGACCGCTCACGGAGGTTGAAACCCTAAACTGGGGCGGCTACCCCCAGGCAGAGCGGCAACGGTTGGCTTTGGCGCGCGCTGAGTTGCCGTTAGCGGCAGAACAGGTTGAGGTGGTTGCCCTCAATATTGCGGGTAATTTTCTGTTCGACCCCGCCACGCACCGAGACTTTTTAGGGGCCGTCCTGGGCACCGGTATCGTCCGCGAGAAGGTGGGCGATATTTTAGTCTTGGGTGAACGCGGTGCCCAGGCCATCGTCTCACCAGAGATGGTGACGTTCCTCTGTGAGGCGCTCACTCAAGTCCGCACGGTATCGGTGAAGACGGAGGTGATTTCCCTTGATGAACTGAGGGTGCGGGAACCTCGCAAGAAAGAAATGACGACGGTGGAGGCTTCGCTGAGATTAGATGCGATCGCATCGGCGGGCTTTGGTCTTTCGCGCAGCAAAATGGTGGATTTTATTGTATCAGGGGATGTGCGCGTCAACTGGAAAGCCGTCACCCAGTCTAGCCATCTGCTTCAGGCAGGCGATCTGATTACGATCCGAGGCAAAGGTCGTCTCGAGATTGGCGAGATTAGCGTCACTAAGAAGCAGCGCTATCGCGTTGCGCTCAAGCGCTACAGCTAACGAGAGGCCGCATCCATGAAACTCGATCAGTTCTTGAAGTTTAAGAACCTAGCCGCCACCGGTGGACAGGCCAAATATTTCATCCAAGCGGGAGAGGTTCGCGTGAATGGTGAACCGGAAACTCGGCGCGGACGTCAGCTCCTTGCCGGGGATGTCGTTACCTTTCAAGACCAGTCCTTTGAGGTGGAAGAGGCGAGTCACTGAAGCCTTTAGCTTCTGCGGTAGGGGGCTACTTCTTGAAACCAGGGCGCTAGCGGGGTGGCCTTGGCAGAGTAGTGGGCCGTGAGATAGAGCGGAGTGACCAGCGTTAGGGTTGCGATCGCAGTCCCGATAATGGTGGCGATGGGACTCGGTTGAGGAGGGTCCTCAGAGGGACTATTGGCTTGCATTGCTTGGGTACAGTAAAAACGGTTTCTAATTAGGTCTATTAAGTGTAGCATTCCCGCTTTGTCTCAGGTTGTGACTAACGAACATCATGAGTCAGCGTTATTCCCCTGCGGTCATTAACGACCCAGGGGAATAACGCCCTACAATTGGAGCGCGTTACCCTAGAGACCAACGCTGGCATCATGACCGACTCGTCCAGGATCGGCGGCACTTACCGCATGAATGAAGACCTTCTGAATTTATCTGATCCCCAGCGTCTGCGCTCTTTATCGAGGGAGCACCTGATCGACATTATTCTGCAGCAGCAACAGCAGATCAGTGAGTGTACCCTCGCAACCAAGGGGACACATCCGTCTGGTGTGACGGCCCGTGACTTTGAACAGCAGCCTCACCTCTGTATTCAGGCCGAGACAGGGCATTATTTTCTCCCACTGGAGGGCAGCAGCTTTTGGACCATTGGGCGCGGCCCCGACAATGCCATTGTCCTCAATGATCGGTGGATGTCTCGCAACCACGCCATGCTGCAGCAGATGGGGGTAGGAGAGCTATACCTGATTGATTTGGGTAGCCACAATGGCTCCTTCGTGAATGGACGAAGGGTGAGCGTCCCCGTCGGGCTTCAGCATCAAGACATTCTCACCTTCGGGCAAACGAATGTTGAATTTCTAGCTCCTGCCCGCGTTAATGAGGCCGAGAAGACGCTACCAGAAGAGGGGGCCGCCACGGCGCTGCTGCATCTGCGCCGCTTTATTTCTGTGCTAGTGGTGGATATTCGGAACTTCACGGGGTTGACCCATAATCTTGAGGAACGCCTTTTGTCTGAGGTGGTCGGAACTTGGTTTCGATGCGCCGGTGAAATTATTCGAGATCACGGAAGCTGGGTGGACAAATACATTGGCGATGCAGTGATGGCCGTCTGGATTCATGGCGCGCAGGAAGTGGATGCCGAAGACATTCAGCAGCCGCTGTTGGCGCTGCAGGCCCTCAATGCCATGACCAGTCAACTCCACTGTACTTACCCCCTGCCGTTCCCCCTTAGAATTGGTGCTGGCATCAATACTGGACACGCCATGGTCGGAAATACCGGCAGTAGCGATCGCCCCGACTATACGGCCCTCGGTGACACCGTTAATGCCGCCTTTCGGCTTGAAACCAGTACGAAACAGTTGGGACTCGACCTTGCCGTGGGCGCACAGACCTACCAATGCCTGCAGCAGTGGCGGGGCGATATTTTACCCTTTAGACGTTATGCCGTCCGGTGGAAAGGCTACGATGCAACCACGCCTGCCTACGGCTGCTCATTTCAAGATCTCGTCTCCTTTCTGCAGGAGCCACCCCAGTAGCGGGGCAGAGATTCAGAAGTTTATGTTAATGAAGTCGGTCGTAAATGATACGCTCTATGGAGAGCTGTGTTGAAATCTCATAATGATAGGGAGGTTCCTGAGAATATGCAATCGTTCTTCCGACGCCTTGGTGTTTTAAGTTTTATCTTCGCCGGTTGTCTAGCCGTTTTAGGCTGGTCACAACCCGTTCATGCAGAGGGTTTGAGTTGGCAGTCTGCCCAGTCTCCGATGCTGGCAGTTACCTATCGAAATCCCGTTGATGAAAAACTATCAACAGACTACGGACAAAAGTTAGATCTAAATAACGCCAGTGTGCGTGTGTTTACTCAATACAAGGGTATGTACCCAACATTGGCGGGTAAAATCGTTCAAAACGCGCCCTACTCAAGTGTGAAGGATATTCTCAATATCCCTGGCTTATCAGATGCTGAGAAGCAGGCCATCAATAACAATATTGATAGCTTCACCGTCACAGATCCTTCTGCGGCGCTGGTTAGCGGTGGCGATCGCTACAACGATGGTAGCTATAATGCTGCGAATAAGTAGGGTTCTGCTGGGTAGCAAATGTTCTAGCGCCTTGGACCTCGTTGAGATCTGACTTTAATAAAATTGCCTGAGTTCTTTGGCTCCTTGACCTTAATCAAGGGATTGAGACGTTTGTTCTCGCCCACTCAGCTTTATTAAACCGATTGCTCTCTGTCAAATCACATTGTGGACAACGGTCCCCTGTGGGCGGAGAGCATTTTTTTTTAGCGATAGCTACACCTCTCATCGTTAGGATAGCCCGACGATTCTCGATCACGGTTTCAGATATTTTGTGCCCTCGTGAATCCTTGTACCGCTATACGGGTTTGAATTTTGACCGACTGTTCTGATCTTCAGTCTCGCTACGATGTTTTGATCATCGGTGGCGGCGCAGCAGGGCTATACACGGCGCTATCGTTGCCGTCCCACCTGCAGGTGGCCCTAGTGACCAAAGACAACCTGGCCTTCTCTGCCAGTGATTGGGCGCAGGGCGGTATTGCTGCGGCCTTTACCTCTGATGATTCCCCGCAGCTCCATGCTGAAGATACGTTGTCGGCGGGGGCGGGTCTCTGTGATGCTGCCGCTGTTCACTTTTTAGTGGAGCAGGCTCCGGCGCAGGTTGAGGCACTGCTCAAGATGGGGATTGCCTTTGATCGCCGCCAAGACCATCAGCTTGCCACCACGTTAGAAGCGGCTCATTCTCGGCCCCGGGTGCTCCATGCCGCTGATAGGACCGGACGGGCCTTAATTAAAACCCTAACGGCTCAGGTGTGGGCGCGGGAGAATATTCAGGTTCTGGCTGAAACCTTTACGCTGAGGTTGTGGCTGCATCCCCAAACCCAGGTTTGTCAGGGCTGCTGCCTGCTGTCTCAGGGGCAGATTCATTGGGTCAAGGCAGGGGCCGTGGTGTTGGCAACGGGCGGAGGCGGACAGGTGTTTGCCCAAACCACTAACCCAGCGTTAAGTACGGGGGATGGATTAGCCATCGCCTATCGGGCTGGCGCTCAGGTTCGAGACCTTGAATTTTTTCAGTTCCATCCCACGGCGCTGATGGTGTCGGGAGCGCCCCATTTTTTAATTAGCGAGGCCGTCCGGGGAGAAGGCGCTTATCTGATAGATGCCGACGATCAACGATTTATGTTTGACTACGATGCACGGGGAGAGCTAGCCCCTCGTGATGTTGTCAGCCGCTCGGTGTTTACCCATTTGCAATCTCGCCCTGGAGAAATATCGGTGTGGCTCGATTTACGCGATATCCCGGCAGAGAAAATTCAGCGACGCTTCCCTAAAATTATTGAGGTGTGCCAGCGCTGGGGGATCAATATCTTTGAGCAGCAGATTCCCGTCGCCCCGGCGGCCCACTATTGGATGGGGGGCATCACCACGGATCTAGAGGCTCAAACTACTCTCCCTGGCCTCTATGCCGTGGGTGAAGTGGCGAGTACGGGGGTTCACGGTGCCAATCGATTGGCGAGTAACTCTCTGCTAGAGTGCCTGGTCTTCGGCGCTCAGTTTGCTGATTTAGAGCTGCCGAGGGGAGAGTCGGTTTCTGCCTTGGCGTCGTCAGTCGCAAGCCTAGAGAATACGGACTGGGGGACCTCATTGCAAACCATCACGACACTACGGGAACAGCTTCCGCGTCTGGTATGGGAGAGTGCGGGGATTTGTCGAACGGAGGGGGGGATGGTGGATGCGATCGCAACCCTCACCATATGGCAACAGCAGTTTAATCAGCTTCCGATCAGTCAAGCTATGCACCAACTCCAGCCGGGACAATCTACTTCGACCGACATCAATCTGAGGCTGTGGGCAGAGACCGAAAATCTGCTTGACATTGCCCACCTCATTTTGAAGAGCGCCCTATACCGTACCGAGAGTCGAGGCGGACATTATCGGCTGGATTACCTCGACCCAGAGCTAACCTGGCAGGTGCATACCCTCGTCCAGAATGGGGTCTGGAGCCAATCCCATCCCGTTCACTGAAGACAGGTAAGATCGCCCTTTGTTTGGTTCCTGTGGCATCAGGGTCGAACTGAGGTTAGTCTGGAGCGGGGGCCGCGCATACCGAGCTGTAATTTAAGGTGACATGATTTTGAACCTGCAGATCCACCTCAAAATGCTGACCTGCTCTTTTTTAAGCGTTGCCATGCTGTGGGGGACTGCAGTGCCCCTCTCTGCCCAGCCCCCAGTGATTGCACGGGTCACCCTTTCTTCTAATCGCAAGGTCGAGAAGCAATATCTGCAAGGCGACTATGATGCAACGGTGGCGACCTTAACCAAAACCATTGCTGAGCAGCCGAAACAGGCAGAAGCGTACTTTTTACGTGGGATTGTTCAGATCACGGTGGGAAAGCCACAAGAGGGGCTAGCCGATTTTAACCAAGCCATCCAGCTCGATCCCGATTTAGTCGGCGTTTATTATCAGCGCGGCCTGCATCGACTTGGCTTTGATGCGTCCAAATCGGTGTCGGCTTACACTGAAGACCTGAAGGGAGAGGCCAAAGCCGCCGCCTATGCAGGCCGAGGACGCATTTATATCGCCCTCAATGAAACGGAAGACGCCATCAAAGATCTATCCCAGGCCATCGTCCTCAACTCCACTGATGGAGACAGCTATTTTCTGCGGGGACAAGTACACCGTTCCCTGAAAAAATATGACCTTGCGATCGCAGATTATACCGAAGCGATCAAACTCAATCCTGAATCGGCAGAGGTCTTGATTGAGCGCGGGACTGCCTATGATTTATCCAATCAAAAGAAGCTGGCCCTTGCCGACTACACCAAGGCGATCGAACTGGAGCCGGACAATGCACGGGCCTATTACAACCGAGGCGTCACCCAAACAGAAGCTGAGCAAAAAATTGCCGATTATACCCAAACCATCGAATTGAGTCCCCAGGGCTGGTTTACCTATCTGGCCCATAACAATCGGGGCGCGTTGCTGCGTCTGCAGGGGAAAACAGAAGATGCGATCGCAGATTTCAGCCAAGCCATTACCCTCAGCCCCAACTATAGCCTCGCCCATCGCAACCGAGGCTTGGCCTACAGCAGCCTGAATCAGGAACAAAAAGCCGTTGAAGATTTTAACCAAACCCTGGTGCTGGACCCCGCTGACGGCCTTGCCCATGCGGCCCGTGGCTTTGCCTACGCCAACCTCAATCAGCCTCAGCAAGCCCTCGAAGACTACAACCGAGCCATTGAGTTATATCCCACAGAGTCTCGCGAACCGGACCTAGCGCTGGTTTACTACAATCGGGGGCTGCTTCGGGCGGCAAAAGATCCGAAAGATGCCCTCAAAGATCACACCAAAGCCATCGAAATCAACCCCAAAGATCCTGACTTTTATGTGGATCGAGGAGATGTGCGCGACCGGCTCAAGGATTCACAGGGCGCGGTTGAAGACTACACTCAGGCGCTGAAGCTCAATGACAACCATGTGCGGGCCTACAACAATCGTGGAGTCACCCGTGAACAACTCAAGGACGTTAAGGGGGCATTGGCAGACTATACCAATGCCATCACCCACAGCCCCGAGGATGCTCTAGCCTATAGTAATCGTGCTGCGCTACGCCTCAGGGAGAACGACCTGCGAGGAGCCATCGACGACTATAACCAAGTAATCGAGCTGACCCCTGATGATGCAGAGGCTTACTATCAGAGAGGGTTGGCCCATGCCAAGAGGCTGGATCGCCCCACTGCCCTTGAAGATCTCAAAAAAGCAGCGGCCCTAGCGAAGCAGCAGGAGAACGACACGCTCCAGCAGCAAGCGCTCGAACAAATTGGCAAGGTACAAAAGCCCTAGTCAGACTCCAAGCCCACCGAAACTATTCGTCAGGGAAACGCGTCCAGATCGGTATGCGGATATTCTTTGACGAAGGAAATAGAGCCATGAAATCTTACCGGATAGCAGCACAGGGGTTAGCGTGCTTAATGTTAGTCACAACAGGGCTGGGGATTGCTCCGGCTCAGGCAGACTCCCGTCGAGACCAGGATTTAATGGATTGGGGTCGTCGACAGGGCTATGACTGTCAACTTCAGAGCGGTGGTGTATTCTGTCGTGACAAGAATGACGATGACAGGTTTCGGTCTGGGCGGAGCCGAGGGCAGGTGCGAGATGGCCGAATTGAGGAAGGCACCACCATTGAAACCAAGGCTGCCAGTCGAGATCGCATCGTTCTCGAAAAAAACGAAACACTCCCGTTGACGCTCTACGTCGATCAAGACCTGCGCGATGACTACAATCGCTATATCGTGATTCCTCGAGAGAGCCGGATCGAAGGACGGCTACGACCGAAGAACGGGGGCGTATACTTTGTAGCCGATCATTTAGTGCTGCGCAATGGCCGCCGCTACAGTCTCAAGGCTGAATCTAATATTATTTACCCTGACCGCCAAACAGGCCGCTCCTCAGCAGGTAATTCGCGCGTCACTGACGCAGCACGGGCGATTCTTAGCTCCGTTCTGGGTGGGTCTAACTCACGCATTGGCGATGTATTTGGTCGCTCAGACGAAGATATCTTTCGCAGCTCTCGGAGAAGCCGGGATGTGGTGGTCATCTATCCCAACCAAGATCTTGACCTGAGATTAACCTCTGACTTGAGAATTCGCTAGCCGACCTGGCCCTTAGTCGCCGATTACAGGCATACTGAGATGGGTTATGGGACGGGTCTGTACATGCAAACTGTTTTATTTCTCTGCACCGGGAATTATTACCGCAGCCGATTTTCTGAGTATCTATTTACCCATTGGGCTAAAAAGCAGTCCCTGGACTGGCGTGCCGACTCTCGTGGGCTGAGGGTAAGACCCGATAGCAATAACGTGGGAGCCATCTCTAAATATACGCGGGCTAGGTTGCTCAACTATGGCATTGTTCTCCCCACCGATCTTCGCTACCCTCAGTCGGTTGGCGAAGCCGACTTCGTTGCGGCGCATAAGGTGATCGCCGTCGATGAATCTGAGCATCGCCCTTTGATGCACAGCCAGTTCCCTGCATGGGAAGACAGTATTGAGTACTGGATGATTCACGATATCGATCGCGTTGAACCCGATGCGGCTCTTGAACAGCTTGAGCAGCATCTCCAGCAATTGTTAGCCAGCATTTAACGTGCTGAAAAGCGGCGGGGGATTTGATGCCAGAGACGCCTACAGCGGTTTTCACCTTTGTGGGGGACAGTCGCAAATCCTGAAAGGCTTGCCCAGCAAAAACTACAGGATTGAATATGTCCCCTACTAAACTGTGATCCGCTGTATCTCAGTTTGTTGTAGCCCTCTGAATCAAAATCGGCGGTTTAAAGCAGGGGAATTTGACAATATCGGCGGGTACCTGTTCAGCAGCATTGATGAGATCATCAATGACGCCTGCGATCTGCAGTGCCCGCGTCACCAGCTCAGAACAAAATAGAGCGGTGTCGTCGGGCGTATTGTCTAGGCCCAATATGCTTAGCCCTGCTCTGGCGACCTGCCAAAAATCGTAGGGCGTCTGCTGCGCTTCAATGTCTTGAAGCCAAGCCTGCATTTTCTGTCGCTGTTCATTCACTAAAGGAGCTGTGAGGGGTAGCCACCATGTCAGCCCTTTACTTTTGGCAAGTCGATAATCGAGTCACTGGTGCTGGACTCCCATAATGGCATCACCCGTTCCTAGACTGGGGGAGCTTGTATCAATTGTGAGATTCAGCAATTACAACAGAACCAGATGAGGTATCGCTCTGGCGGGTAGACAGAACAATCGCAGCATGGACATAGCTAGATCGCGTTGCCATTTTGACAACCGTTGAGGGCAGGTCAGCACTAGAGAATATAACAACATCGCCGATCTTCATTTTGTGATGACACGCTGAATATGGGACGAGCCGTTCTGATGTCACAGCAATTGGCATAGTATGGCAAACTCTCTCTAGCCTACGCTCTCATTCTGCTTTACGCTATACCCATAACGCGCAGAGGAAAGCAAATGCCTCAACCAGGAGCCGGGGGAACCAACGGCGGGGTCGGTCGATTCTTCTTGGGATTAGCGATGATGACCGCAGGTGGCTATCTCTTTCTGAGTTCAGTCAAAATCGTTAATAATTTTTCCCTGGGCTACAGTCTCTACAGGGTGGGGAGCCTCAACCTAACCAGTGGCCTTATATTAGTTCCGTTTATTTTCGGGATTGGCCTCATTTTCTACAACTCAAACAATTTTTTAGGCTGGCTGCTGGCAGCAGGGTCAATGATTATGTTGCTGTTTGGCATAATTGCTAGCATTGACTTTCGCTTAGAAAGCATGTCAGCCTTTGAGCTAATCGTAATTCTGGTGCTTGCAATAGGGGGTATTGGGATTTTCCTCAGCTCACTACAGGATTTCAAGTAGTCGGCTAACCGTATACGGTCTATTCGGTGTAGTAGCACACCTAAAATGCCAGAAACCAACACCTTACGAATCTGGGTAAACCTGAGATTATGGGATTGTTGACGCACTGGAACCCCCAATGAAAAACCAATCCCTGTGGCAGACGTTTCAAGAAGGCTATCGCAACGGTATTCGACACAGCAAATATCGCTGGGTTATTATTCTCGGTACGTTGTTTTATCTACTCAGTCCCCTCGATATCTCTCCTGACTTTTTGCCAGTCATTGGCTGGGTTGATGACGGTCTGCTGGCTTCTCTTCTGATTGCAGAAGTGTCGCAATTAATGACAGAGAAGTTCAAGGCCCACAAGAACAAGAACGCAAGTACGGTTACGGCTGAAACAAATGAAGCCGTTGTCGATGTTGAAGCGGTCTCAGTTGGCTAGGCCTAGATTGAGTAACGAGCATTCAGGAGAACTGTCATGTAGTGCAGAGCATGTTTAGCGCCCAACGATGTAGGCGAACAGTATTTGACCCTAATTTTTTGGAGAACTTAACAAATGATGGCTAATACCAGCACCTCACAGATCACTGATACTCAAGCTCAAACTATGAATAGTAACCAGCCTACAGCCGACAATTGGAAACAGTTCAGAACGGAGGGAAGCACTAGGCTCCAGCGGATTGGCAAAATTTTTCAGACGGCTTTTTCTGAAACAAAGACGGAGCTTCAGTCTGGCACTGAGGTCATGAAGCCTTTGGCCCAAGAGCTATCGTCAACGGTGGTAGACAATTTCAAAGAGACTGGAACCAAAATCAATGATGCCTGGAGCGATAAGCCCGGTAGTCCTGATTTACCCACGACGCTGAAATCACTCTTTCTTTCTTTAGCAAAAACGGCCAAGGCAAAGCTATTCCCTTGGTTTAAGTCTGAGGCACAGACCCTTGATGCGACGTTGATGAAGAACTATGGCGATCGCTACGGCGCAGCCAAGCACAAGGTCAAGGTTGCGAAAGCATGGTATGCCCAGGCCACTGCCCCCGTCGAAGTACCGATGCAGAAGAAGCCGCCCGTTACTGTTGATATCGTCGTTGATGACGTTAGCGATGACGATTAAGCACAGCAAGTCTCTTTTCTCTCTCTTTAACAGTTGAAGCTCTAACCCTTTGCGGGTAGCGATAATCGCTACCCGTTTTTTCAGCGATTAAGAGCGTTGCGGCGCTCATTGGCATCACAGACCTGCTACCAGAGATCTTGATCTTGACGATAGATTTCTAGGGCTTGAATGGCTTGTGGGGCCACCACCTCATAATCTGCTGCAATTCGATCTAGCAGAAAGTGGAATGCTGCATCGGTACTGAGCGTTGCGATCGCAAGTAAGGCAGATCCTCGCAGCTCTGGTTCTCGTACCCCGTGCCACTGGCTCTTTAAATACTCTAACGCTTCTGGTGTGCTTGAGAATACTGCGATCGCGGCGGGTTACGGTACGGGGAGTATTGCTCAGCTTATTTTGTCAGGGCAGCTTTCTACACCTGGTGTTTGGTCTGTAGAAGCCAGCTAGATCTGTGTCAGGCAAGGTTGCAGCTACGCGGTGTTGACGTCAAGCAGCAAATTTACGAATAGCGTTTTTTAACCATAGATGGAGCTTCTATGGCCCACTCTAATCACTCGCACGATTAGTTCAGTATCTTGGATGGTATAGATCACTCGGTAGCTCCCAGACCGTATGCGATAGAGATTGGTTTCGCCTTGTAACTTTGTGCAGTCTCTTGGACGGGGATTTTGTTCTAACGCCTGTATCTTTTTGCTGATGCGTTTCTGTTCGGGCCTTGGTAGCTTTTTGAGCTGTTTGACAGCTATTTTTTCGATCTTGATGCTGTAACTCACAAACTCAGCTCAGTTTTCACCTCTTGCCAGGCAACTGCATCTTCGGGTAGAGCGTTAGCTATTACCTTCTGAGCCGCCTGAATATCTTCTTGCTCTTCTGCAATTAAGGCTTCTGCAGCTTCTGCAAGAAAATCTTCCACAGAATCATAGCGGCCTTCTGATATCGCTTGATTGATATATTGCTCTATTTGAGGACGTAGGGAGATTTCCATAAATATTTCCCAGACCTATAGAATACTGAGATCGTAGCCTAAATTAATGAGCGATCGCTTAATAATGGTCATAGCCCTATGTCTACACCACTCCATCAGAAATCAACCGTAGAAGAAATTTGCGATCGCTTCGATCAAGACGTCGAACGATTCTCTCAGCTAGAAACCGGACAAGTTGCCACAATTGATGCTCCCCTAGCAATGACGCTGATCACAAACGCCGCCGTGTCAGCAACGTCTCCCATCAAAAAGGTGCTCGATATCGGCTGTGGGGCAGGCAACAATTCCATTAAGCTCCGGCAGGTGCTAGGCCATGATTTCAACGCCGATCTGCTTGATATTAGCCAACCCATGATCCATCGTGCCGTCGAACGACTGTCTGTCGTTAATCAAGGCACCATCACTCCCATCAACGGCGATTTCAGGACCGTTGACTTAATACCAGAATCCTACGATGTTGTTCTAGCCGCAGCCGTTCTCCATCATCTGCGCGATGATGCCGATTGGGTGGCGACCTTTGACAAGATTTACCGAATCTTGGCCCCTGGCGGTAGCGTTTGGATTACCGATCTTATTTCCCATGAATCACAGGCTGTTCATAATCTGATGTGGTCACGGTACGGCGATTATTTAACTGACCTTGATGGCGAAGACTATCGAGATAAAGTGTTCAGCTATATCGATAAAGAAGATTCGCCCCGTCCGGTAACCTACCAGTTAGAACTGCTGCGCCAGGTCGGCTTTCAGCATGTTGAACTGCTTCATAAAAACTCCTGCTTTGCAGCCTTTGGAGCCATCAAGGAGCTTGCATTAAAATAACCTTCCCTCAACCAAAATCCTTCTCCCTAGGAAGAAGGATTTTGACTCTTGCTCCCCTTCTTCCCTAGAGAGTAAGGGATTGGGGGATGAGGGGCACGGGGATAAGAGGCACAGGCATCATACTCGCTGAGAGCTGAGGGTCAGTCCTTTAGCTCTCTCTGGGCGCTTCAGTAATGGTGGTCCATTCGGTATGAAAGCTGCCTTCTTTATCAATGCGCTCATAGGTATGGGCGCCGAAAAAATCCCGCTGGGCCTGGGTGAGATTTTGAGGCAAGTGTTCACGACGATAGGAATCGAAGTAATCGAGTGACGCACTAAAGGCAGGTACCGGCACTCCAATCTTCGCCGCCGTTGCCATGACCTCTCGCCATGCTTCTTGACGGTCTAAAATCGTCTGCTTAAACTCAGGTGCGAGCAGCAGATTCGGTAGGTTGGGATCATCGGAAAACGCCTTTTTAATCTTATCTAAGAAGCCCGCTCTGATAATGCAGCCCCCTTTCCAGATTCGGGCAATCTTACCGAGATCAAGATTAAAGCTAAACTCTTTAGAGGCCGCACCCATCAGCGCCATGCCCTGAGCGTAGGAACAAATCTTAGAGCAGTACAGGGCGTCACGCACCTGATTTACAAAGGTCTGCTGATCGCCTTCATACTTGGCGGTTGGTCCTGACAAAATCTTGGAAGCCGAAATTCGCTCATCTTTGTAGGACGATGCAATTCGGGCATTTACCGCTGCGGTAATAGTGGGAATAGGAACGCCCAGTTCTAGGGCGCTCATCACGGTCCAGCGTCCGGTTCCTTTCTGACCGGCTTTGTCCATAATCACATCCACCAAGGGCTTGTTGGTGTCGGGATCAATATAGGTAAAGATCTCGGTAGTAATTTCAATCAAAAATGAATTCAGCTCATCGGTTTTATTCCAGTCTGCAAAGACCTGATGGAGTTGAGCCGCCGTTAAGCCTACCGATCTGAGCAAGTCATAGGCTTCTGCAATGAGCTGCATGTCGCCGTACTCGATGCCGTTGTGAACCATCTTGACGTAGTGACCCGCCCCGCCCGGACCGATATAAGTAACACAGGGACCGTCATCAACTTGAGCGGCAATTTTAGTGAGAATCGGTTCGAGATCGGCGTAGGCTTCTTTGGTGCCACCTGGCATGAGGCTGGGGCCATTGAGTGCGCCTTCTTCGCCACCGCTGACGCCCATGCCAATAAAGCGCAAGCCATCGGCTTCTAGCTCTTTGGTGCGACGGACGGTGTCTTCGTAGAGAGAGTTACCGCCATCAATGAGGGCATCGCCAGGGGACAGAAGCGGCTTGAGCTGTTGAATGACCGCATCCACTGGGCCACCGGCTTTGACCATAATCACAATCCGGCGGGGCTGTACCAGAGATTCCACTAGCTCTTCGGGGGAATAGGTGGGTTTGATGTTGCGGCCTGCTGCACGCTCTGTCATGAACTCATCGGTTCGAGAGCGGGTGCGGTTATACACTGCGACGGGGAATCCATTTCGTTCCACATTTAGGGCGAGATTTTCACCCATCACGGCAAGACCAATCAGGCCAAATTGTTGCTGGGACATCGGTGGACTTCCTTTGGAACACGTTGCCTTTCAGCCTAGCTTGATCCCCATTGGGCCTGAGGGGCCTGAGATTAAAAGACTCTTGAGATTTTGTGAAATATTACGTTCTGCACTGGGCTAAGCTTGATGCCCAATGCCTTGTCAACTATGGCGATACGAGCTATCGGTTCGCTGAGAGCTGTTCTTGAGTTGTTAGCTAATCTTGAGGGATTTCTAGATTGTTGGTGTGGCCGAGAGAAGTCTCTGTTATGGAGAGATCCTCTAGGGCTAGGTTAGCCTTGGGTATCAAAGCTAACCCCGGTGTAGAGCTGATCAATCGAAATCCTGAAGCCAAGACTGGCTAGCATCAAGTCATCTCTGGTGGTGTAGGGATAGTAGAGCCACATTCTTCCTTCGCCTCTTTGATAGCAAGAAAGGTGAGCAGGACGATTGCGCTGCATGTATTTAAAGAATCGTGTGGATATGACCCGTAGCAACCAACTCGAATGTTTCCTATCGCGACAACTCGCAAGGCGTATGTAGTAATATTGAGAACAACTTCTGGAGCTTTTTGGCTTCTAATTCACTCATTGAAGGTCGGGTCTAGCGATGAATAGCTGTGTGCTGATGGCAGAGATTATTAAAGCTCCAGAGCTGCGATATACCCAAGATGGGCAAACTGCGATCGCAGAAATGACTGTTCAATTTCCACCCATCCGAGCTGAAGATCCCATGGAAACGGTGAAGGTGGTGAGCTGGGGTAACATGGCCCAGCAGGTGCAAGAGCAATATAAGCAAGGCGATCAAATCGTCATTGAAGGTCGCCTCACCATGAGCAGCGTTGATCGACCTGAAGGGTTTAAAGAAAAAGTAGCTGAGCTGACTGCATCACGGATTCATCCCATGTCGATGAGTGCTGTGACCACCGCTGTACCCAGCATGCCTACCACTGCAACGTCAGCGCCACCTCTCACTCAGTCGGCACCCCCGGTTCAGACCATGCCCCAGGCTGCACCTCCTCCAGTCACTGCTCCTGTGGAAGAACCCAACTACGACGATATTCCGTTTTAGGGTTGCTTTACGTGTCGAGAGTCGGTTGAGCGCGTTGACCAATATCGCGGCGATAGTAGCTATCTTGAAATTGGATGGGCGCAATGGCTTTGTAGGCTGCTTTGAGCGATCGCTCAAAGGAATCCCCTACCGCATTCACGGCCAACACTCGACCGCCGCTGGTGACCACAGACTGGTCTTTGAGCTGAGTCCCAGCATGAAACACGACGGCCCCGGTGGCCTCTGCTTCGTCTAACCCTAAGATCGGATCCTGCGTTCGATAGTCCCCTGGGTAGCCACCCGCCGCCATCACCACACAGGCAGAAAATCCTGCTTTCCAGGCAATGGGTGGCATTTGCTCTAGCCGTTGTTCTGTACAGGCCAGCAATAGATCGACTAAGGGGGTTTCTAGTAGCGGTAAAACAACCTGGGTTTCGGGGTCTCCAAAACGGCAGTTAAACTCGATTACCTTGGGGTCGCCTTGGGGGGTAATCATTAAACCGGCGTAGAGCACGCCACGATAATCGATGCCCCGATTTTGGAGTGCTTTCAGGGTCGGCTGCAGCACCTCTTGCTCAACGCGCTTTAATAGAGCCTCAGTCATCCACGGGACTGGGGCGTAGGCACCCATGCCTCCTGTGTTGGGGCCGGTGTCGCCTTCGCCAATGGGTTTGTGGTCCTGCGCTGGCAACAGAGACCGAATCGTTAACCCGTCGGTCAATGCCAGCACGGAAACCTCTTGTCCCGTCAAATATTCTTCAATCAAGACCTGCATGTCGGCCCCAAATCGCCCCGTAAAGACCTCATCAATGGCTTCAAAGGCCTCACCTAATTCGAGGGCAACGGTGACGCCTTTACCGGCGGCGAGTCCATCGGCTTTGATCACGATGGGTGCCCCCTGTTCTTTCACATAGGCTTTAGCAGCATCCGCATCGATGAAGGTGGCGGCTTGAGCGGTGGGGACACCCGCTGCTTCCATGAGGGCTTTGGCCCAGGACTTGCTCGCCTCAATTTGAGCGCCGACTTGGGTGGGGCCAAAAACGGGAATGCCATGCTTTTGCAAGACATCAGTGATACCTGCTGCCAGGGGAATTTCAGGGCCGACGATGACTAGGGCGATATTGTTTGTTTTGGCGAAGGTTGCGATCGCATCAAAGTCATTGGCATCTAGATCTAAGTTTTCGCAACGTTCGAGAGCCGCAGTGCCTCCATTACCAGGTAGGCAGAAGACCTGGACAACATTGGGAGCCTGCAGCAGCTTCCAGGCCAAGGCGTGCTCACGCCCCCCACTGCCTATCACTAAAAGTTTCACGGGTTCTTCACAATTGACGGACAAGATAAAAGTTCCTTTGGTACGACCGCTTGAACGACTGATTCATCGTATTCTGTAGCTTGGAGTACAGGTTAATTCACCAAAGTCAGCTCATACTAAAACTATTCATAATTTACATTGCATTTGCTCAAGGGGCCAAACCATAAGGGATTGGAGGATTGTTGATTTGCCTTATAACCACGTTCAACTCGTTAAGAAGGTCGTGTGCTCTGCAGCGCCCTATATTTTTGGCAGTGCGGCTCTCGCCGTCGCCGCGCTACCCACGCTAGAGACTGCTCTGAGTAAATATGGCCTGCCATTGGGCGCAGGGCAGGGCACAGCCAGTATTCCAGATTCTGAGCAAGATCTCTATATTTTCAAGCTCCCAGAAAAACTGCCTGAGGCACAATCTTCTGACTACGGTTTAACCATCGCCCTACAGCGGTTAAAGGAAGAAAGAGCGGCCCACGAAGCGATGCAGCAAGCATTAACAGAGCCCAAGGCGATCCGAGAACCTGTCCTGCGGGAGTTGATTGAAAAACAGACAGCCCAAGATGCCCAGCAGCAGCAGGAAGACCTTAACGCCCAGCAGCAAGATCAACAGAAGCGACTCAACGCCAAAGCGGCCCATGAAGCCAAACAGCAGCAACTGATTGAAGCGAGATCGGTGCTTGAAGCAGAACGGCAACAGCAATGGCTGCAAGCAAAAGCAGCCCGTGAAGACAGACTGCGGCTACTCATTGAAGAGCGATCTGTTCGTGAAGCCGCTAGCCCTAGGGGGGTTCCGATTCAACGGGCTGGGGTCTCTGCTGAGTTTGGTCCGCGCCATAACCCCTTTGGTAAAGGTACAGACTTTCATGAGGGCATTGATTTAGTGGGGCCACACGGTTCGCCGATTTATGCCACTGCGTCAGGGGTGGTGCAGCGCGCCCAAACTGGTCGAAAGAATGGTAACTATGTTGTTGTCGATCACGGGTATGGGTTTCAGACCCTCTATGCTCACCTCTCTGGGTATGTGGTTAAACCCCGCACAAAGGTTGAACGGGGGCAACTTTTGGGCTATATGGGCAGCACAGGTCGCTCTACGGGGCCGCACCTGCACTATGGCATTTATAAACAGGGACAGGCGGTTGATCCCTATGCCTATGTCTATGGCGCAGATCGACCGACGATCGCACAGGTGAGCTATGTCTGTGGACGTCTCGTTCCCAATCGCCTCAAAGCGATTTCGATTGGTACGGCGCAGCAATGTGGACAAGCCATGCAGTAAGGTTGTTGCTCATAAATAACATGCCAGTCCATATCGCATCAATGCCCCTCATCCCCCAATCCCTTACTCTCTAGGGGAGCAAGAGTCAAAGTCCTTCTCCCTAGGGAGAAGGATTTAGGTTGAGGGGTTAGTGGAATATTATTGTGCGGCAAGTCCCTAAGCTTGTACTCGTGTTTATGCTTTGCTGGAGTGTCACTCTAGAGCAGACATAGCCCGTGGCACTAAGTTCTCACTGAGCTGAAAGAACGAACTTTTCTAGAACGGTAGGGAAATCCTCAAGAAGTGGCCGGAGCTGTTGTGTTTCTGGCTTCTCCAGCAGCCTCTTACCTTACGGAGCAAGTTCTAGCGATCGATGGTGGATATCTTGCTCATTTCTAGGTCCAGTATTCATTGAGGGCAAGCGTGATGTGCGGACGGTCAAAGTCAGAGTCTGGTTGCTTTGCGATGTGAAGTAGAAACACTCTAACAGCGCTCCGCTGGGCTTCAGAAAGAAGGGCAAATTGGCTAATTCTGTAGTCGTTGAGATGAGTCAGGCAAAAAATCAAATCGAAGTGATAAGCTCCTTGTAGGTCTGTGATTAGATAGGCCGGGAGATGGAATCTCATGCCTTCAGCATCGAAAAAGCTGAGGCTGCTGTTGCAGCGATTTAACGCTTCGACAGAAATTTGACTCCAATCGTCCTTTTCATCGGTGTCTCGATAGCGGTTACAGGTGGCCTCGTCATCGTAGTCGTCAAGACCCTGTGCCTGCTGTAGGCCGACGCCATTGCCCAGCGTCACGCCAGCAAATGCGTCTTGGATTCTTTTGCAAAGGTCTTCATTCACTTGTCAGTTATTGCTCTACGCTTTCATCAAATTTTAGGCTTTTCTACCCGATGCCTACCGCTGATGCTCGTTGTGCTGCAGGCATCGGCTGTTGTTGCTCAACCCTTGGCACGCGGTCAGCAGGGCATGGTGGCTTCAGCCCATCCCCTTGCCAGTCAGGTTGGACTGACGACGCTTCAGCAGGGCGGCAACGCAGTGGATGCTGCGGTGGCGTCAACGTTAGCGATTTCGGTGGTAGAGCCATTTTCTGCCGGGATAGGCGGTGGTGGTTTTCTGTTGCTGCGGCTGGCTGATACCAATGAAATCAAAGCCCTCGACTTCCGAGAGAAAGCGCCGCTGAGCGCCACAAAAGATTTATATCTAGATGCTAACGGAAAGGTAAAACCGGGCCTCAGTACCAATGGTCACCTAGCCGTTGCTGTGCCCGGAACGATCGCAGGTTTATACGAAGTTCATCAAAAATATGGCAAGCTCCCCTGGGCGCAGGTGGTGCAGCCCTCTATCACGTTGGCTGCAGATGGGTTTCCGGTGAGCGATCGCCTCTCTCAAGCCATTCAACGCCGTCAGGCCACCTTTAGTGAAAATCCAGCCGCTCGTCAGATTTTTTTGCCCCAAGGGAAAGCGCCTCAACTCGGCGATCTGTTGGTTCAAAAAGACTTAGCTAAAACCCTGAAGACTCTGGTTCGCAATCCCAAAAGTTTTTATCGGGGAACGGTGGCAGATGCGATTGCAACCGATATGACTCGCAACGGTGGTCTGGTCAGCCGCAAGGATCTGCAAACCTATAAACCGACTTGGCGAACCCCAGTCTGCGGAATGTTCCGACAGGCCAAGGTCTGCTCCATGCCGCCTCCCTCCTCCGGTGGTGTGCATCTGATCCAGATGTTGCAAATGGTGGAAAACGAAAACTTTCAAGATCGCTGGCACGATCCTGAGCTGCTGCATGTGCTGATTGAGTCAATGAAAATAGCCTACGCTGACCGCGCCACCTATCTCGGCGATCCTGATTTTGTGCCGGTGCCAACCGCAGCCTTGATTAGCCCTGCCTATGCCCGTCTGCGTCGCCAAGAAATTACCGATCAGGCTCGCTCAGCAGCAGATGTAAAGGCGGCTGACCCCCAAGTCTTAGAGACGATTCGACAGCGGCAGGAATCTAACGATACGAGTCATCTGACCGTGGTGGATCGCGATCGCAACGCCGTCAGCCTTACCTTTACCATCAATCTTGGCTTTGGCGCGGGTGTGGTTGCCGCAGGTACCGGGATTGTCCTCAATAATGAGATGGATGATTTCGCTGCTGCACCGGACGTTCCGAATGCCTTTGGTCTGGTGGGGGGAGAGGCGAATGCGATCGCACCGGGAAAAATCCCCCTCTCTAGCATGACCCCCACTATCGTTACCGAGAACAATAAACTCCGGTTAGCTACTGGCGCACCGGGCGGCAGCACGATTATTACCACTGTTTTGCAAACGCTATTGAACGTGCTGGTCTATGACCAAGATGCAGGGCAGGCTGTGGCATCTCCTAGATTGCATCACCAATGGCGACCCGAGCAGGTGATGGTAGAGCGTTGGGGGTTTGATCTCTTAACGCTGCAGGCTCTACAAAAGCGGGGACATCAGGTGATGCTGCGGCCTAGTTGGGGCAATGCCAACCTGATCATTGTGGAGCCAGATGGCAGTTTAGAAGGGGCAGCGGACCCTAGAGGTGACGGGACAGCGTTGGGGTATTAACGTCGGAGCTGCCTATAGCAGACCTTCCATTTCTAATGCTTCAATGATCTGTAGACCACGAGTATCTCCCAGTTTTAACAGAGAACTCTTGGCATCTTCCTGAACACCCAGATCTGCATCCTGCAGCGCATTAATTAAAGCCTCAACAGCCTGCGCGTACATCATCCCTTTTTCAATGCTCTGACAGAGCTGTCCGAGGGACCACGCACTATTGCTGCGTACCGCTGGCAGCGCATCGTGGGTCAACGCTTCAACTAAGGGTGGAATCGCAGCACGGGCTGAATCGGTATCGACCTCGGCCATTTGCCCCAGTGAGCTAGCCGCCCAGAGACGGACTGCAGAGATGTCCGTTCTCAACGCATTGGTAAGAGGAGCCAGAGAACGGCGATCGCGACAATTTCCTAAGGCCCAGACGGCCCCCTTCCGAACATAGCCATTCCAATCGAGGTCTAGCTGCTCAATCAAAGAGTCAACCGCAGTGACGCTGGGGTTATGTCCCAAAGCATAGGCCGCGCTGACGCGCACCAGCGGACAGCTATCGGTCAATAGACGAATGAGGTGTGGTATCGCACGGGGTTCCTGCAGCTCACAAAAGGCTCGGGTTGCCAACATGCGTTGGGGGGCATCCGGCGCGCTCATCAACTGCAGCATTTCCTCTACATCAGGACGGGCCGCGACGACGCTAGGGTCATCAAGGGGAGCCATCTGATCTAGAGGACTTTCAGGGGTTTCGTCTACATCAAGCAGACTGAGATCGTCTTCATCGTACATATCTGTCACTTTACAATACCCAGGCTCCATAGAGACTGGTCTCTCGGCCCATTCAGAACCTATCCCTTCAAAGTCGGCTGTCTATTCAAGATGTGTTCAGGGAATCCTAGTAAATATAAGACTTTCACGCTCCACTCAATCTTTATCACTCCTTGCAGCCATGCCAGTATCACGGCAAGAAACCTCTGAACACCACATGTTGATCATCCACGATGGCGCAGGCCGTCGGGTGGTTCAACTCGAAGATGTTGCCTACTCAGTTGGGCGCGATGCGTCCAATGCCATTGTCGTTGATGGTCCTTCCATCTCTCGACAGCACGCTTTACTGGTGCGATTGCCGGTGCCTAACGAGGGCTATCGCTACCGCGTCTTAGACGGCAACTCTGAGGGTAAGGCCAGCGCCAATGGTGTTTACATCAATGGTGAGCGCAAGTCGATGCACGAACTCAATAAAGGCGATATTGTCCGCTTTGGTAAAGAAATCAAAGCGACCTATATGACGGTGGCCATGGAACAAGTGGAGTTCCTCAACTATCTTGAATCGCTCTCTTACCACAGTATCAAGTCTGATGTAACGGATGCGACAGCCACCATGGTGAGTCCAGAATTTATGAGCGCTGGTGATGGGACAACAATTCTGGCATCTTCGTCGGTTCCCAATTACAGCCAGAATAGAGAGCCAAATTCACAATCCAAGGCAACGATTCACCTGTCCCGCGCTCAGCTTTCAAAGCGGCTGAGGTCTCCGGTACGATTGTGGATGGTGGTAGTAGGTGCGATCGCATCGCTGTCTGCAGCCTCACTCTGGGTCTTACTGAGTAGCCGTAATAGCCCCAACCCTGCCGGAGCCACAACCCCCTCACAGTCACAGACTGTGCCGATTCAATCTCCCTAGAAAAGTGGGCGAGTCTAATTAATCTCCTTCGATACCGTGGCAGCCTAGCGTCTCTAATCGTCTAGACTAATAAATCGGTAACCCAGTTGGATGAGAGATAATGCGGCTTTCTCAAATGCTGTTTGTGACGCTGCGGGAAGACCCCGCCGAAGCAGAGATTCCCAGTCATAAGCTCCTACTCCGGGCCGGATACATTCGCCGGATCGGTAGCGGTATCTATGCCTACCTGCCACTGATGTGGCGCGTGTTGCAGAAGGTCTCCAAAATTGTCCGCGAAGAAATGGATGCCACTGGCGCACAGGAATGCTTGCTGCCCCAGGTGCAGCCTGCCGAACTCTGGCAAGAATCAGGTCGCTGGGACACCTACACCGAAGCCGAAGGCATTATGTTCTCTCTGCAGGACCGTCAAGGGAGATCTCTGGGACTAGGACCGACCCATGAAGAAGTGATCACCGCCGTCGCTCGCGATCTGATTCGCTCCTATCGGCAGTTGCCGCTGCACCTTTATCAGCTCCAGACCAAGTTCCGGGACGAAATTCGACCTCGGTTTGGCCTGATGCGGAGCCGGGAGTTCATCATGAAAGATGGCTACTCCTTCCATGAAAGCACCGATAGCCTTAAAGAAACCTATCAGGCCATGGACCAGGCCTATCGCAATATGCTGCAGCGGTGCGGTCTCACCTTCCGCGCCGTGGAGGCTGATTCTGGAGCCATTGGTGGCTCTGGATCTCAAGAATTTATGGTGCTTGCTGAAGCCGGTGAAGACGAGATTCTATACACCGATGATGGGCATTACGCCGCCAATGTTGAGAAAGCGACCTCTTTGCCCCCAGAGGCGCAGTCCTCAGTCTTTAAAGGCTACGAAAAGCGAGAGACGCCCCAGGCAGACACCATTGAGAAACTCTGCAAATCTTTAGACTGTTCTGCCACTCAAATCGTCAAGAATGTCTTATATCAGGCAGTCTACGATTCGGGCAAGACGGTTCTCATTTTAGTGAGCCTTCGGGGTGACCAAGACGTCAATGAAGTGAAGCTGCAGAATGAGCTAACCCAGCGGGCCACAGACTACGACAGCCATACCGTCATTTCTCTAGAGGTGCCTGACGCTGAGGCTCAAGCCAAGTGGGCCACCCAAACGCTACCGCTCGGCTATCTGGGGCCAGATCTTGCCGATGACTGTATTAAATCTCATCCATCCATTGCGCCCCAGTTTCTGCGACTGGTTGATCCAACCGCAGTGGATCTCAAGAACTTCGTGACCGGAGCTAACGATAGTGGCTTTCATGTTGTGGGGGCAAATTGGGGTAAGGAGCTGACTCTGCCTAAAAATATAGTGGATCTCAGAAAGGCCATGGGGGGAGATCGCGCCCTTCATAACCCAGAGCAAACGCTTCACAGCGCTAGAGGCATTGAGATCGGCCATATCTTTCAGCTTGGCACCAAGTACTCTGCAGCCATGGGGGCGACCTATACCAACGAACAGGGTGAAGAAATGCCCCTGGTGATGGGCTGCTACGGCGTTGGCGTCTCGCGGTTAGCCCAAGCCGCTGTGGAGCAGTCCTACGATAAAGACGGTATGATCTGGCCCGTTTCCATTGCGCCTTACCACGCCATTGTGGTGATTCCGAACCTAAATGATCAGGCCCAAGTTGAAGCCGCAGAAACACTGTATCGAGATCTCAACGCAGCCGGGATTGAGACCATTCTCGACGATCGCAACGAGCGGGCCGGGGTGAAGTTTAAAGACGCTGATTTGATCGGCATTCCCTACCGCATTGTGACGGGACGGTCTCTAAAGGACGGCAAAGTAGAGGTGGTACAGCGTGCCACCCATGAAGCACAAGACATTGCCCTGGATCAAGTGGTGTCCACTTTACAAAAGTGGCTACAGGCTAGCCTCTGAAGCCGCTTTGCGTTTGTTAAGCTAGAAACGATTTCGGAACTTCCAAATTGGCGCTCTCGTCAAGGATTTGTGCTGAAATAGGACTGCTAAGGTATCGCAAGGGAATGTGGGACGTCATGGCTAAACGACAGCGCTCAATGTTGGGGAAACTCATGGTAACGGCGATCGCGGTAGGTTTATTTGCCTGCACGACCGAGGCTCCTCCCCAGGACCCACAGGTGCAAAGCCCCACGCCTAGCCCTACTCCATCAGCCCCCAGCACTGTCGAACCAGAGGCGAGTCCTTCTCCGTCAATCACGCCCACCGAATCACCTGCAGAATCAGCCCAGCTTTCGGTCTATTGGCTCAAGGTGGCACAAGAAAAGGTAGAGCTTGCTCCGGCCAAAATTACGTCTCAAAAGCCGACAGCCAAACCTGAAGAGCAGCTTACTGCTGCTCTAGAACGTCTTTTGAAGGGGCCAGCCAACGCTGATGTTGCGAGTAGCATTCCTGAAGGGACGAAGCTTAATACTGTTACGGTCAAAGCAGACGGGGTTCATCTTGACCTCAACAAAGCGTTTACAGTGGGGGGCGGCAGCACCTCGATGCAGGGGCGATTAGGTCAGGTCATCTATACCGCCAGTAGTCTTAATCCCAAAGAGTCCGTTTGGATTTCGATTGATGGTGAACCGCTGACGGTTTTGGGGGGCGAGGGCTTAGAAGTGTCTCAACCCATGACGCGCAAAGAGTTTCAAGAAGAGTTCTCACTTTAAGTTCTCGATACAGCATGTGCCGCTAAGAGACCGCCAATACAGCCAAATAAATGCCCTTCCCAAGAGACGCCTGCATCTGTGGGCAAAACGCCCTGAGCCAGGGTGCCGCCGTAAAAGATGAGAACTAATATTGAAACTAAAACACCGTTAGCGCTGTGCTCTAGATACCCCCGCAGCAGCAAATAGCCGATATAGCCAAAAATCAAGATGCTGGCTCCGACATGGAAAGAGCCACGTTCACCAAAGACCCAAACCCCGCCGCCACCGACCGTCATAATTACGAGCGTTGCAATCCAAAACTCCTCGACCGAACGCCATAAAATCAAACTCCCTAGAATAATTAAGGGAAAGGTATTGGCTATTAAATGCTCAAAGTCACCATGCAAAAATGGAGCGAATAAAATACCCCACAACCCTTGAGGATTGCGGGGACTAATTCCGTAATTATCGAGTTTTGAGTCAAAATAAAAGGCGTCAATAATCTCGACCGCCCACATCACAGCTACGAAAGGAATTAAATGCCAGATCTTGTATCTTAGGAACTGCTGCATCGACACTCGTCTAGGGCTTTAATTGCAACGACTATCCATTTCAAAAGGGTTCAGCGACGACGCTGAACCCTAATAACGACAAGAGATTTGTGAAGTGTTTTTACTCAGGATTTGAACTTGAATCAGTTAATAAAAGCAACAGCTAAGGTGAACAGAATAGAGACGAACTAACATTAATGCGCCACTTGATTTTCTTTACCGAATCTGGCTTTGGAATCGAAGCCCCTCCTTGGACTTTATTCCACCTAATGTAAGTGAAGATAACATCAAGAACGACTCGAATGACAGAGCTAGGAGGTACAGGCTCTATCTCTTTTGGGATTTAGAATTACCTGTTCTGTACCTGCTATTAATCTAGCATTAGCGACGCTAGAAAAATTTTGATTTCACTAAAGTTTATGGTTGTTTAAGTGGGGTAACAGTCCGTAAACTCATGTAAACATCATGGCTGTACGAGGTCTCGCAAGGTTTCCTGGACTGAACGGGGCTGCCACCCAAGCCGTTGTCTAGCTTTGTCGCCGCTGACTCGAACACAGCGATCGTAGAGGTAGTGAACTCGCTCGCGACTTAAGGGCGGCTGCCAGTTGAGCAGACGTCCAATGGGGTCAAGAACGCTGCCGACCAAGCGAACAATTGGCTCCGGGATTTCGGTGGGAGTGGCAATGCCCGTCTCGTCACTGAAGACTTGAAACATCTCTCCGGTCGTGAGTTCCCCGGCCGAGATAATGTAATGTTCGCCAGCCTGACTGCGATCGCTTGCGAGAATCATGGCTTCTACGAGATCATCGACGTGGACAATGCCGGTAATGCGCTTGGCCCCGGCCCAAACCTTAAGGCCACCCTTGAGAAAGAGCTGTACTACCTTGCCGAAATGGGGATCTCCTGGCCCAAAGATGCCGGAGGGCATCACGCTGACCACATGAAAGCCATTGTGAGCTGCTTCATCCACCGCCTGCTGAGCAAGATACTTGGTGCGATCATAGGCTGAGGAGAAATCAGTCTGCTGACGCTCAAAGGTTTCATCAATGAGTCGGCCTTGGGTATCGCCGTAAACGCCAATGGTGCTGCAGTAGATCATTCTAGACGCGCCTGCTGCCTGTGCTGCGGCTAGGACCGCTTTGGTGCCACCGACATTGACCCGCTCCATCAGGTCGGCATCCACCAGCCCTAGTTCAACATAGGCAGCGGTGTGGAAAACGAGGTCGACACCTGCCATTGCCGCTTCTAAGGCGGTTTGATCGGTGATGTCGCCATCGGCAAGCGTCACCGCTAGGTTCTCTAGTCGCGCTAGATCGCCAGTGCGACGAACATAGGCCGTGACCTGATCGCCTCGTTGGAGCAGGCGTTGACACAGATGAGATCCGGTAAAGCCATTGGCTCCAGTGACGAGTGCTTTCATAGCGCCTTTTCGTAGATGCGGTAGGTTTTATAGATCTTACCGCCCGAGGCTTCGGTTAGCTTGCGCGAGGGCATGTTGTCTTCATAAATCCAGGACAGCTCAGAGCGCTCGTAGGGTTTCGGTTTCTGGGTGCCGTCCCGATGGACCAGGTACACCAGGGCGGGAGCGACCATTTTGCGTCGATGTTCGGGCAGGGCGCACAGGGCAATCATGCGGGCTTCGTTAATTTGGCGACGATACCAGAGAAATTTAAGGATGCCGAGCCAGTTCAGTTTGCCGTTGAGATGCTTGAACACAAGGTTGTAGTTGGGCAGGCCCATGAAGAAGCCAATCATTTCGCCGTCGTACTCGGCAATAGGGAAAATGGTAGGGTCCACCACCATTTTGAGATCTTTGGCTTCTTCAAGAAATTCTGCTTCGGTGCGGGGGGTTGAACTCCAGTTATTGCTGAAGGCTTGGGTAAAGAGGCGGTACAGATTGCGGCAATCTTGCTCGAAGGCTTCTCCTTTGGTGGCGACGGGGCGAAAGGTGACGCCAGATTTGAGGGCAATCTGGTAGGCTTTCTCAAATTTTTGCAGCAAGGACTGGTCCAGGACCAAATTGTAGGCGTAGGCATCCTTAGCTTTATGGAATCCGGCTTTCTCGATGAATGCTGGGTAATAGGGCGGGTTGTAGGGCATCATCATGAACGGGGCGCTGTCGAAGCCATCGACTAGCCACAGGCAGTTATTGTGAGTCGAAAGATCAATGGGGCCACGAATGGTGTTCATGCCTTGCTCTTGAAGCCATTGGCTGGCGGTGGTGAAAAGATGGGTTGCGATCGCATCATCTTCTACACACTCAAAGAACCCAAACAGCCCCACGTTTTCTTCTTCGCGATCAATCAATCGTTGGTTGATCGCTGCCACAATCCGGCCTACCGGCTGCTGGTCTTGGTAGGCCACAAACTGTTGTAGCCGACCGTACTCAAAAAACGGATTGCTGGGTTCAAACTGTTTTGCCACATCAGCTCGAATCGGTGGCACCCAGTGGGGGTCACTGGCATAAACACGTGCCGGTACATCTAAGAACTGTTCCAGCTCAGCATTGCTGGTAACCGGCTGCACCGAAATAGGGGAAACGCTGACCATCTGCGGTATTACTCCTTGTCTTTGATGGAAGTCTTTTGCGGCGTTGGAGAGTGTTCTCTCCAGTAACGCTGAGCCGATTGAACAACAGATGTCTGGCCCAAGAGTTCAGATAAACGTTCAGAACGAACCTTCACACCTTTACCATTGAGGTGGTAGCTCGTGTCGTAAAAGAAATCAATGGGGTACATGAACTCCTGAGATGAACCCAACACCTCGATATTTTCTGTCTGATAAAACGCAGTAATCTTCTCTGTGAAGTTGCGAAAATCAGCTTTTTTATAGTCCTGAAAATCAATCGTGTTTGGGAACGTTGCCAGCAGTGCGACGTTTTTCTCCTTTCTCATAGACTCAGAGAATTGATCGAGTATAGACCAACTGGCAGAGGGACCACGACAGCTTTGACTAACGTCAAGGGCTTTATAACGCTTGATTTCTCTAAGCTTAGGGGCTTCTTCTCGGTTGATCATCTGATCGCCAAACGCATTTAAGCGCTCAATGGGATAGAGGCGTTGGCGTTCAATTGTTGGCAGCATTGCAGACATTCCCAACTGCACCATTCGCCCTGGGCCTAACGTAAAGACTTGCCTTAGCTGAACCCACCGTGGCTGTTTCATGAAAAAATTCGCGTCCCTCTCAATGATGTAGTTACGGGTATCAGAGGACATCGCCCCTGAAAAACAATAGGCAGAATACTCAAACGTCAGCACCACAATGTCACCCTCCCTGAGAAGGGGCTTCAAGAGCTGTAGTTGATAGTCCAGATCAAATCCTGCAAAAATACCAAAATTAACGGTGGGAACCTTTAGTGCTTCATGAATAAGGTCAGCGCCAATGCCTAGCAATACACCTGACCCGCCAACAAATACAATACGGGGTGATGCCGTTCTCTCAGCCACTTGCTTCTTATATTGGTAGGCACTATATAAGCCACCGGTGGAATCGCCGGGTGTGCCTAGTAGGGTATAAAACACTCCCAGCCAGACTAAGGCACCCAACACAATACCGATCACAAAGAATTTCAGAAATCTCATTAGAAGCCTTCAAGCATAGGTTCTAAGCATGAATGAGTGTTTTCAGCCAAACCCTCTATAACCTAGAAATTAAAATACAAAAATTCAGAGGGCGTTGATGCAAAAATGGTGGTAACTGCAACAAAAAAAATAATACCTGTGCAAATCGCAATGAAGGCACCTTGGTTACTATTCAAGCGCTCTGGGATAACCAGACCATCTGCCCCCTGAGTGAAGCTAAACTGTTGCACCATATCATAGGCATTGGGCGTAAACCACACCAGCAGCAGCAGCAACGCAATCAGCGGCACACCTGCAAAGCCCCAGTCTTGAATCGCAATATGACCAGAGGCGTCACTAAAGCGTAGACCGATGCCCTCTAGATCAGCAATCATATTGCTCTTGCCCAATAAATTTAAGCCTTTTGCAATATCAGCAGGTAAGGTGACGCCGTTGAGAGACAACATTGAAGAGAGAATGGTCATCGCACCGCCTACGGTCGTCGAACGAAAAAAGACACCGGCCACAACGACTGCAATAAACGTGACCAAAACGGAGAAAAAACGAAAGCGTAAGGGATTTAGAAGCTTAGGGATCGCAGTTGATACGCTTTTATAGGCATGGTTGATCATGAGGTATAGACCATGTAGCCCACCCCAGATAATGAAATTCCATCCTGCACCGTGCCAAAGGCCACCAATGAGCATCGTCGCCATCAGGTTGGCATAGCGGCGCATAGAACCCTTGCGGTTCCCACCTAACGGGATGTAAACATAGTCACGGAGAAACTGAGAGAGCGTCATGTGCCAACGACGCCAAAAATCGATAATATCAGCAGCCTTATAGGGTGAACGGAAGTTCAAGGGTAGAGAAATACCAAAGAGTAGACCCAACCCAACCGCCATATCAGAGTAACCAGAGAAGTCGAAATAAAGCTGCATAGTATAGGCTAAGGCAGCCCCCCACGCCTCTAGGGTTGTGACAGATAAGCCACTATCAACAGCGGAAAAGACTGGATTTGCAAAGCCTGCGATACTGTCAGCGAAGACTGCCTTCTTGAATAGGCCAATGGTAAAGATAAATAGGCCCACACTAAACTTATTCCAATTGATATGGAATGTATCAGGCTTCTCAAACTGCTGCATTACGCTGTAATGCACAATAGGGCCGGCGATGAGCTGAGGGAAGAACGTAACGAACAGGCAGTAATGCAGAAAACGGAATTCACTAGCAATCCCGCGATAGGCGTCGACTAAGTAGGCAATTTGCTGGAATGTAAAAAAAGAAATTCCCAGGGGCAGTAAAAGCTTTAAGAGACTTAGTCTTGAGCCAAAAATATCATTAATGATCTCTAGGCCAAAGTCGGTGTACTTGTAGTAGCCAATCAGGCCGAGGTTAACGACAACGCCAGCCGCCAGAAGTAGCTTGGACTGCTTTGGCTTTACCTGTTGTGCGATGGCTCGCGCAACGACAAAGTTGAAGATCAGGGAAAAAATGAGCAGCGGGAGGTATTCAGGCTTCCACCAGCCATAGAAAATTAATGAACCTAGAACTAAGACACCAATCGCAGCGTGTTTTTGCTGTAGACGGGCAAAGAGAAAGAATGCCAAAAAAAGAGCTGGCAAAAAGCCAAAAATAAATTCTGCTGAATTAAACAGCATGATGATGTGAGCCGTAAATGACTGGAGTATCGCTCAAATGAAGATACCACAAGAGTTAGGCCACTTCTGCTGTGATTGCAGTCTGGCGACCATCGGCCTGTTGTTCGTATCGAGTCGTGATTTTAATCTATCTGTGTTGAGTGGTTGTATGACAAGTATGGGCAGGGCTTGGTCGGGTTCTAAGGTTCTAAGGTTCTAAGTGCCCTATTTTAGGGGGCTTTGCGGCCCAAAACTCCCGAACCTAACAGCAAAAGAACCGATACAGAGATTAACGGTCTGTTTTAAACAACTGCTTAGACGGTCAATTGAACGATAAACTAGCATTCAACCTTCCCTTGTTTTGTCCCGTGATCTTAAGGAAAATCTGTGAACATCGTTGATCTTTTCCAGAAAGGTGGTCCAGCGATTTGGCCCCTCATGGTGTTGTCGATCTTAGCCATTGGTACCATTTTTGAGCGCCTGTGGTTCTGGAGCAGCAGTCTTAAAAATGAGCGCAAAACCGCAGATCAGATTCTAGAAGCATCCCGTCGAGATTGGGATGAAGCGACCCATTTAGCAAGACAGGTCAGCAGTCGCCCCATTGGCCGATTTTTATATACGCCATTGCGACTTGCGAATAAAGAACCTGAAATTTTTCGGTTGGCGCTGGAAGCCTCAGCCGATGAAGAACTCAATGCGATGCGGCGTGGAGATAAGCTACTGGAGGCTGTGATTGCCATCGCGCCCCTTTTGGGTTTGCTGGGAACGATCTTGGGTCTGATTAATTCGTTAAAGGACATCAGGCTCGGTGATATTGGTACATCAGCGACCGGAACGGTAACGGTGGGTATTAGTGAGGCGCTCTATAGTACAGCCTTCGGCCTCGTGATCGCCATTTCCGCGCTCGCCTTCTATCGGCTTTTCCAAGGACTGATTATCAACCAGGCTCGAATCTTCCGTCGAACGGGCAATGAGCTGGAACTCAACTATCGTCAATTTTGGGCGCAGTCCCAACAGAATCAGTCTGAACTGTCTCCGCCATCGACCTCTATCCCCACTCTGTTCGACGATTGAATGGGAAGGGATTGCCCTCCCCATTTGCTGTGAGGCTAGCGCTTCCTTGTCCAGACTCTTTGTCCTCAACCTTTAGCCAGTTCTGAATACATGAAAACTTACTTAGATGAAGAGAATGCTGAGGTTCGCATTGAGATTTTGCCTCTGATTGACGTGATCTTCTGTATTCTCACGTTTTTCATTCTGGCAGCGGTGGGCTTGACCCGTCCCGAGGGCATTGAGATGGATTTGCCCCAGGCCGAGACGGGCAAAGCCCAAATGGCAAATAACCTTGATGTTCGCTTAGATGTGCTGGGGAATCTTTATATTGAAAAACAGCCCGTTTCTCCAGATCAGTTGAAGCAAAGTCTGTTGAGCTATATCAGGGCTAATCCCCAGGGTGTGATTGTGCTCAATGCTGATAAGCTAGCAAACTACGATCAGGTGATTCAGGTTTTAGATCTGCTGCAGTCTGTGGGGGGGAATCGAGTGGCGTTGGGGACAACAAGTCCTGCTAACGAGGCTGCTCCCACAGAGGGCTTAGGACAACCTGGTCTGCCGGGGCAATTACCAGACACGCTGCCTGCCCCTCCCATTAATCCTGGGTCTGCTCCGTCACAGTTGCCGCCGTTGCCAGGGCAAGAGGGTGAGATCTCACCTGCGCCACCCACGCCCAGAGGGACCGTTCAGCCCGGTTTATCGCCTGGTACTGTACCTCCCAGTCCACCGCCCGCGACGGGGTTGCCGTAATGGTTTAGCGCTCAGTGAGCAAGTGGTTGAGCGCCCGAAGCTGGACATCTGTGCCCAGGCAAATTAATAGATCTTCTGACGAAAGCGGTGTGGGTCCGGTGGGGGCCGTGATCAGGGTTCCATCCTTTTGGCAGATGGCTAAGACTGATGCGCCGGTTTGCGATCGCACCCCTATCCCTCCCAATGTTTGCTCTACCGAGACGCCATCGGTGAGCACAATCTCTTCGATATACAGAGTTGGCTGATTCCCCTCAAGGGTCACATCCATGAAATTTAAGACCTGGGGCCGTAGTGCCGCAATAGCCATCCGTTTCCCCACAGCCATGTAGGGCGAAACCACCACGTCTGCGCCCACCTGCTCGAGCTTCTCAGTGGCCTCTTCTGTATTGGCTCTCACCACAACTTGCACCTGTGGATTCAGCGCTTTCGCCGACAAAACCGTGTAGAGATTCTCAGCATCGGAGGGGAGAGCGGCAATCACGCAGCAGGCTTGCTCGATTCCGGCCTGTTGAAGGGTTTGATCGAGGGTGGCGCGACCCAACAGAGCGGGGCAACCCAAGACTTGGGCTTGTTCGACTGCAGCCGGATCGGTATCAATGACCAGCACCTCTTTTTGCTCGGCCTTGAGGGAAATCGCTACCTGACGACCGGTGCGACCAAACCCGCAGAGAATATAGTGCTCGGTGAGCTTGCCGACCTGCTGCTGGCGCTGCTGGATTTTGTAGCCCCCCCGAAAGTAACCCTGAATCACGGCCTCGGTGAAGCGGTTGACGACATAACCGAGCCAAACCACTCCTAAGATAATCAAGACAATGGTGAACAGACGACCGCGATCGCCCAGGGGATTGACCTCTTGGAACCCCACCGTGGCCAGGGTGATCACTGTCATATAGAGGGCATCAGGCCAGCGCCAGCCCTCTACCAGCCAGTACCATAGCGTCCCCAGCAAAATAACCCCGCTGAAGGCACCGATGCCTAAAAATAAATCTCGCTGGATCCGGTGATATTTATCGGCGCTCATACCTTTTCTTGGGGCGGTGGAGTAATGCGGCGCTTAATTAATACCTGATCAAAGCGATTTAAAAATTCAAACTCCTCTTCAGGAAGGTTTCGATAGCCCCATTCTTCTTGATTGGGCTGCTGTTCAAGGAAGCCAAACGCCTGCCGAAAGGCTTGAGGCGTCGTTTGCACGGGCGCATCTAAATGGCAAGGAATAATGGTTTGGAACGACCAAGCGGCCACTTGATTGGCCCAGTCGATCACAAGTTGCGACCCTCGATTGAGGACCAGCCTTTGCAGAATAGGAGCCACAAACAGCCGTCCGTCGCCACGTAGGGTATCAAAGGAGTCTTTCCAGTCTGGTCGCCATCGCACCGGGAAGAGACCGAAATAGGCTTTTGAAGATCGATCAGGAGCATGCCAAGCATCCCGGAAGCTTTGCCCCCAGCCGGTCACCTCTAGGGCGCTGGGACGAAAGAAAAAGGCAAATAATGCAATCCGCTGCCAGCCTTTGCGTCGTGTGGCGGGGGTGTCTTCTACGACTTCGCTGGCGTCATCTTTAGCGTGGTAGAGCATCGGATAGGGTTCCTGCTCTAGAATCTGTGGCGGTTGTTCGGGAACTGAAACGACGACATCGGTGACGAGAAGGGTCTGGGTGGGCTTGTGCAGAAAGGCCACTTCGGCAAAGGGGCCAGGGCCAAGCTCGACGGGGCCGAGAATTTTGTAATCAAACTGATCGGCGAAGGGGGTCTCTGCACTATCGGTAGGCAAGATTTGGGTGCGCCCACCGGGTAGCCCCAGCCAGCTCAGCGGTAGCTTGATCGGGAAGCTCCACTGCCCTGGTACGACAAAGACCTGAGCGCTGGGGAACTGGCGGGCGAAGGGGCCAGCAAAGGCTTTATGCTCAATACCGGAGGCGGTGGGCATAATGATGTACTGCACGGGACCATGCTGATCAATCAGCTCTTGCATGAGACGTAGGCATTCTTGAGTGGGGGCCACCGGAGCGTATACGAAGAGTCCTCTCCCTTGAAGCTTGATTACCGTCATTCGCACCGGAACGATGACGTAGAGAATGCCCTGGAGCTGCTCGAAGGTCCAGATTTGATCTTTGACAATTTCTTTACGGAGGGTGCGGCGCTTACTGTAGGGATAGATCGGCACAAGGGGCCACAGAGGCCAGAAGCGGTCTTGCCTCTTTCCCCATGGGGCCTCTGGTGCAGAATGAATGCCTGCTTGGTTCCCGCTACCCATTGCCGCTTCTAACTCAGCTCAATATATTTACCACCCTGATTGTGATCGATGATGTCCCATCTCACAAACTTGGGTTTTCAAGATCAAGTTGATCGAGCGGACTCAGGCCGAGGTGTTTATTTAGCTTGCTGGCAGAACTCCTGGATCGAGTCCTTAATGACGTTGAATGCGATCGCCAAGGCTTAAGAGTTGGCCGGCACGAGCTTAAGCTGAATCTGTTTGCGCCCCACCTTGATCTCAAATTCATCGCCTGTCTGTAAGCCCATCTTTTTGGTGTAGGCAGAGCCGATCAAAATGTTTCCCGTTTTTTGAACGCTGGTGCGGTAGGACGCTTCCCGGCCTCGCTTATCGCTGCTTTCTTCGCTGTCTAAAGTAATGCCCTTGGCCGCAAGAATTGCATTCATGAAGCCACTTTGATTGACTCGGCCATTGATCATATAACCGCACTCTTTGGCTTTCTCTCGTTTGGGGAGATGGGGAATCTCGTTTAGCTTCTTCAGTAAAGCTTTCCCTTCTAGAGCCTGTTGTTCTGATTGCTCAGCGATCGCTTTTTTCTTTGCCATGTGTCTTGAATGCCCTTGCTTAGGTTGAACTCAGACGATTGTAGACCGAACTAGGCATCACACTCTAAAACCTAGTTCTCGCGGGGCTAAGTGCTGATGTCTTTTAGAGGTTTTTTAATCATCACACCAAGTGGCTGAGCAGGCTGCGACGGTTTGCCACTGTTCAATGGTTTCAGGTGCGATCGCAAGTCTCACAACCGCATCATCAGAGGTCTTGACCGATAGATCCAAGAACATTGAATCCCCTAGATTCAGCAACACCGGCTGTAGATTCCACTGACCGACGTGGGGTTCGGTGGGGTTGGTTTTAGAGACCTGATCCGAGACATTGTCCACCGTCAGCGATTGCCCCAGCGACGTGAGCAGGGTCAGCGGCTGTTCATGGTCTAGCTCGACCGTGCCAGGGAAGCCCACCAGACGGAGCTGAAGCGGACCGGAGCCACCCGATCTTGAAAATTTGAAGGCTACCGCTTGCCAAGTATATCCCCTTTGATCTTGAAGGGTTTGGCGCGTTTGGTAGAGAATTTGCCCGTCAACATCGGGGTGAATATAGACCTCTGCGGTGGCGGGGCCAGAAATGCCCCAGATAAGGCCCACCCATAGCAGAATCATGAAGCCCCTCACCCATCGGAACCAGACGGTTTTGAGCTGATCAGTGTGCATGATTGCTCCTTGAGAGAGATCCTTCCATAGAGAAATTATAGGGTTGAGGCTAGCGTTCAGCCATCGAACCCATTGGTCCCAACAAGAGACACGCCCCTCTCTATAGACCATCGCCCCTGAACTAGAACGGGAATGCGATCTCTCGATCAAATCAGAAGGCTGTAGGCTAAAAGATAGTGTGCACTCCCTACGGTTTACTCAATGGCTAACCATGGCTAAAAAAGATCGTCAATCTGCTGAAGCCGGTCAAGACTGGTTCTCCCTGGCTCCAGATCAGTGGCAAGCTCAGCTTCAGGCCGTCACCGATCGCTATGACCGCGAGTATCAACAAGAAGCCGTGGAACTACCCCCTGAAGTCGAAGCCATGCCGGTTTTTCAAGATTGGGCGACCGGGCGACTGCAGGCCCGCATTGCCTCCCCCTTCTGGGAGATTGCCAAACCTAAAAAGGGCCAGTGCTGGCTCGACGTCGGCTGTGGTCTGAGCTTTTTGGTCTACCCTTGGCGCGATTGGGATGCTTTCTTCTATGGTCAAGAGTTGAGTCCGGTGGCCCAGGATGCCATTAATCAACGCGGCCCTCAGCTCAACTCAAAGCTGTTCCGTGGTGTAGAGCGCGGCCCTGCCCACCATCTTCGCTATCAAGATAATCAGTTTGATGGTGTGGTGGCTACTGGGTTTAGCGGCTACTACCCCCTTGATTATTGGGATGCAGTGGTGGCCGAGGTGAAGCGCGTGCTGAAGCCCCAGGGCACCTTTGTGTTTGATGTGGTTTCCCCCGATAGCCCCCTAGCAGAAAACTGGGCGATTCTGGAAACCTACCTTGGTGCGGAGATATTGCTAGAACCCTTAGAAAGCTGGCCCCAGCTTATTCGCGCCGCCGGAGGGACGATCACCAAGACTACTACCGGAGAGCTTTTTACCCTGTATAGGTCGAAGTTTTAAGCCGTCGGGTAATCAGATTGCGATTGTTGCGGTCTAGCCAGTTGGCCTTCAGCAACGTTGTAATCTCATCGGCGGGAAGGGGACGGCTAAATAAATAGCCCTGGACAATTTCGCACTCTAGCTCTTGCAAGACGCCCAACTGCTCTTCGCTGTCGACCCCTTCAGCCACAATCTCTAGATTAAGGCCGCGCCCTAGCCCCAGCACTGCCTTAATAATCTCAACATCGGTGGATTTTGGCTTGAGGTCGCGAATAAAAGATTGATCAATCTTGAGTGTATTAAAGGGCAGCTCTTTGAGGTAGTTGAGGGATGAATAGCCCGTGCCAAAATCATCCATGGCGATATGCACCCCAATATCTTTGAGCTGCCGAAGCACGGACTTTGTAAAGTCCATATTTTTCACCGCCGTGGTTTCAGTCACCTCTAGTTCTAAAGACTGGGGGGGAAGCTGCGTTTGCAGCAGCACCTGATCGACAATTTCAGGAAGGTTCGGTTGGAAGAACTGCCGAGGCGAGAGATTGACCGCAACAGATAGCGGCATTAAGCCTTGACGATGCCACTCCACGGCTTGCTGGCAGGCGGTGCGGAGCACCCATTCACCAATCTCAATGATCAGACCCGTTTCTTCGGCTAGCGGAATAAAAGTGGCCGGTGACACCAAGCCCCGCTCAGGATGTTGCCAGCGAATCAACGCTTCAAGGCCCATAATGGCCCCGGTCTGAATATTAATTTTGGGTTGATAGTACAGCAGCAGTTCGTTTCGTTCGATGGCGTGGCGGAGTCCATTCTCTAGCGCCAGCAGATCGGGCACCTTAGAGTTCATGGCGGGACTAAAGAGCTGATAGGTGCCCCGGCCATGTTCTTTACTGCGATAGAGGGCGACATCGGCATTCTGTAGCAGAATTTCGGCATCGTCGTCAGCGGTAGAAAGGGCAATCCCAATGCTGGCGGTGACGTGTAGCTCTTGCTCACGAATGGTAAAGGGTTGTTTCAATGATTCGAGGATGCGGTAGGCCGTCAGGGTCACATCATCAATGGACTGGGCTTGGGGCAGTAGGAGCGTAAATTCATCGCCCCCCCAGCGCGCAAC
This sequence comes from Thermosynechococcaceae cyanobacterium, assembly GCA_050330855.1. Classification (GTDB taxonomy): domain Bacteria; phylum Cyanobacteriota; class Cyanobacteriia; order Thermosynechococcales; family Thermosynechococcaceae; genus RCC1774. The sequence continues at coordinate 7,255 of JBHJNL010000032.1, read as the reverse complement.
GGTGTCACCTTCCCGCATACAGGCCTTGAGGCGCTGGGCAACATCTTGCAAGAGTTCGTCGCCGATGGAATGGCCCAAGCTATCGTTAATGACCTTAAAGCGATCTAGGTCTAAGAACATCACGGCGACCGACTGCTGAGAGCGATGGGCTGCGGCTAGGGCTAACTTGAGGCGATCGTTAAACAGTACCCGGTTGGGCAAGTCGGTCAGGGCATCATGAAAGGCCTGATGCCGAATAATCTCTTCTTTGTCTTGACGTTGCAGGGCGGCGCTAATACTCGCTGCCATCGCAAACATCACAGATTCTTCTTGTTGGGACCAGCGATATTCAACGGTGCAGTTGTCTAGTTCAATAAAGCCCCACAGTGCGCCGTTAATAAAAATAGGCACCACTAAAATGGAGAGAATGCCGTCTCGCAATAATAAGGTTCGTTCTGCATCGGGGAGTTCTCTGGTCAGGCGCTGGACCGCCGCCGAGTTGCTAAAGGTCTCTTGCCACTGGCTCAGGGTCGGGTTGCTGTAAGGGACACCTTGGCGGTGGGGTTTGTGGCGAATGGCTTCAATGGACGGTCGAGTCCATTCAAAACGCATACTCGCCATTAGCGCTTTGCTCTGGGAATGATGATTCTCGCAAATACTGATGCGATCGACGCCAGAGGCTTGGCCTAAAATTTCTAAGGCTCTATAGATTGCAAGGTCGTAGCCGGTGTTTTCAAGGAGGTGGGTGGTGGCGGCGGCGACGCTTTGCAGGAGGCGATCGCGATGTTTGAGTTCTGCTTCAGCATGTTTGCGATCGGTGACATCAAAGATGCAGCAGCGCACCAGATCGCTTTCAGAAATGTAGTGAATCGATTGCTCGTAGGCTTTGTCGTCCACCGCTACTTCGCGCACCAAAATATTTTGCGCTGAGGTCGAGATTAGATCGAGCAATCCGGTCAGGACAGGGTGATCAAATTTCTGGATGGGCAGTTGGGGGAAGGTTGCGGCTGCGGCTGGATTGAGGTAGGTCAACTCACCCTGGAGGTTGACCTCAAAAATGGGGCTAGGAATAATCTCTGGGAAGGAGGCCAACCGAATCAGTGACGCCTCATCAAAGCTATCTTGCTCCGCCTCTACTCCGGTGGGTGGGCTGCTGATGAAGGTGGCATCGGACAGCATCTCCTCGTAATTGATCGTGTTGCAATAGAGCGAAAACTCTTCATCTGTGAGCGGCTGCAGACTGAGATAGCGGGCCTTAACCTGATTGCCAAAGAGGATGCAGTCTCCGCCCTTGAGGCGATGGGAAACCCGCTTGCGGCCATTGACTTTAATGCCGTTGGTGCTGCGCTTCCCCTGCAGATCGCCATCAATGAGCAAGAAGCCATAGGTACTGGCATCAGCACTGGTCACCCGCAGCAGCAGTGCATGCTGGCGAGAGACGGCCTTAGAGGCGACCACAATAGAGTTGGTCCCATCCCGGCCAATGGAGTGGGAAGAGGCCTCTAAGGGTATCAGGCTATGCCCTGCTTTCCCATCCAGGATTAACAGATGACGAACCTGTTTGGGCTGGTTTATCTCCACAATTTAGACACGCTCCATTGATCTGCAACGAGTTGGGAGATTTTCCCCTTTGGCAGAAGCATTACGGCTTTGATCTGTGAGCGAATATAGCATCAACATAGGACTCATACTTAAAGCATGCCCAATTCTAATAATCGTGGCGACAATTTTGCGCTTAAAAAAGAGAGTAAAGACCCCAAGGTCTCTGGTAGCTTATCACCGAGGATCTGGCTGATTGGCGGTACCAGTGAAGGGTTAGCGCTGGCGCGGCTGATTATTCAAGCGTCTTTGCCCTGTACGGTTTCTGTGACAACGGCCTCCGCTGAGTGTCGATACCCAAGGGATGCGGCGGTGCTGAAGGTGCAGATTCAGCAGTTTACACCTCAGGCTCTATCCACGTTTTTAAGGGCCGAGAAGATTGCGGTGATTTTGGATGCGTCCCATCCCCATGCGGCGGAGATTTCGACGCTGGCGATGCAAGCTGCCGACGCCAATGACATTCCCTACCTGCGCTTTGAACGTCCGGCGGTTGACTCACACCCAGACTGTGTCCACAGCGTTGAGACGCTAGCCTCTGTTCTCTGTGAGCAATATTTGTTGAACCGGCGGGTGCTGTTGACGTTGGGGGCTAAGGCGCTGTCTCAGTTTCGACCTTGGCAGTCTCGCAGTACCCTATTTGCCCGTATTTTGCCGTCTCAGGTGGCGCTGCAGGCGGCGATAGAGGCTGGGTTTGCCCCCGAATGCCTGATTGCGCTGCGTCCCCCCATTTCGATGGGAATGGAGAGGGCGCTGTGGCGACAGTGGCGTATTGATCTGGTGATCACAAAAGCGTCAGGACAGCCCGGAGGGGAAGGGATTAAACGGCAGGTGGCTGCTGCCTTGCAGGTTGATTTGATTGTCATTCAAAGACCTCGATTGGTTTATCCCCAGCAGACGAGCGATATGGAAGATGCGATCGCATTTTGTCAGAAGACGTTAACCCAAAGACGCAGCCCTATCCAACTACCCCCGACGGACGAAGCCCAACGGCCAGAATAGTTTGAGAGCAGTTTTTCTAGATTAGTCTATAAATTTCGCCGCTATTTTTCTGCAATATCAAAGGTGGAAATCGAATGACGATAGAAAAAATATTTTTGATGTGTCGGATTACAGATCATTCTGGGTACGCTTAGAGAAGTCGGCTGATCGAAGGGTACTGAAAAGCCTCCCCATCGAACCAATGAGGAAGCAATCCATTTCGGAACCTAGAAATCAGCTCGTGTTTCCTAGATATGATTGAGTAGCACTCCCCTGGCCTGCAATGCTGGGGGTTTTTATTAATCTAACAACAAAAATTAGCATCACCCTGAGTAGAAATACGGAATCCCACCCCGCCCCGTACTTTATTCCGCCAGCAATTCTTCAAGAATATCGCCATTAATCTCTAGTGGCTCTTCACCTTCTATCAGAGCTTCATCACATTGCTCAAAGGCGATCTCGTTGATATTTTCTAATGCGCCATCCAAGAGTAGGTCGAGGTCAGCCGCGACTCTCTCTAGGTCTTCACGATGCCAATGGGGTTGTTTGGCGAGGGTCAGCAGAAACGTAGAATGGGCTGCATCGAGGCCGAGCTTGGTGGGTGCTGGTGTCGGGGCTTCGGGTTCGACAAAAATATCGGCCAGCATGGTCGAGACGGCTTGGGATTCATCTTGACGACGCTGAATCAGGTCTAAATTAAGGCCCACCGCAGGGGCATCGGCAGGCTGGGGGGCTACGGCGGCAACTGGAGGCTGGAGCGAAATGGGTTCTGTGGAGTGGAGGTGCTGATAGACCTGTTCAGCCTCAAACCCTAAGAGTGGATAGAGCTTGGTGAGTGATTCAATGGCAGTCGGCTTGCCATCGCTGGCTTTGACGATGCTGATTAAGAAGGTTGCGATCGCAACTCGTCTCCCTTCCCCTAACGCTTCTAACCGAGATCTCAGCCCCCGCAGCGTCAGCTTGTTGTGGCATAGCCATTGAAAATGCGCCAACAGCCGATCACGTTCTGGTTCCTGCAGGCGCGGCGTCCAGGCTAAATACTTCTGCACATGGGCCATGCCTGCTCCGTCGATTTGCTCGGTCGCGGTCACGATCATCGCGGCCAAATGCAGCAATAGTTGAGCCGTACTGTAGTGGGGCGAGGCTTCGGTTAAAGCACCATTGAGACATCGAAACAGGACAATGTTTTGAGATTGTTTAGGTGGCTTCCCTCCAAATCGCACATCGGGTTCGAGGCCCATCCCCTGACGCTCTAAAAATTGGGCCAGCGTCACCGTATCTGCCTTCGCTAATTTTTTCACCGGCTCCGAAGTCCACCGCTGCAGCAGTACCGCTGCTGGGATAACCTGAAACTCATGTTTGGTTAGACCGTTCGTGGCCCACCGCCGTAACTGAGTGATTTCAGCGCGTTCATGGCTGTGGGCAATCTCGTCCGGCAACAGCAGAACTGCAGCCATGCTGCCGCGCTGATCTAGATTGCGACTGAGCCAGCGACTGTAGGGTTCAAGGGCTTCCATGCAGGTTGCCACTAAAGGCTGAAGGGCTTCAAGACTAGCCGATTGATCCGGTAATTCAGGTAGTTCAGCGGTCACTTCAATCGGGCCACCAAAGGAAACGCTAGAGGGTTGGTAGGTGCGCGTCAATGCCATCGTAGGCGCAGAGCCATCTAGAACAATGCCATCTCCAAACTGTTGGTGATACTTGCTTTTAAATAAGCTTTGCAGTTCGGGCAGGCAGTGTGTCGCAACCGCAGAGGATCGACTGGTGCTGAGCGCCCAGGCCAAAGCCCAATCAGAGGGCAACGGCTGCTTGACTTGGGCCAGCTTACCGAGGGTGAGCTGGAGCGGCAGGCTTTCACTGGAGGGTGTTCGGTTTGCTAACCCTTGGGGCGACTGCAGCAGCCAGCAGATATCTAGAAAATTGCCTGCATCGCGCAAAAAGGATTCGTTATGGCCATAGAGCATAATCAGGCGCTCCACCTCGGCCATAATTTGCGTTAGTTCTTCGGTACAGTCGCCCGTCGTATTTCTGAGATCATGCAGGACTCTACGTTCTAGACCATAGAGAAATAAAAAGACATAGCTGATGTGAATATCAGGATGACGCCGTCCATCGGCCAGCCATTCTAGATAAGCCGCGCGACAGGCAGACGGGATTTCGCTATAGGAAGGCCAGTGGGTCATCCAGTGGCCGGTGCGGTCGGGGCTGTCACGGTCTACCTTGAGCTGGGGACAAATTAAGCAGGGTTCAATACTGACGGTGTCACTTACCCCTGAGAGGGTGTCACCGACGTAGATCATCCCGTCGGTTAGGATGTAGTTTGCGATCGCAACAGATGGGGCTGCCAGATCTTCGCGGCTGATACGGTTGGGGAATTCAAGCCTTGTGTCTCGCGGACGAATCCACCGTGTGGGTTGTTGAAACGGTGATTCAGGAGTCGTTTCTAGGACTGGCTCTGGCGAGAGAAGAGCAGGGACTTCTTGTAGAATGTCTGGCGCTGGAGAACCCTTCGCGGGCTTCCGCTGGTTTGGGAAAAGCTTTTTGAGCCAGTTCAACATCCTTACACGCCAGGGGTTTAAAGGGATTAGAAAGTGAGCACATTGTAGTGCATTACGCTTCTTTTGCCCGGTCTGTAACGCGTTGTTTGATCGAAGCTCATCTCTGCCGCTGGATCATTGAGTGATGACGAATGACTACGAGGTGTGAGCTGCATCACCCGCGCTCAAAAGGACTGAATCTATATTGTGTGTATTCAGTCAACAGATCAGTGAGGCAGCCCATGTTCCCTACCCAGCGTGTTTTAACCGCGATCGGTCAAGTATCCGTCGTCAGCATGATGATGCTACCTGCGGTCAACATAGGCCATGAGTCTGCCTCAGCGGCGAGCAAGCATTCAACCGCTGCGGCGGTGAACGCTTTTTACGATCAGGATCATGGCTACTGTGACGCCCAAATGCTCAGTGCCTATTGGGGAAAAAGCACCCATCAGGTCAAGCTGAAAGCGGGACGGATGATGCGTGAGAATGCTCAATTCCGGGAGGTCAGAATTGCGCTGCAGCGCGCCCGTAATGCCCATAGCGATCAGGTCGATTGCCGATACACAGACGGCGGCTTTGACTACGATGATGCCGTTGCGGTTGCCAACTACTGGCAGACCTCTGTGGGAGAGGCTAAGGTAGGACTCGAACAAAAGCTGAAGGGTGGATATTTCCAGACCGCGAAGGAGCTGGTGCAAACGGCCCATCGAGTTTCATCGAGAGGTTAACGGCTTACGTTCAATTCACGATGTAATAGTCTTCTCGGAGATATCAATGAAACTGACGCTCAAAATGATGAGTTTGGCATGGGCCTTCGCCTCTCCGGCAGTATTTAGCCTATCTGCAAATGCTCAAAAAAACAGCCGCACAAGTATTCAGGCTTATCAACAGGTTCTCGCTGTCGAATTCAATGAGCCTCAAAATACTGACAACCCTCAAGCTACGCAGCGAAAAGAGTGGGATGCATTCTTCGGCAGTCAATATACTTACTGGGACGCAAAAGTCTTATCAAAATTTTGGAATCAAGATGTAGGTGAAGCCAAAGCCCGGATTGGCAGAAAGCTGCTGTGGGGACCATCTGATCAGGCGATTTTAGATCAATTTCTGGTTGATGCTCGGGTCCAGGCTCTGCAGTCGGTTGCTCAGTTGGCTTTGTATGCTGAGTCGAGCTATGACTATGACGATGCACAGATGCTGGCGACCTTTTGGGGAGATTCAACGCCCTACGATGCGAAGTTACGCATTGAACGCAATCTGATTTTAGGTAATGAGCAGGTTGTTAAAGATGCGCTCCAGTTTGCGAGTCGTTCTTGAACGTTCGGGCCATCTAGAAAACAGATGGATTGGAAAATTCGTTAATCCCAGTATGGAAAACCATGCCAGGATTAGTTTTGGGTTTCTCTTTTAGGCAAATTTTGTGACCACGATTAATTGGCGGATTGGGATTGAAGTGGAGCTGCTGGCCCCTCCGGGCAAAAGTCGTCTCGATCTGGCAAATGCGATCGCAACCCTTCACAACGGCAGCACCGTTCGCCGCTTTTTCCATCCCCAATCTGAACCCAGCAAGGTTCCTGGCACACCTATTTTCCATAATCTAACCCTGGGCTATGAAATTCTCAACGATCGCCAAGAGTGCATTGCTCAATGCGTCGATGATTTGACGCTGCAGGCAGACCTAATTCGCAAGTCTCCGCCCAAGCCAGGGTGGTATCGAATTATTCGCGATGATGAGCGTTTACTGAGACTTATTGGTCGACAAGCCGATGCCAATCAGCCCTTACAGACGGTCCTTGAGCCGATTGGAGCGTTGTTCGGTACTCAGCCGAATGCAGGGCCGGGAGGAATGGTGGGTGTTAATGATGAAAGCGGAGCATCGGTTGCGATCGCAGCCCCTCTTCCCGGAGAGCGGGAGCGGCCCTGTGAGTTAATCACGGCACCGCTAGAAAGCAACCACCAAGAACATCTAGAGAGCTTGCTGAGTTTGGCCCGTTCTTTAGGATTCACTGCGCCAGTGGAAGGGGCCACGCATATTCATTTTGATGCGACTAAGGATCGTGGATTAAATAATATCCAGAATATGAATGGGAGAGTGGTAGTCTAAGCATCCTGCCCTTGTGTGGTTTTAGATGAATCCTTACCCCCGTGATATTGAGCAACAAATG
>JBHJNL010000031.1:0-34598 GCA_050330855.1 Thermosynechococcaceae cyanobacterium | reverse complement strand
ATTATGAACGGTTGCCCGAATCATCAGAAGCAATGATCTATATTTCTATGATCCGGCTGATGGTCAGGCGATTAGCCTAAATTGGTAGTGACTGACACTTTTCATACATCCTCTTAGGTGATACGATGTCATATCCATAGGCTTCAAAGCCAGACTGTTGTAGGGTTTGGACACCCCAACCCTCCCCAGAGCCGATATCTAACACCGTCTTCACTTCAGGAATCAGGACTTCTGCAAGCTTTACTTTTTCAAGGGGTAAATGAGCTCTTCCTTCCCCTGTATTCTCACTCCAGTAGCTGTCATATATTTGTGATACTTGCCCATCAGATAGAGCATCGAGATAGTTTGTCTGTAGAAAGCCGCACTTAGAGCTGACGCAACGGTAATAAGGGAAGGTTTGAGGTTGACCATTCCATCCACTATGGAATATGACAGTTGAATCAGAACCGCATATTTTGCAGGGGATTGACTTCATCATAGGTAACACATACCGATAGAAAGGTTATTTTGATTCTAAGATATGCTAAATGCCTCACCCAGAACCGGGTCAGGCATTTAGATTTATGACTGTAGGAAAATCAAGCACCAGCAACTCTAACGTCGGCTATCTTTCCAGAGCTATCCATTAAGCTGCCGCACCCTCTTGCTGGAGAAGGTCACGCACCGAAGCTTTTTCCAAAAGACCAACTAGCACCCCGCCTTCTTTAACCACTGCGAGGGTCTGAAGCTTTTCTTTTTCTAGTAACGTCACAATGTCTAGCAACGATTGATGGGCCTGTACGATTTGAGGCAACGCTGTTGACTGCAGAAGTTTTTTGACCGCAACCTGGGGCCATTCCATCGTCGGTACTGTTTTCAAATCTTCTAGATTGACGGAACCCACGAGCTGACCTTCTTCGTCAACCACCAGAAATCGAGAGACTTTGCCTTGGTAGGGTATGGCTCGATTAGCAAGCTCTCGGAGAGAATCGTTGATGCCAATCACTAAATACCCTTCGGTGACCACATCAGCAGCAGTGTATTGACTGAGCTGCTCTTGAAGCTGGGCCGACCGGAACGCCTGCCCCGCATTTTGAAACAGGAACCAACCGATCAAGACATTCCAGAAGCTAAGCGTGAGAACGCCGGATGAGATCGCAACGCCTCCCACAACCTGTCCAGCCCGCGCCGCAACTCGAATGCCGCGATAACGATTGCCGGTGAACTTCCAGACCGCTGCCTTCAAAACATTACCGCCGTCGAGGGGTAGGCCCGGAATCATGTTGAAGAGTGCGAGGTAAAAGTTGATCATCGCCAGAAGCCCCACCACAGCGGCGAGGGGACCACTGATGGGGAGCGCGGTACCGGCAGCAGTGAGCAGCGCCCACAACATGAGGCTGACGGCAGGACCTGCGATCGCAACCGCAAATGCACCAGCAGGCGTTTTCGACTCTGCTTCTAGGCTGGCTAACCCACCAAACAGAAACAGCGTAATCGACTTGACCTGAATCCCCTGCTTCATTGCCACAAGACTGTGACCTAACTCATGGGCTAGGACTGAGCTGAATAACAGCAGTGCTGCCGTCAACCCCAGCAGCCACGGCCCCACCCCCACCAAGCTAGGGAACTGAGTCGCCAATGCATTGCCATAGCTCCAAGTTACGAGCAACAGCACCACAAACCACGATGCGTTGAGGTAAAAAGGGATGCCAAACAGGCTACCAAGGCGGAAATTGCCGTTCATAATTGAGACTCCTGATCGAAGGGGAGCAAAATTCGCTAACCGAAAGATCCAACGACAGCGTATACTCCTTACTGGCAAGTGTAACGAAATATTAAATGCTGGCCTAACGTACAAACCGAACTTCCAGAGTGCGGCTTATACCTCACAGCATCTCGTTATCGGGGAACTTGTGCATCTTCTCCTGCTCGAACGGTAGGAATTCTCGTGAGGTTTTCAGTCTATATGAGTCTGTGCGAGAGAGACGGCAGCGCTATTGCAGCGAAGATGATCCAAAATCATGTGTCAGCAGGTGTGTGTACCCAATGGTCTCGACTCTCAATGCCAACAGAACCCTCAATCAACTTGATATTGACCAGCCTCGTCACGAATATCTCTTTGCTCTCCCCGACGGCATCAGTCAGTGGCTGACTCAAACGATATTAAAGCGCCAAGACTCAAATAATCTATTTATCCTCTACGTAATGGTCAACATCCTCCTGACCGTTATTCCTTTTGCGGTGGTGCTGTATGTTCTAGAACCTCAAATACCGACTCTATTGATGGCTCCTCTCGGTATTGCTTATCTCTATCTATTATTCATTAAATATGCCCGGTCGTTTATCTTGGGTCTGCACTACTCAACTCATGTCTCTATCTTCACGAAGAAATGGAGCTTATTAAAGTCAATTGGCTCTAATCTTTTATGTGCCTTCTTTGGTATTCCTCCGTTGATGTACTATGCCCACCACATTGCGATGCATCATTGTGAAGATAACCAAACCCCCTACGACATCAGCTCGACCATGCCCTACCAGAGAGATTCCAAGGTAGAGCATTTCAAATATATGCTCCGGTTTGTGCTGGCGATCTGGGTCGAATTGCCCTATGTGCTGATTCAAAAAAAGCGATATCAGGTTGCGCTCCGCTGTCTGTTGGGGGAATTTATTTTCTTTGCAGGCATCTACGCTTTATTTGTATTCAGTCCCATCGCCACTGTCTTTGTTTTCATTATCCCCAATATTTTTATCTCTTTCGCGCTGATGCAGGGTAACTGGAAACAGCATATTTTTGTCGATCCAGATGAACCCGACAATAACTATAAGTCAACCTTTACCTGCATCAACACCGCGAGTAATGCGTTGAACTTCAATGATGGCTATCATGTCGAGCATCATGAAAACCCGGCGATGCCTTGGTACAAGTTGCCTGAATTTTTCCAAGGCCAGCTTGAGCATTATGCGGCTAATGATGGTTTGATCTTTACAGACATTGGTTCGACGGAAGTCGGTCGCTTGGTCTTAAATGGTCAGCTTGAGCAATTAGCAGATCATTATCTCAATGTCGGTCAAAAGCAGCGCACCAAGGCTGAGCTGATTGAAGAGTTCAAGCGGCGACTGGTCAAGATTGAGAAAGGCCGTATCCCAGCCCAGCAAGAGGCTACTTAAAACCATCGCAATTAGGGACTTTCAGCAAAATAATACGCCACGAACCCCTCAACCTAAATCCTTCTCCCCAGGGAGAAGGACTTTGACTTAATGGATCATGGGTTGATCGGATGAATCGTGGGAGGGCATATCATGAGTGCCACCTTGGGAAGGAGACTCTAGTGAATGACTGTGGGGCTTGATTAAACTCATAGTTTGTTGCCCTATGCCGACTAGCCCCATTGCCACCAAGCCAGAACTAAGGACACCCATGGAGACGAGACCAATGGAAACGACTCCCATGGAAATGATGCCGATGGATAAGACGCCGTGGGTGGAAACGCCGATGGCGACAAAACCATGGGCAGAGATGCCAATCGCAACACGTCCATGGGCCTCAATACCAATCGAGAGCCATTGGGGCTTTTTTTGAATTTGTTTCATAGAGCCTGTTGCAGATGTTCTCTCTCAGAGAAACAGATGTCGCCTGTGATCGTCAAACGACAGCTTGTCAATCTATCAATAGCGAATCCGGGGGTCAATGTAGGCATTGACAATATCGATCGCAATACTGGCAATTACCACAATCAGAGCAAAGAAAACAATGACGCCCTGCACGGTGGGATAATCGCGCAGCGAAATGGCTTCGTAGAGACGGTTACCCAGCCCCGGCCAAGAGAATGTTACCTCTGTGAGGACCGCTCCCCCCAGCATTGAGGCCGTGGTTAACCCCAACACCGTCACCACTGGAATCAGCGCATTGCGAAGGGCGTGATTGAGAAGAACTCGCCGTTCAGGGATGCCCCTGGCACGAGCGGCTTCAACATAATCGGCCCGCAGCGTTTGCTTCAGGTTGACCCGCACAATTCGTTCAAAAATACCGCTGAGGACCAAGCCCAGCGTGAAGCTCGGCAATGCCAAATAGTAAATGGTCGTGCCAAAGGCCTCTAGATTGCCGCTTAATACACTATCGATCAGGTATAGCCCCGTAGGGCCATCCGGCGGCAGCATTCGGGCCGGGAAGCGCGTTCCGTTAGGGAACCAACCCAACTGGACCGCAAAGAGTAGCTTCAGTAACATGCCCACCCAAAAGAGGGGCAGTGCGTAGGTAATGATGCCGAATAAACGTCCTGCCACATCAATCGAGGTGCCGGGTCGAGAGGCAGACAAAACACCGGCCGCGACACCAATCACTAGGGCAAAGACCATGCTGCAGAGTGCCAATTCAGCCGTAGCCGGAAAGAAGGCTTGAATAATATCCCACACCGACTGCCCGCGACTGGTGAGGGAGGTGCCCAAATCAAAACTCAACAGATGCTTAAGATAGTCAAAATACTGCTGAATCAGCGGCTGGGCTAAGCCAAGTTGCTCGCGGATTAACGCCTTCTGCGATTCCGGGGCGCGGGGGCCTAAAATCACATCCACCGGATCACCGGGGGTGGCTCTCAGCAATAGAAAGACAATGGTGCTAATGGTCCATACCATTAGGGGAGCCAGCATCAGGCGGGTAATCACATAGGATTGAAGAGCGCGAGACCGAGACATAGCGGCAATCTTTAAGATTTGTGGAGGGGCCAGAAGGGAAAGTGCTGGGTGGGATCGAGCTGGATGCCTTCAATATTATTTTGGGCAAACACATATTCTCGGCGTTGCCACAGGGGAATGTAGGGAACGTCTTTCGCCAGAATATCTTGAATTTCGGCAAAAATCTGTTGGCGCTGTTTGCGATCTTTGGACTGACGTTCTTGGTCAATGAGTTGATTGATGCGATCGCGATAGTAAAACGAGCCTTGTACAACGCTGGACCCGGCTTCACAGCCCTCCTCTTCTGACCCTTGACTGCAGTCTAGAAAGGGCTGAATGTAGGTGTCAGGATCATAATAGTCGCCGGTATAGTCGAGCATAAACATGCTATATCGGCCTTGGTTTTGACTCACGTAGGCATCGGCTGACTCCACCCCCTCTAAATCGACCTCTACCATACCGCCAAGCTGCTTCTCGATGGCTGATTTAATGCGTTGGGCTGCCGGTTCATCACTGGGGACATTACTGCGATAGCCGAAGGTGATCTTGACGCGATTGTCTTTAGAGTAACCCGCCTCCTTGAGCTTTTCTTTTGCTTGGGCGGTGGGGTCTAACGCGGCTGGTGTTCGAAAGACTGATTTCGATTCTGGATAAATATTAGGGATCAAACTATACAGCGGTTCGACTTGATTGTTGAGGACTTGATTTTGCAAATCTTGGCGGTCGATCACCAGGGCGATCGCTTGCCGAACATTGATCTGATTGAGGGGAGCATCCCGCAGATTTAAGCTGAGGTAGGTAATGTTGCTGCCCTTGCCAGAAATAGCTTTCCAACTCAGGGTTTCCTCCGCTGTCTTGACAAGAATTTGAACCTGATTTGGATTGAGAGACTGGTAGGCAATGTTAACGTCACCGGTGCGAAATGCATTAAAAAGATTGGCCGCATTGGCGTAGCGTTTGATGGTGACGCTACGGTTTTGAGGTTTGTTGCCCCAGTATTGTGCAAAAGATTCTAGCTCTAGGCTGTCGAGGGTATCGCTCACCAGTCGATAGGGACCGGTCCCCACAAACGTTGAAGGCTGAAACGAATCTACTTGGTTAGCATAAGCCTGCGGTGAGACTGCAGCTAGCCCTGAAAAAGATAGCAACGAGGGGAAGGCCACAAAGGGCTTTTTAAGCCGAATTTTGAGCTGGTGGGATGCGCTAGCATCCACTTTCTCCACCGTATCTGACAGCAAGAAAGAAGGCTGACCGCCATTATCAAGAAACCGCTGCAGCGAAAAAGCCATTGCCTTGGCATCAAAGGGCGTGCCGTCATGGAAGACAACGTCTTTGCGAAGGGGAATCGTGTACTCTAGGCCATTCTCACTAACCTGGGGCATCGCCGTTGCCAATTGAGGCACGAGTTCTGTCCCCCCATCTTTATAGGCATAAAGACAGTCCCCCAGGTTATAGAGAAGGTTCCCTGTAAAAACCTGATAGGCATCGGATGGATCGAGGGTGCGAATTTTCGCTGTTGTCCCTAAGCTGATCGTGCTGGTGATGGCGGCTTGACTGGGAGACGGGGTCGGAGAGGGCTGGGGTGCCTCAAACCATTGGCGACAGCCAACGGTCAAAATCAAGCAGAAACAAAACAGTCCAAGTCGTTGACGACTCAACCATTTGCGCCAGGTTTTGCCAACCTGAAGGCGGGGCGGCAGGAATTTTGCCAAAGGAATGAGTGCTCCAAACGGTCTAGATAGCACAATACCGAGGCGACCATAGGTGTCTCGGTATGAGCTGCTTAGCCATTGTATCGGGGAGCACTGATCTTTTGTCGCCAGTACTACCTGATTAGAGCTTGTTGACTGCGCTAGCGTCCTAGTACAGGCCTCGAATGGCTGGACGGCTAGGGCTAGCAGAGGCTAGCACAATGGGGTCTTGGCCGACACCAATGGCAACATCCATGCCGTTCTCTCTAAAGATGGCTTTGGGAGCGATGGGATTGCTCATGTCAAAGCCGACTAACGTGACCTGACCACCGGAAAGGCTTGCGCCCACGCTAATGGTACGGGAAGTTTTCTCTTCAGGAGCCTGCACAATGGCTTGTCGCTGACCTGCCATGGCAACAATGCCCTGAACCTTAACGCCCTTAGCCACGGTTGGCTCTGGTGGCGGGAGAGCTGGAAGAACCGCTTTACCCGCCGGAGATGGCTTCGTCCGTTTTGTAGGGCTGCTGCTGCCCTGGAAAGGCTTAGGCGTGCCAATGCCACGAATGGCTGTCCTCTGAGTTGATGTTCCCAGACGAGTTCTGGAAGCGCTACCAGGGGTGCTTTGTCTTACAGTACTGACGCCTGGAGAGCCACCGGGTCGGTTGGATGGCTGGGCCGGTGAAACAAGGGGCTTAAAGGGGTCGGCTCGACCGCTCTTGATCACTCGAATCCGTTCATTAGGGTCAGTGGGGCGAGTGAGCGCCACGGTCGGTGCAGGGGCGGTTGCTACATCCACGGCAGGACTAGGAAACGCTTCCGGCGTGGCTGCGGGCGGCACAGCCTTTTTATCCGTTGAAACGGCATTGGACTTGAGTTCACTGTCAGAGTTACATCCACTCAGAGCCATTACCAGGAGCGTTAATGTTACTCCAACTGCAGATCGACGCATCTGCTCCTCCTTAAAGGTCACATCTAAAATAACTGAAATATTCCCGATCAGCCAGTGCTGGGCCTGAAAACTGGCTGTGCACAATCTAAATTGCACCCAGAACCCAGAGCATGGTTGCTTTGACCGTACAATGCAAGCTAGGAGTTAGTTTCATTGTACTCATGTCATTGAAAAGCTGGGTTAAAGCCCTCAATGGGTTCATTAAAAACCTGTGCATCTCGGGGAAATGAGGGGGCAACAGGGCAAGGTTGATATTGTTGGCGCGGGACCGGGGGGTCTGGCCTATCTGACCTTGATCGGAAAATGCCTGATAGAACAGGCTGAGGTTCTTATTTATGATGCCCTGATCCATCCCAAAACATTAACCTTGGCAACCAAAAAATGTTTATTGGTTCCAGTGGGCAAACGGGGAGGTCAGCCCAGTACGTCCCAAGGGCAGATCAACGCGTTGCTCATTGAGCACTGCAGGCAAGGCAAGCCGGTGGTGCGACTGAAGTGCGGCGATCCCTTTATGTTTGGCCGTACGTCATCTGAGGTGCAGGCGCTGCAGGCTGCCCATTGTGAGGTTAAGGTGTGGCCCGGTCTATCTTCGGTTTTTGCGGCTCCTTTGCTGGCGGGTATTCCATTAACGGATGCACAGTTAAGCGGCAGTTTTGCGGTGGTCAGCGGTCATGATCTGGGCAAAATCAATTGGGCTGCGGTCTCTCAAGTAGATACGCTGGTGATTTTGATGGGGACACGAACTTTACCCGAAATTGTGGAGCGCCTATCTCTGCAGGGTCACCGTCAAGAACGACCGGTGGCGATTATTCGCGAGGGGGGATGGCCACAGCAGCAGGTGTGGATCGGCACGCTGGCGACCATTGTGTCTTTCACCCAGGGGGAGGCGTTATCCCCCGCTGTCATTGTGGTGGGGGAGGTCGTCACATTAAGATCTTTCCTTGAAGAAGCCTGTAGGGCCGATGCTGATACAGCGATCTTGAGTCATGGTCAAGCTTCTACGTTGCCGTTATTGGGTGCATTAACGATGTCTGATTCCAAGTTGCCGCTGGCGGGTAAAACGATTTTGGTGACGCGCTCTGCATCCCAAGCGACGGATTTTTGCGATCGCATTGCCGCTGCCGGAGCCACTGTCTTAGAAATGCCTGCCCTAGAGATTGTGCCGCCGTCTGACTGGAGTGAGTTGGATGCTGCCATTAAAACCTTAGAAAAATTCCACTGGCTGATTCTCACCTCGGCTAATGGCGTCAACTATTTTCTAGAGCGGTTGATGGCCCAGGGGAAAGATGTGCGATCGCTCAGTCACCTCAAAATTGCCGTCGTCGGTCGTAAGACGGCAAAGGTTCTGGAGCAGCGGGGGCTGCAGGCCGACTTTACGCCCCCAAGCTATGTGGCAGACTCCCTGGTCGAGCATTTCCCGCAGCAGAACATGGAGGGGGTAGAGCTTTTATTCCCACGGGTTGAAACAGGCGGACGAGAAGCACTGGTGGCTCAGTTCACTTCCAAAGGTGCTTTTGTAACGGAAGTCCCGGCTTATCAATCCCAATGCCCTGCCAGCATTAGTCCTCAAGTGTTGGAGGCTCTTCAGGCGCAGCGGGTTGACGTGATTACCTTTGCTAGCTCTAAGACAGTGCAATATTTCTGTCAAATGCTAGAACAGGCCGCGTCTGCAGAAGAACACAATGGGCTGCAGTGGATTGAGAAAGCTCAGATTGCCTCCATTGGTCCCCAAACCTCTTTGACCTGTGAACAATTGCTGGGGCGGGTAGACCTAGAGGCAACGGAGTTTACGTTGGAGGGCTTGCTCCAGAATATTCTTAAGCATTATGAATTGTGAAACCGAAGATCTCTGGCTGTAATAGACGGCAATCTATGTTGCAGTGACGTAAATCACGTCTGCTTGTGATCGTTAACACCACAATGGAGAACGATTGCAGAGATGATGGACCTACCTTCAAAAGTATCCGTAATATATCCGAGAGGGCTACCAGACGTGGTAGCCCTTTTTTGTGCCTCAGCCTCAGCTTGCATCAGTCATAGAAGCAAGTCTCAAACCCTTCGCTAATATAGCGTATTAGCATTTTCGGTTAGAGCGCGCACTGACATGGAGGTAGACCACCCTAAACATCAGGCTTCTGGTATTGAGCTATGACTGACTACTAGTCCTCCAGCAAATATTGTCCGACCCCATTCATTTCAGTCTAAGGAGGTGTGCGCCACTATGCCATTAGCTCACTAAAATCGTAGGATCTTCTTATGCTCTCCCTTCTGGACCCTTGCAAGCACCCATGATCGTCATTCACTCTGAAACTACAGGTAAGCTAAGGAACACGCTGTTTCGCTAACGTTAGTGCTTTGTTCTACTCGCTATGCCTGATCAAGAGGATTCGACCTGCCATTCTGCACAGATTAATCAAGAGCGAGTGAATCTAACCCCCATTGCCCATATTCGATCCTGTTACCCTGAACGCTTTGGGATTCCTCGGCAGGCAGGCTTAGTCCCTTCCGCAACAGCCACGATCTCGTTTGCACATACACAGTTCAATAAGCTCTCGTTACGAGGCATAGAATGCTTTTCCCATCTTTGGGTGATCTTTTTGTTGCATCAGAGCTATGCAAAGACCAAACCATTGGTGCAGCCTCCTCGACTCGGGGGCAAAAAAACAATGGGGGTCTATGCAACTCGGAGTCCTAATCGGCCCAATCTGATTGGGTTAAGCGCGGTCCCACTCAAGCAGGTTGAATATCAATCACACCAGATTTTGCTGCATATTCAAGGGGGCGATTTTTTAGATGGTACCCCCGTGCTCGATATTAAGCCCTATGTGCCCTATGCCGATGCGATCGCAACCGCCACCACCACCTGGGCCACCGAGACAGACTCATTACCCGTCACCTGGAGTACCCTTGCTGAAAGCACTTTGAACGCCAGAATCATAGACGTAGAGTGGTTACGCACACTTGTGACAGATACCATTGCCCAAGACCCACGCCCAGCCCATGAACGCGGTAAAGATGGCCGTCCGGGCCAGGAATGGAATATGCGGCTGGCAGGGTTGGACGTGTTTTGGCAGGTTGAAGCAGGAATTGCCACAGTCACTCGATTAGCTCAGGTTCTACAGTCACCGAGGGCTGAGCATCAACCCTAAAGGGTGATAAGGGTCACCGTAATTATCTTAAGATTCACCGATATTTAAATAGCGAAGTAGATAAGTCCGGCATACTGAAATGAGTCCTCAACTGCAATTGCAGATGACCCTCTGTATTAATCCACGGTGTCCCCACCCTCAGAATCTCGATGAGCACCTGTTCTGCCAGAGCTGTGGTTCAGAATTACTGCTGGAAGGCCGCTATCGAGTCACGCGTCAACGGGGCAAAGGCGGGTTCGGCACCACCTACGAAGTTAGCGATAATCGCCGCCAAGCCTTCGGTCAAGGCAATAACGACTCTAAAATCCTCAAGGTTTTAACCGATAACCAGCCTAAACACGTCGAACTATTTCAGCGAGAAGCTTTTTTGCTCAGCCAGCTTCACCATGCTGGCATCCCCAACGTTGAAGAAGGTGCCTACTTCACGCTCCATCCCCAAAACGGCATGGAGCCAATGCACTGCATCGTTATGGAAAAAATCGTGGGGCTAGATCTGCAGGACTATCTGAGAAAGCGCGGACAACCTATTGATCAAAAACTGGCTCTCCACTGGCTCACGCAGGTCGTTGAAATTTTGCAAGTTTTACATCACAGACATGTGCTGCACCGTGATATTAAGCCCTCTAATATCATGCTGAAAACAGATGGGAATCTAGCGCTAGTAGACTTTGGCACAGCCCGTTCGGTGACCAATATTAGCGGTGACCCCAGCGGTCAATTCGGCACTCGGGTAGTGTCCTCATTTTATTCGCCGCGAGAGCAGATGCACGGTCAGGCCGTGGCCCAATCTGACTTTTTTGCACTCGGACGCACGTTTGTCTATTTATTGACGAACCAAGAGCTGAACATTTTCTATGATGCAGCCACAGATTCTTTGAACTGGCACCAGGCCGCACCTGATGTCACCCCCGAATTTCGAGCATTTCTAGATCAGTTGATGAGACCTGCCGTTAATGAACGTCCGGCCAATGCCGCTGATATTTTAGAGCAGTTAAAGGTATTGCTCACCCATTCATACTCTATTCCAACAGAATCTATAGAAAATGCACCGACGGCTTTTGCCAACCCCCTCACCACACTATCGTCACCACAGGCTCTCCCATCGACCTCACCACCTCAGCCAGAGCCACCCACGAGCGCACTAGATCCACGCTTTGTGCAGCGATGTCAGCGCGAGCTAGTTGAGTTTATCGGTCCCATCGCCATGATTATCTGTCAGCAAACACTCGCTCAAAATCCGCAGTCCTCTGAGCAAGCTTTTGTAGAAGCTTTGACGCGGCACATTTCAAATCCGCAAGATGCCCATCACTTTAAACAGAAATTCCAATAAATTTGGGTTGATGCTTCGTGTAAGGCTCAATAGAACAGCGCAATTTGCGAAGAATCAATAACGTTATCGTTCTCTGGCAAATAACGTAGTAGAAAAAGGACTGCGGGGAGAATATTCATCCTACGGTTCGTCAGCGTTGCAGAAGGGAGCGTAGGTTGCCTTCTGTATGGACACTATTGCCTAACTGCTCATGTCAAATACTGCTGCAAAACTTGAAGTCCGTCGGGGGGGTGTCTTTGTCAAAGAGATTCAACTCGACCAGACGGCGGTGACGCTGGGACGCGCCCCGGACAATAGTATTTCTCTCAGTGACGATCTCACTGTGTCGCGTCATCATGCCCAACTGGCTTGGACGGGGCATTATTTTGCATTGACCGATCTCTCAAGTTCAATTGGTACCTTTGTGAATGATGAAAAACTGGTGCCTCATCAGCCGCGTTCATTGTCCAGCGGCGATCGCATCCGCATTGGCACGTTTCAGCTCACCTTTGCCGGAGAAGCGGGGTCTCTCACAGAACCGATCTCTGATCTGTCCTATTCCCAGTCTTCTCAAACGCTGTTCGCCGCCGAGGGGAATCTGAGTACGCCTGCCCGTGAACATCAAACCTTAGATCTCAAGGGCCGAGACGTTCTCAGTATTGGGCGTGACGCCATCAATGACATGGTGATTAATCACCCGTCTTGCTCTCGCTTTCATGCCCAGATCAAAAAAATGCAGGGGGACTATGTGCTGGTGGATCTCAATTCCACCAATGGCACCTTCCTTAACGGCAAGCCCCTCACCGAACGCCGAGTCCTCAAGGTGGGGGACATTATCCGCGTTGGCCCCACCAATCTCACCTTCAATCTCAATGAAACCCTCAGTCGGGTGAATGAAGAGGGGAATCTGAGGCTCGATGCCATCGCAATTAACAAACGCATCAACAAAGACCTCAATCTGCTCAATAATATTTCTCTTTCGATTCAGGCTCGCGAATTTGTTGCGATCGCAGGGGTGAGCGGCGGCGGTAAATCAACGCTACTGGATGCCTTGAACGGCTTTCGACCGGCCACCAGCGGTTATGTGCTGGTGAACGGCACAGACCTGTATAAGAACTTCAATGCCTACCGTAACGAAATCGGCTACGTCCCTCAGAAAGACATCGTTCACATGGAGCTGACCGTAGAGCAGGCGCTAGACTTTTCGGGCAAGCTCCGGATGCCCGCTGACACCACCAGGGCTGAGCGCAAGCAGCGGGTCGATGAAGTCCTCGAAGATCTGAACCTAACCGCACGTCGATCGGTCTCGATTAAGGCGCTCAGTGGCGGACAGCTTAAGCGGGTTTCGATTGGGGTAGAGCTACTCACCAAACCCAGTCTATTTTTCTTAGATGAGGCCACATCAGGCTTAGATCCCGGTACTGAAACCGAGTTAATGCAGCTCTTGCGAGAGCTAGCCGACCAGGGCCGCACCATTTTGCTGATCACCCACGCCACCGAAAACGTGACGCTATGTGATCAGGTGGTGTTTATGGCTAGGGGTGGCAATGTCGCCTACTTTGGTCCACCCAAAGAGGCTACTACCCATTTTGGCGTCGAGCGCTTTAACCAAATCTATCGCCGGGTTGAACATGAGCTGTCTCCAGAGCAGTGGAGCCAGCAGTATAAAGACTCGCCCCAGCATCAGCAGTATGTCGTTGATCGCCAGCAGAATTTACAGATGGCTGGGAATTCCCAGGGCAAACGCCTGCGCCATCAGACCCCAGGGGCAAATGTGAAGCGGGTTTCGGCATGGCGGCAGTTCTTGATTTTGTCCCAGCGCAATTTAGCGATCTTGGTGCGCGATCGCATCAACCTTCTCCTCATGCTAGCGGTGGCCCCGCTGATTGGCCTACTCGACTTAATGACCTGGCGCACCCCTTTATTTAGCACTAAAGACGGTAACCCTGGCCTCACCATCACGATGCTGTTCATGACTATTCTCTTTGCGGTGATGGTGGGAAGCTTGCCCACCATGCGCGAGATCGTCAAAGAGATTGACATCTATAAGCGAGAGCGCATTATTGGCCTCCAGATTTTCCCCTACGTGCTCTCCAAAGTTTGGCTGAGCGTGATTTTGGCACTGTACCAAGCCGGTGTCTTTTTGCTATTCAAAATCATATCGGTTTCCGACTTCCCTTCAGATTCAGGCGTTTTGTTGGGGATGTACTTTACCCTCGTGCTAGCCTTCATCGGTGGTATGTTGATGGGGCTGCTGGGATCTGCGATCGCGCCCAATCAAGGGGTCGCCCCGCTGCTGGTTCTGATATTCTTAGTGCCGCAGATTATCTTCGGGGGCGGCGTTTTTCCGTTAGATACCTTTGGGCCATCGGGTCAGTTATTCAACAAACTATCACTCACAAAATGGCCCTTTGAAGCCCTCGTGACCCTCTCTGGCATGGGGCAAGATATCGCCAAAGATCCCTGCTGGATTCAAGTCATTGAGGGTGACAAAAAACTGGACGACTTCAAAGATACCGACAAAGATAAGTGCCCCTGTATGGGACCGAGTATTTTCAAAGACTGTAACTTCCCTGGCATTGGCGAATCCTATAAGCCCGTCGTAGATGAGCCAGAACCTAGTGAACCTAAAAAGCCAAACATTCGCTCCCAGTCCGACCAAGATCAGTATGAGAAAGACCTTGATCAGTACCAAGAAGACCTAATTGAGTGGACCTTGAAGCGTGAAGGAGCAATCAGTGCTGCTGAAGGGAAAGTGAACGGGCTAACCCAGAAATTCAGTCAGACCTATGATGTTGATGTTCAACAGTATTGGATCATCTTCAGCGGCTTTATTGTCAGTATGTTGGGTCTCATTTTAGGCATCCAGAAAGTCAAGGATCTTTTTTAGTCCTCAGTATCTCAATCACAGAGCAGCACTTGTTTCTTGCCTAGGTCGGTGCACTGAGCTGCGATGCTATGCTGTGGGGAGATAAGTGGTTCAGAAAGTGGTCTCAGTCCTGTGAATTCTGAACTCACTCAACCATCTCAACCCAGAGAGAACAAATGACTCAGGCTCCCCCAGACCGCATAGACCGGCTAGAAGATTGGGAATTCACCATCACGCTGTTTGTTTTTGTCGGCGGACTGCTCAGTAAAGTGGTATTTTCCCCTAAAGCTTAAAGCTTGCTCCGACCAGAGATTCAACGAAGCAATAGGGAGAACAAAGGCTGATGCGAACATTACTGATTTATCCGCTCTTTCCTAAGACTTTTTGGTCCTATGAAAAGATCTTAGAACTGATTGGGCGTAAGGTTTTGCTGCCGCCCTTGGGGCTGATTACGGTTGCCGCAATTCTGCCTCAAAATTGGGATTTCAAGCTTGTCGATCGCAACGTGCGAGAGGTCACCGAAGCCGAATGGGACTGGGCAGAACTCGTCATTTTCTCTGGCATGATTGTTCAAAAAGCAGACATGATTGTCCAGATCAAAGAAGCAAAACAGCGCGGCAAGAAAGTGGCCGTTGGTGGTCCCTACCCCACCTCAATGCCAGACGAGTTTAGAGAGGCCGGGGCCGACTACCTCGTGCTAGACGAAGGTGAAATCACCTTGCCGCTCTTTGTTGCAGCCCTAGAGCGTGGGGAAACCAGTGGTACCTTCACTTCTGAAGGCGAAAAGCCAGATATCACGACCACTCCGATTCCTCGTTATGACCTGTTAGAGCGAGAGGCCTACGATTCGATGTCTGTTCAGTTTTCACGGGGCTGTCCATTTCAGTGTGAATTCTGCGACATTATTGTGCTTTATGGTCGCAAACCTCGTACAAAAACGCCAGAGCAGTTGATTGCCGAATTGGACTATCTGTATGCTTGGGGCTGGCGCGGTGGCGTATTTATGGTGGATGACAATTTCATCGGCAATAAACGCAATGTGAAGCTGCTGCTCAACGCCCTTAAGATTTGGCAAGCCGAGCATCAGTACCCCTTCCGCTTTGATACCGAAGCCTCTCTCGATTTGGCAGATGATGATGAATTAATGAACTTAATGCTGGCCTGCAATTTTGCGGCTGTTTTTGTGGGTATCGAAACCCCTGATACTGAAAGCCTACAACTCACTCAAAAATACCAAAACACGCGCTCATCTTTGCTGGATGCCATTGATAAAATCACAAATTCTGGCCTGCGGGTGATTGCAGGGTTCATTATTGGTTTTGATGGTGAAAAAGCGGGGGCAGGAGAGCGCATCGTTGCCTTTGCCGAAGCCACCGGCATCCCCACAACCACCTTTGCCATGCTACAGGCACTGCCCCATACCGCCCTTTGGCATCGCCTAGAGAAAGAAGGGCGTTTGCGAGAAGCAGATGGCAATATCAATCAAACCACGCTTATGAACTTTGAACCCACCCGCCCCGTGGATGACATTGCCCGTGAGTACATGACCGCCTTTAGTCAGCTCTATGAACCCACGCAATATTTAGATCGGGTCTATCGCTATTTTTTGAAGCTCGGCTCCCCAATCGTTCGGCCTCCGTTTCAGTGGCCTGAGTGGGTCGTGGTACGTGCCCTGCTGATTGTGTGCTGGCGTCAGGGCATTGTTCGCCAGACCCGCTGGAAGTTCTGGCATCACCTCATCGGTATGCTGCTTCAAAATCCTCAAGTAGCAGAGCAATACATTACGGTCTGCGCTCATAACGAGCATTTCATGGTGTATCGAGAGATTGTACGACAACAAATTGAGGCACAGCTTTTAACTTTTAAGCAGCAGCGCCAAGAGTCGCAGCCAGTGCCCATGACTTAAATCGCCGGATTGATTGTGAGATTCAAGCCTGTTTAGGCCTTGGAGTGATTCTTAAGCGCAATTAAGGCATTATAATCCCGTGCGCTTGAAAATTCTGATCACCTATAGAGGCTTAGACTATGTCAATCCCTGACTATCAAAGCATTATGCTGCCGTTACTCCAGCTTACAGGTGACGGAAAGATGCATAAGCTACATGATGCGATTGAATCGCTTGCCCAACATTTTCGGCTCAGCGACCAAGAGAAAACTGAACTATTGCCCAGTGGTAAGCAACCAATATTTGATAATCGCCTCGGTTGGGCACGTACATATATGAAAAAGGCTGGTTTACTGTCAGCACCGCAGCGAGGGGTCTTTTGTATTACCGAACGCGGACAAGTATTACTTTCAGGGAAGCCAGACCGCATCGATATTGGACTGCTGAATCAATATCAAGAATTTATTGAGTTTCGTCTTTTGCGCCGAGGAAAGCTTGATGGTCAAGCGCCTAAACCATCACCTTCAATATCTGATACGCCAGAAGAAACCTTAGAATTTGCTTTTCAGGGACTTAGAGATGATCTAGGCTCTGAAATTCTGGCTATGATCAAAGCCTGCTCTCCAGAATTCTTTGAAAATCTGGTTATCGATCTGCTGGTAAGCATGGGATACGGCGGATCTAGAACAGAGGCTGGCAGAGCTATTGGACAATCGGGTGATGGTGGGATTGATGGCATTATTAAAGAAGACCGTTTGGGTCTTGATATTATTTATCTACAGGCAAAACGCTGGGATGCGGTTGTCGGTCGACCAGAGATTCAAAAATTTGCGGGTGCCCTCCAGGGGCAGCGAGCCAAAAAAGGTGTCTTTCTAACGACATCTGGGTTCTCAAGGCAGGCCATTGAGTACGTTTCACTCATCAACAGTAAGATCATATTGATTGATGGTCCACAGGTGACCGATTTGATGATTGATCACAATGTAGGAGTGACGGTAGAAAAGGTTTACGAAGTTAAGCGGATAGACTCTGATTACTTTAGCGATGAGTCGTTTGGGTGAAACATTGCTATAGAAGAGATTCGGGAAGATCTAAAAAATCTGACGACGGCTGTTCAAAATTTGGAACGCACCGTTGAACGCAACCATTCTAATAATGTCCATGAACATGAGACATTCCTTCTACGGCTACAAAATGCCTTGCTGAAAGTTGAAAATCGTTTCCTTCTCGGCAATGAAGATCAAGACTTAACTGAATCATTGAGACCAGCTAATTGATAGTAAGGATATGGATGACTGCAACACTCTCAGATAATATTCGCCAATTTTATGATGCTTCTTCACTCCTCTGGGAGAGAGTTTGGGGTGAGCATATGCACCACGGCTTCTATGGCTTAGATGGGCAACTCACCCCCGATCGCAAACAGGCACAAATTGACTTAATTGAAGAACTCCTGCAGTGGAGTCAGGTCCAAGGAGCCAACCAGATCTTAGATGTGGGTTGCGGTATTGGCGGCAGTACGCTCTACCTAGCAGAAAAGTTCCAGGCGACAGCACAGGGCATTACTCTTAGCCCTGTGCAAGCAAAGCGGGCCACTGAGCGCGCCCAAGAAGCGAATTTACCGGCGACCTTCCAGGTCGCAGATGCTCTGCAGATGCCTTTTGCAGATGAATGTTTTGATTTGGTATGGACCCTAGAGAGTGGTGAGCATATGCCAGATAAGGCGAAGTTCTTGCAGGAGTGTTATCGAGTCCTGAAGCCCGGTGGAACGCTGCTGATGGCGACTTGGTGCCACCGCTCCATTGAAGAGACGCTGCTAACGGCCCCAGAACAGGCGTTGCTGGAGAAGATTTATCGGGTTTATCATTTGCCTTACATTGTGTCGCTGCCGGAGTATGCTGAGATCGCAACCGCCCTTCCTCTCCAAAACATTCGCACCGCCGACTGGTCCGATGCAGTGGCCCCCTTTTGGGGCGAAGTGATTCGCTCCTCTTTGAACCCCAAAGTCATCTGGGGTATTCTCAATGCCGGCTGGGGCACCCTGCAGGGCGCACTGGCCATGCGCTACATGTCTCAGGGCTATCGGCGTGGGGTGGTGCGATTGGGTTTACTGTGCGGCACCAAATGAAGCAAATGCGTCAGTGGTTGATTTCTCTGTGGACCTTCTCGCGTCCCCACACCATTATCGGTACCTCTCTAAGCGTCTGGGGCATGGCGCTGATCACGCTATCTGTACTGCTGCCCCAATTAGTACTAGAGCCTGCTGCAACCTTTCTATTGCTTGCAGTGGGCGCTTGGATTCCCTGTCTTTGCGGCAATGTTTATATTGTGGGTTTGAATCAGCTCACGGATGTGGGTATCGATCGCATTAATAAGCCCAATTTGCCCCTTGCTTCCGGCGCTTTCTCCCAGGCTGTGGGGGTTGGTATCGTGGCTATTTCAGGTCTGCTAGCCCTCATCTTGGCTGGATTGCAAGGGCCGTATTTACTGGGAATGGTCGCTGCTAGCTTAGCCATTGGCACGGCCTATTCACTCCCACCGATTCGTCTCAAGCGGTTTGCCTTCTGGGCCGCCCTCTGCATTTTTGGGGTGCGGGGCGTGATTGTTAACTTGGGGCTGTTCTGGCATTTCCAACAGCGTTGGACCGGCAGTGCTGGCGTGGTGCCGCCGCAGGTGTGGATGCTGACCGGGTTTATTGTGGTGTATACCTTTGCGATCGCAATTTTTAAAGATATCCCTGATTTAGAGGGTGATCGCAAATTTCAGATTCGCACCCTGCCCCTACGACTCGGCAGTCAGACCGTCTTTAACTTAGCCCTAGGCACCATCACGACTTGCTACGCAGCCATGATGATTGCAGCGGGAGTCATTCTACCCTTCTACTCAACACTCTTCATTGTGATCACCCACTTGGGGCTTCTCTTTACCCTCTGGCGCTCCAGCTTTCGAGTGCAGCTCAAGGACCGTCAAACCGTGCGCTGGTTTTATCAACTAATTTGGAAGCTCTTCTTCCTCGAATACATCCTCTTTCCTGTGGCCTGTTTGTGGGGCCAATAGACTACCGCAACCCCTTCTTACCACGCTTACCATTGGGCATAATGGTAAGCCAATTTACCTGGGCAAAGGCAAGCTGAGCCATTGAAACAGAAGCTCCCGTCAAATT
Organism: Thermosynechococcaceae cyanobacterium; assembly: GCA_050330855.1. GTDB lineage: Bacteria > Cyanobacteriota > Cyanobacteriia > Thermosynechococcales > Thermosynechococcaceae > RCC1774. The sequence goes on along the minus strand of JBHJNL010000031.1, from coordinate 14,933 downwards.
TGCACCACAAAGATTCGCACCGCGTAAATTTGCATTGGTGAGATGAGCATCGATCAGATTGGCTCCCCGCAGGTCAGCCCCTTCGAGATCTGAATAGCTGAGATAGGCCTCGGTTAGATTAGCATCCCTGAGAATAGCCTTGGTTAAGGTAGCTCGACCAAAGTTAGCCTTGTACAGTTCTGCCCCCTTGAAGTTCACACCCTGTAACTTGGCCTCATGAAAACTAATATTAGGAAGCGCAAACTTACGCAGGTCAAGATCTCTAAGATCGCGATTGCTAAAATCTTTTTGCCCACGACTGTAGGCATGCTTTAGACCATTGGGCGTGACCTTGGCTTTTGACCGTCCAGACTCTTGGGACTTCTCAGGCTCAGAGGAGCTGCGTCGGCGAGCACTGCTGCCTTGAGAAAGGGTGCCAAAGGACTCACTGAGGGGATCATTTAAGCGTCGCTGCTGCGATCTAATCTGAGACGCTCTGCGAGCCGACGGAGAATCAGAGCGATCTCGACCTTGGGTAATCGCTCCGCGTTGAGGTGGTGTACCCAGATTGCGCTGATTGCGCGGAGCCGTCATGGACGGAGGAGCCTGCAATGGCGATCGTTGGGCGGTAGGTGCAGTAGACAAGCTGGGCCGCGTTGGTACAGGCTGGTTCATCCGCTCCAGTGCCTGCAATACATGCTTGGCTGACTGGTAGCGATCGCGCAAAGACACCGCCATCATTGTGGTGAGTACCGTCTTAAACCCAGGCGTCAAACTCACTAAGTCTTGCCAGCTCAATTCCCCCGTCGTAGGGTCATAGTTGAGGTCTTTGGGTGACTTGCCCGTCAATAGGTACAGACAAGTCACCCCCAGGCTATAAATATCGCTGGCGTACACCGGACGCATCGCCATCTGCTCCGGTGGTGCAAATCCAGGAGTGCCGACGGCAAAGGTGGTAAAGGTATCATCTGCTGAAGCATTCGCTAAGACGGATTGACTGACTTGGTCTTTCACCGCCCCAAAGTCAATCAAAACAAACTTGCTATCAATCGTGCGCTGAATAATATTGGCAGGCTTGACGTCGCGATGAATGACCTTTTGCTGGTGTAGATAGTCCAACAAAGGCAAGACTTCAGTGAGTACTGTTTTGACGCGCCCTTCATCAAAGGGGCCAGACCGGCGCACATCTTGCTGCAGCGTTGCGCCACTGACGTACTCCTGAACCAGATAAAAGTCATTACCCAATTCAAAGTAGTCCAGTAGGCGGGGCAGGTGCGGGTGATTACCAATTTTGCCGAGGGTGGTGGCCTCTCTTTGAAATAACTCCCGTGACATTTCTAAAATGTGTTCAGCCGTCAGCACTGGCCGGAGCTGCTTAATGACGCAGGTGGGTTCCCCCGGCAAACTCTCGTCGGTGGCGAGAAACGTCGTAGCAAATCCACCTCGCCCTAGAATTCGGGTTGAACGATAGCGATCGCGCAACAATAGCTGAGTGCCACAGGCCTGACAGTCCTCTCGCTCAGGGGGATTATTCGGATTGGTGCAAGCTGGATTTAAGCAGTAGCTCATTGAGAATATCTCATGTGGTCAGCAATACATCGAAGGGTGCTGCTTCCTCTTTCATTATTCTTCCCTATGGGCGGGGGTTGCCTAGCATTTAGTCTAAATTTCCTTAAAACGAACGGATGGTTACTCTCTATCGCCATACTAGCGTCTCGCAATCTGGCAGTATTGGGGCGATCTTTTCGGACTGAGGGCCAATAGTCGCTGATTTCCATTGTAATGAACGGCAGTAGAGCCTGATGACCGCAAAGATTAAATTGTCTAAAATATGCCAGCAGACAGTCAATCCACAACAATAAGCGTCAATACTAGGTCTACACGTACCGTTACGTTACCTCCGCTAGGAACACCATGAAAATTATTCAAGATTCCCCTGATATTCTAGTCCTCCAGGAAAAACTTATGGGGCTTTGGCTATTAGGGTTGGGGACTGCAGCCTTCGGTTTTTTCGTCGTGCTGTCCTTTGAGTCTCCGATGGATTTGTTTGGAGGTGTCTGCATCGCGGTCTCAGCCCTTGTGGCAACACTCAGTCCCACCGAAACCTGTTCATTGAATAAGATCAACGGGTTAATGACCCTGCGTCAGCAAAACTGGTTTAAGCACAGGATTAAACAGCAAAGCATTCAGCAAGTTGCAAACGTCAACGTAGAGGCTTACAGCGTTATGGGAGCGCAGTTCTTTCGGGTCAACTTGGTCCTCAAATCGGGACAAGTCCTCTTACTCACGCGCTCTGCCAGTACAGATCGAGCCATGCAGCAAGATCTGGCCCAACGGATCGAGGCATTTCTGGGCCTAGAGCCGTCTGAAATTCCGGTGGGTGCAGTGACGCAATAAATGATCACAGCGTCTTAATTTTGATAAAACTCCCCAGGTAGGATTCGAACCTACGACCAATCGGTTAACAGCCGACCGCTCTACCACTGAGCTACTGAGGAACGCGAATCTTATCCTAGCGATAACCCGCACCTTTTGGCAAGGTTTTCCGACAATCCAATGTCACAATGCTTCAGACGACGCAGGGAAAAGATCCCGTCCGAACACGGTACGGCGGTCTCTTGAGACTCGGTCGTGAACATCAGATTATTCGAGAAGCTGTGCTTGCTGGGACGATAGCCAACCCTTGCCAACACGGATGGTCAAGTCTGACCGCAAATCCCCGGTCGAATCCACGGCTAACTCACTTTCGTCAACAAGGGGCTGCACTGCCTTGGCTGCGTCTAGATCGCCCCACTGGGGAATCACCTGGGTCTTCGATAAAATTTGGGGCCATTCTTTGGCAATAGACACTCGATAGAACCCCTGATCGTTGAGGTATTTCAACATCTTGCTGCCGCCTTCAGGATCGCCGGATGCATTTTGAATCGCGATGCGGACGTTATCGACAGAGGAGGTATTGCTCTGAGCAATCTGAGCTTGTTCCGAATCGGGGAAAACCCCAAAATAGGACTGCATGACCTTATCCTTATCCGCGTCATTCATGATCCAGTAGCTCAACTCGTACTCTTCTGGCTGGCTAAATCGTCCGGGCAGCAGTACCATACGCAACTGCTCAGGCTTGATCTGCAGGCTAAACTGCATGAGCGCCAGCATTTCTCCAACGCTCAGATCGGTGTCTACATTCTTTTGGATGACCTCAAGAACCTGGGGCAGCTTCGTCAGGGTGAGGGGGTTTGCTAATTCCTTTTGGAGTGCCTTGATCAACGTTTGCTGTCGCTGAGCACGGCCAATATCCCCTAAATCATCTTTGCGAAAGCGGGTAAACCCCTCGGCTTGCTCACCATTAAGTCGCTGCAGGCCCGGTTCTAAGTCAATACTCAAGCCCTGAGTCTTATCTTCGTATTTCATGCGCTGGGGCACAAAGACTTCGACTCCACCCACCGCATCAACGAGTTCTCGAAAGGCCCCTGTACTCACGCGCACATAGCGATCAACGGGGACATCATTGAGGGTCTCGCTGACGACTTCACTGGCAAGGTTGGCTCCTCCCTCATAGTTCGCCGCATTGATTTTAGTGACGCCCACATCGGGGATTCTGACACGAGTATCGCGGGGAATAGAAAGGATGCTCACCTGCTTTGCCTCGGGATCGAGGCGGGCCAAAAGCATCGTGTCACTACGGCTTTTGAAGGGATCTAGTGTACCATCTTCATTTTTATCTTCTAAATTGACATCAACACCCATGACGAGAATATTAACCGGACGAGATAACCCGTGGATCCCGGTGCGAAATAAGTCGGCAATGGGAACAGCTCCGTCATGGGATAGCCCTGGGATAAATCGGAGAGGGGCAACCAAAGCAACGGTCGCGCCAATCCCTGCCGATAGGGTCGTTACAACGGCGAAGGTAAGCCCCCAGGTCAGGAGCCGCATCGTGGCACCAATGCGAGATGGAGGGGATGCGCTGCGCGACGGTTTTTGACCTGGTTTTGGCTTGCGTTGTTGCGGCCCCGACCCTGATGATTTAGACCCCATTGATGTTGCTAACTCCTCTCCCGCCGTTGATGTTGGGGCGGTGGCTATGGTGACGTGGGCAAGTGGTTCCAGTTCCCTGGACGATGACGGTATGATTCACTCTAATAGAAAACGAGATGAACTCGTTAGATTCTGAAATGCAATCCCTATAGGACATAGACCCATGCAAGCTGTGATCATCGCTGGCGGTAAAGGAACTCGGCTACAGCCGTTAACCTTTGGCTCACCCAAGCCTATGCTGCCCCTTTTAGATCGGCCTTTTCTCAGTTGGATGGTGGAGCGCTGTCAACAGGCTGGAATTACAGATATTCTCATGAATGTGCGCTATCAAGCCGATCAGATCCAAGCTTATTTTGGTGACGGGGATGCCTTCGGAGTCAAAATTCGCTATGTGGTGGAGGAAACGGCTTTAGATACGGCAGGGGCGATGAAGCTGGCGGAACCCTACTACACGGGCGAACCCCTCATTGTCTTTAATGCGGATATTTTGACGGATTTAGATTTGGCGGCTCTGATTGAGGCCCACCAGCACACTCAGGCCCTGGCGACGTTGACGTTAACGCGGGTAAAAGACCCGACCGCTTTCGGATTGGTGGAGCTGGCTGAGGATGGTTGTGTGGTGGCATTTCGAGAAAAGCCAACGGCGGAAGAAGCGGCGCAACTTGGCATTGATACAGTCAATGCAGGGACTTATATTTTGAACCCTGAAATTTTTGCCCAGTATCCTGATAACCAGCCCCTCAGTTTTGAGCGGACGGTATTCCCGGACCTATTGGCACAGCAAAAACAAGTCACAGGGTTTATTTGGGATGGCTATTGGATGGATTTAGGCACGCCGGCCAAGTATGTGCAAGGGCAGCTCGATATGCTAACGGGCAAGATGCCCCATGACTTTTCAGCATTTGCGATGGAGCAATCTCCTACGGTTTGGGTGGCAAATTCTGCAACGGTGGATCCAGGTGCGAAGCTGACTGGGCCTTGTTTGATTTGCGATCGCACCCGTCTTGGCTCTCAAGCCGTCATTCCAGCCAACACCGTGATTGGCGCACATTCCTTCATTGATAGCGCCTTATCATCGGGACTGTATGCCCCTGGGACATTGGCAATTTAATTGATGCTGCCGTTGTCTTTAGGCTTGGGGGGAAGCTAGTGATGGGGATATTTCACTGAGTCTCTTCGCCGGTCACCCCCCGACGTGAATCACGGGGCGCTGTTCAGGCTCGTGTTCGGCCCGCCGCAGCACTTCACGGGTCACCACCGCCGTATCTCCTTCACCAAAGAGCAAGTACCGCATTAGATATTGCACCGGATTGCCCTCTGACCAACCGAAGTAGGCATGGGGCAGTTTCCCGGTTTGATCGCGGATCTGTAGCAAAATGGCTGCGATCGCATTGGGCACTGCTGCACTTTTCGCTCTGAGGATTCGATAATGACCCATTTGAACCCCTTCGACTTGAATTTTTTCGAAGAAGTCAGAGGCATCAGAAATTTGAATTTCTAGGAATAAAATCGGGTCTGTACTGGGAATGTGGTTGTCTCCCCGAACCTCTTGATTCCTTGTGAAAATACTCTAAATGAGGAGCCTCTATAGAATTTCGACCCCGACTGCGATGGGCAATTAAGCGAATGGTGTGGTCACTTTCTGCAGAGATGAACTGTTGCGCCTTGGCGTCTAAGGCAATACTCTCAGCTCGAATCTCTGTAGACCGCCAAATTCGAGACATCAGGGACGTGACAATAATCGTCCCGATAAAGAAAGCCGCGATCTTAACGCCATCGGGCCGTTCAAAAACGTTGGCAATGGTGGTGTAGGCAAACAAGAGTGTAATGATGCCAAAGAGAATAGTACTCCGCCGAGAGACTGCCGCCGATGGGCACCAAGGGTGACCGCAAACGATGCCGAACTCATCAAGACCAAAACTCCCGTCGCGTAGGCCCCTCCTTGGGCCTCTACATTCGCCTTAAACACAAGGGTCACGACTAAGGCAATGGCGGTGTATACCAGCGCCAGCGGGCGGCTTTTGCGTGCCCAATGCGGAGCCATGCCATAGCGAGGCAGATAGCGGGGGACAATATTGAGCAGCCCCGCCATGGCAGAGGCCCCTGCAAACCACAAAATAAAAATGGTGCTCAGGTCATAGAGCGTCCCGAAGCCATCTCCGAGATACAAATGCGCCAGATAGGCGAGCGCCCGTCCGTTGGCTTTGCCCCCAGCCTGAAACTCTGCCGCTGGAATCAGCAACGTCGTCACCAAGCTACTCAGGATCAAGAAGCAGCTCATAATCACCGCTGCCACCGTCAAGAGCTTATGGGTGTTGCGAACCTGCGTTTTGGCACTGTCTTTTCCTTGGGCGTCGCGACCCTGGATCAGGGGCATGACCGCTACCCCTGTTTCAAACCCCGACAGTCCCAAGGCCAGCTTCGGGAACAGAAGAGCTGAAATACCTAAAAGCACCAAGGGATTGTGGTGTTCGGCAAACAAAGCGCTGCGCCAAGTGCCAATCACCTCAGGGTGCAGGATAATCTGCTGAAAGCCGACGGCAAGGGTGACGAGATTCAGGAATAAGTAGGTGATCACCAGCAATACAGCAAGCCCGATCGCCTCGCTGAATCCCCTCAGAAAGACCGCCCCCAGTAAAACGACCAAGAGCATCGTGATTCCAATCACTTGACCATCTAGAAAATTAGGAACGAGAGGATTTTCAACAATATGGGCAGTGGCATCGGCAGCAGACAGGGTAATCGTGATAATAAAATCAGTGGCGACAAACCCCAGTAAGCACAGCACAAACAGCTTGCCCTGCCACCAGTCAAGCAGGTGCTCAAGCATCGCTATGGAGCCTTCACCATGGGGACTTGCGATCGCAACTCTCCGATAAATAGGTAAGGCTCCGAACAGAGTCAGCAGGACCAAAATCAAGGTCGCAATAGGTGAAAGGGCACCCGCAGCTAGAGCTGCAATACCGGGTTGGCATCCCAGCGTCGAGAAGTAATCCACGCCGGTTAAACACATCACCTGCCACCAAGGCGATTTTGGATGTGACGCTTCCTTGCCCTCAGGGCGCTCCTCTTCCAATAGCCACAGCGCTAATCGCTTGAAATATCGTTGAGATGCAAGTCACCGTACAGTTCCACTTTCCCTAGAGCCTGGGAGCATAACGTTGGCCCTGAATTTTGAAAGTAGCAGCAACTTTTGGCACGAGGAGAGGGGATCAATCGCGACTAATGTCTAAGGGGGCTTCTCTTCTCAAAAATGCAGGTCTTGTTCTTTGAGTGTTTGTATTATTGCACCGGATTGCCAACCCCAAACGCTAGCTTGGCTTGCGGCACAAAATGCCTGAGCTGCATCCCCAATGCAGGTATGTTATGTTATTGCCTATGCACTTTAGGGTGTCGTTTATGCCAATGAATTATTCAACCTATAGGAGGTGATGCCCATGATAGAAGGTAGTACTAAACTGGGTCATCAGATCGACTCTGGCCGGCTGTGTGCCGGGACTGTTCTCTAAATAATCTGCTGGTTCGCCAGTATGGTTCGGGGTTCTCCCGGCAGTCAGGTCTCAATCTGAAGACCCGCTAGACCGCTCCCAACAAGCTACTGTAGTGTTACTACAATGCAACGGTTGGGAGCGGATAGTTTTTTAAAGGGTCACCCGTGAATCTCAAGGCTCTCGCTCAGCTCCATCGACTGGTCACCTTTGGCTCTCGACATCGTGGCCTGATTTCCCTTCTCTGCGTTCTGGGAAGCATCTTTACGGTAGATCGTCTCTTTGTTGAGTTCTATCAGGTTAATACCCTTGCTATCGATATTGGGTTTGCCCCTGAAGTCTGGCTATCTTTGATCGGGCTAACGTTGGGAACGCTGGTGATTGCAATTTCGATTGCGTCTCAGAATATTCCTAAAATTGCCGAACTCTACATTCAAGATTGGGTCAGCTTATTCTACATTTGGTTTTTGATCCTGGGGGGTGCCCATGCCCTGTGGGTCAAGTTCCATCAAGAGTTTGGTTTAGACTGCACCGCCAGCGCAATTCTCAATCTCTACTTTTTTCTGCCGCTGTCGATTGTTGTTTCGTTTTCATATATTTTCTACGTTCTCAAGAGTATTCAGCCCCTCACCGTGATTAAGAAGGTCGTCCGAACCCACTACCGAAGTGTACGGCGGCTCACGGAGTACCCTGCCCGTCGCTTACTGCAGGTGGAAGCCTATCGAGAGAACTATCAGCACCAACTTTTAGAGTCTTTGAACCAGATCGATAATTTGCTGGAATACGTCACCTTTAAAGAACTAAAGGCTGAAATTATTCAAGATGTGAGCTGGCTGCTGCGGGAGTTTATTTGTCTAAAGCCAAAGGTGCATCCTGATTTCTTTAAGGTAGGCCCTGCCATTCGCTCCGATATTTCGTTTAAGACGATGGTGGATCAGTTCGATAGCATGGAGCACAGCCGCACTTTTTATGAGCAAAAATGCTTCCGATTACTCGGTAATGCCTATGTTCATTTGCTAGAAGAGGCTGAGTTTGATCTCGCGTCACTTTGCGTCTCTGAGATGAGCAAGATTGGCCTCAAGGCTTTGGCGATCAATGATGATCGGCTGCTAGATGTGCTGATTGTTCGGTTTAACACGCTGTGCCGCTTTGCCCTCAAGCATGGCGTCAAACATAATGAGGCTCGTAATTTATATAATCTTGCCTTTCACTACCGAACCTTTATTACTAGCTTGATCGGCAGCAACAAGCTGCAGCAGGCCCAAGATAGCTTTATTTATCTGCGCCGCTATGGCAATGAAGCTTATCGCTATGGCAGCGACAGTTCTGCAATGTACTTCATTGTGGATGTGATTGCCGCTGAGATGAAGAAGATTCTGATTTTGGCTTATCAGCAGAGCTGGCCTCTAGAGATTCAGGCTCGCTTGCTGGATGAAATGTTGCAGGTGGATAGCCCACCAGAGGTTGATGAAGAGAATCCTGAGCAGCCCCACCTCAACAGCGGGGTGAGGACGCTGCAGATTGGGCTGGCGCTTTTTTATCTCAAGGCTGAACAGCGGGATTTTGCTCACCGCATCGTGATTGATATTTTGGATGATTTAAAAATCTTGGGCAAAGATCGATTCGCACAGGCCATTGAAAGAACGTGCGATCGCATCCGTCAATCTCAGCCCGACTTCTGGGAAGATACGGACCGAGGTAACACAAACCTCTACTACACCCCAGATCACGATCAGCTTGATGCCTTTGGGGAGCTTTTGAATGTTGCGATCGCACAGCACAAAGCTTGAGCCATTTTGTTTTTTGGGGGGACACCACCAAGGCAACGGTAATTTGCTCGTGGGTCAGTGGCTCAACAGATCAAGATTCGGCGATTGTTCAACCGAAGCATAATGATCAGGACGACCAATGAGCGGCTTGATAGACCCCACTCACCCGCAGGCTTCGAGATCGGATCAAACCGTTCTGGCTTTACATACGGGCAGACCCCCTGCCCTGCTTAGCCATTTAGAGAGATTACTTTAGATTTTTTATAGATTATCTTGGTGCTTTTCTTGTTTTACTAGATAAGTAATAAGGCCAAAGGCAACGCAAAACTCGACGGCGAGGGTTGCCCAAAAGATAGCGGAAGTAGGCTCAGAAAACATAATTCAAGTCCAGTACTGCGAACGGTTTCATTCTATTTAATTTTTCCCGGAAAAGAATGAGAAAACGTCGGTGAATGCACCCAAATTTTCTAAGAAAAATCGATCTGGCTTGAAGTTTTACAACAAGACTATTGTGCTTTGTTGGGAAGCCTTGAGTTTTGTAAGCGATTCATAGTCCCCCGATTAGCATTAAGGGCCACACAATAAGGCCGAATAGAGCGAGGGCAGAGCATCCGAGGGTTAGGGCTAGACTTACGGTCGCTATAGTCCAACTTGTTTGATGAACTTGACGCACCGAGCCAGTTACGGTAATCAATGCACCCAGCATCAGGGCCAGCGTGAATAGACTCCCTAGGGGGTGCGAGAGCTTAGTGAGCGAGATGGCTGGACCTGACAGCAGCAGGGGCCATCCGCCTCGAATGACGGCTTGAAACGTCTGGCTGCTGGTGCCCTGCCCCCCAAGGAACTGGGCGCAGAAATGCACAGCGGCAGACAGCCAGAAGCAGCCCAACAGACCCGCTCCAAAGAAGATCAGCAGCAGCAGCACAACTCCAAAGATGCCGAAATGAGCCGCCCCTGCCGTATTGAGGGTAAGGACTAAGAGTGTCAACAAGCCAATGCTGACGCTTATCGATGGGGTGAGGGGGACTTCCCCTGGCTTGAAAATAGTGCTGTAAAAAGTGTTCAGCATAGCATCACTCCATCAGGGCAAGGGGCACCTTCTGCCAGCGCGCAAACTGAGCCTGCTGCTGATAGCCAGGAATCCACTGTTCAAGAGAGGTCGATAGGGAGTTGCTTAAAAGCTGTTGTAGAACGCCGCTGCCTTTGCCATAAGGTTTTACCCGAGGTTCTCCTTTTATTTTGGCGAGTTTAGCCACTTTATTGAGGGCGTCAGCATAGTTGCCAAGCGAGTCGGCTAAGCCGACTTTTTGGGCCTGAATACCGGTGAAGATGCGGCCATCGGCTAGGGGCTTGAGCTTTTCGAGTGGCATCTGACGGCCTTCGACAATGGACTTGAGAAACTGCTCATAGGATTCGGTGACAATGCCCTGCAGAATCTCTGTTTCGCCCGGTTTAGGGTCGCGATAGGGTGACAGGATGTCTTTGTACTGACCGCTTTGAAAGGTTTTATTCTCGACGCCCACTTTATCGAGCAGCGAGGAAAGGTTCTGAGTACGAATAATGACGCCAATGGAACCGGTGACTGTGGTGGGGTTGGCGACGATGTGGTCGGCTGCGCTGGCAACAAAGTAGCCGCCGGAAGCGGCAACATCCCCTAGGGTTGCGACTATTTTGATGTCTGTTTCTTTGCGCGCCCGCATGAGTTCGTCATAAATTGCCTGTGAGGCGGCAGCGGTGCCGCCAGGGCTGTTAATGCGAAGCAAGATGGCTTTAACACCATCTTCACGCGCTTCTCGAATGCCAGCGATGACGGCGTTGGAGCTAACGCCGCTACTGCTGCCAAAGGGACCACTCGGAGCGCTATCGCTAATACCACCGTAGATATCAAAGACAGCCACTTCAGCAGGCAATGCGTTCGATAGACCGCTGGAGGAGCTATTCAGACTGCCCCCTAGCCAGTTGCCGAAGGCAGAGATGAGGCACAGTGTGATCAGAGCAATGGCAAAGATGCGATCGCGACGCATGGTCATCCTTAACTTGAGGGGTGGACAGAAGACTTAAAAACACTGGTGGTAGGTAGTAGGTTTACGAACTGCCATTACCCATCACTGATTATCCTTCTTCAACAACCGATACTTCAACGTCACTACCATCAACGTCTTCCCCTTCTTCCTCATCATCTGGCGGCACCAACGCAACCGCAGCGATAAAGTCATCTTCATCAAGGCGTTGGACCCTGACCCCCGTCGCAGAGCGAGATTGAGACGAAATATCGATCGCAGATTGACGAATAATCACGCCTCGACTGGTGACCAGCATCAGTTCATCTTCTGCATTAACCACCCGTAGAGTCGCAAGCTGATCTTGCTTCTGCTTTGCTTTTTTAGGCTTAAATTTAGTGGCAATCAATCCTTTACCCGCTCGATTTTGAAGCCGGAACTGCTCAACCGGCACCCGCTTGCCATACCCGTTGGTGGTGATCACTAAAATCCAAGGGCCAGGTGTTTCGGGTACCTCTTCTTCAATGGCGTCATCGAGGTCTGGCTCATCCCCCGACTCGGTGAGTCCGGCAATGACGGCACTGGGCAAAACATCAATGCCGATCAGTTCATCTCCATCCCGCAAGTTCATCGATCGCACCCCTCGGGTGGCTCTCCCTAACGGGCGAAGCTGTTGATGGTCGGCCCGGAAGTGAATCGCCATACCGAGCCGTGATCCAATCACAATGCTGTCATCAACGCGAGCACTACGGACCCAGCGTAATTGATCGCCTTCTTCAAGTGAAATGGCGATTAAACCATTGGAGCGAATGTTGGCAAAGGCAGACAGTGCAGTTTTCTTGATGTACCCCCCAGAGGTCATCATTACCAAAAATTCGTCTTCACTGAATTCGCTGACAGGCACCACTGAGGTAATCCGTTCATTACGGGGGATGGGCAGTAACTGTACGATCGGCACCCCTCGCGCTGTCCGAGACACCACCGGAATCTGATAGGCGTGGACACAGTAAACCACGCCGCGATCGCTAAACAAAAGAATACTGTCGTGATCACAGCAGGCAAAGAAATGCTCAACGGCATCGTTCTCCTTGATCCGTGCCCCCGCTCGACCACGAGTGGCCCGACTCTGAGCTTCAAAGGTGTTGGTTGCCATCCGCTTGATGTAGCCCTGCTCGGTGACCAAAATGACCGATTGCTCGTTGGCAATGAGGTCCATGTCATCAAGCTGACCACCGGCCCCAAACACAAGCTGAGTCCGGCGCGGGGTGGCGAACTTGGTCTTCAGATCGGTCACTTCGGTTTCGATAATCTCTAACCGTCGTTCTCGTCGGTTGAGAATATCTTCACAGTCTGCGATCTTGACCTGCAGGTCATCGTGTTCGCGGTGAATTTTCTCTGCTTCTAACGCGGTCAAGCGACGGAGCTGCATTTGCAGAATCGCGTCAGATTGAGGCTCGGAGAGACCAAAGTCATCCATTAAGCCCTGACGGGCGATTGCAGAATCTGCCGCCTGTCGAATCAACTGAATCACAGCATCTAGGTTGTCCAGAGCAATCAATAGCCCTTGAAGCAAATGATCGCGCTCTTGAGCCTTCCGCAGAGCAAAGCGAGTGCGGCGCATCACTGTTTCTTCCCGGAACTCCAAGAAGACGGTGAGGAACTTCTTCAAACTCAGCAGTTGCGGATCGTTCTCCACCAGAGCCAGCATATTGGCCCCGAAGTTCGTCTGAATAGGCGTCTGCTTATAGAGATTATTGAGCACCACCTGCGGATAGGCATCTCGCCTCAACTCGATCACCACACGCATCCCATCGCGATCGCTTTCATCTCGAATATCAGAAATACCCTCTAGCCGCTTCTCATTGACCATCTCAGCAATGCGCTCAATCAGCGCCGCCTTATTAGTCTGATAGGGCAATTCAGTAATAATAATCGCCTCACGATCCGGCCTACCCCGCTGCTCCAGAGTTTCAATCGAAGCTACACCCCGCATCGTGATCGAGCCACGTCCTGTGGTGTAGGCTTCCCGAATGCTAGTGGTGCCGAGAATCAGGCCCCCCGTTGGGAAGTCAGGCCCCGGAATATAGCGCATTAAATCGGTATCGGTCAGTTCAGGGTCATGAATGAGCGCCACCAAACCATCGACAACTTCACCCAGATTATGGGGCGGAATATTAGTCGCCATCCCCACCGCAATCCCAGACGAGCCGTTGATTAAGAGCTGCGGCAGGCGCGAAGGCAGGACAACTGGCTCCTGCTGTGACCCATCGAAGTTATCGGCAAAGTCAACGGTATCTTGATCAATATCTTGAATCAGAGAGTCGCTACTCAGCGCCTGCAGTCGACATTCGGTATATCGCATCGCCGCAGGCGGATCGTTGTCAATCGAACCAAAGTTGCCGTGACCATTAATCAGCGGCATCCGCATCGAAAAATCTTGGGCCATCCGCACGAGGGCGTCATACACCGCAGTATCGCCGTGGGGATGGTATTTACCCAGCACTTCCCCCACCACACGGGCGCATTTACGAAACGGACGTTCGGGAGTCAGTCCTAGCTCATGCATGGCGAAGAGAATGCGACGATGCACCGGCTTGAGACCGTCTCGCGCATCGGGGAGCGCTCGCCCCACAATCACGCTCATGGCGTATTCAAGATAGGACCGCGACATTTCATCTCGTAAATCAATGGAGATGATGCGATCCTGGGGTGACTCTATGGCCATAGGGAAAACTCCAAAAAAATGAGATCTTTGCTGCTCAGACAACAAAAATCTTTAAAACGCAGCTACCTAGAGCTGCAGGCTATTTAATCCGCAGATTATGTTCTATATTTTAGCATGTTTTGTGTTTTGCCGACTCCCTTGCAAACCTTTGCTGTCAGGCTATTTGATTGAATTAGCCGATCTCAATCAGCCTGTCGTGGAGTGCCTGAGAGAACGCCGCTTTTTATCAACAGGCTGACGCCTCACGAGTAATGTTGTACCTGAATTGATGAAGCCTTCTCCCTAAGTGCAAGTTCTGGACTGGCTAAACGCTCAAGAACAGGGAGAGTTAGCTGTTACGGCTATCACTACTGTGGCTGAAGTTTACGATGGCATTGGTCGATTGCCGATAGGTAAGCGAAGGGCTAATCTTGCGGTTTGCTTCCAAGATTTTGTGCGCTAAGACTTTTGAAGATCGTCTCTTGGGTTTTGATCGTACAGCGGCTATAGCCTATGGTCACATCACTAATATTCGCCTACCACAGGAACTTCACGTGGATACCTTTGACATGATGATTGCTACTATCTTTTTTAGAGATCTGGAAGGGGTTTGATCTGGTGTCGTTGATCAGGTAAATAATAGCAGAAATGTCACCACAATCCACCATGAAGCCTCCTGATTTATTGGAACTGATTAACAGTAGAAATAATAAATTCTCCAGAGCGAAAATATAGGTAAATCTTGCTTGTTCCGAAGATACTCTTTCGACAAAAGCTTGGCTATCTCTCTTGCAATGCGTTTTTAGAGAGCCTCCAGAACTCAATTCGTATAGCTTTGATGGGTACCAACTTAAGGCGGGACAGCTTGCCCCGCATAGATTTTAGCTTTTGCCTGATAGAGTAAGCGCTTCAGCCATTTTCGTTAGATAAGACCCAGACCAAGGTGTCCCGCTTTAAG
>JBHJNL010000030.1:0-2586 GCA_050330855.1 Thermosynechococcaceae cyanobacterium | reverse complement strand
GATTTCATTTTTTGAACCTTATTGAGATAAGTTTCTATTTGCTGCCGAAAAAATATTCCTCAATAGGCCAGGATAACGGAAATTGGTTAGGGCTGAGGCGAACCTGCGGAATGTCGGCACTATTGTTATCTGGCAAGCCCAGCTTATGCAGCTCATGCACCATTAACAACAATCGCTGGCAGCGTCGAAAGGTTGGGTCGGGATGGCGATCGCTGTTCATTGAAAGCGAGTCGTCAAAAATTGTGTCTACCCCAGTGCTCTAAGCATCAACATGGCCAGGTAGCAAAGCACAAGGTTGACCATGATAGGTGACCAGAACCCCCTTCTTGGCTCTAGTCGCAGCGACATGTATCAAGGAACGCTCAGAATCTAGGAGGGCGGCTTTCGCAGCATTATCAGCTGCTTCATTGACAAGCTTCGGGGGAGGAATAGATTGACTATCTACTCCTGCAAGTATGACATCCTCAAATTGCAGCCCTTTCACTCGATGCATTGTGGCAATGCGAACTCCTGGGGTTGATGGGTTGTCTGCTGCACTGCGTTTAATCTCTTGCACAGTTAAGCCCTTACCCTCCAGGCTAGAACGATACGTCTGGAGAAAATGATGGGAGCGAACCACTACGCAAATATTGGCTTGCAGTTCTGGAGAACATGCCTGGAGATAGGCGGCGATGTAATCCAGTTCCTGCTGGAAGTGCTCGAATCCTGAAATGATTGGGTCTTCACCATGCATCAGCGAACGATAGTCTTGGAGGCCATCTTGCCCTCCGTCTAGGTCATCCACATCCATCCCGGACAAGACTGCGGTGGCCCAGCGGCGAGTTTCGTCGGTCGTGCGGTAGTTGAGGCGCAGCTTGCTAGACCGGCCTCGAACTTCGATGCCGCATTGGCCTAGAACGACTTTCCGGCCATAGATTCGTTGGTGGGGGTCGCCCACGATAAACAGATCGTCACCTGTTTCAGAGGGAGGAACGATCGCCCGAATCAGCTTAAAAGCAGCCATGCCCATATCCTGGGCCTCATCGACGATGACGGCTCTATAGGGCAATGACTCGGAGCGATTTTGCAGCAAGCTATGGGCATTGTGCATGGCCTCTTCTCGCTCTTTCCAGCCTTTCTGTTTCAGGAGGGAGCTGAATTCCTCAAACACAGGCCAGATTGCAGCTCGCTTGATGCGATTGAGTCGAGTGCCTCGTCCGATTCTGGAGGCTTTGATATAGCCCTGGAGGTTCGTGACATTCTGTGGCTGAATAACCTGCTTCCATTCATCCTTGTAGAAGGCTAAGGCATAGCCCTCATCTTCCACGGTGTAGGCACTGTCCCACAGCTCATCTAGGGCATCGTCAAAGACAATGTTGAGAGGCACCCCCTCTGTTTTGAAGAAGTTTACGACCCAGCTATCCAGGTTCTCCACCTTGATGCGACGCATGGTCTCAGGTGAGCAGATTTCACGCAGATTGGCTTCGATGTCGATCGCCAAGTTCTTGGTATAGGTAGTGAATAGAATTCGGTCTGTGGGAGCGGTAAACACCTGCTCCGCGAGCCACTTTGCCCGGTGCATGGCCACCACGGTTTTACCTGTCCCGGCTCCCCCCAGCACTCGTACCGGCCCGTTCCAATGGCGCTGCACTAGGCGACGCTGGCTGGGATGTAAGAATACCCGCCACTGTTCTAGGGGAGCCGCTAGCATGGCCAGCAGTTCATCATCATCGGTGACAACGTGGAAGCGGCGCTTACTGTCTGCCAGCTCCAAGGCCTGGTCTAGGTCTTCGGTATCGACGGCCTGCTCACTGGACTTGGCCTGCTGGTCGAGGATGTCATTGATGGAATACCCCGAGGCGAGCGCCAGGATGGCATCAGCCGCTTCTTCAGGCAGCTTGTCGATGAGCTGGTCCACGTCATTGTCCGTGATCACCGCTCGCATCGCACCGAGGAGTTCCTCAGGGACGCCGAGACGGAGGAGGTAGCGGTCATGGATGCCGTCAAAGCGTCCTTTGGCCTGGAGCGTTTGGCGGCGGGTTAGCTCACTTTCTAGGGTTGCAGCCGCTTCCACGTCGATGAGTTGGAGAGCACCGGATTCGGGGTTGATTTTGCAGACTTTTTTCTGTGCCCAGTCATAGGCCTCGTCATGCTTATCGACCCAGAGCAGAAGGTAAGAATTACCACTGTCTGGCTTGCGAATGATGGCGCGGTAGGTGAGGTCTACACGGACAGATTTGAGGTTGGCATCCTTGGCGTTGTTGATATTTTCATAGTTGATGCCAGAGCTGGTGGGATTTTGCTTGAATTTTTGAATGAAGGCTTGGGTTTTACCCTGAATCTGCTTTGGCAGTTTGCTAAAGGCATTGAGAAAGTCAATGGAGAGAACCAGTCGAATTGCGTGGTCTATGGTATTTGCCATGGTTATGCAGCCTCCTCAGCAGAACTCAACACTTGGGAATAAAAGGAATGGGGGTCCGTGACGACCTGGGATAGGAGCTGGGCTTGCCAGCCCGCTTGCTCGAAGATGGGCAATTCCGATTCGCTCAGAAGAAGGGCGACTTGAAGGTCCGGCCAGGCTAATTCTGCTTCGGCGATCGCCACTTC
>JBHJNL010000029.1:0-17844 GCA_050330855.1 Thermosynechococcaceae cyanobacterium | reverse complement strand
TACTAAGCTGGGTGTAGCTCATGGGGGTGTCCTTTTGTTCTGGTAAACATCAGACTATCCCTATGAGTCCCTTAGGAAAAGACTTCTAGGTGTTGCACTTCAAATTTGAATTGGCGATGTTTCTGCAATGTTAACTCGTTACATTCAAATAGCGATGCACCAGGCAACCTATGAACTCTTGCCTGAAGAGGGTGAGTTCTATGGTGAAATACCTTGCTTTCAGGGAGTTTGGGCTACTTCTCCTACTTTAGAGGCTTGCCGAGAAGAACTTCAAGATGTGTTAGAAGGCTGGATTATTTTAGGCTTGAGGTTGAAGCATCCATTGCCGGTTCTAGCGAGCATCGATCTCAATGCTCCCCATGAGGGGTTGCCTAGTGCTAGCTTTTGGACCGATTAAGCGACAAGAACTAATTCGCTATCTGAAAGAGTGTGAGTTTGAAGGCCCATATTCTGGTGGCAAGCATCAATATGTAGTCCGGGACAGCTTAAAGATTCGTCTTCCTAATCCTCACCAGAGTGACATCAATAGAAACCTTCTGGTCAGAATTTTAAAGCAGGCAGGTATCAGTCGAGCAGAATGGGAGCAACTCTAATCATCTGAACCGCTACCTAAGTTCCTCAACGGGCCTTAGTAAAGAATGGTTTCTTTCTGCAACTTTAGCTGTGGTAGATGCTGCTGCAAAACTCGCCAGATTTGTTCAGCCTGCATTGGTTTCTTCAAATAAGCCGTAGATCCTACAACTTTCGCACGCGCCCAGTCAACAAAGCCCTCATTGCTGGTCAAAATAATGATGGGAGTATCCTTCAATTTCGATGTTTTGCGAATTTGAGAACAGAGTTCAAACCCATTCACTACCGGCATAAAGAGATCTAGAAAAATAATATCTGGCTGACATTCTAAAAGTTTTGGCAAGGCCACAATTGAATCTTGAATGCTAACAAAGTGGTGGTCAGTCTCTGCCAGAATGGAGCTTAGCGTTTGAGATTCACGAGGATTGTCATCAACATGGGCAATGACAGGAATCTTTTGTGATGAGATATTTTCAGGCTCTATGGAGAGGTCGAGGGACTCGGTTTGTTGTTCCTGCTGCAGATCAGGAAGCGGGACCATCTCCACAAATCCTCGTCTGATATATAGCTTCAAAGCCTTTGCCAGGAGTGGCAAATCTTGTTGGGTAATGCAGGCGACATCCCTGAGACTATGCTTACCGTCCAGCAGCTTCACCAAGGTTTGGAATGTGTTTGCAGAGAGCTGCTGAACTAGCTGTTTAGGATCTCGGATTACGGGTGCTAAGTTGGGCGACATTTTCGAGAAGCCGGCTCCGCTCCATGCCTGCCACTCTTGATAGGTCTGCGCCAAGATTTGATCAGCGCGAATGAGCGAGAGGGAGGCGTCGGGAGTCTCATGATGGCTGCTTGTAAAACTCAGAGGCCCGAACTGTTCTTGCTGAAGAATATCAAAGAGAACTTCGGTCACGTTCTCGCGAATCACTCTCGCTGCCTGTTGCCCCGTAATCTCAGCTTGCCGAGCTAAGTGAATCAGATACTCATACTCGCCACAGTGCTCAGTATCTAAACCTTGAAGTTGCGACTCGCTCATCGTTTTCTGCGGACAATGTTGAGCCATCAGACGCAGCCATCGCCGTCTTGGGTGCGCCCCCCCAGAGGCCCACAGTAAACGCCCTAGACAAAACAATAAATGCCACTGCTGAGTGCCCCCGGCCCAAATATGCAGCCTTCCGGTGAACTGGCTGTCATCACAATTATTTAGGTGTGTGCTCAGGGTACTGATATTGGGCCAAGCTGCAGTAACCATAAAATTACTTATAAATAGTCACAATAAAGAAAGACTGAGCCGCCATCTTAACTGAAACTTTGAAGAGTGTCAGGGGGTAAAGTGCCGTATATTTTGCAGTTAGGTGATCTTAATTATATGCTTATACTAGCAGGGGGACTGTGACCGTAGCAACAGACAGAGTCAGTGTCTCTATTTTTGTGAAAGTTTTATATTTAGGTTCTAAGTCGCGAAACATCATCGGTTTTGACGGATGTCTAGATCGATCTTTGTCAGGGCTGTACCTGCCGATTCAGAGCTTCTAAACCTTAGATGGTCTTTCAATTATGTTGCCTGAGCAGGGATTCTGTCGTCTAGTTCCGTGATCTTCTGATATCAATTTTCTGATTCACCTTTACCCAAACTATGGAAAAACTGCATCAAGGAGAACGGAATACCTTTGCCAGTCGTGGGGGAATGGTATTGGCGATCGCAACGATGGTGTGGTCTGTCTGCCTATTGGGGGGAGGGCTTTGGTGGTTTATCAAACGCTCAGGTCCAGAGATTGTTGCCCGCCAAGCCCCCCGTCAGGTTCAGCGATTTTCGCAGGTTCAAGAGGTACCAACCGGTCTGTTTCGCTATGGAGGTAGCCCCGCATGGGCTGCGGTTCGGCTCATTGTAGATACGGTCATCCAGTCGGAACGGCGAGAATTTCAGCTCCGTTATGTTCAGTCGAACTCAGAGGTGATTGGAGCAAGGAATAGTCTGCAGATGCTATTGGATGGTGACTTAGATATTGTTCAATCGGCCCATCCCCTTGCAGAGGCACAGCGTCAGCAAGCCCAAGAACAAGGTTCTGCGCTGGTTCAAGTTCCCGTTGCGATCAGTGGTATTGCGATCGCGGTCCATCCCCAACTCCCTGTCTCAGAACTAACCTTGAATCAACTGCGATCTATCTATCAAGGTGAGGTGACCAACTGGCAAGAGCTAGGAGGGCCAAACCTAGACATTCAGCCCTATTCACGCCCCTCAACCGCAGAGAGCATCGTGGATCAGTTTCAAGCAACGGTTTTGCAAGGCGCTTCCTTTGGTAAAGCGGTCGCGTTTTTACCCACGACCACCGATGCAATCCGGAAGCTGAATGATACCCCCGGAGGTATTTATTATGCCTCCGCTTCTGAACTCGTGCCTCAATGCACAATCAAGCCCCTGGCGCTAAGCCGCTCATCTGAACAATTCATTCCTCCCTATCAATCACCGGCTGAATCAGAGGCAGAATGCCTCAAGTCTCGTCGCCAAGTGAATATCAATGCGTTTCATAAACGTCAGTATCCCTTGACCCACAATCTATATGTTGTATTTAAAGGCAGTGGCCCTGGGGCCGCCGCTGGGAAAGCCTATGCTCAGTTGCTATTGACTAAGCAGGGACAAGATTTGATGCAAAGTTCTGGTTTTGCCCCCATTGATTCAAACGTAGCGTTCTAGGACGAGTGATGACGAACCCCCGATCTCAAAATGAGCAAAATGGTCTTCCTGCTAACGTTCCTAACAGAAACGGGGACCACGTCTCTGAGTTTGTTCGTCTTGATGCTGAGAGCCAGGTTAATCGTGATCACCCGCCAGAGAATTCTAAAGAGACAAGGGAGCCGTTTGATGCGATTTCAGAGCTATTAGAACTTTCCAGCGATCGCGATTCTGCCCCGCCAGAGCATGCGATACCCCCAACATCTATCCAAACGAATTCAGCAACTCAAATGCAATCAGAGGTGAATATGACGGCTAAAAAAGTGAATCACCCGATGCGTGAGTCTCCTGAACGGCCCGCACTCACCCAAGCAGAGATTGATGCGACCGATGAGCTGCAACCTTCAAGCCAGCAACTATTAGCAACGTTTGCACAGTCAGAGTCAGGCCCTTTAGAAGAGGGAGCCGCTCCTCCCTCCCTGGCCCACACTCAAAAAGACTCATTCAACGCACCGATGCCGTCGGAGGCAATGGCATCATCTTCCGATGCGCCAGAGCAATATACAGCGCAATATACAGCGCAATATTCTGAGCAGAGCGATTCAGGAGATCGAAGTGCAGCTTCGTCGTCTGTGAGTCAATCACCGCAGAAGGCGTTTGCCCTTGTCAAACACTCAAACCCTGCCCAGCCTAATGCAGACCTAGGCGTACCGATGACGCGGTTAGAACGACAGGACCGCCGTTCTTCGGGGAGGCAAAATCAAGCTAAACCCGCTGTGTTTGCCCTCGCGATCGCCATGTTGCCTATATTGCTCGCCGGGACCGCCACTTACTTTGCGGGGCGAAGCGTCATTGACGAACAGACCACTCAGCTCCAGCAAGAAACACTACTCGATCCGGCTGAAATTGAGCAGCGGCAGCGTCGTCATTTAGAACTGCTAGCGATTCTCTCCCTCGGAACGGGTGCAATGGCAATTTTAGTGGGTCTGATCGCGGCTGGCTTGGCAAATCGCACCCTCAGATCAGCGATCAAGGACACCACGGATCAGGTAGAGCAAAACACTCACAACGCGCTCAGTCAAAAATCTCAAGCCCTAACGGCTGCAGTGGAGCAACTCCGCAGATCAGGCTCGCAAGCGGACATTCTTGAGATCGCCGTGGGTCGCATTCGAGAGATGCTTGCCTGCGATCGTGTGGTTGTTTACTGGAGTGATGAGAATCTAGAACGGCGCGTGATTGCCGAGTCTCTTCAGCTTGGGTGTTCTAGTATGCTCAATTCTGTGATCGCCGATCCGCTCTTCATCGCTAAGTATCTAGAACCCTATGAGCGCGGCGTCCGTGTGATTGAAGATGTCTACCAAACAGGAGAGAGTCCGGCTGACCAGCAACTATTTGGTGCCTACTCGATTCAGGCCATGATGGCAGTGCCTTTGATGATTCAGGGCGAACGGTTTGGTTTTGTAGTGGCCCATGACTGTTCTGAACCTAGAGCATGGGAGCCTGCCGAGATTGATCTATTCCATCAGCTCACAACCCAGGTTGGGTTGGCCCTCGATCTGGCTCAGACGGCTTCAGAGCGCAATGACTTGAAGGAGATGGTGGCCCTGGAAGCGCAATGGCGCAGCACGTTTGATCAGACCACTCAACTGATTCATGAGTCTCTTGCATCTGACGAAATCTTAGAAGCCGCCGTGATTGAAACCCGTCGGGTGTTGGCTTGCGATCGCGTCGTGGTCTACAGCCTCAATCCAGAGCATCAGGGCGTCATCATTGCTGAGTCAGCGGCTCCTGGCTGTCTGCGAGCTTTTGGCCGAACGATTACCGATCCCTGTTTCGAGGCGAAATACATTGAGATGTACGCCGATGGTCGGGTTCGAGCTGTCAATAATATCCACGCGGCGAATCTGTCCCCCTGCTATGTCGAGCAGCTCGAAAAGCTGAATGTCAAAGCAAATCTAGTGGCTCCGATCGTTCATGAGGGCCAGCTCATGGGGTTATTGGTGGCTCACCAGTGTTCTGCCCCTCGGAACTGGAAAGAACTCGAAATTCGGTGGTTTGCCCAGATTGCCGTTCAGGTGGGATATGCCCTCGACAACGCTAAATTTAAGCAGCAAGCCGAACAAAAAGCCCAGACTTTTTATCAAGAACAGGCCGGGATGCAAGCAGCCGTCTCTCGACTCTTACAGGAGGCTAAAGTAACCTTAGAGAGTCTTGCCACGGGGTCTACAGAGCATTTAAATACGATTGGTACCGTTGTCGATCAACTGCAGGCGATCGCAGAGTCCTCCCGTCAAATGGCAACAAAAGCCCAAAAAGCTGAGCAAGAACGACGGGGAGCTTCACAGGCTTTGCAGTCTGGTTCTACCAGCGTTAACCAAGCCGTGGATGTGATCACCGAGATCCAAGAGACGGTGGCTCATTCTAGCGGTGCCATTGAAGAACTAGGGGCGGTGGCCCAGAGCATCGCTCAAATTGTGAACTTGATTAATGAGGCGGCTGAACCGATGGGCCAACTGGCCATTAACCTATCCATCTCCTCTGGGCGTTCGGGGGACCAAGGGGCCATCGTTGATACCACTGAAGCGGTCTTAGCCTGTGCCCAGCACATTACGGTCGCAACGACCCAGCTTCAACCCCTCGTGGATAAGATGGGGCAAGATACCCAGGCGATTATGAAGGCGATGGAAATGGGGACCGAGCAGGCTGTTATGGGTACTGAATTAGCCAAGCAGACGCGCCATCATCTCAACCAATTAACGGCCTATGAAGAGAAGCTGACAGTTCTGCTGCTGCAGCTTGTTAACGTTATCCCTGCCCAGGCACAAACAATGTCCTCGACCCGCCAAAGTGTGCAAGGTGTGCTGACGCTAACAACCCAGACCCTAGAGAAATCGATGATGTTATCCGACTTGATCCAGACGCTGGAAACTACGGTTCAGGGTTCCTAGCGTGTTTAGGATGGCTAGCTCGTCTACAAGAGACTCTCGGTGGATTAGCCGTTTCTGCGCCTTAAATATTAAGGGTTGTTGAATAACCATGATGGCCTTACCCTATGCTCATAAAGAGATTCATTCACCGCCCTAGTTCACCCTATGCTCCCGAATTCTGAGTCCCAGGACCAGACGCATCAGCTATTTCTTCAAGAGGCCATTGGTCTATTGCAGCAAGTTGATCAAGATCTCCAGGCGTTACAAACTGAAGTAGAGTCTGGCCCCATTCTCGACCACCTCGTGCATTCAGCACACTTGCTGAGGTGTGGCGGAGCCTACTTCCATTTACCCAGCGTTGAGATATTGGCCTACCGCTTTCGAGGCGTTCTCAAAGCCCTTCAGGATCAGGCCACTGACCTCCGGCCCGAATGGATAGAGGCTCTGGTACAGATCAAGGCTTGCCTAGAGCAGCTCCGGGTCGCCTATACCCAGGCTGAACCGCCCGATGCCGCTCAGTTTTTAGCGGAAGCCCAACCCATTTTTGCCACCTTAGAAACACAGCTCAGTGCCGCCTATGGTGGGCATCTGGTTAGAATGGCCCAGCGGGATCAAGATTTAGTGCAACAGATCTGTGTCACCGAGCTGCCGCAGGTGCTAGAGCGCTTAGAGGCGAGTTTGCGCCAATCAGCAGCCCCGGCTGGCGAGCAGATTCAGGCCCATCTGCAGAATTTACTGGGGTTTGGGGAATTCTTAGCCCTGCCCAAACTGGTGGTGATTGCCCGTGCGGCCCTAGCGGCTCTCCAAGCTGACCCTGATACCGCCCTTGAGGTGGGTCAGTTAACCCTCAATAGCTGTCGTGAAGCCCAAGCCACTCTCTTAAGTAAGACTGGGACGGTGGCAGAGGGAACGGTGGCAGAGGGGGGAAACCTGGCTCAGCTTTTGGTCCAGGCTCAGGATGCATCGGGTAAAGTCTCTCCAGTTCTGTACTTTTTGGTGGATGCCACGGATTGGTTAGATGCGATGGAGCGGGATCTTCTCCATTTCACCGAGCGGGATAATTTGCTTTTAATGAATAGTCTGATGCGGACCACCCATACGCTGAAGGGGGCTGCGGTGGGTGCCAATTTAGACACCATTGTGTCGGTGACCCGCTCACTGGAAGACATTTTTAGATCGCTGTGCAAGCCTGATACGGTTGTCGATGCTGCTCTGAAAGGGTTGCTGTTTCAGATTTATGAATGCCTCCGTCTGTCTGTCTCTGTACAGTTAACCCATCCTAGGGTAGAGGATGCTGAGGTTCTGCAGCGGGCGAATGCAATCTTTGCTCAAATCCGGGAGCAGCTTGGCGATCGCTTCAATCCAGGTACCACACTTCCCACCGCAACAGCCTTGGGCATTGATGTTGTGCAGTCAGTGTTTCAAGATGATGTAGAACAGCGGCTGCAAACGTTAGCGACGGCACTGCAGCAGTCTGACCGCCAATTGGCAACCCTTCTGAGTCAACAGGTCGAGGTTTTGATGGGTATTGCCGAATCCTTTGATTTAGAAGGCTTTAAGGAAATTGCCCAGGTGACGATGCAGGCGCTGGAACGGCATCCCGACCAGGCACCGTTAATCACTGAATTTGCTTTGGCTGATTTTGAGCAGGGCCGGGTCTCCATTCTGGCCGGCGATCGCATCCAAGGCGGAGCGTCCTCTTTTGGGCTACGGTATTTAGCTGAGGGGGACGAGCCGACCAATCAGCTATCCATTGTCTCTGGCGAAGGAGTCAGTACTGTGCAAACCATTCGGGTTGCTGTGGCGCAACTGGAGCGCCTCACTCAATTAACCGGGGTCTTCTTAACGAGTCAAAAACAGCAGCGATCAGCCCACGGCCAGCTTAATCAACACCTAGAAGAGCTGCAAAATCACTGTCAACAGCACCTGCAGCAGCTCCAGCAGTTGAGCGCAGAAGCCGAGAATGCCACCAGTCGAGAACAGGAGCAGTCTTGCTTAGAGCAGTTCCGGGTGACAGCAGCAGAGGCGGCTCAACTCGAAGGACAACTGACGGAGGCTCTGCAACAGCATCAGCAGGCAGGGCAAACTCTCAAGCTCCAGCGCCAGTTGCTCAAGGATGTCCGCCATCATGTGATCGAAACACAGGTTGTTTCCCTGGATCCACTGTTTCGCCGCCTCACCCAGATGTTTAAGCAATTAACGATGGCTGAGCAGAAACAGGCCGAACTAACGTTGGTCGGCACCGATATCTCAGTGGAACGGGCTGTGGCTGAGCAGCTCTACGATCCGCTGCTTCATTTGTTGCGAAATGCCTTTGATCACGGTATCGAAGCCACCGAAGTCCGTCGGCAGCTTGGCAAGTCTGAGGTGGCCCAAATTCAGCTTCGTGCCTACCAGCAGGAACGGCGCACCGTGATTGAGGTCAGCGATGATGGTCCGGGACTCGATTTTGAACAGATTCGAGAGCAGGCAGTCCACCGACAGCTTCTATCGGCAGATGAGGCTCGCCTAAGTAGCGAATCTGAGCTGCAGGCGCTGCTGTTTGCCCCTGGGTTTTCGACGCGATCGCAGGTCACCGATCTATCTGGTTTGGGTGTGGGACTCGACGTAGTGCAGACCCAAGTGCAGGCAATGGGGGGGACTGTGGTCGTGAAAACGCGATCGCAACAGGGGACAACCTTTGAATTAAAGATTCCCCAAAAATTGACCCTTGGTGATTCAGTGAGCGATGCAGTCGAACCGCCGCCAGCCCAAAACGCCGCCCAAAATGCCAGTGTCTCTCGTCCGCTTCAAGTGGCACCCTCGACTCCAAGCGATGAACCGTCTCTAGAAGATTTATTTGGCAATCTCGCCTCCTCTTCAACGCCACGACCTGCAGAACCTGTTCCATCAAAAAATCAGTCGAGATTTCAGCCCGTTAGTCAACCTCAGCCTCCGAGGACCGCATCCGTCTCTTCCAGCCCTGCCCAGAATGTTGTCAGCCTTCGACCCAATCAATTCGCTCAACCCAACCATGAGCGTTTAGAGGCTTCTCAACTGTTCATTTGGAATGCTGAAACCACTGTGTTTACCATTCCCTATGACGCAATTGAAGAGAATGTGATTCCCAAAATGGGGCAAGTGACTCAGGTTCAACAGCAACAATTTCTGCAGTGGCGAGGGCAATCAATCCCTCTCTATCCCATTGTTGACATGCTTGATCCCAGAGCCTGGGGCTTGAGTTCTTCAACCACTGTTCAGGGGCAAACCCTGCTGAGATTGGTCCTTCGCCTTGGGCCACAGGTGTTAGCCATTGAATCGACCATTGATCACCTCATCAACGGTCGTCAGCTCACCATTACACCCTTAAATAATCCCATCAGTCGCCCTCAATATGTTCAAGGACAGACGATATTAGCGAACGGTTCATCTGCAGTGGTTATTGATGTCATGGCGTTGCTTCGAGAGAATATTAGCATCGCTGCACCGAGTATCAATCGTGAGAGCATTTTGCCTAGCAGGAGGTCTACAGATCATTTTTCTCTCAATGAGCAAGCATCTCAAAGCACTGTTCTTATTATTGATGACTCTCGGATGGTACGCGAAACATTGAAAATGACGTTGCAGTCAGCAAATTACTCGGTTCTAGAGGCAAAGGATGGGCAAGATGCGGTTAATCTGGCGCAAACAGTAACCCCTCCCATCAATGCAGTGATCTGCGATGTCGCAATGCCTAGGATGAATGGGTTAGATTTTTTGAGATGTTGTCGGCAATATCCGCTGTACGCCAATGTTCCGATTATGATGCTGAGTAGCTGCAGCAGTGAGGTACATCAGCAGATTGCCTTAGACCTAGGTGCAACGGCCTATTTCCAGAAGCCCTACGTCGATCAACAGTTATTGAGCGCAATTAGAAACTTAATCCAGCAATAGCCACTGCTAGATCGCTCGGTAAATAATTGCCCCATCTGTTTCACGATTATCAACGCAGAGAAGTCCGTTCACGCTGAGATAGTGAATAATAGTTTTGATCTCTTCGGGATCTGCTCCAGTTTCAATAACGCAATCACTGATAGTGCCACCGCCAAGCTCTCGACAAACTTTGAGAACAGTAACATCCAGGCGTTCAGTCTTGGGGTCTATCTCCATTAACTGTGGCGGTTTTTGGATCGCAGCGTGATACCCTTCACCGACATTAACCACGACTTGAGGAGCGGCTGCTTGATAAGGCAAGCCGTGCAGTGCCCAATATTTAATATTTTTCTCATCCACCATACTCGGAATGAGTACCAGGTCAAGGAGTTGTCCTATTCCGAAGAACCCCAATGTGAACAGATACAAAATACCGCTAACGGGTTTACCTGTATAGAACCGCTGGATGCCGCTTAACCCAAAAAAGCAAGCCAACCAAAGCAGATAAGCTGTTCCGTTATTGACCATCTCTCATCACCCTTTGTAGTCCCTGCTTTCCACGATAGCGTAAGCATCATGTGAATTTAAGATGCCCTGTTTTTCGTAGCTCGGCAAACTTTTATGGACTTAACTTATGCAACATCCCAGTCAATACCACGCCGACGCCCTTCATCCTCCGGCCCCTTGTATCTTGGAGGAAGACTTTAGTTGAGAGGTTAGTGGGGTGTTATTTTAACGCAAGCCCCTTACTTTAATTTCTCGCTGCTATTGAGGATCTCTTCGCTCATCTAACTTGGGTTAAAAACACTTTCAATATTCAAAGCATACTGGTTTCAACAGGATTAACGACAAAATGGCTAAGTTTTATGCCGAACTGACGCAACCACTATTAGACTTTATTCGTCAGCAGCAGATCTTTTTTACGGCTTCTGCACCGGATCAAGGGCGAGTTAATTTATCTCCAAAGGGGATGGATACATTCCGCTGCTTGGGACTAAGCAAGGTAGCCTATCTCGACTTGACCGGAAGCGGCAATGAGACCAGTGCACATCTGGAGCAAAATGGTCGCCTAACGGTCATGTTCTGCAGCTTTGCCGGACCACCGTTGATTTTGAGACTCTATGGTCAAGGGCAAGTCATCCGCCCCCGTGATGCGGATTGGTCTGATTATCTGCAGCACTTTGATGCACTGCCCGGTCAGCGGCAGATTATTCAACTAGCCATTGAATCTGTCCAAACTTCTTGTGGTTTTGGTGTGCCCCAATATGACTTTGCAGGACACCGCGATCAGCTTCTGCAGTGGGCCGAACAAAAAGGAGAGTCTGGTCTAGAAGAGTATAAAGCCGCTAAAAATCAAACCAGTATTGATGGTTTATCAACGGGTCTACTCCCACACCTAAAAAAATAGAGCCAGCGACAGATGGAAAGAACTGGATAGAGGTGTTCCAGATGATTCCCACACGCCGGTTTCACCTCTTTTATCGTATTCATCAATTTGGCGAAGGCTTCAGTATGCCTTCGATCGCCTGCAATAGATGGGGCGGTAGCTTGCGAATGATTCGTCCGGTTTGGCGATTAACAGGCACCAGCGTCACCTGTGCTGTTACGGAAGGCTTTGGCTGGCCCATCGCATAAATATGTTGCTCCCAAGACATCCTCACCTTCTTAATCTGTGAGAGACCACTTTTGACGACTGCGACTTCCCCCATCTTGAGGGGCTGATGATAGTTAAGTGAAAGCTCTACCACAGGTAGGTCGCACCCGGATACAACTAAATCAGAAAATTCAATCCCAAGGTCACGAAGAGCGCTAATGCGGGCCGCTTCCATCCAGCTTAGATAGGAGCCATGCCAAACTACGGCGGCATAGTCGGTGTGGCATGGCTGTACTCGCACAGAGTAATCAAACCATTGCTGGACTTCTGGGGCTGCGATCACTAGTCTTGCAGCGGGACAGCATCAACATCTACCGTTGTCTGGGCCGTAGAGGATTCATCCACCGTGGGGCCAGCGCTATCTTGCCGAGACTTGAGCCACCCCATCGACATTTGAGAAAGTTCTGCGATCAGCAAGGTGAGTACGGCTAAGTCATCGATTTGACCGACGATAGGAATTAAGTCGGGGGCGATATCAATGGGGCTAAACAGATAAACACAGGTGCCGAGAATAATCCACCAGCGATATTTGGGGTTACGAATCGTCTGTCGGTACCACTGATAGATAGACTGAATCGAAAAGTTCATGGTTAAAAACTCCTAGCTTTCTATATCGTCCCAAAGCGCAATCAATATGTCTGGTGCGGATTACCCCCTCTTCTTGGATTGTTCTAATACTTGTGTATACACCATCGCTGGTGGAAGGGAAAGCCGTACTTTGCAGCTACAAACCGCGATCGCGTTCTAAATCATGCACTACCGTTTCGAGGTACCACGCTTCAGATCGCCCTGGATATTGCGTCTTGATCTGCCGCAGAAAACGATCTGCGATCGCTTTTTGCCCCCCAACCAAGGCCATCAGACGGTTATGAAGCTGTTCCGTTTGAGTTTCGGGTACTTCTGATTTAGCCCCTTGAGCCTGCTGCAGAGCGGCGAATGCCTGCTTGTGGTCTGTCCAGTTTTCTTGTTCAAGATAGAGGCTAACAGAGCGCTGAAAATCGGCTATTGCAGATAGCTTTTCCCCCAACTCTAGGTACGCCAGCCCCCGTCGATAGAATGCGCTGGCATGGGTGGGGTCTAGTCGAAGGGCTTCGCCGTAGTCTTCTATCGCGCCCATTGGATGCCCCATCTGCTGATAGGCTATCCCTCTGGCAACATAGCTCTGAGGCTGTTCTCGATTGAGCGTCAGGGCTTGATTGAAGTCAGCGATCGCCCCTTGCACATCGCCTAATTCTAGTCGAGCGTAGCCACGATTGCGATAGACAATATCTTTTGTAAATTGCAGCGCGATCGCTTGGTTAAAGTCAGAGAGTGCCTCTCGATAGCTACCCTGCTGGCTGAGGACAATACCCCGACAACAGTAGGCTTTGCCATCCTTGGAATCTGCTCTCAAAATCCAGTTAATGTCGGCCAGTGCCTGCTGAATATTGCCCTGCTGGGCGAGATCGATCAATTGCTCAAAGTAATCTTGCTCGGTTTTAATCGAAGCCTTGGGTGCGCCAGTCCCTTCGGGCTGTAGTGCTTGAACCTGAGCTAAACACTGCCTTGCCCCTTCGGCATCCTTTTGAGTGAGGAATAAATCCGCTGCTTTTTTGAAAGAGATTACGGCGGCCTTGACATCCCCCTGCTTGCGCTCAATGACGCCCCGGAGTCGGTACGCTAAGGCCGAATGACCATCACGCCGGATCGCATTTTCAACATCAGCCCAGGCTCCCGGAAGGTTCTGTAGGGCCACCCGCACTAACGCTCGCCCGTAGTAGGCCAAGAAGGATTGGTCATCCAGCTCTAGGGCTTGGGTCAGGTCTGAAACGGCTCGATGGAGTTGCCCCAAGTCGTAGTAGGCTAAGCCGCGTCGGCTATAGGCATTGACTCGGTGAGGATTTTGGATGATGGCCTGGGTGAAAGATGCGATCGCACCTTCATACTCGTGCCGCTGAGCCTGCTCCAATCCTCTTTGATAAAAATCGCTAGTCACAGGCTCCTCAAATCAACTCAAACAGCTTTGCATTTGCAACGTTTCTTACTCAAACTCTTGGTCCAGCAGATCTTTCTCGGTGGTATAAGTTAAGCGGTCTTGGCTCACCACAGACTGAGCCGCGAAATTCTGTGCATAGCGAATTTTTTGCTGCAGGTTGGCATCAGCCTTATCAACCACTAGGGCATAATCCTGCCGCACAGCGTTGCGTTCGGTAATACTTGCATTTCGACGCTGCAGCCAAAAGTAACGAATCAGAGGCACGAGTAAAAAAGCGGTACCGTAACCCAGTAACACCCAAATCAAAGACTGTGCCAGCGCCACTAAGCCGCCGAGCTGTAGGGCGATACTCCCGTCCCTGAGCAGGTACCACAGCAAGACAGCCCCCACAAAGTTGAAGGTTCCCAATCCAATCGCCCAGGCTCTTTGGCTATCGCTCGCCTGACTGAAGGGCCACCGGAACTCTTTCAAAAAAGAAGAAACGGACTGCTGCCCTAACTGCTTGGCGGTGGATTGCAGTTCAGGAAATCGATAGATAATGTCGCCGGTCGGGCTGACTTCAGGCTGCCCATCAAAGCGAGAGAGGACCGGCACCATATAGTACTCGTCATCTTTTGGCCTTTCAACAAGATCTAGGTAGGGGGCAATCTGCTCTGCCACCACCGCGCCGCGATTATTTTGGATCACAGTACCAATCTCTTGCCAGCGGCGGTCGTCAAGATTGGCGTTGGGGTCACCGTCCCCAAACAGAAACGAAAAGATAGCCTCGAAGAAGTTCAGCTCTTCACCGCTGCGGAGCCGTTGAGAGCGCCGACGAGAGTTGGGGCTAAAGAACCAGAAGATATCGGGGCCAAACCAAAATCGAGGCATGAACATAGAGCCGCCATAGCTAGAACGACGGCGATCGCCATCCTGTTGACTGCTTTGGGCCGCGATGATGATAATTGCGATCGCAACAACAATCAGCACAATTGAAAGCAATAAAAAGATGCCAAAGGAGATCCGAATCAGGTAGAACAGCACAGCCCATACAGAGGCCCAGATGGCCTGCAGCCGCAGGCGTAGATACTTATCGCGCAAGATAGATCGAAAATTTTCAGGAAACACATAGGCAATTTCGCCCGACTCTGAAACCTGAAGATTACCCGACACATCAGAGGCCAAGGCCAGTAAGCCGCGCTGGGTTGTATCGATATCTAAACCAGCCCGTGCCGCTACATCCCCCACTGTGACTCGGTATTTGAGCTGTTCAACAGTGGTCATGATTTGAGGATCAAGTGTCATGGCAGACCCATAGAACGAAGAATGAGGAGCCTAAAGCTTAGCTTCCTTTTCTTAGTATAAAATTTTCGTCCTCTACTCTGCGAAGAGATTACCGAACCCATTGGGGATACAGGGGATTGTTGAGGAGAACCTTGGTTTGCATCCATTCGGGAGTAGCAGCGTTATTATTGGGGAGCAGACTGTTTTTTTCATACTGAAGCCCATGACTGCGACCTTGGTTAAAAGTCCTGATCGAAGTCCCGAAGGGTTGGTTCTCAGCGGTATTTCATGGCCGACCTATCAGACCCTGGTACATGATCTCGAACACCAACCCTCTCTCCGATTGACCTATGACTGCGGCCAGCTTGAAATTCGTATGCCTTCAGATCTCCATGAGAGTTATAAAAAACTGCTGGGTCGTTTTGTTGAGGCACTCACCGAAGAGCTAGATCTTGAAATTCGGAGTCTGGGGTCGCGAACGTGCGATCGCAAAGATCATAATCGTGGCTTAGAGCCAGACCAGTGCTACTACATTCAAAACGAGTCAGCCGTGTACACCAACCACAGGGGTCGATGCGTCCGCTCACCAGTGCCATCGAGGCGTTCGACCAAAATCAGGTTACTGGCTTTACCGGTTGATGTTGCCGCTGATGCTTAAAGGTCCGCTCCTTGAGAGTGGGGGACCACAGTCGGGACCAAGCGGTATGGTCTCCGGCAAGGAGTAACTGCCGATGCTCTGCCAGCAACAATTCGTTAGGCAAGGAGTCGGTGAACAACTCCAGCAGTGCTTTACCAGAAGGGGCACTGCGCTCGAGAACTTTATACAGGCTCGACCACTGACGCTGAAACACGGGCGAGAGCGATAATTCTGCAAAGCTCGAAACACTGGGGCTGGTGAGCACTGCATCCATTAAATCGAATAAGGCATCTTTGCCCTTGCCCAGAATGAGGTGGGCACGATTGCGGAATGCTTTGAGGTCGTCAAAAATAGGCATGAGGATATGAGTTTGATAGAACACACTCAATATCACTCAAAGAGCGACCGACCCTTGAGGCCGGTCGCTCTCAGCACAGTATTTTGTCTAAACTCCAGTTAGATCGGTATGACAAAACAGTCGTCATCCTCACTGAAGCGTAGACTCCTCAAGCTGCGTCTGTTTCGGCTATTCATTGCGGTTCGCAAGCAAATCTCTTGAGGTTTTACAGGTTTATACAAGCGGTTTAGGGGCGGGGCGACCGTTTGCCCCAGTCGTTGCTAAAGGATTTTCAAACCAGATTGACCGCTGGGGAAAGGGGATTGAGATCCCTTCTTTATCAAAGGCCAGTTTGAGGCGGCGACGCAACTCACGACCGACGGTCCACTGCTGGAGCGGTTCTGTTTGAATCCAGAGTCGAATCGTAATGCTGTTATCGCCAAAGGCATCTACCCCCAACACCTGCGGCTGATCTAGAATCAGTGACTGCCAGTCAGCCTCTTGACTCATCTGAGTTGCCACCGTTTCGATGACCGCGATCGCATGATCGAGATCGGTGCTGTAGGCCACTTCAATTCCTAAATTGACGCGAGACCAGCTACTGGTTTGGTTCTTGACCACCGTGATACTGCTATTGGGGACAGAAATGAGTTCACCATCAGTATTGCGGAGCTGAGTTAACCGAAGATTAAGCTTTTCTACGATGCCGCTGACGTGATTGATCGTGATCACATCACCCACCGCGAACTGATCTTCGAGCAAAATCAGACAGCCGTTCACCACATCTTTAATCAAGTTTTGAGCGCCAAAGGACAGGGCCAGACCGAAGAGGGCGCTACCCGCCAGAATAGAAGAGGGGGGCAACCCAAATTGAGTCAGGGTGATGAGGATGCCTAGCAACACTAAAATGCAGTTCGTAAGTCCCTGCAGCGCACCCGCAATAGTTTGAGGCCGGAGAACCTGCCGTCGAGCATCCCCAAACCTGAGATGTGGGTTCTCTTTCCAGGCATTGATCGAGCGCTGAATCAAGAAATTGCTAATGCGGATAGAAAGGCTAACAATGAACCAGATAATGAGCAGGCGCAAAGGCTGAGTGAGCACCTTATTGTAGTGACATTCATGACTACAGTTGGTTCTGCGAATCGGGCGATATCCGGATCCCTTGAATGACATTGGTCTGCTGTCGTTCGGTGATTAAATCATCTAGGGCTTGGACATCAACGCCAATATCGTTGCAAGCGCTTTGCAGCGCTTCGATGAATGTCTCTATCTCTGGTCCATAGCCACACTGTTGCGCCGCCACGGCAAGTCCTTGCTTGGAATTTGCTTGGGCACAGTCAATCAAATTAATACCCGTAAGGGGAGTGGGTGATGCCATTGTTCACAGTTCCTTTTAACGAATCAGGTTAACAATCGATTCAGATTCGGTCAGGATGACGGCAGCTTCATTTCGTCGGAGAAAGCCAGCACGAGGAGGGGAACACCGTCTGACATGAAATTAAAGCCAACCAGCAAGCCCAGCAGCGCTGGCTTCCAGTCTGGGGTGAGTGAATTAAGTCTATTGGTACTGCTTGCCATGGGTTCCTCCTGGCCGTAAATATCATGGAGTTCTCTTTGAAATCAATATCTTCAAGTAACTCTCTAGAAGTATTAAATTAAAAATTTCGCGTGCCGAACTCTAGCGCCGTATAGACGTTAGTGCATCCGCCTTTCAATCGAAAGATAGAAATTGAGATCGGGGGCCTCCCCTTTAAGCTATGCCTTACCCATAGTCCTGAAAGTATTTCTGTCGTGTGATTTCAGTCATGAGCAAGTCTCCACGTGTCTGCAATATCATGGAGCCGAGTAAGTCCCCTCCACAGGGTTTTCACCCCTGGCTTTCCATCATGCTTACGGCCCAGGAATCCGCCTAATTGTGCAAC
>JBHJNL010000028.1:0-7063 GCA_050330855.1 Thermosynechococcaceae cyanobacterium | reverse complement strand
CGACATATCAAAGAACGGGACCACTCGGCGTGGCAAGCAAAACTACAAATGCCGAGACTGCAGTCGGCAATTTGTCGAAGACCCGCAATGGAAGCCGAAAGATAAAGATACGGTGAGCTGGATAGAGCTGCTGCTCCTTGAGAAAATCCCACTGGCAGGGATTGCTAGAGCAACAGGCGTTTCCGAAAGTTGGCTTCAAGACTATGTCAATGCTTTCTATGCAGCCGTCCCTCAAGTGGCAAAGGTCGTGCCCAAAGCCAAAGGCAAGTTGAGGGTGCAGATGGATGAGTTATGGTCGTTTGTCGATCACAAAGGTAATAAGCAATGGGTTTGGCTGGCCCTTGATGCGAACACCCGAGAAGTCATAGGCTGTCACATCGGAGACCGCTCTAGAGAGTCCGCCCAGGCGTTATGGCAATCATTGCCTAGTGTTTACCGGCAATGTGCCATGGTCTACACAGATTATTGGGAAGCCTACGAGACGGTTATTCCGGCTCAGCGTCATCGTGCCGTCGGCAAAGACAGTGGTTTGACGAACGATATAGAAAGGTTCAATAACATTCTGAGGCAAAGGGTTTCGCGATTAGTGCGGAAAACCCTTTCCTTCTCGAAGAAGCTGGAAAACCACGTCGGCGCGATTTGGAATTTCATTCATGAGTACAACCGCTTAATCAGAGAAAAGATTGAAGGGAATGAACCCAGTGATATTTTCTCTATCCTTTACTAAAATGGACTACCACCCCGTCTTATTTATGGCTTGTTGCAAATTTCCCAGACTTCAGCCATTGTCTGCAGGGTTTCTTGCAGTGTCATGTGCCTGAGCGTTTCAGCATAGTGAAACTTGAGACTAATCGCTAACTGCTTACCTTCAGCAGACGCTTCTTCTACATTGCTATAGGTATCCCGGATACTTTTTTCCGTCATCATAATATGTGAGGGTGTGAGATAGACTTGCTAAATCAATGGGTGCTCAGTTCTTGCTGAGCGAAACGTATTTTTGAATGGATAAGACCTTCCGTAAACAACGTGAGATTGCCGACAAAGCGACAGAGTAGGTGGTTCTAAATGCGCTGTGACAGAATGCCACAACGGCTATCGGAAATTGATTCCCCCGAAACTCAGCAAGTCAGGACGGAGCCGAAGGCTGTCACGGAAGCGCTGATCAAGCCTGACTGAATCACTGCCAGACCTCTATTCAAACAGTACCGAATATTCACTGAGAGTCTCGTCAGTAATTACACGGAAATTTTGTAACATCACCGTTTCAATCTCCGTAACTCTACTGAGAGGGTTGTGCTTATTTGTGAAGCGACACAACAGAATGGAGCGATCTCTGTAAAATTTTTCTCATAATTTTCCGGAAATTTCCGCAATTTTTGCCGTTAGTTGTTCAATCTCAGTTTCGAGTGTCAGGTAATGCACGCAGGCTCGAATGCAGTGGGGGTCAGCAATGAGACGCACCATAATATGATCACGTTCAAGGTCTTGAACAAACTGTGAATGGTCTAAGCCGTCAAGGGTGAACGACACAAGACTCGCCTCTGGTGCAGAGGAGCGTAGGCAGCGGAGGTTAGGAATCTCGCGAAGCTGCTGCCAGAGCAATTGACTGAGCTGCAGAATTCGCTGATAACGGTCTTCGGCGCTGCCCCATTGTTGCTGGCATTCTAGAGCTGCGGTTAGCCCCACGAAGAGAGGATAGGCTGAAGTGGCAATTTCAAAGCGGCGACCGTCAGGCTTCCAGCCGGTCGGATAGCCAGAGGGATTTACGGTGACACCACGCCAGCCCATGTAGGTTGGCTCTAGTTTTTCAAGGGCACTGGGACTGACGTAAAGACCACCGAGTCCATCGGGGCCACACCACCATTTGTGGCCGGTGAAGGCATAGCAGTCTACGTCTAACTCGGCTAGCGATAGCGGTAGAACGCCCACTGACTGTGCGGCATCTACCATGACAATGATGTCTGGGTTTTGCTGGCGACAGGCTTGACTAATCGCCTGCAGTGGCAGGACTTGGCCGGTATTCCAAAGCACATGGCTGATCCCCAACATTCGGGTTTGGGGTTTGAGGCGCTTCACAACACTGGCGATGGGATCACCCTCGTTGAGAGTATTCAGGATGGGACAAATAGAAAACTCGATTCCGAAGCGGCGCTGTAGCTGCTGGGCGGTGGCAAAGACGCTGGGATGTTCGCAATCTGTCACAAGCAGGTGATCCCCAGGTTTCCAGTTGAGTCCCCAGAGGGCGATGTTGCAGCCAGTAGAAACGGAGTCAGTGAGGGTGATGGTGCTGGGGTCTACGTTGAGTTGGGTTGCGATCGCACCTCTAGCCCCTTCCACCTGTTCTGTAATCCAACGATTGGAGGCTCCGGTAAAGGGACCAATCTCTTGCACTTTGAGATAGGCCGACTGAATGGCGTCTAGGGCGCTTTGAGAGAGTGGTCCCTGTCCGCCGTAGTTGAAGTAAAGCTTGTTTTTAAGGGCTGGGAACTGTTGTCGGTGTTCTATTAATCGCTGTGTTTCAACGGCGTTTGTCATAGGGGTTTCAACGTAGAAAGTATCTGATCGGCTTAGTCTTCTGCATTGCCCCGTCGGCCTCCAATTCTAGGGCTACCGTATACACACAAGTCTTGAAACGCTTCAAAAGCTTTGCGCTTGCCCCCCCAGCCCTCAACCTTGGGGGGAGAGTACCGAGATATTGGATTGTTCCCCCCAGGATTGGGGGGTTAGGGGGGCCAATGAAGGGTTGAACGGAAAATTATAAAGATGTATGTACACAGTAGCCAATTCTAGGGGGAAGGTAACTAAATACCTGGGACGGTGGCCCAAAGAGGGAAGTGAGTTTGGTGTAGGTACAGCTTAATCATGAGTCGCTCAGTGCCGTTCCGAATAGCTGCTCTAGCACAATTGTTTGAGCTAAGGGCATTTGACCATAGGAAAAAGCACTGGGAATTCCTGCAGGGATTTGGGGGAGCAGTTGCTCATAGACATAGGGACTGCCATAGACGATAACCGCCTGCAGTTGCTGAGCTTTTAATAAGAACTCTAGCCAAGTCTGGACAATCTGGGACTGGTCGGCGCTGCCGCGAAAGGGATTGCCCCGAACAAAAAGCTGGAGCAGTGTGGCATCAAAGTTTGAACCCTGCTGTAAATCTGGAGCAGGAGTGTGACCATCAACTAACTGCACTTGATAACCCAGCTTTTGAGGGAGGTCCACTGCTGGGGCTTTGCGGCTGAGTAAATTGCAATCGAGTAGATCATCAACAATGATCACGGTGCGTTGTCGCTCAGGGTGCGCTGTTATCAATCCTTGAACGTTGTTAGAAGCCTTGAGGATGTCAGCCGTAGTCTTAAGGGCTGCGGTGGAGGCGAGTGCATTTAATTGAATCGGAGCTGGTGGCTGCAGTTCCCAGGCGTGCTTATGGCTGTCTTCATTGACGCTGAGCTGTTCTACCTTAGTCTTGGCTCTCCAGATTCGCTCTAGAGACGCTTCAATTCTGTCTGAAGGTATGCGGCCCGTTTCCACGGCTTCGCACAGCGCTGCGATCGCACCCGGCGGATCGGCGGGCATCATTAAAATATCAGCACCGGCTTCCACTGCTAAGACGGCAGCTTCGTTGGGGCCGTATTGATTTGCGATCGCACCCATTACCAGCGCATCGGTGACAATCAATCCCTCAAACCCCATATTCTGCCGCAGCTCTTGGGTCAAGATTCGATCGGAGAGGGTGGCCGGATAGTTTTTGTCTAACTCTGGAATCAGCAAATGGGCCGACATGATGCTGTCTACCTGGGTTGCGATCGCATCTTTAAATGGTGGATACTCAATGGCCTCTAATCGCTCTTTCGTATGGGGCACCACCGGCAAATTGAGGTGAGAATCGGTGGCGGTATCGCCGTGCCCTGGAAAATGTTTGGCCGTCGTTAAGACGGGATAGGCTTGGGCACCCCGAATAAAAGCCGTTGCTAATTTGCCCACCGTGACGGGATCGTCGCCAAAGGCCCGCACATTGATGACTGGGTTTTTGGGGTTATTGTTGACATCCACCACCGGAGCCAGCAACCAATTGAGGCCAATGGTTAACGCCTCTTGAGCTGTAATGGCCCCCATCTGCTCTGCATAGGTTTGGGCTTGGTTGAGGTCAGCGATCGCCGCTAACGCCATCGGCGGCGGGAACCAAGTCGCACCCGAAAATCGCTGCCCCACCCCTTCTTCAATATCTGCTGTCAAGAAGAGCGGCACCTTTGCCCAGTCTTGAAGTTGCTGACAGCGCAGGGCAATCTCTGCGGCACTGCCCCCTAGCAGAATGACACCGCCAACGCCGAGATCTTGAAGCCAATGGCGTAATGTATTGGCCTGGGGTTCCCAAGCTGGGTATTGGATTTGGTGATCAAATAAGTGTCCAGAGGCTCTCACGACGAGCATTTGGGCGATCTGGGCTGCAAGAGATAAATCAGAGAGAGCAGGCAGCAATTGTGTCAAGGCTACATCTATCCAAGAGACGACTAAAAAAATGAAGGTAGTTCTTTAGTCTTGGACTCAGAAGACTACACTCTCCCCCCAGAATTGGGGGGCTGGGGGGGGGCCAATGCAGAATTAGACTAATTCCTGTTCACCCTTGATCTACACATCAGCTCTCTAAACATCGGCTTCAATCGTATCCGGTGAATCGAGCAGCGCCTCCATTTCAGGTGTTCGATTCTCGCTCAGCTCATTGAGAAAAGAGACCATACCCATGCCGCGCTCTAGGGACTGATCTTCTCTGAAAATAATTTCAGGCGATCTCCGCAAACGAACGCGCTTGCCTAGCTCTCGTCGTACATAGCCTGACGCAGATTGAAGCCCTTCCATCGTTTCAGCTTGGGCTTCTTCACTGCCATAGATGCTGACAAAGATGGTGGCGTGCTGAAGGTCGCCGGAAACATCCACCTCAGTGATGCTAATCATGCCAGCGCCCACGCGCTCATCTTTGATTTCGTGGAGCAGCATTTGGCTAACTTCTCGCCGAATTAGTTCAGCGACTTTTGAAATTCGACGTCCGGTTGCCATTGTTTTTCTCCACTTCTCAATCGCGCGTTTGGCCCCAAAGGAACCCTTGCCTAGTCTATACGGGAAGGCCCAACATGGCCCGTAACGTTAAGGTGATAAACATAAAGCAACCGACAAAGAAACCGACGAGAGCAACTGCAGTCACAGGCCGCTTCATGTAGGGCTGCAGGGGTTTGAGGACAAAGAGAATCATCCCCACCATGATGCCTGCAAGAAAACGAGGATAGAGTAGAACGTTTTTAAAGAAATCACTCATAGGTCTTTAGATCAGGTGACTGGGGCAGGTGATTGGGAGAGCCAACCTGATTTTAACTCAAAGCCTTGACTCCAACCGGAGCGACCTCATCGTAGCCATTGGCTAGTTGCTAGGGCTATGATTAGAAAATGAGATCGCTTACCCTAACCCAACCCGACGACTGGCATCTGCATGTCCGTGACGGCGCAGTACTAAAGGCAGCTTTGCCCCATACGGTGCGTCAGTTTAACCGCGCCATCATTATGCCGAATTTAAAGCCTCCGGTACGCTCGATAGCCGATGCGGCAGCCTATCGAGATCGCATCATCGCAGCCATTCCGGCGGGCAAACGGTTTGAGCCTTTGATGACTCTCTATCTCACTGATAACACTAGCCCTGAAGACATTATCGCGGCTAAAGCCTCTGAGTTTGTCAAAGCGGTCAAGTACTATCCAGCCGGTGCCACCACCAATTCAGACTTTGGGGTGACAGATATTCAGAAGTGCGATCGCATCTTTGAAGCAATGCAGGAGATCAACATGCCTCTATTGCTCCACGGGGAAGTGACGGATCAAGAGGTTGATGTGTTCGATCGCGAGCAGGTCTTTATCGAGAACCATTTAATCCCTCTGCAAGAACGATTTCCTAAGCTACGGATCGTGCTTGAGCACATTACGACTTCAGATGCGGTGAGGTTTGTCTTGAGTGCTGATAATATTGCCGCAACCATTACGCCACAGCACTTATTGTTTAACCGCAACATCTTATTCAAAGGGGGGATTCGCCCCCATTTTTATTGTCTGCCCATTTTGAAAGGTGAAGAGCATCGCCAAGCCATTGTGAAAGCCGCGACATCGGGCAATCCTAAGTTTTTTCTGGGGACCGATAGCGCCCCTCATGCTCGCGATAACAAAGAAAATTCCTGTGGCTGTGCGGGTTGCTATTCGGCTCTACACGCCCTAGAGCTATATGCAGAAGCCTTTGAGCGCGCTAATGCACTGGATAAACTTGAGGCGTTCGCCAGCTTCTATGGGCCAGATTTTTATCAGCTCCCCCGCAATACGGAACAGATTACCTTAATCAAATCGACCTGGCGGATTCCTGATGAAGTCCCACTGATTGAGTCTGGACTTGTTCCTTTATGGGCCGGTCATGAGATAACGTGGCAACTGTCGTGACACTCGCTCAGAATTGCTCACGGCACCCTGTTTTGACGATTTGCAAGCAGTCAAGACTTTTTAGTTCGCTGACCTTAGCTCTTGAAGCTGGTTTTGCTATGTAAGTAGCTCTCAAAAAGAGAGCATTGGCCCATGAGGGTCATTAGCCGAAGTCGGCTGCTAGAGTTCACGAATCGGCATCGACCGGCTGCGGAGGCACTTGATATTTGGTATCGACTGGCAAAAAAAGCAGGATGGCAAAATCTAAGTGAGGTCCGAGAAACTTTTCGTTCTGAGCAAGATAATGAGACGGCTTTGGCTACTGTCGCAGAACTGGCTCATCGGGATAATTTGACTCAGGCTGAGGAAGATTTGATGGAGTTGCTCACTCAGCTTATTGAGCGTTTTGAGGAGGAGCATTATGCTTTCCCAGAGGATATGGCGGCTCAACCCCTTGATTTTTTGCTGGACTAGCCCAGACGAATGACCTGAGACAGGCTGATTTTGACCTTGTCATGCAAACGTGGACACTCCATTCAAGGAAATGATCTAGGAGAATGTTCACATGACACAAAAGAAACGCAGATTATTCACAAACGAGCAGAAAGCCGAGACAGTGCGTAT
>JBHJNL010000027.1:0-71021 GCA_050330855.1 Thermosynechococcaceae cyanobacterium | reverse complement strand
CTAGTGTTTAGCCGCAGTGATTATGACAGGGTAGGTTGAGGATAAAGTCTGGTGAGTTTAGTGCGAGCATCGTCCACCGTAAACAACCAGTTGACAGTCGCATTATCTAAATTACGCTTTTCCTCCCACGCTGTGACCTCTCGATGGAGTTGGTCAATATCAGGAATCCGCCGATTCAAGCACTGCCTGGAAAGGACAGAGAATTCAAACTCAACCATGTTCAGCCAACTGCCATGTTTTGGCGTGTAGTGAAACTCAATACGATTGAGAATACACAAGGCTTCATCAGGCTTGAAGGTTTTGTAGAGTGCAGCAGGTGTATGGGTATTGAGATTATCTAAGACAACATGGAGCCTTTGAGCATCGGGAAACAGCACATCTACTAGATATTGCATACACAGCGCAAAGTCTTCACTTTTTCGATGCTCGGTGACCCTCATCTGTCGCCACCTTTGCAACGGTTGAAAGAAACCAAATACGTTGCAGGTGCCCTTGCGCTCATATTCATAGTCGTAGCGCTCAGGACGACCGGGCTTAGGGAGACGAGGGACTCGCGTTTCGCCAATCAGTTGGCAAGGTCGTTCATCAAAACAAACAACGGGTTCGTCAGGATTATACGGCTGTCCATACAACTCTAAGATATCCTCCATTCTCCAAACAAAGTCTGCGCCCACCGTCGGAAAGCACCACTGTTCTTTTAGCCAAGGTTTAAGCTGTTTTTTTTGAGAGTGCGCCGCACCGTTTCATCCGACAGGTTCTCGACAATATTGAGTTCAACCAACCGCTCTGCCAGCAGCCCCATCGTCCATCGGGAAAAACCGCTCGGTGGGTTGCGACAAGCGGTGGCCACAAGGAACGCCTCTGCTATGCTATCGAGTTTCTTCTGACCTCCTGGCCTGGGTAACTCGTTAAGGGCAAACTCGACACCGCCTTCCACAAATTTCTGACGGGTACGATGCACTGTTGAGACCCCGGCGTTGAGCATCTCAGCAATGGTTTCGTCCCCATGACCCTGATCGGCCAACATTAAAATCTGCGCTCGTTTCATTTTCCGGGCTGATAGCTCTCCACTGCGTGTCAATTGAACTAACCCACAGTGTTCTTCGGGCGTTAGCGTCACAATATATTTGTCAGGCATGATAGACAGATTGAATAACAGCTAGGACACCTCCTAGTTTACCTG
Organism: Thermosynechococcaceae cyanobacterium; assembly: GCA_050330855.1. Classification (GTDB taxonomy): domain Bacteria; phylum Cyanobacteriota; class Cyanobacteriia; order Thermosynechococcales; family Thermosynechococcaceae; genus RCC1774. Next base: position 69,838 of record JBHJNL010000027.1, on the reverse strand, counting down.
TCATAATCGCTGTGGATGAATACTAGTACCTGTCTTAAGCTCCAAACAAAACCAAAACAGACGACTAGCCCAAGTTATCTTTTCTGCAAATTCAGATGAGCGATTATCACATCAATGTTTTCTACAGCGACGAGGACGAAGCCTACATCGCGGATATTCCTGATCTGACCTATTGCTCCGCGATCGGTTCCACTCCTGAAGAAGCCGTGCGCGAAGTACAGCTTGCAAAAACGGCCTGGATTGAGGCCGCTCAAGCTTCAGGGAAACCAGTACCGGCCCCGCTCTATCGACCTGCAATTTATCAGACGGCCTCGTAAGTTGGCTGAATTACTTAGCAGCATATTGCTGATTCAAGCATTCTACTCTGACGCTTCTGAAGCTCTGGAATGTAGCTGAATATCTGTGCTGCTTGATCACACCGCGACCTAAATTGGCATCTCTCAACCCTTGCTCGGCTTGAGAGATAGCTTTGGGAGTGTCAATCTGGTAGTGATGCATTGGGGTCGAACGTGAATGTATTAATCATTTTGTTGAGACTGTCTTTGAGTTCATCAAATTGCTCACTGGGAACAAGGTAGGTGAGTAGGGCAATCCGTTGGCCTTTGTTTTCAATAAAGCTATTGCCCAATAGTTTGAATTTGACATTGCCCGAAGCGGTAGTGGTGTAGCCCCAAATGAGAAGAACGCTGCCATCTTTCTGTGGATTGGGTTTCTCGACAAAGAAATCGGGCTTCTCGCTAAAGGTATCCTTGAGAAATTTCTCTAAGGTCTGCGTTAACTCGGCCTGGGTTGGTTCTTTGCCGAAATCAAACGTATCGGCCACCATTTCGCTATTGCCAGTGGGATCGGTCCAAACCGTAATAACTTCCCCAGGCTTGCTGTTGTCCTTGCGACTCCAGCCTTGGGGGGCATCTATAGAGAAGGTCTTTGTTTCATGCTCAAAGGGTTCTAGCCCTCTGATGCGAACGCGCTGAAAATTACCGCTGCTGGTTTCAGACGTAGGAGTATTTTTTAAAGCTGGGCTTGAAGATGGGGTTGGATCATCTGTGTTACTTTCTGAATCAACAAGGACACCAATAATAATCAGCAGAGTCAGTAGGCCAGCCGGCAGCAGAACAACCAGGCTGGCAATAATACATCCCCACTTCCACAGGTTTGTACCTTTGTTTTGATTAACAGCCTGTATGCCCTGTGTTGAGGCCATCGTTAGGGGAGGGGCAATGTTGGCATTCCCTGCAACAGATACACCACCGAAACCCATTGCAGCCTCTGACGAAACGAGGGTGGGGGGCGGTGTGAGGGGCAGCGGCGGCGTGACCGGCGGCGGGGCACTCTGGTATACCTCCGTTGCAGGCATCTCTTGAGCAGCCCCCACAGCCTGTAAAACCTCATCGGCAGACTGATATCGATCTACCGGACGGGCCGATAGCATGGTCTGAAGAATAGAGCTGAAATTAGGGTTTAAATGAAGGTCTTGCTGCCAAGTCCATTCTAGAGATTGGGGATCTTGAAGCTGTTGCGGAGATTTGTTGGTTAGCAGCACCAGAGCTGTGACAGCAAGGGCATAGAGATCGCTATGGGGAGCCACTAACCCCAAACGCATCTGCTCGTCTGGGGCAAATCCAATTTTTCCCAGACGGGTACCGCCCCCAGAACTAAAGCCACTGACTTGAGCTGAGATTACTTCTGTGGCAACATCCATCGCAATCTGCTTAACGCCACCAAGATCGATGAGGATGGGGAGACCATCACGATCGCGCCGCATAATATTGTCAGGTGAGATATCACGGTGAACCACGCCCTGTTGATGCAGATAGCTCAAGACCGGCAACAAGTCCCGAAAAAGCTGAACAATCTCTTGCTCATTAAAGGTCTGCCGCTCTTCTTGGATTTGTTGGTAGGTGCGGCCTTCCACAAAGTCTTGGACCAGGAACAGACGCTTTTGGGCCTGAAAGATTTCCCAGAATTTGGGAATCTGCGGATGTTCGAGGCGATGGAGGGTAGCGGCTTCTCGCTGGAATAATTCTTCGGCTTTTTTAAGAGCAGCGGTCCCCTGAACGGAAGGAGTTAGCTCTTTGAGGACCATGGGTTCATTGAAACGCCCGGTGTCTTGGGCACGATAGGCACGGCCAAAGCCACCTTGGCCTAATTGCTTTTCAATAATGTAGCGATCGCGCAGTCTAGTCCCTGCTGGTAATGGGATATAGGCACTGTCACTAAATTCAGGGACGACTTGGCCGTCTGGCCCCTCTAAGCTTTTGGTATCTAGGTCGCTGGTCTCGGTGGCAGGTGGATCGATCTGATCTTGTAGAGAGGTGCCACAATATTGGCAGAAGTGGGACTTTGAAGAAATTTGGCGTCCACACGAATTACATTGAGTCAAATCCATATCACCTGCATCTGGCACCTGCACGACCTCGACAGCCTTAGATTCTATTGCAGCACGAGTACTGTGAGATCGCCACCCTTGGCTGAGATTGTTTACATCTCACCGATGAGTATAGTTCTTGCCCTAGCGGTGTACTCTACAGCCAAAGACGTTGAACGCAAGGGCGATCATGCTGGACTTTCTGCAGAGCATCCTGGTTTCTTGGTGCTATATCTCCCACGGGCACTTCTATCTCTGGCAGCCATCGCTGTTGTGGTTGCATGGGGCGTCAGAATATCTGCCGACTCTGGCCTACTACTCCATTCCTCTACTGCTGGTGTATTTTATCCGGCAGCGAGATATGAGCGATCGCAAACGCTTAGAGGCTAGACTCCGTAGCTCAGAACAACAGATGCGATCTGTTTTTGAAGCGATGAATGACGTCGTGCTGATTTGCCAGATCCAGGACGATGTCATTTCAGGCATTGAGATGGCCCCTACTGCTTCACTAGAGGGCGTCAATGGTAACTTCACCAGTCAAACGGTTCAGTATCTCTGGGACAGTGAAGATGACGCCTGGGGACAAAAAATGCAGAAGGTATTAGTGACCGGGCAAACCATTGAGCTTGAATATCAGCTTTCTATCGCGAATCGTGAACGCTGGTTTACCGCAAGTGTTTCACCGATGACTGAGCAATCTGTGCTTTGGGTGGCCCGCGATATTAGCGATCGCAAACAGGCCGAAGATTCTCTAAAACGAAGTGAAGCCCGCTATCGGGCGATCTATGAAAACACGCCAGTGATGCTGCATTCCATTGACACAGAGGGACGCTTGATGAGCGTCAGCAATTACTGGCTAGAAAAGCTGGGTTACCAGCGGCAAGACGTGCTGGGTCGCCCTTCTCTTGAATTCTTAACGCCAGCGTCACAGCAGGATGCTTTGGAACTATATTTGCCCCGGTTTGACGAGCAGGGATTTTTGCAAAATGTGTCCTATCAGTTCGTGACGAAAACCGGCGAAATTCTAGATGTGCTTCTCTCTGCGATCGCTGAGCGAGATGCCCACAATCAAGTAGAGCGCTTTTTAGCCGTCATGATTGATGTCACAGAGCTGAAACAAATCGAACAGCAGCTCAAACAGGCCAATACCGAGTTAGTCCGCTCTAACCAAGAGCTAGAACAATTTGCCTATGTTGCCTCCCATGACTTGAAAGAACCATTGCGGATGGTGACCAGCTTTACCCAGCTTTTGGCTCAGACCTATGGCGGTCAGCTCGACGCCGATGCTGACAAAATGATTGGTTTCGCGGTGGACGGGGCCAACCGGATGCAGCAGCTCATTGATGATTTATTGACCTATTCACGGGTGGGAACCCAGCGCAATATGCTTGTGCCTGTCGACTGCAATGAGGTCGTAGAGATGGCTAAGGCCAATCTACAGGTAGCGATTGCCGAGAGTGAGGCCGTGATCAATCTGGCTCCCTTGCCCACGATTATCGGTGACCAACGGCAGCTTCAGCAGCTTTGGCAAAATTTATTGGGCAATGCCATTAAGTACCGCAGCGATCGCCCCTTAAAGATTGAAGTGGGTGTGATTGAGCAGGCCAACCAATGGCTCTTTTTTATCCGTGATAACGGTATCGGTATGGAGCCAGACCAATGCCAGCGTATTTTCCTGATTTTCCAGCGACTGCACACCAAACAAGAATATCCTGGGACCGGCATTGGGTTAGCGATTTGCAGCAAAATTGTCGATCAACTGGGGGGCAATCTGTGGGCTGAATCCGAGCTGGGGCAGGGGTCTATCTTTTGCTTTACGCTACCTAAGCAACCCCTCACATCCTAATTATTTCGCTCGCACTGTCTGAATTGCAGGTGATTTGGTGCAACCTAAGCCCAGCATCTGACAATAACAATGAACGAACAGGCCATTCATATTTTATTAGTAGAAGACAATCCAGGAGACGCATTCCTGATCAGCAATGCTTTTCAGCAGCGGTCGGCCACCGTTTTGCATCAGGTCACGAATGGTAAGGATGCCCTACACTTTCTCCACCAGCCTTCTCGGACTTCGCCACTGCCTAACCTGATTCTGTTAGATCTCAACCTCCCTCAAATGAGTGGGCATGAGGTCTTAGAGGCAATTAAAACCGATCCCGATCTGCTTCATATCCCGGTGATTGTGTTGTCAACCTCACATGCCCAGGACGATGTTTTACGCAGCTATCAATTACATGCCAATTGCTATCTCACTAAGCCTCTCAATCTTCAAGACACGACGACGATGATGAAGTCCCTAGAGCAGTTCTGGCTATTGCGGGCCTCTTTGCCCCAGCATCCTAAACTGGCCTCTCTTTAATTGTTCACTAGTGATATGTTGCCGCTCATGGTTAATTCTTCTGTCATGCCCCAGCCCCTGATTGAACAAGATATCGCGACAGATGCGCCCATTGCCGTTCTGCTAATTGAAGATAATCCAGGGGATGCATTTCTGATTCAAGGCATGTTAGGGGCGGTCAAGGCCTCTGACCTCAACGCTTTTCAATTAGTGCATGTCGAACGGCTTAAAGATGCGATCGCAACCCTCAAACGACAACCCGTCAACGTGATCTTGCTCGACCTTTCGCTACCGGATAGCAAAGGACTGCAGGCTGTTGAAACCCTAGAGCAACAGTTCCCTGCGATTCCCGTTGTGATTTTGACGGGGCAAAACGACGAAGCCTTTGCCACTCGCGCAGTCCATGCGGGCGCTCAGGATTATTTGATCAAGGGGCAGGTGACCCAGGAGGTACTGACCCGGTCCATTCGCTACGCCATCGAGCGACAGAGTGCCGATGAAATTTTGCGTCAGCAAACCCTGCAGCTAGAGCAAGCCAATCAAGAACTCAACCATCAAGCGCAGCAGCTCGCCGCCGTCAATGCTGATTTAGAAGCCTTTAACTATACGATTGCCCACGACCTCCGCCACCCGCTGGCAGGGATTAAAACCGCCTGTGTGCTGTTGAGCGCTAGCGTTGGCGATCGGGACGCCAAGTCTGCCCGTTATACCCATATGATTCAAGACTACAGCCACCAAATGGCTGAGGTTTTTGAAGGGCTGCTGCAGTTGGCCCAACTCAGCCAAAGCCCACTGCAGTTTCAGCCTGTAGATCTGAGCGCCACAGCTCAGATGATTATCACGCAACTCAAGCAGCAGAACCCCCAGCATCAGGTGCAGGTTGAAATTGCCCCCCACCTTTTAGTGAAAGGGGATTCCCGACTGCTATGGATCCTGCTCGATCACCTGCTGGGCAACGCCTTCAAATTTACGCGCAATTCATCTAGGCCGTCTGCCACCATTGAGCTGGGCACCTGTCGATTATCTGAATTAACCGACCATCCCCCCTCTACCCTCGATCATCGCGTTTACTACGTGACGGATAATGGCATCGGCTTCGATTCGGCCCACCGTGCTCAGGTGTTTGCCCCCTTTCAAACCTTTGCGGCAGAAAGTGCAGGTCAAGGCATTGGTCTCACCATGGCACGCTGTATCGTTAATCGCCATCAGGGGCAAATCTGGTACAAAGCTGCCCCCAATCAAGGTGCAACCTTTTACTGGACCTTGCCCGAAGGTCAGCAGGACTCAAATTAGGGGTTTGAGCGTCAACTGAATCTGCTTTTTCTGACCGTCTCGCTGGATCTGAAGCTTTCGCACGCCAGGGCTGCTTAAACGTTCTCTTGCCTGACTCACCGATAAATTTTGTTGAGCGTCAATGGAGAGGATGCGATCTCCCGCTTTTATGCCAGCCGTCGCTGCTGGCGACGTGGCATAGACTCGGTCCACCAGCACCTGCTTAAAGGGTGGCCCCTCTGTTTTCAGCCACAGCCCACTCATGTCGTAATCGGTCTTGCTTGAAGATTGAGGCTCTAGAATAAGACGCTTGCGTTTGTAGTTTAAAATCACCCGGAATTGGCTGAGAATTTCTCCACCAATGCGTCCTGAGATTTTTTTTTGCTGCGGGGGCTGCTCTAGCGAGAACTCTGTAATCGGCGCATTAATCGAGAGATCGCCGATTTCAAGACGCTGCATTCGGCCAATCTGCACCGCTTTCTCTCCCCCGACCCCCAGCGTTAAGCGAGGGAGCGCAGGCTGACGGCTGAGTTCCTGATAGACCTCCGTCGTCAAGGGTTCATTCAGATCTAAGGCCGATCCACTGCCTAAATCGATCAAAAACTGACCGTTGAATTGCTGCTGGGGGGTAAGCTGAACGGTCCCATTCACGTAGGGTTTTTGCCGGTTGAACGTCAGCGGAATCTGTTGCCCTGTCCCTTGGTATCGGTAGGTCTTGGGATCGTAGAGATGTAGGGTTTGATTTGTGTAATCTACCTCCACCACAAAGCGGTCAAAGAAATCGGATCCAATGATGCCGCTAAACTCTCGCCCCAGATATTGCTGTAGCGACGAAAAGAAGGAAGGGGGCATGGCGACCACTTCAGCGGTGTTCCAGTTCGCACCCGCTAGGGTCAGGGTTACCCCTGAAGCAACCGTTGCCGGGATAAGCTGTGTGCCGATTCCCTTGATTTGAATATTCTGTTGGGGCGTTAGGGACAGCTCTGCAGCCTGACTTTGACTGACGATCGTATATTGAGAGCCACTATCAAGGGCGTACCAGCGGGACGAGGTTCCATTGAGGCTAACGTTGAGATAAATGTGTTCCCCCGCGACTTCAAAGGGAACTCGATAGGCTGGGATCGGACGAGAAGAAAAAGTCGGATGGGCGCTACAGGCGGTTAGCAGTAGCAGTAAAGGGAAGGTTGAAAGCCGCATATTATGGGTTGCTATCGATGCTGTCGGACCCAGCCTGTTCCTCGCCAAAGGCTAAAAAACAAAGCGCCTGACACCAGGCTGGTGAGATTCCATTTAACGGAACGCTTCATTAAAGACGTTTGTTGAGTGGTGAGAGCGCTCTGGGCCTGCAGCGAGATTTTGCTGACTTGATTATCGAGCATTGCGGCAATTTGGGATTTGATAGGGGCCACTGCCTGCCTGTCGTTAGCTTCTTGAGCCTGTCCCTTGAGATTGAGGCGATTCAAGAAAATTTTGAGATCTTCGGGGCTAGACACCTTATTGAGCTGCTCTTTAACCGCACTGACCTGCATTTGGGCTTTGTCAGTTTGCTGTTCAAGCTGAGCGGTAATTTGTCGATCAATGTCCCGATGAATGCGAACGGTGTTGAAAATCCCTAACGGAACCCACAGCCAAAAGACCAGCGCCGCCAGCAACGTCACCCATGACAGAGCCTTCAACCATGAAATTTCAATATCACGACGATGTTTAAGTCCCCCCACAAAAATCAGTCCGAACCCAATCAGTGGCACGGCAACGCGATCTGTGAGTTGCCCTAGCGTCTCTAACTCCCAGACAGGGTTCATGAGTTTGGGAGCCGAAAAGATTTCAACTAAATCAAACGCGAATAGCACCAGCAACCCATACCCCACGTAGTTAAGCAGCTTGAGGGGACGGATTTGCTCAATATTCCAGTCTGTGAGTTGATTGACGGCGGTTGTTAGATTTCCGGTGACGGGAGGACTCTTGACCGGTGGTTGTTTTTTCCCTTTGCCGGGATGTTCTTCTTTTTTAGGTGGTTCAGTCTTGTCAGCCTTAGCCATGATTACCCCGGAAAGTATGGTGCCTTGTACTTATTCCCCCCCTGATTGAATGGGGCGCACTCTACACTGTTTCGTCGAAATGCACCCATAAACATTGCCATGGACCAAAAAAGAGAATGTCGTGCGACATTCTCTTTTTGGCAACTAACCCATTTGGGCAAAATGCTGTGACCCTGTCGCTCTTTAACTGAGCGGGGATTCTATGAGAGTCTATGCAGAGAAAACCTTACAGCCGTTTTGCTGAAGGCGTTGGCTCATACATCGTCTCTACCAACCGGAGCCACCACCACGGTTGCCACCGCCACCGCCACGATTTTCTTTGGGTCGTGCTTTGTTGACTTTGAGGTCGCGTCCCATCCACTCGGCTCCATCAAGTGCTTCAATGGCCGCATCTTCTTCGGCATCTGTGCTCATCTCGACAAAGGCAAAGCCTCTGGGGCGATTAGTCTCGCGGTCCATGATGACATTAGCCTTTTTGACAGTGCCATACTCAGAAAAAGCAGAATTCAAATCTGCTTCGGCCACATCGTAGGATAGATTGCCGACGTAAATTGACATAGATTGTAGTCCTGAAAATAAAGTGAAGTTGCAAAGCCTGACAAGACTCAGCCACCCGTATTCTATCTGATTTCTATCAGACAACCCTAGAATTGTGTTAACACAATTATTTTGCGCCTCGATAATGTCATCGCTTAATGACTCTGCAACTCAACTGAAACGTCAATTCGCGCTGGCCTCATCAGTCTTAAAGTGTTGATATCAATGGCCTCACACCGATGACTACTCATCAAATGTTGCGCCAAAAGCTGCTGCAGCTTGACCAGTGTGGATATAAAGCTTATCAATCCATTTGTGGTTGCTATGACTTCCCTGGCTTCACGCTCTGGGCTGATCGCGTTCAAGGGGATCCTTTTGCGACCCCCAGTCAGTGTCGGGTGCAGGTGCCGCAGACGCTGGCGCAGTTCCCGCCGGATCTCTACTGCAACGACGGTCGTGAAATTGCCCTGAGAGACTATCTTACACGGCAGGTTAGCCAAAGAATGCAAGCGATCCGAGTGCATCGCGGCACCGGGAATAGCGGTTTGATCGCGATGGTAATGCCTGCTCAACAGATTCTTGAGCGCACGTCAGTATTGATCACAGATGACGGTGTAGAAATCCGCTTTGTTGTGGGACTCCCTGCCGTTGGCCGTCGCATTGCCGGACAGCAGGCGGTAGAAATGCTCTGCGAGCAGCTTCCTGTGCTGGTTGCTCAATTGCTGGACTATGATCAATACGATGCAAATCATTTGCGAAAACATCTTGAAATATCTGAAGATGCAGATTGGCTGCGTCAGCAATTGCCCCAGCAGAACCTGATTGCCTTCATCGCAGACGGTTCGCTGCTGCCTCGCCAGAGTGGGGTGGATGATAGCCCACTGGTGGGGGCGGTCCCGTTCCAAAGTCCAGAGCGGTTGCGGGTTGAATTTAACTGTCCCCATCAAGGCCGAGTGACAGGAATGGGCATTCCGGCGGGGGTGACGCTCATTGTAGGTGGTGGCTATCACGGCAAGTCTACGTTGCTCAACGCAATTGAGCGCGGGGTTTACAACCATATTCCTGGAGATGGTCGAGAGCGGGTGATGACCCATGCCGATACCGTTAAGATTCGGGCCGAAGATGGCCGCAGCGTGGCGGGGGTTGATATTTCATCTTTTATTAATCACTTGCCCCTAGGACGTTCGACGACTCAGTTCTCGACGCAGAACGCCAGCGGCAGTACCTCCCAGGCCGCCAGCATTATTGAATCGTTGGAGCTAGGGGCTAGGGTGCTGCTGATAGATGAGGATACCTCTGCGACGAATTTGATGATTCGCGATCGCAGAATGCAAGCCCTGATCACAAAAGAGAAAGAGCCGATTACGCCGCTAGTGGATAAAGTGCGGCAGCTTTATACCGAATATGGTGTCTCCAGCATTTTGGTGATGGGGGGCAGTGGTGACTATTTTGATGAGGCGGATACGGTGATTGCCTTAGATGATTTTTGTCCCTACGATGCCACCGCGCAGGCAAAAGCGCTGGTGAAGCAGTATCCAACGGTACGCTCCCATGAGGGTGGGGAGCGATTTGGTGCGATCGCAACTCGAAAGCTCACTCCAGAGAGTTTGGGGCTTGAGCATCGAGGCAAGCCGATTAAGTTTCAGGTGAGGGGACTCGATGCGATCGTGTTAGATAAAGAGGCCCTTGATCTGAGCGCGGTGGAGCAGTTGGTCGAGGTGGGGCAGTTGCGGGCTATTGCGACAACTATGCTCTGGCTGCAGCCCCAGAACCAGTCGTTTGCTGATATTTTGCGGGATGCGATCGCATTTATTGAAACCGAGGGGTTTGATATACTCACTACCATCCCGCAGGGAGATTTGACGACCTTTCGGATATTTGAATTAGCTGCAGCTATCAATCGCTGGCGTAGGCTACAGGTAGGGTGATTGCTCAGCCTTGTCGTTGAGTCGCCGTGAGTAAAATAGAGTCAGAATCTCAACGTCGAGAAATTTCGGGTTATGTACAGTTATTAGCAGGGTTGCGATTTAACAAGCAGCTCATTTACCAAGTTTTTCAGGAGGGCATGATGCGTGAGTCTGTTATTTACCAAGACATTTTGCAAAAAGGTGAACTAAAAGGCCGACAGGAAGGCCGACAGGAGGGTGAGTCGTCAATTAGTTCGGCGGTTTGGGGTGCTATCGCCGGAGTCAGAAGAACAGGTGCGATCGCTAACCTTGGCTCAGTTGGATGAGCTGGGTGAGGCTTTGCTTGATCGAAACGGGAGAGCTGGAGAGGGTGAGCAAAACCAACGTGTTTTAACCGTTGGATGCACCATACCCTCTCGCGGTGGCGTAAGCCGCCAGAGTCATTTAGACTTTTGTGACTCAACATATCGCTTGATTGTATCTCCAGAGACTCTGCCAGTGGTCGCCGCAAAATAGGCACGGGTCCATAGGCTCGGCAGCTTTGCTTTAAGCCAAGGGAACTCTACTCTGAGCGCATGAGACGAATACCTTTTCACTTGTTGGACCACATAAGCCGGAGAGTAAGTTGGCGGACAATTAACAAACAGATGAACATGATTGAGATCGGTCTCTAGCGCCAGCACCTGACAACCCATTGCCTCAGCCTTTTCCTGAATCAGTTCCTTCGCCCTGCTGTCTAGCGTTCCCTTTAAGATGCTGCGTCGCCTGCGAACAATCCAAACGAGATGGTAGTTTACAGCGCTCACTGACGTATTTTCGTGGCGATACTTTTGAGCCATTGAACCCCTTGCTATTTTGTCTACGGATATCATAGTATAGACAAATGAAGACGTTCAAGTTTAAGCTATACAACCATCGGCGCTGCAGGCAATTGCACCATTCCATTAATGCTGCTTCAAGCATCTGGAACCACTCGATTGCATTGCACAAGCCCTATTACCGGCGGTATGGCAAATCCTTGAGTGCCAACATGCTCAAAGGTCACATTGCCCGAAAGCGTCGAAGAAGCCATTACTGGCAAGCCGTTGGCTCCCAGGCGGTGCAAGATATCATTGAGCGCATTGATAGAGCCTATCAATTGTTCTTCAAGTACTACAGCCGAGGAACAAAGCCCCCTGGTTTCAGGAAACGAGTGAAATATAAATCATTCACCCTCAAGCAAGCAGGCTACAAGTTCTTAGGCAATGGTCGAGTGCGGATCGGCAAGGCTATCTATCGATTCTGGCAGTCACGAGAGATAAAAGGAACCATTAAGACCGTTACTGTGAAGCGCAATTCACTCGGAGAGATATTTCTCTTTGTGGTCACCGACGCAGTAGATGAACATCAGCAGCCCATGACAGGTAACAGTGCAGGGTTTGATTTTGGTCTAAAAACGTTCCTGAGTCTCAGTGATGGCACTTCGATTGCAAGTCCTCTATTCTTTCGTCAGGGGATGAAGCGAGTACAGCTTGCTAATCGGAATCTATCGCGTAAGCGCAAGGGTTCACGGGGGCGAGAGAAAGCCAGAAAACATCTGGCACGGGTGCATGAGCGCATTAAGCATCAACGAACGGATTGGTTTTGGAAGTTGGCTCACAAGCTGACGGACCAATACGACCATCTGTACTTTGAGACGTTGAATCTCAAGGGGATGCAACGGATGTGGGGCCGTAAGGTTTCAGATCTAGCGTTCCGTGAGTTTTTGATGATCTTGGAGCATGTGGCATTTAAGAAAGGGAAGCAAGTGGCCTATATTGACCGCTGGTTTCCGAGTTCTAAGACGTGTCATGGCTGCAAGCATGTCCTTGATCAGTTGCCGCTAGAGATTCGCTATTGGCGCTGTCCCAGTTGTGGGCAGGCCAACGATAGGGACAGTAATGCGGCTCGTAACATATTGGAGGCAGGGTCTCTGTCTCTGGGATTAGGCGATGTCAGACAGGCTCAGCCTGCTATCGCTGCTTGAGTCCCGAATCCCACGTGCTTCAGTCGTGGGAGTGGATCAAATCCAAACAAGAGGGCTAAGTAATGGCATTTGAGTTATTTACACGGGTGGCACTACGGGAAGATTTCCCAAGCCATAAACTCCACCGAGGCTATATTGCAACCATCGTAGAACATCATCCTGTGGCAGACAAAGAGGATGGCTATAGCTTAGAAGTCTTCAACGCCATAGGAGAAAAGATCGCAGTTCTAGTCGTCGCAGAGTCGCAGATTGAACCTTTAATCAGCACTGAGGTTCTGCATATCCGGGTTCTAGATGAAGCGGTCTGAAAGACTCTCGTCTCATCTGCTCACTACCCCTCCTCGCGCTGGGCAATCACCGCAAAAAACGGATCGCTCACCGCGATATTAAACATCGCCAAAATACGATTCTCCTCCGGCTGATTCACAATCACTTCAGGCGTCTTAAAACCCGCCACCGCCTCAAAATAAGACTGGACCATCTGCAAATGCTCTTGATCGCCCGAGTCGCGCCAAGCTTGAATGGCCTTTTGATAAAACATGCGGTTAGAGAAGCTCACGATCGCAACGCCCCCTACCCTCAAAACACGCTGAACCTCGCTCAGCACCGCCTCTGGATACTGGAGATACTGCACCGAAACCGCCATCAACACCGCATCAAAGCTTTGATCTTCTAAGGGCAGCTTCGGGTTCTCATTCAGGTTTTGAACAAAATAGTGATTTAGACGCAGATTTTTAGCTAGCTCCTCTGCATTGAGGCCGTGACCTTCAACATGGCTGTAGGTTACCTCTTCCGGTAAATGCGACACCCAACTGCTCATCAGATCTAGAACTCTGGCCTGAGCCGGAATGCGATCGCGATAGACCTGCGTTAACTGTTTAATAAAATTGTCGTCAACATGGGTGACAAACCGAGGATAGTCATAGAATAAATCGTCCTGGGTCTCGTCGAGTTTGGTACGCTGATGGGGCTGCAGCAACATAATGGGTCTCATAGTTGTCTGTCATAAACCTTAACAAATAGGGACAAGTCCAGGAGAATTATGCTGCCGTTTATTCGTTCTGACCTCGCTGCGCTGACGGCCTATACACCTCACCCAGAATTAATCGATCAGCCCCTTGCTGTCGATCAGCTTGATACCAACGAGTGCCCCTACGATCTGCCCGATCAGCTCAAGCAAAAGTTAGCCCAGATCTATGAGCAGCAAATCTCTGCCAATCGCTACCCTGATGGTGGTCATCAAGCACTGAAGCAAGAGATTGCCATCTACGTCAGCGAAGCGGCGACACCCGACCAGATTTCAGTGGGCAACGGTTCAGACGAACTGATCCGATCTTTACTCATAGCCACCTGTTTAGGGGGACAAGGCTCTATTCTAGTGGCAGCTCCTACCTTCTCGATGTACGGTATCTTGGCACAAACCTTGGGCATTCCAGTGGTAACGGTAGATCGCCAGGATGACTTCTCGATGGATTTAGAAGCCGCTCAAGCTGCGATCGCAACTCCCACCGGACTCCCCATCCGTACTGTATTTGTGGTGCATCCCAACTCCCCCACCGGGAATCCGCTCACGGCGGCTGAGGTGAGCTGGTTAAAGAACCTGCCGGCAGACATTCTGGTGGTGGTGGATGAGGCTTACTACGAATTCTCTCAGCAGACCTTAGTGGCAGAGCTACCGACACAACCCAACTGGGTCGTGTTGCGAACGTTCTCGAAGGCCTTTCGGCTGGCCGCGCATCGAGTTGGATATGCGATCGCATCCCCTGACCTGACGCGAGTTTTAGAAAAGGTGAGGTTGCCCTACAACTTAACGGCAGTCTCTTTAGCGGCTGCTGAGCTGGCGATCACCCATCGGCAAGCGCTACTGAAAACCCTGCCAGAAGTATCAGTAGAACGAGATCGCCTCTATCAAGCCCTGGCTCAGATCCCAGCGCTTCAGCTTTGGCCCAGCGCCGCCAACTTTATCTATTTACGAGCCGCGTCACCAGAGGCTACGGCCCAGCTTGCCCAAGATTTAAAACGCCGTGGCACCTCAATTCGGCATACTGGCGGGGGTCTTCGAGTTACTATCGGCTCACCGGAAGAAAATGGGCGCACCCTGGCTAATTTTCAAGCCGCCCTTGTTTAAAAGCCAAGTTTGTCTAAAGTGCAGGTCCGTTGACATTAAGAACTTGCAGGAAAATAATATTCCACTAACCCCTCAACCAAAATCCTTCTGCGCTAGGGAGTAAGGGGCTGTCCCGATGGTGGATGGTGTGGAGAGCGATCGCAAAGCCCAAACCCCAGTTACCTTAAACCTGTGGAATGTCGGTTAAGAGCAAAGTCAAGTCCTAATCACTTTTCAAAAACTAAAAATGCGACACTGAAACTCAGTGCCGCATTGATGTCGATGATGATTAACCGATGAGTGAAAGGCTACGCGATCGCAGCCATTTTCACATCGCTGCTGTCGAGAATGACCTGGAGTTCTTCTGAATCCACTGTTTCGTTCTCAATGAGCTGCTTGGCAATGGTATCAAGGGTGTCATGGTTGTTGACCAAAACATCCTTGGCACGGCGGTAAGCTTGGTCAACAAGGTTGCGTACCTCGTCGTCAATGGTGGAGGCAGTCTCTTCAGAGAAGTCACGTTCAGACGAAATATCTCGACCCATGAAAGGATTTCCCTGTGAACGGCCTAGGGCGACTGGACCGAGGCGATCGCTCATCCCAAATCGCATTACCATTTGACGAGCAACTCGTGCGACTTGCTGGAGGTCATTAGAAGCCCCCGTGGTCACTTCTTCTTCACCAAAGATCAGTTCTTCCGCAATACGGCCACCGAGGGCAACCGCCATTTGATTCTGCAGATAGCTACGGCTGTAGAGACCAGAATCCATCGTATCTTCGTTGGGTGTGAACCAGGTCAGACCACCGGCACGACCGCGAGGAATAATACTGATTTTCTGAACGGGGTCATAATCCGGCATCAACGCACCCACGAGAGCATGTCCCGCTTCATGATAAGCCACCAAGGTCTTCCGCTTCTCGCTCATGACCCGGTCTTTCTTCTCTGGACCCGCCAAGATGCGGTCAATGGCGTCGTTAACCTCATCCATCGAGATTTCGGTTAAGCTGCGGCGAGCGGCTAAGATGGCGGCTTCGTTGAGCAAGTTAGACAGGTCAGCCCCAGTAAAACCAGGCGTCCGGCGGGCGATGCGATCGAGGTCTACATCTTTAGAAAGGGTTTTGCCACGGGCATGGACGTTGAGGATTTCAGCACGGCCCTTGTAGTCAGGGCGATCAACGACGACCTGACGGTCAAAACGACCGGGACGCATGAGGGCGGAGTCTAAGACATCAGGGCGGTTTGTAGCCGCAATGATGATAATCCCGGTGTTGCCTTCAAAACCATCCATTTCGGTGAGCAACTGGTTTAGGGTTTGCTCTCGCTCGTCGTTACCGCCGCCGAGACCTGCGCCCCGCTGACGACCGACGGCATCAATTTCATCAATAAAAACGATACAGGGCGCATTGGTCTTGGCCTGCTCAAACAGATCTCGCACCCGTGATGCACCGACACCGACAAACATTTCAACGAACTCAGACCCTGAGATCGAGAAGAAAGGAACCCCTGCTTCGCCAGCAACGGCTTTGGCGAGTAAGGTTTTACCCGTTCCAGGAGGGCCAACCAAAAGAACGCCTTTGGGGATTTTGGCACCTAGAGCCGTGAAGCGATCTGCATTTTTAAGGAAGTCGACAACCTCTGTTAGTTCCAGCTTGGCTTGCTCAATACCGGCAACATCGCCAAAGGTCACTTGGGTTTGCGGCTCCATTTGCACCCTGGCCTTCGATTTGCCAAAGCTCATGGCTTGGTTTCCTGGGCCACTCTGGGCACGGCGGAACAAGAAAAACAGTCCCACTAGCAATAGAATGGGCACTAAGAATGTGCTCAGTGCTTTGAATAAGAAGCTCTCGTCATTTTGGGGCAAGACGGCCACATCAACGTCATTCTCAATCAACAAATCAATCAGTGTTGGGTCGTTGGGGAGATTGACGATCGCTCTAGAGCCATCTACGGTCCCTGTAACAACCTGTGCCTCGGATCGGTCAGAGCTGATATAAATTTTTTCTACTCGGCGCTCTTGAACTTCTTGAACGAGCTTGCTGTAGCGCCAAGTTGTATTTTGGGGCGCGGGCCTGTCAAACAGAGCTGTGCCCAAGGCCAAAGCCACAATGGCTAAAAGTACATATAAACCTGCGTTTCTCCACCGCTTATTCACCGGCTACCTTCCTCCTGGATTTAAAAGTGTGAGGTCATCATCGAAATCTTTATTAACTAATGTTAACGCACTCTCAGTTGAGCGGGGTAATAATCTCAGTCACGATGCTAGATACCATATCTAAAGGTATGCCGGGTTCAAGAACTAGGCGATTACTTAAAGCGAATACATCTTTCACAATGACCAGAATCATTCTGGTCATTGGTTCTATACGTTAACTAGCATCAATCATGCTGTCTGGGTTGACCAAGTGCAGCAGTTTTTGCTTCACCTGTGTGTCGTAAACCGTCCACTTCAGCTTGGCGTAGTCAGAATTCTCATTGAGACCAGAGAGAAACCCCATCGGAATTTCAAAACCACCGGCTAAGGAACGACCACCGCCAAAGAATCGCCCTTGGGCATCTTGGCCAAAGGCCTCTTTGATAAATTCATCGGGGTCGAGGGTCAATTTTGTTGTTCGTAGAGACCCGACCACAAGCTCTAGATCTTCGTCTTCGTCATGGACAATGCCGTACACCACAGCAGTATGAACGTTGTCTTCGGTAATCAAGAAATCAGCCGCTTGAGGGATCGCATCACGGTCGTCGTAACGCAGGTAGCCGACCCCGGCAATGGTGACGTTATTGACGATGCTGCGGTTTTTGAGCGATCGCTCGATCACATCCATGACTTGTTTAGAGCGTGCTGACTGCAGAACCGTATTGAGAATCTGACTGTCATAGAAGCGACTCAAGTACGCTGCAGCCTGAAAATCTTCTTCTTGGGCCTGCCGCAGATCATGGGTGTCTGAGCGAATCCCGTGTATGAGGGCCGTGGCACATTTGACGTGATCACCGACGCTGCTGTCGAGAGCCAACAAACCGGCCTGTAGATACTGGGTCAAAATAGTGGCGGTGGCCCTGGTATTGGGTCGCAGATCAATGACCTCAGCCTCTAAATCATCTTGGGGGCTATGGTGATCGATGATCAAGGCGATGGGGATTTTTGCCTCTTTCACATGAGACATCAGTTGACTGGTGCTGCCCTGATTATCAATGAGTACACAGCCTTGATACACGGATAGATCTCGTGCCTTAGCCTTTGAGGATTGGCAAGCCCATCGCTGAACAGGAATTCCCGTCAGCTTCACAAGGGCAATATTTTCTTGATGACTGAGGGTACCAGCATAGACAAGGTCACACTGAATGTCATGCTGTGCAGCAATGAGCTTATAGGCCCAGGCCGAAGAGAGGGCGTCAGGATCAGGAAAGTCCTGGAGTACCACAAGCTGGCGATCGCCTCGGTGGCTCTCTAGCATCTCTTCCACCGCAGCCGTTCGCGATCTCGCGATAGTTCCAGAGATAGAATTTAAGGTGCCTGTCACTTTTACATCAGAACGCTGGCCCTCATCTTGTAAAGTAGGACGGTCACCCAATGGTGAGTCATGAACGGTTAAAGAGCTGGATGCCATAAGCCCTAGCGATTCCTTCATGTCATTTTGATACGGGGATGGAGCCATGCAACCTCCCCCTTTAACTTGATCATAAACGGGGCTGAGGAAATTTTCCTCTATGCACCGATATAAACAGAGCTATCTTTTCAGCAGATGCACAGCATGATAAAACGCTTAAAACCTTTACCGACAGGCCTTTGGGTCAAGACCCACAACTCCGCAAAACTCCCTAAAAAGTGAAATGAATAACAATCGTAAATTATGTTGCGATCGCAATTGAGCAATTGACGCAACCCGCTGAGCAGATGACGGCACGATAGCGTTATCTCTGGCCTCAAATCATCCAGACTAGGATTTAGAACCGATGACTTGCTTGGCAATCAAGCTATCGACTGAGAGTAACCCGCCACCATTGACCGCGCAGAATAAATACATGCCGCCATATAACGCCGCTGTCTCGAAGGAGGAGATCACAAACCCATCTTCACAAATATGGAAATAAACCGCCATCACCATCGTAAATAAGAGGGATATCGCCGCCGGTCGAGTCAGCACACCAATAATCAACAGGACAGAGGCAATGATTTCGGTATAGGCCGCACAGTAGGTCAAAAAGGTAGGGAAGGGCAGTCCCATCGTTTGAGACACCACATAGGAAGCAAACCCCTCTACATCTGAGAGCTTGCCAACGCCGTTGTGAATCATCATGGCTCCTGCGATTACACGCAGAATTGTCCACCCAATTTGAAACACAATATTTGAATCTTGATTAGAGCCAAACAGGAGCGACAGCAATCTAGGGGTCGCTTCAGGAGCTGTCATAGAAGCAGTTTTTGCCATGGGTTCAAATCCGTTGTTGATCGTTACTCTTTAACTTTGGTTCATAATTTTCTGGACAATCTCCATGCCGGTGACAGCCTCCCAGGCAAACAGGCCCAGAATTACCGCGCTGACCGCAATATGAACATTACGCGCCATCTGACTTCCACGCTGCATAAACGGAGAAAGGCTCGCTGCGATCGCAACCAATCCCGTCATGCTCAGCCCTGCAATCAGGTGAGGGCCGACAAAGAGCTTGCCATTATTAACGTAGGTCACCCCAAGGCCACCCAGGGAACCCAACACCATCATCGAGAGCAAAATAGCCCCCACTTGATGGTGCCTGAGATTAAAACGTCCCTTAACAAGCTGCTTGCGCACATCGCCTTGAGCCGTTCGGGTCTTGCGAACCTGCAGACCTAGATATAGGGCATACAGACACATTGCGAACAAAGTCCACATCAGCACAGGATGAAAGTACGTGAAGATGGCTTTGAAAACAGCAGAGAAACTCATGGAGACGAGAAAGACCCAGCGTTACTTAACGTATCTTTATAAAAGCTAGCATATCCTTAACAAAGATTTTTGTAATGAGCCAGAGTACCGCCATGCACCACCCTGCTGAGTCTGCCGTACCGTCAAACATAGTGCCTCGCCACCTAGAAGCTCTCATCTTCGATATGGATGGAGTGCTCTGTGACACGATGCCGTTTCATTTAGAAGCATGGCTACAGTACAGTGCCACCGTGCCAGAGCTAGCCGTTGCGAGTCGCGATCGACTAGAAAAAATGGGGGGCAAGCGGAATGAAGAACTGTTACCTGAATTATTGGGGCATCCCGTCTCTGAAGAAGATATCCAGCGCTGGGGGGCTGAGAAAGAAGCAGTTTACAGAGGGTTGATTAAAGATAAAATCCAGTGGCTTCCAGGTCTTATGACGTTTTTGCGCCAAGCTCAGGCTCAAGGCTTGAAGCTAGGGCTAGGCACCTCTGCCTGCCGAGAGAATGTAGAGCTATTGCTGGCCCATGAAAACTTGGGTGACTTCTTTGAGGTACGAGTGATAGATGCTGATGTAGAGCGCGGAAAGCCAGACCCACAGTGTTATTTAAAAGTAGCTGAGCGGCTAGGGGTAGAACCAGATAGATGTTTGGTGCTTGAAGATGCCGTTGCGGGTGTACAAGCGGCTCGAAATGCGGGTATGGCTTGCTGGGGAGTATTGACAACTTGTTCTGAAGCCGCTTTACGTCAGGCCGGTGCTGAACATTGCATTGAAGATTTTGTCCAAGTTCGACTTGACGCCTCAATCTAGTACTCTGCTGAAAAAGTCCATTTTTAATGAAATGGTCAGAGCGATTATTACAGATTCTTCAACACTTCTCTCGTCCACAACCGGATATTCAAAGAAGCGATCGCACTGAGGTGAACGCACTACACTTGATCGAGCCAAGCCATCAGATCGTCAGTTCGCCCAAAATCGAGCAGAGCCTCACCCAGCCGCTCAATTTGCTCAAAAGATAGAGTCTCGATCGCAGTAATCTCCGGCAAGGAAAGAGGTCCCACCTTTCGATTGAGCTGACGTATGACTAGCGATCTCTCCCGCTCAAGTCCCTGTTCAAGCCCCTGCTCAAGCCCTTGCTCAAGCCCTCGTCGCTGCGTCGTTTGTTCCCACTCTAAAAATGCCTGTGATAACGCCATGATGGACTCCTGCTCATCAAACTCTGCTCCACTCAATTCTATCGTAAGCTTCCAATTGCTCAAGACCCTCAGCATCAGGGAACGATCTGGCTGATCTGGCGTAAGGGTAAAGACCTCCGCCACAGCTTCCGCTTGAACAGTCCCACTTCCAAGAATTCTCAAAACCAGAGTTTCACGGGTTTTTGGTAGCTCATCAATCGAGACAAAAACCATCTTAAAACCCTGGGCCACGAAGTATATTTCACTGCCCCAGTCCGTGTTGATCACCGCACCAAAATCCTGCAATACAGGCTTAGTAACCGATGCTGCAATAATCCAAAGCAGAGGCAGGTCTGCCTCTGAAAGAGACTGGTCCTGTCGTCCTGATTTGCGCCTCAACTCTTCCTGCACCCACAATAGTTTGAGTAAGCAACTGCGAACCTCAAAGCGACTGGGTGGGCTGCGGTAAGGCTCTAAGAGGCAGGGTGTTTGAGCAATCTTGCTCAGTAAATCAGAGGCCCAGACGTCAGCCGGTTCAGCCTCAGGATCGGGAACGAACCATAAATCAACCCACTTGGCTTCACCTGGAATTTCTAAACTGCGTTGAACTGTTCCTAACGGTGAGAGTAGCTCTTCTAGTAACTGTTTAGAGAGCTGGTCATAGGGATGTTGAGTCATCTACAGGCTCAAAGAACTCCACTTAGTCTAGGTGAAAATCGCTTAGCGAAAACTACGATTGAAGAAAAGCTTTCGATGGGGTATCCAGGCTTTGAGAGATCTGTGTAGAGTAGAGCATCACAAAAATAAAGGATACAGTTCTATATAACTCCCTCAACGATTGGTTACAGCCATTGAGCGCTTCAGTTTTAGCTCCAATGGTAATTAATGCCTTCTTCATGATTTTGGTCATCAGGCTTGTGAAGCAAGCCCTTCGAGTCGCTTTTTACCTCTCAATTTCAAAAGCACACATCCCCTTTTGAAAAGAGATGTGTGCTTAGAGTTCCTTAGATCTGAAGCCAGGAAAGATTAGCGTTTAAGCAACTTTTGAGCTTCTTCACCTGGAGTGTAATTGTAGCCGTAGGTAGACTGATCAGAGTCATTGACAATCTGAGGCGTAATTAGAACAACCAATTCACTGCGCTGCTTTGTATTGTTAGTCCGACGGAATAACTGACCTAACAGGGGAATGTCACCAAGGATTGGAACTTTAGTAACATCTACTCGATCTTGGTCTTGAATAATACCTGCCATTACAAGGGTTTGACCATCACGAATTCGGATTTGTCCGGTCTCAACACGACGCTGCTGCAAGAGATTAGCAGTACTTCCAAAAGCATCTACAAAGGTTTGATTCGAGAGTGAGCTGACCTCTGGTGAGACATTGAGAGTAACGAACCCGTTATCGTCAATTCTATCAACGGAAACATTCATGATGACCCCAGCATTTTGAATAATGGGTTCGACAGATTGAGTGCTTGTCGTTGCGCCGGAGCTAGTCCCATTATTGGAATCAGATACTCTAGTACCGGAGAAAATTTGCTCTGTGAGATTCACTTGAGCCGCACTACCTTCTTGAATCAGTAGCGTCGGATTAGTTAGAATTTTTGCATTATTATTCTGAATTGAAACCTGAAGGGCGGCAAGGAAATTATTCGTCAGACCCAGAATTCCACCGCTGAGAGCATTTCCAGCAATGTCAGCAGCATCACCCAGATTGACGCTGAAGTTGCCTCCCGTAACACCAAGGCCCAAGCCATTATTGGCTCTGTACCGAACATCCGTATTCGACAACTTGCCTTTAAGTAAGTTCACATCAATAAACTGAACATTGACCGCAACCTGTCGTTGTCGCACATCAAGCTGTGTCAGCAAAGACGTTGCCACCTCCACTTTTCGAGGCGTACCAATCAAAGTCACTGAATTTGTTCTAGCATCTGCTACAACAGACAGCCCCTTCAATAAAGTCGAGACCGCATCTCCTGACTCGTTAGCGCCATAGGCTTCTAAGACCTCTTTAGCGCCTTTTCCTTCAACTTCTTCGCTAATATCAGAGGAGCGATCAAGTGCTGTTGATGCGGTCGTAGAACCAGAATTTTCTTCACTACCACTCACACTACCACCGGTCTCAGCAGATGACTTAAGCGATCTTTTCGATGTGACCTTTGCCGTAGCTTTCATCTGATTCAAGCGCACACTTCGAACCACACGATTCTGTGCATCACCCGGAAGCTCTTTGCCGACAAAAACAGTTTGACCAACCCGGTTGGCCTGCAGCCCAGATAAACGGATTACATAGTTGAAAACATCATCAACGGACTCATTCTCAATATCAAGAGAAATGGTAGAGCCAGTATCGCCTTCACTACCTTCAGAGAAAGCAACGTTGACGCCTGCGGCACGACCTAAAAGGGTAACCACTTCACGAACCGGAGCATCTCGAAGCAAGAGCTTAGGAATAATCCGACCACTACCCAGCTCAATCTTGTCGGGATCGACATTAAGAGGCGCAATCGCCAAGTCCCCAACAGGCGGCGCAATCGCACGACCCTTAAAAGGAGGAGTCGAATTAGGTCGAGCGGTACTAGGTACGCTCGAAGCAGTTGCAGTATCTGGCGTACCGGCCTCAAACTGCATTACAAACAGCCCTTTACGGCCATCGCTACGAACAATATCGGCAATCGGTGCAGCATTGATGCCATCGACCTGAATCCGAATGGTATTGCTGTCTAGTTGGCGAACTGAAATTGACTTAATGCCTTCAGGGAGGACATTGGAATCAGTCTCACGGAACTCGCCACCATCTGGCAGACGAAGCTGTGTGTTGTTGATGTCAGCAACTGAGCTGTTGCCACGGTTCACGGTAAAGACCGGGGGGCGCTGATTGCCCTGTGTATTGAGCACCAACTGAATGCCACCAGAGGTGGGATTCAACTGAACACCTGTAACTTCTGTTTGTGCCGCTGATGCTGGCTGGCTAACCATGCCTAATGCTGCAACTGTGCAGCCAAGAATTGCGCCGTAGCGTCCTGTATACCCGTTCACCCGAGACTCCTGTTCAAAATAGATGAATGCTTACTGTTTAATGCGAGATGTATCGTCATCAATCGACATCCTGCGATGCCAAAAACCTTATTGCGGTGCTGCTCCTGCCGGTGGCGGTGCTGCTGGTGCGCCCTCGGCGGGCTTCGCCGCGGCTGCCGCGGCTGCCGCTGCCGCTGCTTCTTCTGGTGTCAAAGGCACGTAGGCATAGAGCTTAAACGTAGACTTGACAAGATTGTTAGGCTTATCCGATTGCGGACCGTTGCTGCCGGGTAACTCCACTGACAGATCTCGCACCACTAAAACGGTTTGAAGTCTGTCAATGGCCTGCATTACCGTTAGCGTTTGAGCAAAGTTACCCTCAAAGGCTACAGAGGTAACCTGACGCTTGAGCTTATTATTCAAGACCTCTCCAACGGAGCTATCTTGCACAACCCCTGATAGACCATACTCTGGCGTGAACTTGAGCAGTTGGGCATTGGTACCCACAATCAATTGGTTGAGATCAAGCAGTAGGGTATCGAGAGATTCTTGAGAAGAGAACAACCCTCGAACTTCGGAGTTCTCGGCTTTGGCTTGATTGACGTTGGCAACAATTTCGTTAACCCGCCGTGCAGTTTCGGCCTTTTGCTCTAGGGAAAGCTCTTTAGAAACCACTCGTGTGCCCGTTTCTTGGAACTTACCAAAGGCAGGTCCAATCAATAGGCTACCAAGATAAGCCGCTAGGCCAACCCCGACAACACCAACTAAAACCCCTTGAATCGTTGGTGTAAACGTAACCCCGAAAGCCGTCGGATAGGACGGTTCAGCAAAGTCGTTATCAGATGAAAATCCGCCTGTATAGGTCATGGTTGGATGACTCCTTTCTGCTTGAGCAGGTTAATTCTAGCCACTAGTCCTGGGGCACCTGTGGTGCTGAGAGCCTGCAGCAAATCGGAGGCTGGGACTGCATTAATCTCGGTTTCGACTTCATGCTTGATCAGAGAAATGCTTTGGGCGTTGTTGTCATTTTGCTCCCGCTCTGAGGTTTGCAATTTAGTTTTGTCACTCACTAAAAATGGTGACTTTCGTAGCGTCAATACAAAGTCGTTGACGTTATCAAACGAAACAGCATTGCCAGTGAGCTTCAGCCCATTCACCGCCACAGGGGGAGGTGCCGTATTGGGTGCACCGTCGGCCGGAGGTGGAGTCCCCGGAGGTGGTGCGGCGGCTCCGTTAGTTTGCTCAATCTTAGTGATTTGCAAGGTGGGAGGGACGCGATCGCTCAAGTCCTGCAGCATGGCTGACCAAGGCTTAATCTGATTAAAGATAGTTGCCAGTGCCGCTGTTTCATCGCGGACCACTTTTTCCTGGGCCTGCAGTGCCTCAACCTCGCTGACTTGAGGGGCCAACTGGGCCAACTGAGAATCGAGGGATTGCTCTTTGCCGACCATCTGCTGATTGAGGAACGATAAGATGCCAAAGGACACCATCACTAGCCCTAAAGAACCACCGGCAACGGCGAACCCTAATAGGAGCGGAACCTTACTATCACCCGAGCCGCTGTTGCGTCCCGTCGTGACATCCTGACTATATTCAGGGCGATCGTTGAGTAGATTAATATCAATTGAATACATGGGATTATGCCTCTCGTAACCCTAAACCCATCACAACACTCAACGAGGGGCGCTGAGGTGGAGGAACATCGTCGAATCCTTGAATACCCAAGGACTCAATGGGGTCAATTATTGTTGTTGTCAACCCCAATCGCTGGGATAAAAATTCATCGATTTGTCCCAGGCTGGCCCCTGCCCCCGCTAGAAACACTTGAGAGATATCAAGGTTCTCTCCTTGATTGAGATAAAAATCAATGGAGCGTCGTAGCTCATCTGACAGGTCACCCAGCATTCTCAGCATGGCTGCAGCGCTGGGATTGGCAGAAGTTTCTTCTGCATTGCCCATCGGAATGGTCATACCCTGAAGCAGATCAGACCCCATGGAATTGGGCAAGTTCATGGCCCGACTCAGAGCGCTCTGCAGATGGTGGGTACCAATGGGAACCTTACGATTAAACTGAGGTACACCATCCATGACGATGCTGATTTCAGTGCCGTCTAAGTCAAAATTGACTAAGGCAACCGCTTCAC
Source organism: Thermosynechococcaceae cyanobacterium (assembly GCA_050330855.1). Taxonomy (GTDB): domain Bacteria; phylum Cyanobacteriota; class Cyanobacteriia; order Thermosynechococcales; family Thermosynechococcaceae; genus RCC1774. Next base: position 44,024 of record JBHJNL010000027.1, on the reverse strand, counting down.
CCGGAATAAATTGCATGAGCTGATTGCGAATCGTTCTGATCAAAGCAAAGCTACTGACTTCTAAGGTCTTTAACTGCAGTCCGGCCTGCTGAAAAATGGTGAGGTAGTTTTCTGTGACCGTTTTGGGCGTTGCCACCAACAGAACTTCAACGCGCTCAATGCCGTCATCATCAATCTCGGTGCCTAAGCGCTGAAAATCAACATCAGCCTCTTCTCTTGGGAAGGGTAGGTACAAAGCCGCTTCCTGGTTGAGCACCATATCCTGCAGCTCAGCCTCGTCCAGCTCTGCGGGTAGACGAATCAAACGAATTACCGACTCGCCGACTGGAACCGCGCTGGCAACGCTGGTTGCCTTGATTTTATGGGTTTCCAATCCTTGACGAATGGTGTCGGAAATTAAGTCTGGGTCACAGACTTGACCATCTTGAAAAGCCCCCTCCGGTAGCTCGAAAGATGCAAAGGCACTCACCTTTGTGCCTTGTTTTTGCTTTTGGAGTTGAACTACGTTGACTCGGTCAGGTGTCAGTTCAATCCCCAGCCCTTTTTTTGGTTTTGAGAACAGACTCTTTAATGCAGTCACAGCTTGCCCGCTTTTGCTTGCTAGGAAGAATAGTTATAGATAAGTTTATTAAGCAGACCCATAAGATCTGCAGCAGCATTTCCCCGATAATATTCGTAAAGATAAGTCTCACGAACGTTATGAGGGATTAAACCTCACGATACTCCCGCTCACAGTATCAAATTGAAATGCGTAACGGAAAGTGCGCTTAATGGAATAGTACCCATATTTTCTTAGCTAACGATCAGCCCATGGGTGAGAGAGAACAGCTATTGGCTCAAAAACAGCCACTTAAATAAGTGTCACATTGGCTCAGCCCGATTCTTGTCATATTCCTTGAGAGGAGAGATATTCACAGGATCTACGAGCAGTACGACTTCAAACTGCAGTGATGGAGTCATGAGCAGTATGGCTGCAACCATACTTGCCTTTGAAATAGGTTCATACCTTATCTCTGAGGCGATCTCAATTCATTGAGTTCTAGTGCCTGCAGTTCTTAATCCGATAGATGAGATGAGACGTTGAGGAATGGTTCGTGACCCTATACTAGGCCGCGATCTGTTGGCTGTACAACTTGCTGCTCTGGTAATAAAAGCTACATTTTGAATCCCATCCCTAGCTCAGACTAAAATCAGTAGGTTCTTGACCAAAGTCGTTATTCAACCGATGGTTGTCTCTGAGCCAGTTTAGATCTCCTGATATTCTCTCAAGAACGTCAGTAGAGGCACGAACTCAAGGAATCATCTACTCCTAGGGAAAATGCGAAGGCATGGCTGACCAGACATTCCCAGTGACGTATTCAACCCTGGCCTGTGATGCTATTGCAAGCAGAGTTTTGTCCATGTACGACATTAACGAAGTTATAAGCTGTCAGCTCTGGCATCGAGGTCTGAGCGATATCTACTTGATTGAGCTAGCCAATAAACAATATGTATTGCGGGTGTCCCATGCCCATTGGCGCTCTAGGGCCGAAATCGACTTTGAACTAGAGCTACTGGTTTTTTTAGAGTCTCACCATATTCCGGTAGCCTCTCCGTTGCAGACCAAGACGGGCGAACTGTGTGTTGAGATCAAAGCCCCTGAGGGGAAGCGCTATGCTTCTCTATTTCGCTATGCACCGGGACAAATTGCCCAGGGAGATTTAGATGAGCACCAAGGCTATACGCTGGGCGAGACGGTGGCAAAAATTCATTGCGTCACCACAGATTTTCACTCCCATGCCCAGCGCCAGCCTCTCACCCTTGATTATTTGCTCGATGACTCGCTAGAGGTGATTGCGCCATTTTTATGCGATCGCAACCCAGACCTTACCTACCTAACAGAGTTGATAGATCGCATCAAAACCCAGCTTCAAAACCTGCCACAGGAGCAGCCTTATTGGAGTATTTGCTGGGGCGACCCCCACAGCGGCAATGCTCACTTCACCGAAGACAATCAGATCACTCTCTTCGATTTTGACCAATGTGGCTACGGCTGGCGTGCCTTTGAAATTGCTAAATTCCTGCAAACCGCGCTGCGGGCAGGGATGCGGAAGCAAACCCGTGATGCATTTTTAGAAGGCTACCAAGCCGTTCAGAAGATTACCCCCGAAGAATTTACTGACCTGCAGGCCTTTACTCAAACCGCCCATATTTGGATGTGGGCGATCAGTCTCACCCATGCGAAAATCCATAATTTTAGCCAGCTAGACTCTAGTTATTTCTCCCATCGGTTGGCCCAGCTCAAGCTTTTGAACTCACCTGAGTGGCAATTGTTTTAACCACAGGAGTAACCATGCGCTACAAACTTTTGGGACGGAGTGGGCTGCGCGTTTCTGAATTGTGTCTTGGCACGATGACCTTTGGTGAAGAGTGGGGTTGGGGGGCAGACTTTAAAACCTGTGAACAACTATTTGAAGCCTTCGCTGTCGCTGGGGGTAACTTCATTGACACCGCCAATCTCTATACCAACGGCACCAGTGAACGGTACGTGGGGCAGCTTGTCGCCAGCAATCGCGATCGCTGGGTCGTCGCCACGAAATACACGCTCAACACTGGCCAAGGTGACATCAACACCGGCGGTAACCACCGCAAGAATATGGTGCAGGCTGTTGAAGCCAGCCTCAAGCGTCTCAAGCTCGACTACATTGATCTGCTGTGGCTCCATGCCTGGGACTTTACCACCCCTGTCGAAGAAGTGATGCGGGCCTTTGATGACCTTGTCAGAGCAGGCAAAGTTCTCTATGTCGGCATCTCAGATACTCCTGCCTGGATCGTGGCCCAAGCCAATACCTTGGCTCAACTGCGCGGCTGGACCCCCTTTATCGGCCTGCAGCTTGAATACTCTCTCAAAGAACGTACTGCTGAGCGAGAACTACTCCCGATGGCGGCAGCAATGGGTCTCGGCGTCATGGCCTGGAGTCCTTTGGGTGGCGGCGTTCTGACCGGCAAATACAACCAAGAAATGCCCAGCACCGGACGCCTCAGCGATCCAGATTCACCGACCCCCATTCAGCAACGAGATTTAGACATTGCAGCAACGGTTCTTCAGATTTCAGACGCAACGGGGTACTCCCCCGCCCAAGTCGCCCTTAACTGGATTCGTCAGCGGGCTGTTATTCCTATTATTGGGGCGCGATCGCTAGCACAGCTTCAAGACAATCTAGATTGCTTAACGGTTTCACTCTCATCAGAGCAGCTTCAGTCCCTCAATGACGTTAGTCAAATTTCACTGGGCTTTCCCCATGATTTTCTCAACAGTGCCATGGTGCAAGACTTTGCCTTTGGCGGCGCATTGCACCACCTCGACCCCTGAAGGGAATATCTTTTAAAAAAGAGAAATAAGTGATGTAGCTGGAGCTACCAAACCAAACTTTAATTTCTGGTAGGTTGAGCGTGAAAGGCAACTCATCGTAAGGACTTTACCCCTCGTGGGCGCTCTCCACATTCTCATCGCAGAAGCGAATCCTCATCTGCGCTCCCTCCTCGGGTGGCACCTGCAGCAGGCCGGATATGTGATCTCGCTAACGTCTTCAATACAACATGCTCAAGATGTCCTCGGCCAACAACAGCCCGAAATTGTTGTCGTTGACTCTGACCTGCCCGATGGGAACGGTGTAGGGCTGTGCCAGTGGCTACAGCGTCAGCCCAGTACTCGCATTTTAATGCTTTCAGCTCAAGACAGCGAAGCCAAAATTGTCGAAGGCCTCAAAGCTGGGGCCGATGATTATATGACCAAGCCCTTTGGCATGCAAGAGTTCATGGCTCGCATTGAGGTTTTGATGCGACGAACTCAAACGACATTGCCCAGCAAACTGCGGTTTGGCGATCTAACGATTGATCTCGTTCAGCGGCAGGTTCACTACACCCAAGAGCTGGTCGATTTGACGCCCCAAGAATTCAGCCTCCTGTTTGTGCTCGTCCAGGCCAATGGGGCAGCCTTAAGTCGGGCTGAGTTACTGCAGAGGGCTTGGCCGGACAATATCGACAACCCCCGTACCGTAGATACCCATATTCTGTCCCTTCGCAAGAAAATCGAGAACGCCCCCCAGCATCCACAACTCATCCAAACCGTGCGTAATGTGGGCTATCGAATGAGTATGGAAGCGTTATCGTCTCTGCAGAAATCTAGCGCTGAACACCCGGAACCTCGGAGCATTAATGAGCAACTGCGCCGAGCTGCAAGCAGACCGGCTCGGAACGATCACCCTTTGGTGGAACAAGCGGCGAGTGTTTAAATGCTTTGAATGCCTTAGCCTTTCCCCAAGAATGTTGGGCTATCCCCTCACAACAGCCCAGAGCACCCATACATCAACCAACCCCAACAGCACCGTCAATGAGAGCAAAATGCTGTACATCCAAACCTGAGCCAAGGGCTTGACGGCATCCATATCTAGGCCGGTCTGTGTTTCGATGATTTGTGTCATGCGTGCAAAGCCAGCCACTCGCATGGGCAATAAATAGGCCGTCTCGGTTGAATTAATTAAATAGTAGACACGCCCTCCCTGTCCCGTTGCTCGTGCTTTGAGGGCTTGAATCATGGACCACTGCAGCGACCAACCCTGCCGGAAAAAGCCCGGTACCCAAAAGGGGTAGCGAATGTGCATACCTTCGGTATCAAGATGGACCTGTTCGCTTAGGGCGGCCTGGAGCGCCGCGCCCCCCAGTACCAGGCCAGCAATAAACCACGAGAGGGGTAAATCGGCTCCTGTAGCCCAAGCTAGGCAGGGTAGCGGCACAATGAGCGTTAAATAAAAGCCCCACAGCGTCAACCCAATCAATGGAGAAATCCGAAAAATATGTGCCGTCTCTAATGGTGCTTGCGTCTCTAACCCCAGTGGCAAATTTGACATGGTTATCTCGAATCCTGGTTGCTGGTGTTTACGATGGGTGCCAAGTTATTTGTGTCCCCCTCAATATTGTTGTAACAATTAGTAAAGCAAATAGCGATGCGCCACCGTGACCTTAGATCTCGAACTCCCCGTTGACCGCTCTACCCATAGCAGCTCTGTGACTGAAATCTGGTCCGATAGTCTGACGATTTTTTGGGGGGAGTGGCTCGATCTGCGCGTTCGCGTCAAGCAAATCATTGCCTCTGGAATGGTGTCACCCATTATTTATATTGTGGCCTTCGGCTTCGGACTAGGTAATTCTCTAGCAAAGCCTGCTGTGGGTGACAACTATCTAGAGTTCATCCTACCCGGCATGATTGCGCTGTCGTCGATGACTATTTGCTTCACAGGCACAACGTTCTCGATCTGTGGCGATCGCCTGTTTAGCAAAACCTTTGAAGAGCTATTGCTTTTGCCCATTCACCCGCTGGCGCTGTATTTAGGCAAAGTGATGGCGGGGGTTGCCCGAGGACTGTTGACCTCGTCCTCTGTGATTGCGATCGCAATTCTATGTACAGGTAAGTTTTTTAGTTTCTTGAACCCGTTGTTTCTGAGCTTACTGATTCTTAACTGTGCTGTATTTGCAGGATTAGGCGTTTTGGCAGGACTGAGTGTTCAATCTATTGAGAGCGTGGGGCTTTACAATAATTTTTTAATTGTGCCCATGTCCTTTTTAGGCGGGACATTTTTTGATCCAGCCACCTTGCCACCTGTCTTTAAGATTGTTGTCTATGCATTGCCCCTCACCTATACCAGCCTTGGGCTGAGGGCCGCAGCTTACCAGCCCATCTCTGAGTTTCCGTGGTATACACTGCCCATTTTGCTAGTGATGGCGCTGCTGCTATCGGTGGTGGGTGCCTATCAGTTTTCCCACCAGCAGGATTAGCAGCAGTGGGCCATAATATTGTCACTTGAATCTTGTCACTTGAATCAGGCCAGAGATGGCGCTAGGCATCCTGCTTTAGCCGATATCCAAACCCGTAAACTGTTTCAATGAGGTCAGAAGGTGCGTCCACTGACTTCAGTTTGTGGCGAAGTCCTTTGATGTGGGCTTTGACGGTATCTTCTTCGGGCAGCACTTCAAAAGCCCACAGGTGTTCTAGAATTTGGGCACGGCTAAAGACTCGGCGCTGATTCCGTAAGAAAAGCTCTAGCAAACTATATTCTTTGGGCGTTAGATTCAGTGCCCTGCCGCAGTAGGTAACCTCGCAGGCATTGGGGTCCAGCAGCAGATCAGACCATTCCAAAATAGGTGGGGTCGTGGTGCTTCCTCGACGAAGTAAGGCTCGAATACGAGCTGAGAGTTCTTCTAGGGCGCAGGGTTTGAGGACATAGTCATCTGCACCCGCATCTAAACCCAACACTTTATCGGTGACTTCATCACGGGCCGTTAGCATTAGGACAGGCATACTCTGACCATCAGATCGTAACCGCCGACACAGCTCAATCCCATCCATTTTGGGCAACATCACATCCAGCAGCACTAGGTCATAGGTAAAGGCTTGGAGCAGCCCCCAACCAGCCTCACCATCATGAGCGACCTCAACGGCATAGTTCTGCTCCGTGAGATCTTCTGCTAGAGCTTCTGCAATGCGCTCATCATCTTCAACCACTAATAGCTTCACGCTTTATTGTCCTCTCGCATGAGATGGGGGTAGCTTTATTATCACTGCCTTTTGCATCTATAAAGAGAGATTACAGAGCAATGGAACACCGCTCTGTAATCTCAAGACTTTATACAACGGCTCCTAGCCCAGGGCTATTGCTTCGGCAGAAGTTGCTGCATCTTATCGCGAAGCGCCGGATCTTGCCGTAGAGACACCAGAATCTCAACAAAGCGTTGAGGCTGTAAGCCCTGTACTTCAATAATCTTTTCCTGTTCAGCCTTGCCCTTGGCCTCTATCGATTCGATATCAGAAATAGCTTTATCAAAGGATTTTTTCTCTTTGGTCGTTACCTTTGTTGTGGCTTGTTTTTCTGGCGACTGCTGAGTTTGATAGATTGCATCAAACCGAGCCTCATCCAAACCAGACGATTGAATCACTTGAGAGATCTCTTTTTGAGTATTCTGATCGGCTGACTTGAGTGATGGAATTGCATTGGCAAATTTTTGCAGTTCCTCATCGCTCACTGAAGAAGAACTCGGACCCGCAGGAGATGCCTCACTCCCTTCCGCAGGCACACTCTCATCAGGGGCAGGCGTTGATTCTCCAGCAGCAGCAGGAGCCTCCATCGCACCATCTTTAGAGGCATCTGCACCATCCTCAACCGCACCGGTTGGGACTTCCCCCTCCATCTCTGCGGCTGGAGCAGGCTCTTCACCACCGCCGACAGACCCACTAGCGGGAGCCTCACCCTCTACAGACGATGGAGCCTCACTGGCCTCGGCATCTGAACTCGCTTCAGATGCAGGTTCAGTACTGACAGGCTCAGTGCTCAGTGCCTCTTTGCCCTTGGTGGCCTCGGAGGGTGGCTGATCTTCTAAAGACGAAACCGGAGTAACAGGTTCTAGCTGAGCTGCCCCTGAAGGCTTGACGGAGCCAGCAGGTGGCTCTAACGGCATCAGTTTCTCAGCCTCTGAAGGCGAGGCCTGTGTCGCAGAACCAGCCGGAGTATCACCCGCCTTAACGGGTGTTGCGAGTAGGGCCGCACTGGCAATTCCCAGCACAAGAGTTAGGGCTTTACGGGTGTTGATAGTCATACATTGTCCTTATCTACGTCGTATTTTGATGTCTTGGCATTGAGCAGAGCGCTAGAAGCCGCAGGAGGCAGCATGAGTTCTATTGAGACGGAGCCTCACTAGAAGGGGCGGGTTCCGTTATGAGGGGCAACTCGCCCGTCGTCTGTGGATCGGCTGCGCCCTCGTTCTCGTAAGGGATGGACTTTTGGGGCTGGGCCGGCGCATCTGAGCTACCGCCTTGAGAGAACGGATCATTAGGAGACGCCGGAGCACTCTGAGGCGTGATGGCATTGTCTGATTTTTCTAAATCAGGCTGCGTTGCCGGCAATGGCTCCTGCTCAGCTCCCCCCAGCGCATCGGGATTCTCTTGACTAGGCTGTTCAGCCTGTCCACCTGGCTGAGGAGGCGTCCCTTCACAGGACGCCAATAGTGAACCTAATCCCAGCAATAGGATGAATAAGGGTTGTCGCATTGTTAATATCTCCGAGCAACAGTTCAGCTTGCATATTCAATGGTCCAGGACCGTTATACGCATTGCTTTTTATCTAACGACGTTCTTTTAGTCCACCAACATCAAAAGGACATTAGCACAAGAATTAAGAGCATCGAAATAGTCGTTTAGCCTCCGGTAATTGTTCCAACGTCAAAGGTATGATTAAAAAGTGAAAAATATGAGAAGAAACTCAAAATTCATGAAATATAATAACTGCGATCCCGCACCACGCAAGGGCTTAATCGAAATTAAAAAATATCACTATTCATCTGCTTTATCAACGCAGATTGATTAGCTCGTAGAAATCCTAATCAGGCTCGCCAGAATCACTTAACTGAAAGAATAAAAATTATTGGTTTGCTTAGTAGACCTATCGCTGTTAGAGAAGTAAAACCTATCTGCAGGATAGTGATTCCTATGACTGAGCCATGCAGATAGAGGAGGGCGTATCCAGCGGTTGGGGGAGAGGTACGGTACTTGCGGCATGGTATCACCCGCTAATAAATTGCGGGCTACCGAGAAAAGTCCATTCAAATAGACTGGATCTTTTGACCTCAATGCACTGCAAAAGGTTGGGATGGTTTTAAAGGTTTCTGAATTAACCCATTTCAATAAAATTTTCAGATTAGCTCACAATTTATTCGCGGGTTGAATACCGCTAGTAGCCGACTTGTTAGCGTTATTATTCCACTCATTAGATAGGCTCAAAAGAGGTCTTCAGGATGAGGATTATATCACCGTATAACCCTACTTCCTAAGCTCTCATAAGTGTCTCCATATCTCTACATAAAATCAAGAGAACACCCAAATGAGAACATAGAACCGAACAGAGACTGGTAACGCTATTCTTATACAGACTCAGCGAATCTCGTTTCTCTATATCTCAGATTTAAAGACATCAGTTATTCAGATTATTCAACTAGACAGAACAAGATTTAAGTCTCGGCCATCTTATCTTTTACTGCCGCAGAAAAATCCGTTTATTGTTCAGATTGATAAAGATATAGCGGATTCCAGATCTATTGAGTACAGGACAAGACACGTCAGTTATAGTTTATAGAGATTATACTGCTCTCTGTAATTATGAAATCCGCTATATCCCGATCCCTTAAGTTGAGTATTAAAATAGATCGCATCGCTCAAAAAAAAGGAGAGACAAAGGCGTCTCTCCGGTGAATCGTTATTCAGTACTGAGAAGGGTAGCTAGCCCCTCTGAGGCGTCAATGAGGGCTATGCCGTTACAGCTTGCTTCGCCTTAGCATCCAGCTCACCCTTTTCATACTTGATGGCATACACATCTAGGGGCTGCTGTTTAATCTTGCTTGCATTGCCAGCAGTACCAAAAGATTCATAGCGCCGCAGACAAACCTTCTTCATGTAAGCAATAGAAGGCTTGAGGAAGTGGCGAGGGTCAAAGTTTGATGGATCTTTGAAGGCCGCTTCACGAATCGCTGCCGTAATGGCAAGACGGTTATCGGTGTCAATGTTGACTTTGCGAACGCCAACCTTGATGCCCTTTTGAATCTCTTCAACGGGAACGCCATAGGTTTCAGGGATGTTCCCACCGTTGGCATTGATAATATCAATCCACTCTTGAGGCACAGAAGAAGAACCGTGCATGACTAAGTGAGTATTGGGAAGACGGTTATGAATTTCTTCAATACGGCTAATCGCTAGAATTTCACCAGTGGGCTTGCGAGAAAACTTATAGGCTCCGTGGCTAGTGCCAATGGCAACGGCCAAGGCATCAACCTGAGTTCGCTCCACAAATTCAACCGCTTCGTCAGGGTCTGTGAGCAACTGATCTTTGCTCAGTGTGCCTTCAAAACCGTGACCATCTTCTGCTTCACCTTGGCCTGTTTCTAAAGAGCCGAGGCAGCCTAATTCACCTTCAACACTGACGCCAATGGCGTGGGCCACGTCTACGACTTGCTTGGTGACGGCGACGTTGTAGTCGAAGCTAGCAGGGGTCTTGGCATCAGCTTCTAAAGAGCCATCCATCATGACGCTAGTGAAGCCATTTTTCATGGCTGAATAGCAGGTTGTGGGGCTATTGCCGTGGTCTTGGTGCATTGCAATGGGAATGTGGGGATAGGATTCCACTGCCGCCAAGATCAGATGACGAAGGAAATTCTCACCCGCATATTGGCGAGCGCCCCGTGACGCTTGCAAAATGACTGGGCTATCAGCCTCTTCTGCAGCCTGCATGATCGAGATGATCTGCTCCATGTTGTTGACGTTATAGGCGGGAATGCCATAGCCTTCTTCAGCGGCATGGTCTAGCAAAAGCCGCATAGGTACGAGCGCCATCGATGATCCTCCTAATTACTTAAAATGGGGTGAGAGACACGCACAATTCTTACATTAATCTAAAGTTATCCTAACCCGTCCAGTGGCCTAGGGGTGCATAAATATCAATTTTTGTTGTTCTGGTGCAAGGACTGAACGAAAAAATGCTTAGACCAACGGGGTCGGACGCCCAGCATAGAGAGGCGTGCTCTGATCTGCGGTGGTGCTTGGACTTGTTTGAAATGGGTCGCCCGGGACTCGAACCCGGAACTAGTCGGTTAAAAGCCGAATACTCTACCATTGAGTTAGCGACCCTCAAGGGGTGTATGCCTTACAGGCACAGAAATCTACACTAGCATAATCTAGGGTTTTAGCAAGATCAGATTTTTGCTAACTTGCTGGGTATCCCTGGGCAGAATAGTGGGGGAGTCCCCTCTTAATCTAGGCACCGCTGTTACAGATTAATACAGATTAAAGAAAACACCCTAAGACTTTAAGATTGGCCTAAGTCTTGAATGATCAGCTCCACAGGTTCAATGCCCCTGTATTCTTAAGTGGGCAGCAATGCGATGAGGGTATGGCTTGGCGGAAGAAACACAAAATTTGCAGATTCAAAGTATCTCTCGCAGAGAACTGCGAGAACTGGTGCGATCTCAACTCCGCATGCTTCTGGAGCGCAACAATCTAGAAGGGGCCAAGGCATTATTGGTCCCGGTGCAGCCTGCCGATATTGCTGAAGCTATTGAAGAATTGCCCGAAGCCATGCAGGCGATTGCCTTTCGTCTCTTGCCTAAAGACGAAGCCATCGAAGTGTATGAAAATCTCAACTCTGCAGTTCAGCAAGCCCTGATCGAAGACTTTAAACGTCAAGATGTCCTCGATATCGTCGATAAGATGTCTCCCGATGATCGCGTTCGCCTCTTTGATGAACTGCCCGCCAAAATTGTGACCCGCATTCAAGAGCAGTTGAGTCCATTAGAGCGGCAGGCTACGGCGCTGCTGCTGGGATATGAGGCCGACACCGCCGGACGGATCATGACGCCGGAGTATGTCTCACTCAAGGAGAACATCACGGTGTTTCAAGCCCTAGAGCGAATCCGGCAATTGGCGCGGTTCACCGAAACGGTGTATTACCTCTACGTGACCGATACCGCTCGCCACTTGACAGGAACCCTCTCTCTGCGGGAACTGGTGACAGCGGCACCGGAACAAAAAATTGCCGAAGTCATGACCCGTGATGCCGTCTTTGTCAGCACCGATACAGACCAAGAAGAAGTCGCCCGCATCATTCAGCGTTACGATTTCTTGGCGATTCCGGTGGTGGATCGAGAACAGCGTTTGGTAGGCATTGTCACCGTCGATGATGCTGCCGACATCATGGAGCAGGAGACCACCGAAGACATCTACACGATGGGGGGGATCCAGTCCGGGACGGATGACTACTTTAAGAGCAGCCTGATCACCGTGGCCCGCAGACGCGTTCTCTGGCTGTTGGTGTTGCTAATCACGAACACGGGCACCACCGCCGTCATCCATAGCCAAGAGAGCCTTTTGAAGCAGGTTGTGGCGCTCTCTAGCTTTATCCCACTGTTAATTGGGACGGGGGGCAACGTCGGCGCTCAATCTTCAACGGTGGTGATCCGTAGCCTCAATGTTGATACCATGAGACCCGGCCATGCCCTCTGGGTGATTCGGCGCGAGGCCATGGCTGGAACCATTCTCGGCCTGATGTTGGGGGCGATCGTGATTCTTTGGGCCTATGTGCTGCAGGGAAATCTAGCGGTGGCGATCTCCGTGGGCCTGAGCTTAGTCGCCATTTCTATCCTGGCGTCCATTGCCGGATCGGCGCTCCCGTTTTTATTTCGGGTACTGGGCTTTGACCCCGCCTTAATGTCAGCCCCCTTTATTACGACGGCGGTGGATGTATTAGGGGTGTTGATATACTTTGCGATCGCACGGTTTGTGTTACAAGTTCTGTAGATGATTTTCCCTGCATAGGGGGCTGATCGGGCTGGTTTCATGGTTGTTTACCACCTTATAGATTCGTGCCAACCCATCTCGATACGCTAGGGGAATTGATTGAGCCGGTCTTAATGTGCCAATGTGCTGATTTAGAGCAGGCATGGGCACCGCTCTATGAAACGGCCACAGCATGGGCTGAGCAACGGGAAGAGTCTTCTGCACGCCAAAATATCACCCAGGTCGTGGTGCTAGATGCTCAACGCCAGCCCCTGGGGGCAATCCCCCTGTCCAACCTCCTGCAGTACACCATTAACCCAGGCGATCAACCTACTGTTGTCGTACTTGGCTCTCTCCTCGTTCCCCTCCAGTGCTTGCCGGCCAGCACCTCCCTACAGCAATTTTGGTCCCATTTACAGGCACCTTCCCCAGAACAGCCTCTCCTGTGGGGCATTACAGACCGCGACACCGGATACTTTCTGGGTCTTGTCGACCTGCCGCGTCTTTTACCTGCCCTAGCCCAAAGAAATCTTGCAACCCATGGCGAGCTTCCAGCTCAAACCATTCATTTGACCCTGGAGCGCCAAAGACAAACTGAGCTATTAGCAGAGATTAGCCATGAGCTTAAAAACCCCCTCACGGCTCTATTGGGCTTGCTCAACGTGTTCCAGCATAGTCATTTAGGGGCGCTCACAGGCCGTCAGCGCCATTACCTAGAGATGATTCACCAGAAAAGCGATCAGCTCACGGCCATTGTTAAAGAGGTACTGCTCCTATCAGAGGCTCAAGATCAACGTCTCACCCTACAGCCCGACGTGGTCGAGGTGCGAGAGATCTGCGAGAAGGCTGTTGCGATCGCCACCCCACCGACAAAGGCACCCGATTTAGAAACCTATCCGGCCATCCAGCTAGACATTGATGAACAGATTCCAGCTCTGATTGCAGATCGAAATCATCTACAACATATTTTGGTTGCCTTGCTCCGCCATCATGGGTCGATGCACCGCCCGATCAGACTGGTAGTGAAGCCACTGGGAGGCTGGATTCGCTTTACCGTCTCTGTCACTGAGGCACTAACTTCAGCCCAAGGATCTATCCAGCTAGAGCTTGAACGAGGGTATAGCCCATCTGTTCAGTCCCTGCACCAATCTGTTGCCCATCACCTCGCTCACCTCCATCACGGCACCCTGACAGCCTCTCGCTCCACTGAAACGAGCTTAATCATTCCGCCCAATCTAGCGGCCATTCCCACAGACCCTCAGTTGATCAAACAATTGAGTGAGCGTCTAGTGGTCATCGTCACGGCCGATCAGAGTGCAACAGACCGATCCGCTCTGGCTCAGATCATGACCGCCTTAACCAAGGGCTTAAACGCTCTGGGCTATCAGGTTGTGGTGACCCAAGCTGGCCTGGAGGCCATTGCCGCGATCAATCAGCTTCAACCTGCCGTTGTCTTTTTGACTCAAGCGAGCCTCCAGCCTTTGTTGCAGCAACTGTTAACGCTGCTTCAGCATCGTTCTAACAAAACGCCGATTGTGGTCGTGGGTGACGCCGCTCAACCACAAGTAGAGCAGACCGGAGTGCAGCACGTTCTCACGCTGCCCATTACCAATGAGGCGGTCTCGCAATGCCTAGATCAGTGTTTGAGATCTTCAAAAGCCGTCCCCAAAAATGGGCAACTCAAAACCAGCAATGGGACTTCCAATCACGTTCCCCCTACTCTGCTAGCATCCAGCAGACTGACGATTCTACACCTAGAGACCACTGCTCAGGGCGCGCATCCCACTAGAGTCACAACTCTGAGCCAACGCCTTAACCTGCAAGGCTGCCAGGTGGTTGCCATCGAAACTCTTGAAGAGGCTGAACTGCTGCTCCCGATCTGGAAACCCAGAGTGATGCTCTACACCAGTCCTGATCCTGCTCCACTCCGACACCTTGATCAAGCCTCCCCGCTGTTTAAACTGCCCTTTGTAATCGTTGATGCTACAGTGGCGACTCAAGCCCATCAACTTGAACACGTGACCGTCTATGAGTGTGCTGAGCTATTGCCATCGGGCCTCTCGTTGTCAGAAGCTGATCTCGCTGTATTGGTCGAAGTCCTCCAAACAGCGGCAGGCAAAACCGCTGCGGTGGGCAAGGCCGTTCACGGTTGACCGGCCTCAACTTGTTAGCAACTAGGCGGCAGCGCTACAATACAAAGCTGTAGGCAACCGTTGACCATTACATCTTTGAGGGGCATTAGACCCCTGAAGCTGTAGAGTAAGTGCACGGTGAGCCAGCCTCTTTTATTCACCCCTAATTTGCAAAGAGTTAAGATCATGTCTGTTGAAACTATCGACAAACAATCAACGGTTCGTAAACTTGCGCCTCGATACCGGGTCTTACTGCACAATGACGACCTCAATTCCATGGAGCATGTGGTTGAGGTTCTTCTGAAAACGGTCAATAGCCTTACCCAGCCCCAGGCCGTCAGCATCATGATGGAGGCCCACGCCAACGGAATTGCCCTCGTCACAACCTGCGCCCTAGAACCTGCAGAGTTCTATTGTGAAACGATGAAAATGCATGGTTTGACGAGCACAATAGAACCTGATGAGTAGTGCGACATGAGTCTGCGTCAATGGGCGCACCGTTCGGCTCCCGTCAGAATGGGGGTCTTTTTTGGTTTATTGCTGCTGGTCTGGTGCTTTCCGGCCCTGATTTTGATTCAACTCTGGGGAATCGCCAGTGCCGGTAACGGGGCGCTAATTTTGCTCTATCTGCTGTTTATCGCGGGGCTATATCAATGGTCTAAGCGGTTTTACGGCTATAGGTCACCGCTGCAACACTATGGCCTCGATCTCAGTGGACACAATTTTAAGGGGCTTTTGCTCGGCGTTGTCATCGGTGGCCTCTCGCTGGGGCTTCTGCTGACGCTGGAATCGATGCTGGGATGGCTCGTCTGGCATCAGGTACCTGGAATCGCTCTCATTTTTGCGGGGTTAGCCGTGGCCTTAGCGGTAGGCTTTGCTGAAGAGCTGTTCTTTCGGGGTTGGCTGTTGCATGAACTAGAAAAAGATTATTCTTTGGGGACGGCTTTGATCACCAGCAGCGCTATTTTTGCAGCCCTACACTACATCAAACCTTGGTCAGAGATTGTGAAGGGCTTGCCCCAGATTTTTGGTCTGTTTCTTCTGGGCGCAACGCTGGTGTGGTGTAAGCGATCGCTGAACGGACGATTGGGGCTAGCGATGGGACTCCATGCCGGGTTGGTGTGGGCCTATTACTGCGTTGATGTAGGCGATTGGGTCTCCTATACGGGGGCCGTGTCCCCATGGGTGACAGGGATTAATGAAAACCCGTTGGCGGGTGTGATGGGGCTGCTGTGTTTGGGGGGAATTGCGGTGGGGATTCGATGTAGAAAACACCCAAATTGCTACAGTAATTCTTGAGTCCTATCAAAGCAAAACCAAAATGCGCCTATTCTTAGCTGCAATCTTGTTGTTGACTATCACGATAGGGATGGCTTCACCTGCATCAGCAGCCCAAGCAGACGGATCAGCACTATTCGCAACCCATTGTGCAAGCTGTCATCCCCAGGGCAAAAATATTCTACGGCGGGGCAAGACTCTGAAATTAAAGGCACTGCAGAAAAATGAGGTGGATACAGTGGATGCGATCGCAACCCTGGTCACCAACGGCAGAAACAATATGTCGGCCTACGCCGATACCCTCAGCGCCCCAGAGATACAGGCGGTCTCTACCTACGTTCTGGACCAAGCCGAACAGGGATGGCACTGAGCTTGCGGCCTCCCGAACAGAAAGGTAAGGCGATGTGCGACTTAATTGAGTCACCTTAGATATATTTTGTCATCCAGAGGACTGCTTAATCGTCTGAGTGAAGTCTGACCACTGTTCAACACGAAAGGCACGGATATCTCGCACAGATTTCGGAAACCAGCTTAGGCTCTTCAGGGCCATGATCGCCTGAAATAATTTTGCCATGTCTTCATCATCAGTAATATACAAGCTACCTTGAACTCACTCGAAGCCATAATCAGAGAGAGTATTACCGATGTCAGCATAAGCCTGTGACACACTAACAGGGTGTGCTGCTTTTGTGTCTGCAACAACAAGATCAAATGAAATTGCAAACATTAACTTTCTTGGGGATCATTCAAGGCATCTTCGAGGCTATAGTCTGTCTCTTCACCGGTTTCAAAGATATGAATTTTGACCACAGAACCATTATTGGAGTGTTCTTCAATCCCCAATACTTCATAGGTGATGCCCTGTGAACCAAAACGCCGAATTGAACCGACTAGCTCTTCTTCCGCCTGAATACTTTGCATAGCGCTTGATGAAATCGTTACTTGAAGCTGCTTCAAGTGTATCAACCTTCAAACAGATCTGCGTGGATTACTCGTCCCCTGCATGAGGTGAGATCGCATCTCTCCAGCATTAGGTTTGCGATCGCATGTCCATATCGCAGTCTGGCTTGAGGTTTTTGAGAGCGATCTCGATTCCACCGCAATTTGAGATCGCAGATCTGCTTGTAGGGGGGCGATCTCGCTGTTGGAGATGCCAGGAGATAGCGGTTGTATAGCCTACACTTTAACTAGGACTTGCTGAAAAAGTACAGTCAGGATGACCCCGCGCTTGCGGCTTCCTGCACAGAAATGTCATGATTTAAACTATTTCTCAGGAACAGAGAGGATCAGACCTTGCCCACTTTAGGCGTCAATATTGACCACGTTGCCACCATTCGCCAAGCCCGCCGCACTGTAGAACCGGACCCCGTTTCTGCGGCTGTTTTGGCAGAATTAGCTGGAGCAGATGGCATTACGGTGCATCTCAGAGAAGATCGCCGTCACATTCAAGATCGAGATGTGCGCCTACTGCGGGAAACGGTTCGTACCCACCTGAATCTAGAAATGGCTGCCACCGAAGAGATGGTGGGTATTGCCCTTGATATTCAGCCCGACTATGTCACCCTCGTCCCCGAAAAGCGCGAAGAAGTTACCACCGAAGGGGGACTCGATATTGTCGGTCAACAGCCCTACCTCGCCAAAGCCGTTGGTAAACTGCAGGCCGCAAACATTCCGGTGAGCTTGTTTATTGATGCAGATACCGCCCAAATTGATGCCTCTGCTGCGGTGGGGGCCAAGTTCATTGAGCTGCACACGGGCTCCTATGCTGAAGCGAAGGGCGAAGCAGCCCAAGCCAAGGAGCTAGAGATTTTAGCTCAGGGTTGTAAACAAGCCATTGCGCTAGGATTGCGGGTGAATGGGGGCCACGGCCTCACCTACTGGAATACCTACCCGATCGCCTGCCTAGAGGGTATGGAAGAACTCAACATCGGCCACACCATCATTAGCCGCTCTGTCCTCGTTGGTCTAGAACGAGCCGTCCGTGAAATGAAACTTGCGATCACAGGTCAACTTTAGCCGCTATCCCCTCTATCGAAACGTAACCGCAACCATCATGAACAAAATCACAGCTATTTCTGGCCCCGGCATCCCTTTACAGGGCAATGATATTGACACTGATCGGATCATTCCGGCCCGGTTTCTGCGCTGTGTCACCTTTGATGGGTTAGGCGAACAGGTTTTCGCTGATGACCGTCAGCAAACTCAGGGACAGCATCCCTTTGATCAGCCCCAATACCAAGGAGCCAAAATTCTAGTCGTGAACGGTAACTTCGGCTGTGGCTCTTCGCGAGAACATGCGCCCCAGGCGATCGCAAAGTGGGGAATTGATGCGATCTTGGGTGAAAGCTTTGCCGAAATTTTCTTAGGTAACTGCTTAGCG
This sequence comes from Thermosynechococcaceae cyanobacterium, assembly GCA_050330855.1. Lineage (GTDB taxonomy): Bacteria > Cyanobacteriota > Cyanobacteriia > Thermosynechococcales > Thermosynechococcaceae > RCC1774. Next base: position 25,885 of record JBHJNL010000027.1, on the reverse strand, counting down.
ATGGGTGTTCCCTGCGTCACGGCGGATTCAGCAACGGTCAATCAGCTTCAAAGCCTGATTACTCAAGATCCATCGGCCACTGTTGAGGTTAATCTTGAGACCTTGCAGGTTAAGTGTGGTGATTTTGTAGCTTCCGTGAACATGGGCGATGGCCCCCGACAAATGCTTTGCTCTGGCACCTGGGATGCCTGCGGTCAGCTTGTGGCTAATGCGGATAAAATTCAAGAGACAGCAACTCAGCTTCCTTATCTCAACTGGGCGAGTTAAGACAGATCAATTTCAGTCACAAAACATCGCAGTCCAGCTTCGTTAATCGTTCGGGCGTAGTTTTCTGCACTGTTACTCCCACCCGTCCATACAACTGCTATTGCTTCGGAATGGATTCTAGTCATCAATTCAACAACTTCCTTTTTGTGAAATATTCAGAGACATCTTCCCCTGCATCAGCTTTGCGAGCAATCTTTTCAATAGCCTGAGTCTCAGTCAGTTCCTTGCTCATAATCCTTACGGCCCTGTGGCGTTATTACCTTGCCGTTCTAAAGAGTTGGAATATCTTCAATAACTTGTCAGAATAAGGTCACAAGACGTCAAAAACTGTTTGAGACCTAATATCCACCCTATCGAAACCCAAACGACTATGGCCGATTCTGATTCTTCCACTCCAGCATCAGAGCTGATACCAGAGACTGCACCCGCACCTAACGAACGGGGCAGCGCCGCTCGCCAACTGCTCGGCATGAAAGGGGCAGACACAGGCGACACCAATATTTGGAAGATTCATCTGCAGTTGATGAAGCCGATTACCTGGGTGCCCTTGATCTGGGGCGTAGTCTGTGGCGCAGCTTCATCGGGCCATTTTGTCTGGAAACCTGAATATGTAGCGATCTCGCTGCTGTGTATGGTCATGTCTGGCCCTTGCTTAACCGGCTATACCCAAACCATCAATGACTATTACGATCGCGAAATTGATGCCATTAACGAACCCTATCGACCGATCCCGTCCGGTGCTATTCCGCTGCCGCGCGTGATTGTTCAGATTTGGGTGTTGCTGATTGCCGGGGTTGCGATTGCATATACCTTAGACCAATGGGCTGGTCACACCTTCCCCACCATCACCGTCCTCGCCATTGTTGGCTCCTTTGTGTCCTATATTTATTCCGCCCCGCCCCTAAAGCTGAAGCAAAACGGTTGGCTCGGCAACTATGCCCTCGGTGCTAGCTATATAGCCTTACCGTGGTGGGCTGGACAGGCGCTCTTTGGTGACCTGAGTCTTAGAGTCATTATCTTGACCCTCATTTATAGCTTGGCCGGTCTAGGCATTGCGATCGTCAACGACTTCAAAAGCGTTGAGGGCGATTCCCAGCTCGGTCTCAAATCGCTCCCCGTTATGTTCGGGATCACCACAGCCGCCTGGATTTGCGTCACCATGATCGACGTATTTCAGCTCAGCATGGCTGCATACCTAATCGGCATCCACGAGAACATCTACGCCGTGATTCTCATCTTGCTCGTGATTCCTCAGATCACCTTTCAAGATATGTACTTCCTACGCGACCCACTCAAAAATGACGTGAAATACCAAGCCAGCGCTCAGCCCTTCCTTGTCTTAGGAATGCTGGTCACGGGCTTAGCGCTCGGCCACGCCGGTATTTGAGCACGAACAGCTTCAATTAGAGATCTTGACAGAACTCTGTTAAAGCGCCAGTTTTACCTCTTTTTGACTCCCTTCAGCTTTGCTCAGGGCCAGTCAACTAGAGCTGGTTATCTGAGAGTTGAACAAAATCGCAACCCTCAGCAAATAGTGTTGTGGCTAAAGATTGACGTTAACCAAAGAAAAACCTGATTCACCCCGTCGCTGTTTGTCAAGGTGCTCCGATTGCCAATCAAGCGACGTACCCGCAGAGGCTCGGCTTGCTTTCTCTTTATCAGCATCTTCAACCTTGATGGTATTGTCTGCTGACGGTTCAGGGGTCTGAAAGAATTTGGGGTTAGAAGGCTGTAGAGGGCCACCCAGAGCGGCGGCAGACGTTGGTGCTGTTTCTGGCTGTGTCGTAGTCTGCGCTGAGACAGGGGTGTGGAGAGAAGTTGCGATCGCAACGCCTAAACCAACCCAAACAATCTTTGTTAGTGAGGTCATGATGATTCCTAGGGAGTTGACTCTATACAATGAATTGGCCGTAGGGCTAACCATCACGCGGTGCGAGATCGTGCCCCACTTTTAATATTGACCACATGCTCTATCGATCTATCGGCATGCTAATCAATTGATACTTAACGTCCTCACTCTCTCCATTAAAGCTTGTCAAGATGAGCGTTTCCATCATTGAATCTGAAACCCTATTCAAAACTGTCTAAACAGTCAGGGTGGCAAAGGCTATAGTTTGAGGGACTAGAACTCATCAATACTCTATGTGTCGTTTGCTTGGCTACCTTGGTCCCCCCGTTCGGCTAGAAGCCCTATTGCTCAAGCCCGAACATTCCCTGATTGTGCAAAGCTACCAACCCCAAGAAATGACCGCTGGTTTACTCAATGCCGATGGCTTTGGTCTGGGTTGGTACCATCCCAAGCAGCCCATTGCGCCCTGTACCTATCGCAATACCACACCAATTTGGAGCGATCAGAATCTAACCAACCTCGCCCATTACGTTGAGACGGGCTGTGTCGTCGCCTATGTCCGCAGCGCCACCGTGGGCCAAAGTGTGCAGCTCAGTAACTGTCAGCCCTATGGTCAAGATCAACTGCTCGGTATTCATAACGGGTTTATAGATAACTTTCGCCAAACGCTGTATCGGCAGTTACGCAATTATTTAAGCGATCGCCAATACCAAGCCATCGAAGGAACCACCGATTCTGAACATATTTTTGCCTTGATCTGCCACGAATTAGAGGTCAATCCTGCTCTCTCACTGCAGGAGGCCTTGACCGCGACCCTCAAACAAATCACGACCTGGGCCGTTGCCGCTAACACCAGCGCCACCTTAAATGTTGTCCTTAGCGATGGTCAGTCTTTAGTGGCATCGAGATACGCCTGTTTAACTCAAGCGCCATCTCTCTACTGGATTCGAGATGATTTATCTCTTCCTGGTGGTGTCTTGGTGGCCTCTGAACCCATGTTCAAGAGCGATCACTGGAATGTTGTCCCAGCAAATAGCCTATTGATTGTCACGCCTAATCGAGCAGTCTATACAGAGGCGATTTAGACCCTTGCAGTCAATGTTTCCTATACCCACTTTCTTGATCACATCCTTGAAAGTGAAGCACCGTAGAGAACACTAATGCGACAGAATATTCGTGCGTTTTTCGATGGCTATCCCCCTTACCCTCTAGCTCTTGTCCCTGCTACAGTTAAGCATAGCTGTACTGTTCAGAATAAGGACTCTTAAGCCTTGCTAGACGACAACGCCAAGCGCACCCTATTGCGTTACCTTCCTCACCCCCTCAATATCTGTGGAGTCAAAGAGGGTGACGAGATTAATGGCTTTACCCTAAGCTGGACCACCCAGGCTTCTTTTAAGCCACCTATGATTGCCATTGGCGTCCGCCAAGACTCCCGCTCCCATGCCATGATCAAAGCGAGTCAAGTCTTTGCCGTCAGCTTTTTAGATAAAAGTCAAAAAGACATGGCTGAAACCTTCTTCAAACCTCAAAAAGGTGAAGGTGATAAGTTCGGAGACGTGGCCTACACTCTCGGTGCAGAGACCGGCTGTCCCATTATTGAGTCATCCCTGGGCTATATCGAGTGTCGCGTCAAAGGCAGCTTAGAAGAAGGCGATCACTCTATTTTTCTCGGCGAAGTGATTGCTGCCGCGCTCCACCGTGAAGGGGAGCCTCTTTTACTGCAAGACACGCCCTGGCAATATGGCGGCTAAGCATTGTTGAGTCTTAACCATGATCGGGGAATACTAGAACTAGCAGTCTTCAAGATCTGCTAAACAAATTTCTATTTATGGCCCACTGGGCTTCAATACGCTGGTTAAGAGAGCAACAAGATATGTTAACTGGATTTCCGAAAACCCTTACACGACTGATGGTCGGTTCTGTGTTGATGTCAACGGTCGCCCTAGCCCCGTTATCTGCTAAAGCACAGACCCCTGGAGATGTCGTGGTCATTGGTGACTCACCTCGAGAATGGTCTGAGTTTCAGTCCTATTGGAACCAGTTGATCAACTTAAATGCCCCTGCAGCCCCTGCTCAGAGTGGTAGTCCTGCCTTAGCAGGGGGTGAAGACCCGCAGCTTTTGGCAGCCAAGCTGAAGAAAAATCTGCAAGTGAGCAAGCTGCGTCTAGATCCCATCATTCGCCTGAACGGCTCTTCGATGGCTGCAGGCACACTGACGAACAAAAACAAAGAGTCTGTAACCGTTTCTAGTATCAACTTCGAGATCGTTGACGGCAGCGGCAACCTGCTTCAAACCGGAAGTGCCGCTCCTCAGCCCGCCACATTAGCACCGGGACAAACGGTGACGTTTCAAGAGCAACTGCTGACAGTACCTGCCGATGGTGGCTACAAGATTCGATTGACTAGCGATCCGTTTGTGGTTCAAGGTGGCGTCTAGTCACAGCGTCATTGCGGTCAATCTGAGCGTTATCAGGAATAAAGCCTCTTGAGTTTGTCCAACGCTGAGCAAGAGTTACAAACACGTCTTGCCCAACATTTGCGGTACATCATCAGAGAACGCGATCCGTTTTTGGGTCAAGCAGGGCATACCTTTGTTCGAGAGTATATTCGGCAAGAACTGGCCCACTTTGGCGCGGTAGAATCCCATGCTTTCAACTGGCGGGGACAAACCTACGAAAACCTGATCCTCAACCTTGGAGGGCAAGATGCTGACCAGCCGCCACCGATCCTGATCGGTGCCCATTACGATACGGTCCCAGGCTCACCTGGGGCTGATGATAATGCGACCGGGGTGGCAGCGCTACTAGAATTGGCCCGTTTCTTTCGCCATAGGGCAGCACGGCATCCCCTTCGTCTAGTGGCCTTTGACCTAGAAGAATATGGGGTCGGGAACCGTGCCTATGCTGAACGATTAAAGGACCAGAGAGAATCATTACGACTAATGTTGTCACTAGAGATGCTGGGGTACTGCACCGACGCACCAGGCTCCCAAGCCTATCCGGCTAGGTTTTTAGAAGCTATCTATCCGGCGCAAGGGAACTTTATTGCCTTGGTGGGTAATTTAGGTGCGATCGCAGATCTCATCAAGATCAGCCGCATCATCAAAACAAGCGTTCCCTGCCAATGGCTGCCTGTGCCCTTGAAAGGGCGTATCTTACCCGATACTCGACGCAGCGATCACGCCCCCTTTTGGGATCTAGGCTATCGCGCCATTATGGTTACAGACACGGCTAACATGCGAAACCCTAATTACCACACGGCCCTAGACGTTTATGAAAGTCTCAATCTACGATTTTTAACCCAGGTTTGTCAGGGACTAGCGAATGCCATACAACGACTCTGAAATACGCTGAGGACAGTCCGGAGTCTAAGTGCTAGGCTAGAATCCCTTAGACGATTTTGTGCCACAGTCCTCTTCGGCACAAAATAAAGGAAACATCAGGTCAGAACAAATTTAACGATCAAGAAGCATTTAGTGACAAATACCACCTTGCCATCATGCAGCGAGTTCGACCATTGATGATAGACATCACCAAAACACGTCCTTTCCCATATAGTGAAGTTTTTTCTGCCGTGTTTGCCACCCGCGACAGACCGGCATGACTATACATGACTTTTGTCCCTGACATAAGCTTACTGACGATATCAACCTATCCACCTATAGTGAAAGTGATAGGTATTTGCTGCTCAACACTGTTTTGGGGAATGTGACGAGCATTACAGCAACTACTTTGCGAGGGGTATAATTTCAATAGAATACAACCTTGGTCTAACTAAGGCTTGTAATAGATTATAAGCAATCAGCTAATTTTGACCTACATTACTTTTCGTTCTTTCCCTAAATGGGAGCGAATAAAACCTTTTATATGAAAGTTCAGGGGTGTATTTTCTAGTTAAACAATAGAAACGTTTTTGAGTTTTTAGTTTGAAGTATTATCTTGTCTTTATTCAGGTCAATATAGCGACTGAATTATATAGATAGAATAGGAGCCTTTTACAATGGACTTGCAGAATCATTATATGGATAACGGCGAACACAACGATAACGAAGAATCAATTAAGCGGTGGGTGAGTGAGCTGACTGATTTTACCCCCAATCACATTGATGAGATTGTCAGTCATCTTCAACGACAAAAGTCTTATAGTCCATTGCTGGATTGAGCTTGGTTATGTTTTCTTGTTATAGAAGTTACGATAAACACGAAAAATCATAGTTTTAATAGGTCAGTTTTAATTCAGAGTCGAATCTAGTTTGCATAATAAGTTAGCTCACCCGTGACAAGTATATATACGATTTTCAATCATGCTTTCAAGCAAGGAGCCAATGCTTAGAGAAAAGATTTAATTTGGTCTAATGCCGCTTATTTCTATCTCTAGTCAAGGTCTTCTTTCTTCGGTTTTTTATTTCAGGTCGTTCTATGTCGCAAGCAATAAATACGAAGGAACTCAGTCGGGTTATGCCGACACTCCCTACATTGAGTATTATTGGCTCTCCGATCACGGCACAGCCGTTCAAAGAGCAGATGAGAGCGATTATGGTATGGGCAAAGGAACGCCGTAGCAAATCTGTTTGTGTCGCGAATACCCACATGCTTATTGAGGCATACCGAAATCCCGATTTCAGCTCAGTTTTGCAAAATGCTGACATGGTCACCCCTGATGGGATGCCTTTAGTCTGGATGATGAAAACAATGGGCGCTCTGCAACAGGATAGGGTTGCAGGCATGGATATATTTACGGCGCTTTGCCAAGCGGCTCCTCGTGAGCAGGTCAGCATTTTCTTGCTAGGCTCACAGTCTGACATACTGGGGCGCATGCAAACTCGTCTGCAAAGAGAGTTCCCTAATTTAGACATTGCTGGGGTGGAGCCGCTCCCGTTTCGTCCCATGACGCCTGCAGAAGACAGTGCCCTGATTGAGCGAGTTAATGCGAGTGGCGCTGGCATTGTCTTTTTGGCGCTGGGTTGTCCGAAACAAGAGGCTTGGATCGATGTCCATCGGGATAAGATTCAAGCAGTCATGATTGGTTTGGGGGGTGTATTCCCGGTCTATGCAGGTCTTCAGAAAAGAGCACCAGGTTGGGTACGAGCGTCTGGCTTCGAGTGGCTGTATCGCCTCATCCAAGAACCAACCCGTTTATGGAAGCGCTATGGCAGTACAATTCCGGCTTTCGTTTGGCTCGCACTACGACAAGTGCTCGGACAAAAGTCTGATTCTGGTTGCGATCAGATTAGGGTAGCCAGAAATTAGGCAAAATTGTTTGTTGAACGTTGCGAATAGTTCGATTCAGAGTCCGCGCGATCTGAATATGTGGTTCATCTGCTTCGACAGGAATAATGGTAGCTTTTTGGCCCTGACCGATGCGATCGCAAACTAAATTCGCCGCCTCTAGCCCTGTCACATAGGCTTTTTCCTGTGACCAAGACCCGTGGCGGTTCACAATCCAGTCTCCACTTAAAAAGACATTGTTGAACCCGGTTTGGGCCGGGAGCAAATATTGATAGCTCCCTGGCGCAAAATGAGTCACGGCACGGGGTAGCCGGATCACGCTGTGGTCTATCACTTTGGCATCCCCAAAGCCCGGAACGCAGGTGGTGAGATCCTTTTGCACCATCTTTATAATCGCCTCGTCGCTCATCGGTAAAAATTGATTGGCGTGATAAAAATCCACCTCAATCACTGAACCGGCCTCATCTCGATAGGCATCATGGAGCACATTCAAATCAAAGAAGGTCCAGCCCGTTGTGGCGTGAAACCCAAACCCTGCATTCGAGGGCTGCGGTACCCGCACCCGCCGATCAAACCACAGTCGGGTCGCCAATACATCTACCGCCCCCAGGTTCATCACATCCCGGAACTGGGGGCGCTGCTGGAGTGCGGAACTCCCCCGCACGATGTTTTGCATCCCAGAGATGCCAACCGAGAAAATCACGGCATCGGCTGCAAAGACTTCATCGCCACAGATGACGGCGTTGGGCTGACCGGATTCATCTAAGCGCAGATCGGTAACTCGCCGCTGGGTGAGAATTTTTCCCCCGGCTTTAGAGATGCGATCGCACCAGGGCCGAAAAATCATTTCCCCCACGGTGCCGCGACACCAAACCACATCAAAATCAGGCTGATGGGCCAAAATAAAGTAATAGAGCATTCCCAAGGCCGCCGCTGCAGAACACTGCTCACCGGGAGCAAATAAACCCACCAGCAACATCGCTTCAAAGGCATCCTTATAGAGCCGCGCCGAAACGCCATACTGCTTAAACAGCTCACGGGCCGTCATCCCGTCATAGCGTTGCCAAGCTTCATCGGAGTTATCAAAATCAACCACCGCATGAATGAGCGGGAATGCCGATAGCCGATCTACCAAGGGCAAGCGTGGAAATTTTGGGTAGGCAAAGGTTCCTAACGGCATCGGTAGACGGGGCTGATCCTGAAAAATAGGAGAGACAGCCTCTAGACCCTCTGGAGAATATTGAGAGGACTGAGTCCAGGGCGTGAAGGGGCGTAGCCCTAGATGATCCACCAGCCCGAAGATATTTTTGTAGGGGTACCAAAACCCATGGATACCTGCTTCTACCGCACGGCCCCCCGCTGTTTGCCAGCCCGCCACCAACCCACCGGGAGTGGACCCGGCCTCAAGCAGCGTTACATCGTAACCTTGCTGAACAAGATGATAGGTTGCGCCGAGTCCCGCCCAGCCTGCGCCGACCACAACGACTCGTTTTTGCTGTGATTCCGTCATGGAGGCATCCTTATCGTTGGGCAATAAAAAACCCAGATGTTAAGAATCTGGGTGATGGGATCAAAATCGTTCGCACTAGATCAGCTTCAGGTCAGGGTAGGCTGACACGAGATCGTCGGATGTGAGCGTATCTCCGGTCGCCTGGGGCGTCCAGAGGGCTTCTAAAGCAATCAGATCTTCGCTCGAAACGGCTCCCAATTTATTGAGTGCCTGACGCAAATCTTCTTCAGACTTGAGCGGCGGTAGCGATAGTTGCCCCTGAGAGGCGACTAACAACGTCACCACAATATATTCACTCGGTGCATCTGATTTCACGATCGCATCAGTCTGCTCTTTTTGCTGAAGCTCTGATCTGACGTTAGACAGCGTTTCTGACTGAAACTTACTGCGCTCGGTCAAGACGAGATTGTTAAAGGCTGCTTCTGCCGTGGCTAAACGGGTTGGCTCAGATTCGGCGGTGGCATAGGCCCAATACTCAGGGTTCCGCAGGAGCGCCAATGTCGTTTCTTGCAGAACTTTTGCTAGCCCCGCGCTGGATCCAGTATTGGCTGATTGAGCAATGCGATCTAGTTCGGGCTGAAGACTCCGAGCCTCGGCCAGCAAACCAACCTGAACTTGGCTAATGGTCACCGGAGGATTAGTGACGCTTTGGGGAGAGGTGTACCCCTCCACACTGGATTGATTGCCGCCTAGGCCACGGAAGCTATTGATTAAGAAGTTTGCGATCGCAATGACAATCAAAACCGAGAACAAACTGCCAAAGCCGCCGCCAATCCCAAAGAACGGGATCAAAAACGGAAAGCCAAAGCCGCCACCGCGAGGATATCCCCGTGAATAGCCACCACCAGCATAGCCACCAGGGTTAGTGCGGACCGGAGCGCGGTAGCTGCGAGAGGGCACTGAGCGACGGAAACTACCGCCCCCAATCCGACCCCCGGATCGAGCCGCCAGAGCGCTGTCTGCAGTACTTACCATGAGAATGCCCACCAAGAAGAGGGCGAGGATGCCACGGGATAAAAGTTTGGAGAGGGAAGAAAATTTCTTATTCATTGTGCTCTTTGGAGCTGACGTGAACGGCGATGCAGTGATATCTACAAACATTTTCGAGAATGGCATTCTAGAGCGTGTCGGTATGAGTTGCGATCGCCAACAGAATAATCTGTTTGGTAATCAGTGTAACGCTCTTACCCAGATCGGTTCAGCGCAAAGACGGGTGGATTGCCGTATCAACTACCCACCCCCCACAATCGTGACCACCTCTAGGCGATCACCGTCATTGATCTCAGTGGCATCCCAAAACTGCCGGTGCAAAATCTCGCCATTATATTCAATCGCGATCAGGCAGGGATTGAGTTGGAGCTGCACCAACAGATCTGGAAGGAGTGTATGCAGGGGACAATCATGAGAGTCCCCATTGACATGGACCGAGATCATTGAACGATTCGCCACTACGGTTTGAGCCGATTCAAGATTTTTTTGAAATCATCAACGGTGGGGGGCTGAAAAGCCTCCGGGTTTCCTTGTTCAGCCTGCGTCAGATCTGGCAGTCCCACAACCGTGGCCTCCACCTGAATCGCCGTTTCTGACTGACTCTCTCGATCATTCTGTGATGCTGTTATCTCAACTGACTTGACTGCCTCGTCTTCTCCATCAGAGGCAGATGGCGGCTCTCCTGCAGGGGCAATAGGCGTCTGAGCGGGTGCTTCAGATTCATTTTCTGGTGAAGCGAATACTGGCACTGGTTCTTCCGTGGGCTTTACGTTTGATGTCACGACCTCAGTTTTTACAGGGTCTACCTTAATCGAGTCTGCGGCAACGACGGCCTCCGTATTTGGCTTTTCAATGTCAGCCTTGTTCGCTGCAGCCTCAGTTTTAGTATTTTGGGCCGAAGTCTTCTCAACGTCTGCTGGCTCAGTCAACTCCTTTTTGAAGGCCTCCTTATTCGCCTTGACCGGCTCTGGCTTCATGTTTGCAGACTTGATCGCCGTGGGTGTGATCTCAGCCTTAGATTTTGCACTCATAGCAGTCTGAGAGGTGGCCGCAAGCTGACCATTGCGCTCGGTACCCTGATCAGCCCCTGGCACCTGCGTTTTGGGTTTCCCTTGAACTGGTTTTTTGCTTGCTGGTAGCGCTTTTGGTGCATCCTGTATCGCGGCATCTTTGAGCTGCTGTTGTTTGGGCTGTGTCTTACCCTTGCCAAATAACCCACCGAAGAAGAGCTTCTCAAAAAATCCTGGCTGTCTAACTATGAGGACTCCCTTCTCTTTTTGGATCGGCAGAATATCGATCAGATCCAGCTCACAGCAATAGGCGATATCCTTTTGTCCCCGCAGCCGGAGCAGCCGCTGACCATGACTTGAGAGTGCCATCAACTCCTGGAGCTGATCTTTCCACTGGCGATAGAGAGCCACCGCTGCAATGAGTTCATCGTTACCCGCTAACTTACTCAGTGAAATCTTTGACTGCTCTAGAATGCCGTCCGCGATCGCTCCTGCACAGATCGTATCTTCAAGGGAGTAATCCCCCTGCCAGCCGGACCCCACCAGCCAGACCTTTCCGGGCTTCTTCCTGAGCAAATAGTCCACCACTGCCTGCCGGTTCACCAAAGCGGCCACAATGACAGTGGCAGACTTCTGAATCCCTTCTAAACATCGAGTGCCATTGGTGGTACTCAAAAATAAGCGCTTCCCTTTCACCCGTTCTGGGGTGCAATCAAGGGGAGAATTGCCGAGATCACAGTTGGGTACCTTGCGCCCTCCACGCTCCCCGGCCCGCAGTCGCGTCTCCTCCGGGAATGCTTCGCTGACGGCAAATAGATCATCAATATCACTAAAGACTTGAATCGCTTCTGCCCCAGAATTGAGAGCAGTGGCAATGGTCGTCGTTGCCCGGAGCACATCAATGGCAACAGCGCATTGAGGGAGAGGCTTTTGAGGAATGAGTTCAGGAGTATGGTAGACGAATAATTTCACGGCGGCTTAGAGTAGGTCAACTTCTATAGTTATGAAGCATTTAATGCCCCACAACAATCAAACACAACTGAAGATATTGAATAGTGTTCTAACCAACACAAAGCAGGCCTCTCAGAGAGCTTTCTAATCACTGAACAGCAATTATCAAACAAGAGAGCCTGCCTGGGGTGACCATGACATCAAAAATGATGCCATCGCTATATTGATATTAGGCGACAGCTCTTTGAGCGCGAATCGCATGCCAAAGGTGACCGCCTAAACAAAGAATGCCCAAGATCAGCTGAGTCGCCGCTGCGCCACTACGGTCAGCGCCAAACAGTTCAGGAGCGTAAACAACATCGCAGTAGTTTACAAATAAACAAGAGCTAAGGCCCATCAGGGCAAGCGCTGCAAGACTGTAAGATAAGACCGCTTCTCCAGAGTAAGACCAAGGCTTTGCTTCAATCCCAAAGGGAGTACTCAAGATATGAAAGGTGCCACCAGCAATTTCCAGCGCACCAATCAAGAAGTGCCCACCAATGACGGTCTCCATATTATCCACTGCTGCCATACCAATCGGAGTCCAACCACCATTGGCAATGCCGAAAATGTAGCCCAGCATAGGCAAGGGGTTGAGATTTGGGGTGATTTGACGCACATCACCCACAAGGGGGTCATAGACCCCACCGCCGAAGCTGGCATTTGCGGCAAAGGCTAGGCAAGCCGCCCCTAAAAAGAGTAGATGGTGCCCCAAAATAAACGATAACTGCTTGGGTTCGCCCCAAGTATATTCAAATTTAGGGGCAAGCGTGTCGCCCTCGTCCTCAGCCAGCACAGCAGGACCTTTGAAGGTGTGGTAAAGACCACCAGCGGCTAAGGCTGCTGACAGGGTCAGGTGCAAGACACCAATCACAAAGTACGGATAGGTATTTAATATTTCACCCCCTGCTCCGACGCCGACACCGAGGGCCGCAATGTGGGCCATCAAATAGGCACCCTGCTCATAAAGCGGAACACCCGGCGTGAAGGAAGCGACTTCTTTGATTAAAATTGCACCGGCCCACAAGGTAATTAGACCGGCATGGGCGAGGTGAGCACCCAACAGTAGACCCGATGAATCTACAAATCGGATATTGCCAGCCCACCATTGACTTTCAAATCCACTGCTTGGTGGTGGGGTATTATTCCTACCCAGTCTGCCTCGACCGTTGTTGCCTCGGCCTCTGGCGCGTAATGATGTTGTCACAACTGTGGTCCTCTTGCGTCATACACGACAAACGTTGATGAGATGAATCGGCAGTAGTTAAAGACTTAGTTTTATAGGTATCACATCGGTAACCCTCTGACCTATATAGAAAAAGTCGAGCTTAGAACTGCTCATAATTCATCGTAGTTACTTAATATATAGCGGCATATATAGCGGCCTAAAATGGATGAGGGTGACAGTTACAGATTGAGCGTGAAACGACAATCCACTATCACCCTCATCATCAAGACATGCAGCTAGATACTAGTGCTTGTATTCTCTGAGCTGATTCACGAGAAAATTATTCAGTAATAGAAGAAAGAGCTTGAGGCACACGATTGAAGTCGAAGCCACTGGCTCTAAGTGCATGCCATAGGTGACCCTGCAGCATCATGAAAGCTAGGAAAAAGTGGAAATTACAGACCCAGAAACGAGCCGTATGACCAGAAACCAGATCAAGGGTGTCGGCAAAGTAGGGCGTGACGCTAAGCTTCGCCTCTAACACTGGACCATATAATTCCACGGGGAACACAAGGTCATTGACGGCCGTGAAGTAACAAGCTGTGAAGCCCATAATCGACAAGCCAGCCAGGGCATAGGAAAGAAGTCCTTCACCATTTTGGACATAAATCCGCTTCGCTAAATCAAAGGGAGGAACAAGAATATGGAAAAATCCACCCCCGAGCAAAAGAATAACGACGAAAAGGTGACCACCCATCACGTCTTCTAAGTTATCAACAAAAAACGGATTGAAGCCAGGAACGGCCCATCCATACTTAAAGACTCTCAGCGGATTGAGAGCAGGAGAAACCGTTCGCACTTCACCAATGGTGGGGTCATAGATACCATGGAGCGCGGCCCAGCCTACAAAAAGAGAGCAAGCAACGGCAAGAAAAAGCAGATGGTGACCGAGAATGAAACCCGTTTTTTTGGTGTCATCCCACTCGAAATGAAACTTCGCCGCCCTCTCCACTTCAGCGTCGGCAAGCACAGCAGGCCCTTTCACAGCGTGATACAAAGCACCCGCACCGAAAACAGCACAGGCAACGAGGTGGATAACGCCAATGCAGAAGTAGGGATAGGTATCAAGAATGACTCCACCAGAGCCAATGCCCCACCCAAGGCGAGCTAGCTGAGGGATACAGATAAGACCTTGATCATACAGGGGAAGATCTGGGTTGTACCGAGACAACTCAAATAAAGAAAAGGCTCCTGCCCAAAAAGCCATTAAAGCAATCTGGCCGATATGAGCAGCAAGAAACTTGCCGCTTAAATCTTCCACACGGGCATTGCCATTAATCCAGCCGATTTCGGCATTGGAAGTGGTCATTGTTAAGCGATCTCCTCGTCATACTATATTCAGTTCCACAGCAGCGTCACTGCATCTCAAATACGAGTGGCACCGTTCTTATATCAAACTCATTACAAAATACTACGAGAGCAGGCTCTACTTCAAACTTCTGAGAAGCCTCTTAACAGCTTAATACAAGGTCTTTAACCACTATTTGTGATCGCACAAAAGACCTCGAACACCCTAAAAAACATTGCAGCAGAAAGGCTAGAGCTTCATTACCCCAGCCTCTTCCTCCGTATTTTAGAATCACAAATCGCTCCAAATAATCACAAAAGCATGTAAAGATATGTAAGCAAACGTAGACTTATTCCTCGTTTCTGCAATCGCGTAAAGAACTGTTAAGAAGGTCGTTCCTGCGATGGATTCAGTGGATTAAATTGCTTGGTCCCTTTGAATCGGTGGCTCTCATCAGGCCGCTCTGTTGTGGTGCGGTGAGTTGATGTTCACGATGTCAGTGTGCAGTGATAGAATTCCATCGTTCAGGCATTCACACAAATAGAGGTTAAAACGTGGTGCAAACGCCTTTGCCACTCTCACGGTTTCATGATGAGACCCGCGACTCGATTCAGGAGTGGCTCCAGTCTCTTGCCCACCAAGTCATTGATGGCGAGTTGCTAGATCGGGCTACTGCGATTAAGCTGACTCAAATTGAAGGCCAAGACAATATCTTGGCGTTGTGTGAGGCGGCGAACCACGTCCGGCATGCCTGTTGTGGTGATGTCGTTGACCTGTGCAGCATCGTCAACGTTAAGTCAGGCAACTGTTCTGAGAATTGCTCATTTTGTGCCCAGTCTGTCCATCATCCCGGCGAAGCATCCCCCATTTATGGTCTGCAGTCAGCCGAAGCCATCTTGGAGCAGGCAAAAGCTGCAGAAGCGTCCGGTGCCCGTCGATTCTGTCTGGTAAGCCAAGGTCGTGGGCCAAAATATGCGAGCGCAGGTTCGACGGAGTTTGAGCAGATTCTCGATACCGTTCGCACCATTATTTCTGAGACCTCGATCAAGCCCTGCTGTGCCTTGGGAGAAGTTACCGCTGAGCAGGCCCAAGCCCTCAAAAATGCCGGTGTTACCCGCTACAATCACAATCTAGAGAGTTCAGAAGCTTTTTTCCCGCAGGTTGCCACGACTCACAGTTGGCAAGATCGCGTTGAAACCATTAAGACGCTCAAGGCTGCTGGGATTCAAGCCTGTACCGGTGGGATCATGGGCCTGGGTGAATCTTGGGAAGATCGTGTTGATCTCGCCCTCGCCTTAAGGGAGCTAGAGGTTGAATCGGTGCCATTGAACTTGCTGAACCCTCGTGAGGGGACACCCTTTGGCGAGAATAACAAGCTCGATCCCTACGATGCGCTCAAGGCGATCGCAATCTTTCGTCTGCTGTTGCCCCAGCAAATTCTGCGGTATGCCGGTGGGCGTGAAGCCGTGATGGGTGAACTCCAGGAACTGGGTCTAAAGGCGGGTATCAATGCCATGCTGGTGGGTCACTACCTCACCACCCTGGGACAGCCCCCTGAACAGGATCAGGCCATGCTGAATCAATTAGGTCTTGAAGGTGGTGAAGCTCCAATCCCAGGGACCTACGCTGTTGTCTCCGCCCCCTAAACTGCGAGTGCTCTCTCCTCTGGATGAACTGCTGTGGGCAGTCATTGGTCTTCTCTTGACGGTCAGTGGTGTCTTTGTTGAGGTTTCTGTGCCAGTCCCTGTGTTGACCTGGCCCATTGACTTTAGCGATATGCCCACTTACTCCCTGATCTCAACGCTCCAAGTGGGTGCCGTGCTGTTTATTGGTTGCGTCGGTGGTAAGAACGCAGCAGCCCTGTCGCAGATTGCCTATCTTGCCTTAGGGCTAAGTGGTGTTCAAGTGTTTGCACAAGGGGGCGGACTCGGCTACTGGCAAGAGCCGACCTTTGGCTATTTGCTGGGCTTTTTGCCTGCTGCTTGGCTGTGCGGCTACGTCGCCTTTCGACAGCGGCGGCGCTTCGATGCCATTGTGTTAGGTTGCCTGATGGGGCTGCTGGTGATTCATGTGTTGGGGCTAATATACCTGAGCGGCCTGTCAGTGTTTGGGCTACTGCCAGAAAGCTGGTGGTCTACAATCCAGCAGTATTCAATTGCGCCGCTGCCGGGGCAACTTTTAATTATTTGTGCTGTGACCCTGATTTCCTTTTTGTTACGCTGCTTGTTGTTCTATTGATGTCTCGACCCCGGAACCTTCTGTTTTGGCTCGCCGCCCTAGGCAGCTTAGGTCTAGATCGGCTCACGAAAGAATGGGTGCTCAAGACGTTTGAATTGACAATTCCCGCCGATACTTGGCCTCTGTGGCCCAATGTTTTCCATTTTACCTACGTGATTAATACAGGAGCCGCCTTCAGCCTCTTTCAAGGGGTTGATTGGCTTCGTTGGCTCTCTCTTCTCGTTTGTATTGTCTTGATCGCGTTAGGGCTATTCAACCCTCGCTTGGTTCGCTGGGAGCAGACGGGCTATGGTTTTTTGCTGGGCGGAGCAGCGGGGAACGGAATAGATCGCCTGTTGACGGGTAAGGTCATCGACTTTCTTGATTTTCGACTCATTCAGTTTCCGGTCTTCAACGTGGCGGATATTGCCATCAATGTGGGTCTTGTTTGTCTTTTATATTCAGCATGGAGATCGGGGCCAAGGACAAAACGGTCAAACCGTCCTGGGTAAAGAGATTCAGCGGTCTATCGATGACGTTGGGGTGGTTATCCCGGCAAAAGAAGTGGGTGGGCCTTTGGCACCTGCACCAAGATTGACCTAAACTGATATGAATATTTTTTAATTGCTTTACTAAAAATTCACTTTGATATTGCCCTAGGATCATTAGCCGTCCCAGGGCGTAATGTTTTATCCAACCAGCCCTTTTATTGTGTCCTTCCCTGCTTTGCCCCTCGCCGATAAGGATGAATAAAGTGCCTTCTCAGATTCAGTCTCCCCTCTCAACTTCCAATGAAGCCTCCGATGCACGCAATGATGTGGATCGGCAAATGATCGCTATCCTTGATTTTGGGTCTCAGTATTCTGAACTGATCGCCCGCCGTATTCGTGAAACCCAGGTTTATTCGGAGGTGCTGTCCTACCGAACGACGGCGGAACAGCTCAGGCAGCTCAACCCCAAAGGAATTATTCTTTCTGGTGGCCCTAGCTCGGTATATACAGAGCATGCACCCCTATGCGATCCTCAGATTTGGGATCTGGGCATCCCTATATTGGGGGTGTGCTACGGGATGCAGCTCATGGTGCAGCAGCTTGGTGGCCAAGTAGAACCAGCCGAGACGGCAGAATATGGCAAAGCCTCGTTGATCATTGATGATCCCACAGATTTGCTCACCAATGTTGAAACCGGCTCCACGATGTGGATGAGTCATGGGGATTCCGTCACCCAATTGCCAGAGGGTTTTGTGGTGCTGGCCCATACCGCCAACACGCCGGCGGCGGCGATCGCAAACCATATTCGCCACCTCTATGGCGTTCAATTCCACCCTGAAGTGGTCCACTCCCAATGTGGTCAAGCACTGATTCGCAACTTCGTCTATCACAGTTGTGAGTGTGAACCCACCTGGACCACCGATGCGTTTATCGAAGAAGCCATTCGTGAAGTCAAGGCGAGGGTTGGCGATAAGCGGGTGCTGCTGGCACTCTCTGGTGGTGTTGATTCTTCGACGCTGGCCTTTTTGCTGCATCGCGCCATTGGAGATCGATTAACGTGCATGTTTATCGATCAGGGCTTCATGCGGAAGGGCGAACCTGAACGCCTGGTGAAGCTATTTCAAGAACAATTCCACATTTCCGTTGTGCATGTGCAGGCCCGTGAGCGGTTCTTGGTCCAGATTGAAGGGGTAACGGATCCTGAGATTAAACGCAAACGGATCGGCCATGAATTTATTCAGGTTTTTGAAGAAGAGTCCCGGCGCTTGGGTCCCTTTGATTACCTAGCCCAGGGTACGCTCTATCCTGACGTGATCGAGTCTGCCGACACTAACGTTGACCCAGCGACGGGTGAACGGGTCGCTGTGAAGATTAAAAGCCACCACAACGTAGGGGGATTGCCTAAAGATTTAAGATTTAAGCTCGTCGAACCCCTCCGCAAGCTCTTTAAGGACGAAGTTCGTCAATTGGGTCGTTCACTCGGATTACCCGAAGAAATTGTGAATCGGCATCCCTTCCCTGGGCCGGGGTTGGCGATCCGAATTATTGGCGAGGTGACCGCAGAGCGTTTAAATATTTTGCGCGATGCCGATCTCGTGGTTCGGCAAGAGATCAATCGCGCCGGTTACTACCACGACTTTTGGCAAGCATTCGCGGTGTTGCTGCCCGTTCGCAGCGTAGGCGTAATGGGTGACCAGCGCACCTACGCTCACCCCATCGTGCTGCGCTTTATTTCTAGTGAAGATGGCATGACAGCGGACTGGTCCCGTGCGCCCTACGAGTTACTCGAAACCATCTCAAACCGGATTGTCAATGAGGTAAAGGGCGTCAACAGAGTAGTCTATGACATCACCTCAAAACCGCCTGGAACCATTGAATGGGAATAATAATATTGAGGCGTTGCAGTCAGTCTCGCTGCCCCTTGATGACGTGTCCCTTATGAATGAGAATTTTAAAACTTATCGAACTTAGCCCTGGGTACACCCTCACCCCAGTGCCGAACCGCTCATTCAGCTAGAGGGGCAGTTGACCGCTGGGTTAACACAAGTTTACGATTCGATAGCCTGATGCTAATGATTTATGGAATCGCTTTTACCTGATCTTCAAACCAACCCACAATCTGCTCTAGCGTTAAACCCTCGATAGATGTTTTATGAGCTTGAGCAATCTGTTGTAGCGGTTTGAGTGACGAATGTAGCAGGTTCGCAAACCAACCCACAAATTCTTCCCCTTGGCCTTCAGCGGCAGTCATTTTCTGATCTTCGCCCACCCAGTTATAAATTTGGGGCGCTGTCAGTTCAGCGATGGGTGTATCTAATGCAGCACTGACCTTCGATAAATATCGCCAGCTATAGACCGTGATGCGAATAGAGAAGCGATCGCGAGTCGGCAGTAAGGTCTGATCAATCGCGGTACACTCTTCTAGCGTCAGGAGATCATTAAAGGCTTGCGGCATCTGTGGCATCATTGATGGCTAACGTTCCTTGCTGCTATTGGTGCGTCTATTCTTGCATTATGGCAAGAATAGAGAGAGACACATCTTACCGACACTTTTTCTCTCTCAGTAGCGTATCAGCCCAAGCCCTATCCTCTTCAAGTAGTAGTAGGCACTGGCTCCTTGTTATAGTCGATAGCTAAATCATAGCTGGCTCGGTCATAGAGCTGGTTTAATAAGGGCTGCAGCTCTAACAGGATTTCAGTATCGTCTGATTTTAGCGGCAGGGGAAAGGCTGGAATCGGACGCTGTAAGTTGAAGGGATAAAGCGCCGCCTGGGGCCGTCGGTCTGCACGGCTCACCAGAATGCGATACAGAGAATATTCCGCTATCCCTAGCATGGGTAACGGCTCAAAGGCCCGGATTAGATCGATTTCTACCAGATGGGTTTGACTGGCAAAAATTTTAAGCCTCTTCTCTTCATACTGCTGTCGCCCCTTCCCTGCTCGCTTGTTGCTGGGCGAAATCAGCTCCATCGTCGCTATCATCAATCCAGTAACTACTTCACGAATTTCTAGATAACACTCCTGAATCTCTTCGGGCATGGGCAGTTCAACGATGACCGGCTCCATGACAGCCGTGCTGACGGCAGGGGGGCGGAAGTTCTTTTTAAAACAGAAACGTCAGGACACCCCACCGGTAAGTTGCCAATGGTGTCTTCATAGACGCGCTTTTCAATTGCAACTCGATATTTGGGTCTCAATTGGGGGCCGAGATAGTCTGCAATCGCAACTAACAGCCGACTGTGTACCTCGGGCCAGAGGTCCGGCTGCTCTAGGCAAGGATCCATTCCAGGGAACGGGGATGGCATAACGAAGGAGAAGGGCTGAACCCTTCTTTTGGCTTAGGTTCTTTTACATTAACCCATTGAAACTCAGACCATAGAATCAACGACTCAATGTTATGGCAAAAATCGAGAGAGACATATATAATAATATGATTAATTTATTGAAATCTAAATAACAAGCCATACAATTTTCAGTTGATTAATTAACTGAATTTTATGCTTGGAAAAAATATTCTTAATTAAATTTACTTTCCTGATTCTGTTAACTCTAACTATATAAAGCAAGATGAGCTTAAATGAATGTCCCCAATGCTACAAAACATTAAATCCGCCTCTTGCAACGGGGCGTCAAGTTTGTAGGTACTGTGGTTGGGCTGATCAGCCAAAAAAATCAGAATTATCTGGTGTACCTGCTGATGCTCTGCTAGCTCCTGATATAGCTTCCAATCTTATACCAGGCGAACCAGAAACTCCTGTTACAGCAACCTCGAAAGAACCGAAGCCGAGGTCGATTATAAAAAACTACCGTGGCACGCAAAATACAGCGCTGAAGAACTTTGAGTATGATGCTGCCAGTATGGCAGAAGCAGGTTACCATCCTACCTCTCAAAGCTGGGCTGAGGGTAGCTATAGTTCTGCCACATATTTATTGGCGGCAATATTCATTCTCTTTTGTGGTTTTGGATTATTAATCTTATTTTATCTGGTTATCGTTAAACCCGCCGGAACATTATCTGTGACCTATATTCTTTCTGAAGATAGTCAAACTAATCATTCATTGGATTACACAGCAGAAACTGCTATGGATCGGGGAAAGATATGCCCAATGTGTGCTGAATCAGTGAAAGCTGCAGCACGGCTTTGTCGATACTGTGGTCATTCATTTGAGCTTCAAGAGCCAGTCGATTGAATTTTTATACCTATTCTTTCTCCTAGACCTTTGCCGCTTTATCTTTTTCTATCGCTAGATTGATCAGTTGTGCCACCAACTCAGGGAATTCGATTCCTGTTTTTTCCCAAAGTTGTGGATACATGCTCGTGGCGGTAAACCCAGGTAGGGTATTGATCTCATTAATCAGTACGTCCCCCGTAGATTCGACGTAAAAGAAATCCACTCGCCCTAACCCAGCCGCATCAACGGCCTGAAAGGCCTGCACTGCTCGCTCTTGAATCAGTTCAGCAATCTGAGTCGGTAGCTTGGCTGGCATGTGCAGATCTGCCTTGCCCGCCGTGTATTTCGTTTCGTAATCGTAGAAATCACTCTCAAAGGTGATTTCACCAATAATAGAGGCCTGGGGCTTATCGTTACCCAAAACCGCACATTCGACTTCACGAGCCACCACACCAGCTTCAACAATGATGCGGCTATCGTAGCCAGCGGCACTATCTAATGCGGTCACTAGCTCAGCGCGAGACCGAACCTTTGAGACCCCCACCGAGGAGCCAAGATTGGCTGGTTTGACAAAGCAGGGATAGTCAAATTCTTCTTCTAGGCGATCGCACAGCTTGGTATACACACAGGGATCAGACCAGACCTGGGCACGGGTGACCGCCGCATAGTTCACCTGGGGCAAACCGGCGGCAGCAAAGATGGTTTTCATAGAGAGCTTATCCATGGCGGCAGCGGAGCATAGCACGCCCGACCCCACATAGGGCACCTGCATAAGCTGCAGCAATCCTTGAATGGTGCCGTCTTCACCATTGGGGCCATGCAGAATCGGGAACCAAACATCCATCTGAGCAGTGTCTGCAGGGAACTGCCATCGATTGGGCTGATCGTCAGGCTCAATAGGTTGTCCAGTCGCTAAAACCTGCTGAGCGGCCTCACCCGACAGCCAAAAGCCGTCTTTGCGAATGTAGAAGGGGGTAACGGTATATTGCTCAAGATTTGCCGGGTCTTTTAGCCCGCGCTCAATTGCCTGTGCCGAAACAATAGAAACCTCATGCTCTCCAGAACAGCCCCCGAATAGGAGTCCCACATTCAGCTTTGCCACGACATACCTTCAATTCTGTAATGCCAGATAGACTATCACAATCTAGTTAAACTAGGTCTCAGACAACCGATTCACGGCAACAGAGCCTAACTTCTGGTGAGCATCGAGCAATAGTCCCGGAATTTGATCGCGGTAGGGGCTGTTGGTAAGACAATCGCTGAGATCAAATTCTTCCACTTGAGCAGCTGTTTTGCCCGGAAACCAGTGACCACCATTGCCGAGCAGGTTGTAGCGCATTTGCCCATAGTCCACCATCTCATAGGCAACGGCTAGGTTACGGAGCCAAAGGATCACAGGGATATTAATTTGGCCAGGGGTCTCTTCGGGGGCTGGCAATCCCTGATGCCAGTTTTCGACCCAGTCTTCTCCCAGCACCTCTATGGCCTGATCTTCGAGACGCTCAATAATGGGGGGCAAAATGTAAGGGGCTTGATCCAGTAGGGCTAATGCGTGAATATGCTCATCAAAATCACGGGGACAGGCTGCGCCAAGACTCAAGGTGTGAACTTGGGGATGACTCAGACAGAAGAGGTCATTAAACACCATGGGACTTAGGGGCGTACATAGCTCTGTCAGGATCTGGGAGGGCTGATAGAGCAGCCCTCCTTTGTTGGACGGGCTAATGATAAAAACGCCCATATCATGAGCCGTAGCGGCTGCAATCGCAGGCCAGTTGTTTTGGTTAATGTAGTACCAGTGCAGGTTTACATAGTCGAATTGGTTGCTTGCGATCGCATCGACAATCAACTCCGTCGGCCCGTGGGTCGAGAAGCCAACAAATCCCACCTTCCCTTCCTGCTGGAGCTGACGCGCCACCGCTAAACAGCCACCGGGTCGAACGCTATGGTCCAAGATTTCTGGCGTATTGATGCCGTGTAGCCCCAACAAATCCACCCGATCGAGCTGCAGATTGCTCAGAGACTGCTCAAAGGTTTGTCGAAAGGCTTCAGGGTCAGGGGAAGGACTGACCTTGGTCTGAATAATAAGCTGTTCGCGGGGCAGTTGAGGTAGAATCTGACCAAGCTGAATCTCAGAAGTACCATAGCCTCTGGCTGTCTCAATATGGGTGAGTCCCAGCTCCATTGCACGGCGAATGGTTGCTTCAAGATTATCTTGGTTGGCCTGGGTGATGGAGTCAGCCTCAGAGTCTTTCCAGGAATATTGGTAACGCATCCCCCCGCAGGAGAAGACGGGCATTTGTAGTTCAGTGCGTCCGAAACGTCGATATTGCATTGCAGGCTTGATAGTATCTCTCTAAAAGCATACGAGTTTCCCCTGCTGGGCGCAGCAGATTTTCATTGTCCTCGCTATATCAGGAGCGTCTCAGTTCCTCTGCTTGAGTCAAACCTCGCTCCGACAGGATATCAATGATACGCAGCATTGCCTGAGCACAAGCCACTGTGCGATCAGGCTCTTGGTCACCGAGGTCGGCAAAGACATTCTCACTAATAGATTCAAAGCTTTTAATACTAACTGACGGCTGTCCTGCTATGGACTCTCTTGTCATTGTCCTTTATGCTGACAGGTCAACATACTCAGCCATAGAAGCTGGTTTAGGAACAGGTTGTCCATCTGCTTGCAATCCTTCAATATGAAACTGGATTGCTTCTTGGATCAATTTCATCACTTCCTCACTGGTCTCTCCGACGGCAACACAACCAGGTAGATCAGGCACATATGCACCAAAACTATTGGTGCCTTCTTCAAGAATGACGGCATAACGCATGGTTCAGTGCTTCCTTACTTCCAGTCGGCTTGCTTCTTAATACTGTTCAGTGTTCCAGGTGGCATATCCACACTGGGCTTACCAGATACAGTAACCGTTCCTAATTTATTTGGATGCTTAAATTGTCGATGACTCCCTCTCGTTCTAGCCAGGTACCACCCCTCCTGCTCTAGGCGTTTGATAACATCCCTAACCTTCATGATAGGGCCGAAAATACCATTGTGGTCTAATCATCCTTGAGCTTTAGAACAGCCATGAAAGCCTCCTGGGGTACATCCACACTCCCCACAGACTTCATGCGCTTTTTACCTTTCTTCTGCTTCTCTAAAAGCTTGCGCTTCCGCGAGATGTCGCCGCCGTAGCACTTCGCCAGTACATCCTTACGCAAAGCCGGGATGCGCTCACTGGCAATCACCTTCGAGCCGATCGCAGCCTGAATCGGGATCTTAAACTGATGGCGCGGAATTAGCTCTTTGAGCTTGCTCACTAACGCCCGACCCATCCCGTATGCCTTATCCCGATGGACAATTGCGGCCAAAGAATCTACCGGATCTTCGTTGATCATGATATCTAGTTTGACGAGATGATTCTCGCGGTAACCAATCAGGTGATACTCCATGCTGGCGTAGCCGCGCGATCTAGACTTCATCTGATCAAAAAAGTCCGTCACGACCTCCGCTAACGGCAGTTCGTAAATCAAGGTGGTCCGCCCTGGCGTCAGATATTTCATATCTTTAAACTCGCCTCGCCGATCTTGGCCCAGCTCCATCAGCGTCCCCACGTACTCTTCGGGGGTAATCATATCCACCTGAACGTAGGGTTCTTCAATTTTTTCGCGGTGGTTGGGGTCCGGCAGCGTACTGGGGTTATCAATGGTGATCACCTCGCCGGTATTGGTGGTAACTCGATAGACCACCGAAGGAGCTGTGATAATTAGGTTGAGGTTATACTCACGCTCTAGACGTTCTTGGACAATTTCCATGTGTAGCAAGCCCAAAAAACCGCACCGGAAGCCAAACCCCATCGCGCTAGAGGTTTCTGGCTCGTAGTTGAGGGCGGCATCGTTGAGCTTCAGCCGCTCTAAGGCATCGCGCAAATCGGGGAACTGATCGGCATCAATAGGGAACATGCCGCAGAAGACCATCGGCTTGGCTTCAACGTAGCCCGGAAGCGCTTCAGATGCTTTAGCTTTCGCAAGGGTAATGGTGTCGCCAACCCGTGCATCTGCAACAGCTTTGATGGCGGCTGCGATATAGCCCACTTCTCCGGCATGGAGTTCATCAACTTGAACCTGGGTGGGGGAAAGCACACCCAATTCGTCAATGTCAAATTCTTTACCAGAGGCCATTAAGTGGATGCGATCGCCCTTTTTAACGGTCCCATCCATGACTCGAAAGTAGACAATCACACCGCGATAGATATCGTAGTAGCTATCAAAAATCAACGCCCGTAGCGGTTTATCCGTTGTATCGGGAGGCGGCGGTACTAGATGGACAATGGACTCTAGAATTTCATCAATGCCAATTCCGGATTTGGCCGATGCATGGACAGCCCCACTGCAGTCAAGACCGACAATTTCTTCGATTTCATCCTTGACGCGTTCTGGTTCAGCCCCTGGCAGGTCAATTTTGTTGAGGACGGGGATAATCTCTAGATCGTTTTCAATGGCGAGGTATACGTTCGCCAAAGTTTGAGCCTCGACTCCTTGAGATGCATCCACCACCAGCAAGGCTCCTTCACAGGCGGCTAGCGATCGCGACACCTCGTAAGAAAAATCCACATGTCCCGGCGTATCGATCAGGTTGAGAACATA
>JBHJNL010000026.1:0-37689 GCA_050330855.1 Thermosynechococcaceae cyanobacterium | reverse complement strand
TCCGCGCCGAGAGCTGCAGTTGATGCAGGCCCAGTTTATTGACGCGCTTGAGTCTGATGAAGGGCGAAGTTCTCAAGCTTTAGAGAGTCGGAAATCTGCTCAGGAATCTCGGCTATCAGGCTATATAAAGTTGGCGTTAGATGATAGCGAAGAAGAGCAAGATCCGCGTATTACTGCCTGTGATCAGGAACTATTCCAACGATATGAAGAGCAAGACTTTGATGCTGCTTTAAGCCTCGCTCAAAAGTTAGTGCAACTTCGGGGCAGCGCAGATGATTTTGGCGTTCAGGGATTGATCTTAGATGATTTAGGCCGCTATGAGGATGCGATTTCAAGTTTTGACCAAGCAATCAAATTCAAGCCTGATTACCATCAAGCCTTCTATAACCGGGGGGTTGCTCTGGCTAATCTAGGCCGCTATGAGGATGCGATCGCAAGTTTTGACAAGGCTTTAAACATCAATCCAAATATCCCTTTTAGAACACTCAGGCGTGCTGAGGCAATCTTTGCACTCAAACCCAGCCGAGAAGCATATACTGCACTTGAAGATGCACTCAAGCAGCTAACCGAATCTGAAAAAAATGATGGGTGGCAGGCAAATATTATGCTGCTCAGTTTATTCAGGCAGACTCAAGATCTTCAGCAATGGCAATCCCATATCCAAAAATTGGTCTCACTGTTTGAGCAATATCAATTCCTGACGGCTCTGGGTGTGGGGCTGATTAAAAATTGCTCTGCCCTACTCTCTGAGATGGTCAGTCAAGCCGCAGCACAAGCCTGGGTAGACGTTTGGGAAGCGGAGGCAGGTAATCATGAAGAATTCATGATTCCTCTACGCTTACTTAAAACCACCGTTCACTATAAGCAAAAACCTGATGACCCCCGTGTTCTCCTAGAACTCCCTACAGAAGAACGCGCCATTCTCAAGCAAGCACTGGGGCTAGAGCAATGAGTTGTTGAGGAGTTGAATGAACTGTAGGAGAGGTAAGTAAAGCATCGGCTGTTTGAGAAACGGAATTTAGATGCTTTCTAAACCTTGCAATAGGCAATGGTCACCCCTGTCCCCCCCTCTGACTGCTCAGCAAACTCAAACCGCTCCACACGATTATTCTGCTTCAGATAAGCCTGCACCCCTGTCCGTAACTTACCTGTCCCGTGACCGTGAATAATCCAAAGGGGGCCGTGGGCCTGTGCTACTGCATCTTCTAACACCCGCTCAGCATCAGCCACACGAGATCCCCTCAGATCAATGGTGTTGTCCGAAGTCCGTACCGTAATCGGCTGGGGCGGTGGCGGCGGTGGGGCTGGCTTGGGCTTAGGTTCGACCTTCTCGCCGGTCAGCGACTCAATTTCGGTGACCTCTATCGTCATTTTCATGAGGCCAAAGCGCACCGTGATTTCATCTTCATTGGGGGCCAGCGCAATCACCTCAGCCTTTTGACCAATGCTAGGGATACGGACGCGATCTCCCACCTGCGGTTTAAAGGTCGGCGCTTTTGCCTTGGCCTTGGGTCGCCCAGAGGGCAAGCGCTGCTGCCCCACCTTTCCGAGCTGATCGGTTGCTGCCTGAGCCGCCTGTGCTGTTTGTGGTCCCTGCTGAAGCTGGCGAATCACCTTGGCGATTTCTTTGCGAGCCACCTTGATCTCATGCTGAATGGCTTGCTCTTGCTGTTGCTTGAGATCCCGCTCACGGGCCTTTAGCTCTGAGGCTTTATCCGACACCTGCCGGTGAAGCTGCTCAGTGCTCTGTAGCAAACGCGCTGCATCTTGAGCCTTCTTTTCTTGCTGGCGACGCTGATCTTCAAGACCCGCGATTACCTCATTAACTTCCTGCGTTTGACCGCCTAAAGACTGCTGGGCCTGATCGAGAATACTTTCCCGGAACCCTAAGCGCTTGGCAATAATCAGCGCATTCGAGCGGCCAGGAATCCCCCATAACAAACGATAGGTGGGGGCGAGGGTCTGGTCGTTGAATTCCACCGAGGCATTCTCGAATCGAGGGTCTTGGTACTTGAGCGCCTTTAGTTCGCCAAAGTGGGTGGTTGCCACCGTCAGTTGGGCGGAGTCGGCGAGGTATTGCAGGAGTGCGATCGCCAAAGCACTCCCCTCCAGCGGATCGGTCCCGGCCCCTACTTCATCAAGCAGCACCAGAGATTGATCGGTGAGGGATTCGATAATCGATTGAATTCGCCGAATGTGCCCTGAAAATGTCGAAAGGCTCTGCTGCAAAGATTGTTCATCGCCAATATCGGCCAGCACTTGATCAAACCAAGGCAGTTCTACCGGCTCTTGGGCCGGGACAAATAGCCCCACTTTTGCCATCAAGAAGGCCAGACCCAGGGTTTTGAGGGTCACCGTTTTACCGCCAGTATTCGGCCCCGTAATGGCAACGACCTTAATCTGTGATGAAATCACCACATCAATGGGCACCACGGCCTCACCCTGTTCGTGGCTCTGTTGCCACACCAATAAAGGATGGCGGAGTTTCCGCAGCGTTAGGGTTTCGCTCGCTTCTATAAATCGAGGTCGGTTACCCCCCAACCAATAGCTATAGCGCGCCCGAGCCGTCGCCAGATCGAGGGCCGTCACAATCATCACCAACTGTTCTAGGTCGGCTTGCACTTCAGCCACCTGCTCTGTGAGTCGCCGTCGAATCGTTTCAGACTCAACCTCTGCCCGTCGTTTGAGTTGGCGAAGTTGGTTATTCAGGTTCACCGTAGACTGCGGCTCAATATAGAGCGTGACGCCACTGGTCGATGTATCGTGAATAATCCCTGGGACGGCATCTTTTTGGGGGGCTTTAACCGGGATGACAAAGCGATCGCTGCGCTGGGTAATCAACTGCTCCTGCAGGGCACCGGCCTTGTTTTGCAGAATACGCTGCAGTATTTTTTGAATATCGCTGTGAGTTTGGCGCTGCTTTTGGCGAATATCCATCAGTTTGTCGCTAGCGCGATCTGCCACTTCGCCGTGATCATCAATACAGTGATGAATCTCTTGCTCTAGCTCTGGGTAGGTCCGCAGGTCAGTCACCAAGCGATTCAATTCAAGCAGATCAGGCTGGCGGTCAATCATTCGCCGGAGCTGCCGGGTTCCAGCTAAGGTCGTGGCAAGCTGCAGTAGCTCATCACCACTGAGAACGCCCTGCTTCTCGGCACGTTCTAAAGATCTGCGGATATCGTGGATGCCATTGAAAATTAACGGCGTCAGGCGCAGATTTTCTAGGTCGTAGATTTCTTGAGTCTGATTGAGAAGCGTCTGGCTTACTAATGGCTGTGCGGGAACCTCCAGCGATAGTGCTGCCGCCACACCTAGCTTTGTTACCGAAAAGGTTGACAGGTGCTGGCACAATCGAGGCCATTCCAGTAAAGCTAGGGTTTTTACAGGCATCCTAAACTGAAGCAAGTACTCATGAATTTATCGTGACACACTCCTCGGCTGGATGCGACGCAGAACCAATACCGACCCTCTTGAGATCGCTGGCAAGGTCAACACGTCCACGCTAGATTATGATCACAGCGAAATTACAGCAGGAATGATCGATGAGTCTTGCTCTAGAGCGTGAGCAACCACCCCTACACGAAGACGAAACCGGAGCGATTCGAGTCGGATGCTCAAGGGTTCTGCTAGAGGTTGTAATCCGAGCGTTTCAAGATGGCGCGTCCCCTGAGTCTATTGTTCATCGGCACTCAACTCTCTCACTATCAGATGTTTACAGCGCAATTGGCTATTATCTGCGGCACCAAGATGTTGTAGAAACTTACCTCAATCAAAGAGAGCAACAAGCCACCTCAGTACAGCAGCGATTATCTAGCAGTCAACCAGACTTGAGCTTCATCCGCACTCGTCTGTTATCTCAAAAGCAACCACAGTAAAGGTGCTTAGACTGCTGAGCGATGAGAATTTCTAATGGCGATATTGTTCGAGGTTTGTTTCTCCGCCAGCCCACCCTTGACTTACTGCGAGTCCAAGATGTTGGCCTACGAGAAGCAGATGATCCGGCAATTTTGGATTGGGCTGCCAACAATGAGCGCATTTTGCTCACCCATGATCGCGCTACTCTACCAGACTTTGCCTACGAACGACTAACCCGAAGAGAATCGATGGCCGGGGTGTTTGTTGCTAATGACAGAACGCCTGTCCGGCAGATCATTGACGAACTGCTACTACTGAACAACTGGAGCGAGCAAGCAGAATGGCAGAGCCTTGTTCTATACCTACCTTTGTAAGGTCTAGAGCTTAGAGGCATTCTAGACCTGAGCAATTCATCCACAAAATTATCGCGGCATGCTCTTCTGCTGACCGCCATATAGGACAAACCCTGCAAGCTTTATAGAGCTTGTTAGGAGTAAGTGGCGGAAAACTTTCTTCATTGCTCTTAATATTTCGTAAAGATTTGGGTATACTAAGTATAAATCCTTATTGAAAAGAGCTTTTTGCCGATTCGCGCGATCGCTGGTTTGGTTCAGGGGTAACCCACTGATGGTCTCGTTGGTCTGTTCTTTAAGATTCACCTCTTAGTCCAAACGTATACACCGCTCAGATATTCACCGCCATAGCGTCGAGAACTATGCTTACTCAAATTCCTTGGCTTACCATCCTGATTGCATTCCCTGTTTTAGGTGCGATCGCAATTCCTTTCTTGCCAGACTCAAACGGAAAAACGATTCGCTGGTACGCCCTATCCACCGCATTGGCTGAACTGACCCTGATGGTCTATGCCTTCTGGGATAGCTACACCTTTAGTCTTGCCGACCTACAGCTTTCTGAAAGCTATGCGTGGGTACCGCAGATTGGCCTGAACTGGTCCTTGGCTGTTGATGGGCTATCGATGCCGCTGATTTTGCTGACTGGCTTTATCAACGTACTCGCCATCTTCGCCGCCTGGAACGTTACCAAGAAAACCCGCCTTTTCTTCTCTTTGATGCTGCTCTTGCTGAGCGCTCAGGTGGGCGTTTTTGCCGCTCAAGATATATTGCTCTTCTTCTTAATGTGGGAGATTGAGCTAATTCCGGTGTATCTGCTGATCTCGATCTGGGGTGGTCCTCAACGTCAGTACGCCGCCACTAAGTTTATTCTCTACACCGCAGTCGGTTCTATCTTTATCTTGCTGGCTGGTTTGGCAATGGCCTTCTACGGCGACACCACAACCTTCGACATGGCGGCGTTGGCGCAGAAGCACTATCCACTAGGCTTTGAAATGCTCAGCTACGCTGGTTTCTTGATTGCCTTCGGCGTCAAGCTTCCTATCTTTCCGTTCCATACCTGGTTGCCTGATGCTCACGGTGAAGCGTCTGCCCCCGTTTCTATGGTCCTAGCCGGTGTCCTCCTCAAGATGGGAGGCTATGGTCTGATTCGCATGAATATTCAGATGCTGCCCGAAGCGCATATTCACTTCGCGCCGATTTTGGCTGTTTTGGGTGTCGTCAATATTGTCTACGGTGCCTTGAATGCCTTTAGTCAGGCCAATCTCAAGCGCTGCCTTGCTTGCTCTTCAATTTCTCACATGGGTTTTGTCCTAATTGGTATTGCCACCCTCAGTGACTTAGGACTCAATGGCGCAGTGCTGCAGATGGTGTCCCACGGACTGATTGCCGCTGCTCTATTCTTTCTCGCAGGGGTTACCTACGAGCGTACCGGCACCCTGACGATTGACAAAATGGGTGGCATGGCGAAGGTGATGCCGACAGCCTTTGCCCTCTTTACCATTAGCGGCATGGCATCCCTGGCACTCCCTGGCATGAGCGGTTTTATTGGTGAACTCACAATCTTTCTCGGGATTGCGAACACGGCGGTATACACCTCATCCTTTAAGGTAATCGTGATTATGCTGGCGGCGGTCGGGCTAATTTTGACCCCCATTTATCTGCTATCAATGATCCGTCGGGTCTTCTGCGGCAAAGCGTCAGATCAGGTTGCCTCCTCGGCTTGGCTCGATGCTCAGCCCCGTGAAGTTTTTATTGCCGTCTGTCTGATTCTGCCCATTATTGGCATTGGCCTCTACCCCAAAGTGGTAATGCAGACCTATGACGTGACCACGATGGCGATCGCCGAAACGCTTGAGCAGCAGGTCACCGTTGTTGCACAGCAGGGACATTTCTCCAGTGCATTAGCGCTTCAGAAATTCAATGCTCCTGACTTAACCTCCAGTCAGCGAGTATTGGGAACCATTAGCCCAGCCTCTTAGTCCGTTCTCAAAACTGCAGAAAAGCCTCCTCTCGCTGAGAGGAGGCTTTTCACTGGCATGTCTTTGCCGGAACTCCAACCTCTCCTCCAGAGATATGTAAGGCTATATGAAGTAGTCTGCTTGTTTGTATTCCATGAAGTCACTTCGTTGTTTTTTTGCAATCGTTCTGTCGCTAGGGCTGCTCATCGGATCTAGCGTTTCAGCACCAGCTCTAGCGATGGGTGGCGTACTGCCCCCGATGAATGAACCTGCTCCTGAGTTTTCTTTGCCGACCAATAGCGGCGATGGTGACGTGGCCCTATCTGATTATCGAGGGCAGTGGGTGGTGGTCTACTTCTATCCCAAAGACTTCACCTCAGGCTGCACCATTGAAGCGCAGCGCTTTCAGAGAGATCTGCCCAAATATCAAGCCAAAAACACCCAAATCATTGGCATTAGCGTTGATTCAGTCGATAGTCACGCCGAGTTCTGTGATTCCGAAGGGCTACGCTTCCCGCTGCTCGCTGACGAAGAAGGCAGTGCTAGCAAAGCCTACGGCTCTTGGATGAACTTTTTCTCAATGCGCCATTCTTTCATTGTTGACCCACAGGGGATTCTGCGCGAAACCTACGTCAAAGTGAGACCTTCGGTTCACAGCGAAGAGATTCTGGCTCGTTTAGATGAGCTGCAAAATAAAGGTGCCGAGGTGTAGCAGATTGCCTTCAGAAGTTGGGGCGCTTGCTTTTAGTTCTGCTCAGAATCTGAAAGTTTCGGTTCAGGGATCGTGCCGATGCGGTGGAGAGGCCAGAATCGGAATACAGCACGCCCTACGATGAACTTCGTAGAAACAAGCCCCCAACAGCGGCCATCGTAGCTATTGTGGCGGTTGTCGCCAAGGGCAAGATAACTGCCCGCAGGAATCGTTTGTGGTTCTTTGAGAAATGCAGGAATTGACTTGTCTGGCGGGACAAGGCATTCATTATCGACGACCGTATCATCTCCGTTGGCAACGTATAGTTCCTGAAGAGGACGGTTATTGATCAATACTTTGCCGCCCGTTACTTCGACGCGATCGCCCGGTAGTCCGACAATCCGCTTAATAAAGGCATCTTTGAAGTC
The DNA here is from genome assembly GCA_050330855.1 of Thermosynechococcaceae cyanobacterium. Taxonomy (GTDB): domain Bacteria; phylum Cyanobacteriota; class Cyanobacteriia; order Thermosynechococcales; family Thermosynechococcaceae; genus RCC1774. The sequence goes on along the minus strand of JBHJNL010000026.1, from coordinate 30,404 downwards.
TTGCTCTTGCAGCGTTTTAGTTGGGTTAAAGACAATAATGTCGCCACGAGTCGGCTTTCTGAAGTCATAGCTTACTTTGTCAATAATCAGCCGATCGTTGATCTGCAGCGTAGGCTCCATCGAACCCGATGGAATGTATCGAGCCTCTGCAACAAAGGTACGAATGCCAAAGGCTAACAGCAGACTCAAGCCAACGGTTTTGACTGCCTCTACCCACCAAGATTCTTCTGTTTCGTTAATCGTTTGTGGCGTTGGAGGCGTTGGCTGGCGCTGGCTATGATTAGACATTAATGAATTTCGTAATGAATGGAGTACCGTCTTTTGAACTTAGGTTTCCCAGTAAGTTGATTTATAGCACAATCTCTGAAATAGAAGAGACAGCGTGGACTGAGCACAGGCCAAGGTCTGAGTCAGAGGGAAACCGTGATATTAAAGGGCAGAAAGCCGATGGAGCGGCCAGTAGCGCAGGATCGCTTTCCCGACCAGCTCATGCTTTGAGACCAGTCCCCAACAACGACCATCGAGACTGTTATGTCGGTTATCTCCCAACACAAGGTAATGATCTGCAGGGATAGCTTGGGGGCGATCTAAGAAAGCCGCAGCCGGATTTTGCTGGTCACTGTGACAGAGATTGGTAAAGGTTTGGTCACCATTAGCGACATAGCCCTCTTGCAGGTGCTTGCCATTGATAAAAATGGCTCCAGCTTTGATTTCAACGCGATCTCCGGGTAGACCGACGACTCGCTTCACAAAGGTATCGGCATAGCCCTGCGCCCGCAGGGCAGCGGTGGGCTTAAAGACAACAATGTCTTGGCGAGAGGGTGGCTTGAGGCGATAGCTAATCTTCTCAACAATCAGTCGATCATTGATTTCGATAGTGGGTTCCATGGATCCGGTGGGGACATAGCGTGCTTCAGCCACGAAGGTGCGAATCCCGAAGGCTAAGAATAAGCTCACCAGGAGGGTTTTAGAAATCTCTGACCACCACGGTTTCTCTACGAGTATCTGTGAACCTTCGAATGAATGATTCTGTTGATGGACCATAGTGCTTGATGCAACACCCAAAAGAGATGTAAGTAGACCCCGAAACGAAGTACGATCAGTGACGAGACTGGCTCATGCTAGGTTCCGATGTTAGCTCCATTAGAGCCTATATTCGTCCCTCTTTTTGTTCATCGCTTGCACGGATTATTCCCATGTCTGACAATCGCAAAAGTAAAGCTGTTACTCAGGGTGTTCAGCGCGCACCGAATCGCGCCATGCTGCGGGCAACCGGGTTCGGTGATTCAGACTTTGATAAGCCGATTGTCGGCCTAGCCAATGGCTACAGCACGATTACCCCCTGCAATATGGGCCTGAACGAACTGGCGATGCGAGCCGAGACAGGGCTTAAAACCGCAGGCTCTATGCCGCAAATGTTTGGCACCATTACCATTAGCGATGGTATTTCCATGGGCACTGAGGGGATGAAATACTCTCTCGTGTCTCGGGACGTCATTGCCGATTCGATTGAAACGGCCTGCATGGGCCAGAGTATGGATGGCGTGCTAGCGATTGGTGGCTGCGATAAAAACATGCCCGGAGCCATGATTGCCATGGCTCGTATGAACATTCCCGCCATTTTTGTCTATGGCGGCACCATCAAGCCCGGACACCACAATGGGCAAGATCTAACGGTGGTCAGTGCCTTTGAGGCGGTAGGCGAACATTCCGCCGGTCGCATTAGTGATGAAGAGCTGACCGCCATTGAGACCAAAGCCTGTCCGGGAGCGGGATCCTGTGGTGGCATGTTTACGGCTAACACCATGTCTTCAGCCTTTGAGGCAATGGGGATGAGCCTGATGTATTCCTCAACGATGGCGGCAGAGGATGCAGAGAAAGCCGATAGTGCGGAGCAGTCTGCAGCCGTTCTAGTAGAAGCGATTAAGAAGCAGATTTTACCTCGCCAGATCTTGACCCGGAAGGCGTTTGAAAATGCGATCGCAACCATTATGGCCATCGGCGGCTCCACCAACGCCGTGCTGCATTTACTGGCGATCGCTAGCACGGCGGAGGTCCCCCTAACCCTCGATGACTTTGAAACCATTCGGGCCAAGGTTCCGGTGCTGTGCGACCTGAAGCCATCGGGGCGATACGTTGCCACCGACCTGCACAAAGCAGGTGGCATTCCGCAGGTGATGAAAATGCTCTTGGCCCATGGCTTACTGCACGGCGATGCCCTCACTATTACGGGACAGACCATTGCCGAAGTCCTGACCGACATCCCAGAGACGCCTTCCCCCGATCAAGACGTGATCCGCCCGTGGGAGAACCCTATGTATGCCCAGGGCCACCTCGCCATATTGAAAGGGAACCTCGCCACTGAAGGGGCGGTGGCTAAAATTACCGGCGTCAAGATGCCCAAGATTACCGGCCCGGCCCGTGTCTTTGAATCTGAAGAAGAGTGCCTAGACGCCATTCTCGCGGGCAAAATTCAGGCGGGTGACGTGGTGGTGGTGCGCTACGAAGGGCCAAAGGGTGGACCCGGCATGCGCGAGATGTTAGCCCCCACTTCTGCCATTATTGGGGCCGGTCTCGGCGACTCTGTCGGCCTGATTACTGATGGTCGCTTTTCCGGTGGATCCTATGGCCGGGTGGTGGGACATATCGCCCCTGAAGCAGCAGTAGGGGGCACCATTGCCCTTGTCCACGAAGGGGATTCAATCACCATTGATGCCCAAGCCCGTCAATTAGAGCTGCATGTGCCAGAACCAGAACTCGCAGAGCGCCGTGCCGCCTGGACACCTCCGCAACCCCGCTATACCCGAGGGGTGTTGGCAAAGTACGCCAAGCTGGTCTCTTCCAGTAGTCTAGGGGCGGTCACTGACTTGGGATTGGGGTAGTGGCTCGGAATTTGTGACGTTGCGATCGCTTTTTTGCCCCCACGGTCTATACTGAGCGCGTGGCAAATCTAATTTGCCCGGTTTAAGAACTTTTTGGCTGCATCTGCGGTCAAAATTTGAATACCTTTAAATATTAAATTTAGGGTCTGCTCTGTTTGCCTTGTTTTTAAGGAATCTCTGATTTTTGCAACGGTGGCTATTGACAGACATCGTTTATAAGGCTATAAGGAAACGCAGGTTTTTGTTCGATTCACTGCCCTCATGGACTTGATCATGGTGGCGGGGGGAATCATTGGTCATACGTGTTGAGGAATTCTACTGTGAAACGAAATCGCTATTGGTCCATGATCGGCGCTGGCTTAATCGCCCTAGGACTGTATCCGACGATCTCCCAAGCTGAGCAGATCCTCATTGACAATGAAATTACAGCTCGCAGCGCCGTCGTCTGGCGCAATGGTTCTTTCCCCGTGGAAAATTTTCAAAGATATACCTCTGCCTTTGGGTATCGCCGTTCTGCAACGGGTGGATACTCCCGTGAGTTTCATAGTGGTTTAGACTTTGCTGCTCCCACCGGCAGCTACATTCGCAGTTGGTGGTCGGGCCGAGTCTCAAAGGTGACCAGCGTTGGAGCCTGCGGAACGTCTATTTGGATTCAATCGGGGGCCTGGACCCACGTTTACTGCCACTTAAAAGGTTACGCGACGGCCAGCGGTGGACGCCGCATTGTCGATAACGGGAGTGGCCTTGACCTGCAGGAGGGACAAACCATTCGGGCCGGTGATCGAATTGGCCGCGTGGGGATGACCGGCCGGACCACTGGCCCCCACCTCCATTGGACCCTGAAATACAATGGCAAGTTTGTGGATCCAGCAGTGGTGTTAAGAGCAATGCAGGGGAGTGGTCCTGTTTACTCCAGCCAGTCCACTGGTACTTTTTAGCGAATTTTACCTGCTTCACGCCAACTCTGATTGAGTGGAGCTGCATTAAAAACAGGCGTTGTTAGGATTTAGAAAGTTTTCTAAATATCTATTACCCTTCCAGCCTGCGCGTGCTATGCTCCAGTTCAGCTCATACAACTGGTGGCCGCCCATCATTTTGCTTTAAGTGTATCTGGGCGTAAACAGTTAAAGAAAGACTTAAGCACTTGCTGTAGGTGTTAATCGGTACAGCCGATATAACGTCTGTTCCTATCGAATCTTCAACAGTACCTCTTGGCGTTTGAGATGTCTGACAGGGGAAATAGAGATAGAGTCTGGTAAGCGTAATCGGGGGAATCATTAAAATGGGACCAAAGACAGGCAATCGATTGCTGACCTTTTTGAAAGAAGAGCTGGCGTTACCCAACGATTCTATTGGCTTAGCCCTCCGTCACATGGATCAAGATCCTGGCCCTCTGCCCATTGTGTTGTGGCAGTACGGTGTGATTACCCTCGACCAGCTCAATCAGATCTATGACTGGATGGAGACGCCGTAACGAGGCACTACAAATCCTGAAAGCTTGTCGCGATGGAGCTTGACGGCGCATCTCGGCTGATGTTTAGTTGAATTTCAATCTTTAGCTATAGAGATTTGATCCATGCCTTGGGCAGAGAAAGGAGCTTTTTGCGCGTGGGCACATAGGCTCGCTTGCTAAAGACATCGTATTGATTCTGCTCAATGACATCTAAGATTTGTCGGTATAAAACTAGCGCAGCCCACACCGGCCAGCGAGCATTTTTTTCTAGGGAGCGAATGCCATCTTCAGCCTGCACAAAAAATTGACGCGCCCGCTGAATCTGGAACTGCATCAGCGCCCGCCATCGATCGTTGATGACACCGTTGAAGAGATCCTGCTCGCTATACCCAAAGTGCTCAAAGTCTTCTAGCGGTAAATAGATGCGGCCCCGCTGAGCGTCTTCGCCTACGTCTCTAAGAATATTAGTGAGCTGATTAGCAACGCCCAAGGCAACGGCCTTGTCAATGGGACTGCCCGGTGTTACCGCAGGGCTGGCCCAGGGGGGCTGGAGGCGATCGCAAAAGCGTTCAAGGCCCATCACCGGTGCCGTCATCAATCCCACGGTTCCTGCAACGCGATAGCAATAGAGATGCAGTTCATTAAAGGTGCAGTAGCGATGGCGATCGAGGTCCATGCGCTGACCTTCGATCATGTCTCGAAACGGTTGAATATCGAGTTTAAAGCGCTCAATCGTATCCTGCAACGCAACGTCAACGTCTTTGGTAGGCTTGCCACTGAAGACAGACTCTAGCTGGGTTTCCCACTGATCTAATGTTTGAGCTAACGCCTCCGGTGACAAATGGGCTGCAGCCGGACCATCCATGAGTTCGTCGGTTTGTCGGCACCAAACGTAGATAGCCCAGATGCCCCGCTGCTTTTCAGGTGTCATCAGCTTGGTGCTGAGATAAAACGTCTTCGCGTAGTCCGCCGTCACCTGACGACACTGCTCGTAGGCGTCCTCTAATGACGACAGGGGTTTAAGCTCCTGGCGTCGTGGCGTTTCAGGCAGTTGTAGCATGCGTCAGTGATGGGGAATTAGACAATGATTGAGTCGATTCTGCACTGCCAGCAATAGGGGCTAACAGAGAAGAAGTCGCGATCGCCTGTGCTGCTAGCTTACCAGAAAGCACCGCGCCCTCCATGCTGCCGAGGTACTCTTGCATAGTGTAGCTACCGGCCAAGAAGAAGTTGGCAATCGGTGTCGTCTGATCGGGTCTGCATTTCTGAGATCCTGGCACGGCCTTGTAGACAGAGCGAGGCGTGATCACAATTTTGTGTTTCAGCAGTTGAGCGGGATTCTCGCCGCTAAAGTGATGGGGGAACAGATTCTTGAGTTCCTCCATCGTGGCGGCTAAAATTTCCTGTTCAGGTTTCGAGATCCAGTCTTTTGCGGGTGCTAAGACCAGCTCTAGCATTGACTTCTTAGGGTCGGCATATTCACGGCAGGTATTGCTCATATCGGCGTAGACGCTGAGCAGTGGAGACCGTGAAAACAGCAGGTTATCAATGTCGGTGAGCTTGCGGTCAAACCAGAGGTGAATATTGATCACGGGCACCCCTTCAAGTCCCTGCATTTTCTCGAAGCAATCCAGCCTCTTCCAGGGTTCGGGCAATATGACCTTGAGGGGGTCTACGGCCATCGCGGAGACGTAGGCATCGGCCTTGACTTCATAGTCTTCTGCGTCCTCAAGACCCCGCATTAAGTAGCTGCCTACCGTATCATCGTCCTTGAGGCGAATTTCTTTGAGGGGCGCATTGAGGTGAATCTCGCCGCCCCGCTCGGTAATGTAGTCCACCATGGGCTGACACAGACGCTCAGGCGGTGCACCGTCTAAGAAGGCCACGCGAGAGCCGTGCTGCTCTTGCATGAAATGGTAGAACGCCGAGAACATCACAGTGGCCGTAATCTCTTCGGGGTTGATGAAGTTCAGCGACTTAGAGGCCGCTAGAAAAAGCTGGTTAGTCACGTTCTCAGGGATGCCGTGTTGATCACACCATTCGGTCCAGGAGTATTTGTCCATCTCTTCGGCGTAGTCTTGGCCCTTAATCATGGCGGGGACGAGGCCTACCCCAAGACGAATTTTCTCAGGCCAAGAGAGCATGTCATTGTTGCGGGCAATGGCCGCTAATCCATTCCAGGGCGCAGCCACGTTGGGGAAGTCAAAGCGGGAATAGGTTCCAGGCTTATCGGGCTGGTTGAAGATCATGGTGTGCTGCTTCCACTGCAGGCGCTCTTCAATGCCTAGCTCTTTAAAGAGCTGCAGCATGTTGGGGTAGGCACCGAAGAAGATGTGCAGGCCTGTTTCGTACCAGTCTCCATCTTCATCCTTCCAGGCAGCGACTAAGCCACCGAGTACATCCCGACGCTCGTAGACGATGGGGGTATGACCGTGATCGACTAAATATTTGGCACAGGCTAGTCCGGCTAGGCCACCACCGGCGATCGCAACTCGCATAAACTCAATAATCCTTGCAGGACGTCATGTTCAATGGGTAGGACTGCATCACTGCAGCGACTCTGGCTCTTATTATACCGTTGCAATCTGTAACATTTCAGGAAAACTTAAGATTCGTGCCTTTAACTGGGTGACTGAGGGGCTTGATCTGAATTAACCTTGGGTTCTCTGCTTTTATTTTGCCCATGCACGCGAAGGCCAAAGCGACCCTATTGCGTCTTTTACTGTTCTTGGGCGTGGGTGTCGCCATCGGGATTGCCGTGGGGAGTCTCCGCTTCGATGGGCGAGAGCTGCTGCAAGCGCTTCAGGGGTTTAGCGGTGTGACGCTGCTCGGGAGCTTCACGTTGATTCTGGTGCAGATTTCGTTTCAGATCACTCGACTGTGGGCGCTGTGTCCACCCAGGGTGGGCATGTCTTGGTCCCAGGCGGCGCACTCCTTTGCCTCTGGACAGTTCGTCAGTAATTTTATTCAGAGTCAGGCGGGACATGCGGTGAAGGTGGCGCTCCTTCGTAAGCCTGCTGATCACCGAGGCCGACCTATGCTGGCGGCTGAATCGACGGCGATTGTTGTGGTTGATAAAGTATTCGATGTTTTGATGCTGCTGGGGTTGACGGGATTGGCTCTCCTGCAGTTAGGCCTACATGCTCAGGCTGGGCGCTATCTTGATCTCAATTGGCTGTGGGGGCTGCCGATTCTGGGGATAGCCTCGCTATTGATCTATCTTTTGCAGGGCCGTTCTCGCCGGATTCAGCAGTGGCTGATGGAGTTTAAGCAGGGCTTGAGGGTTGTGAAGTCGCCCCTGCAGTTAGGACAAGCGGCAGGGGTGGGTTTAGGAGATTGGCTCTGCGAAGGATGGTCGCTGCAGATGCTCTGCGTGGCTCAAGGATTTGCTCTATCACCGGCCCAGCTCATGGTGAGTCTGTTTATTCTCAATGTGGGGGTTTCTATCCCGATCTCGGTCGCAAATATAGGCACCTTTGAAGCCTCGTTGGTATTTGCCTTGACCCGCTTTGGCGTGCCGCTGGTACAGGGGGTTGCGATCGCAACCCTATTCCATCTTTTTCAACTGGTCGGTACCGCTCTATGGATGCTTGCCACCCTTGGTAAGGGGAGGCAAAGCAGAGCCGGGAAAAACAAATCGTTGTTTGGATGAAGAACCGTTGTGAAACTTGCGATCGCAGCGTCAACATTAAACCGCGCTAGATCTTTGTATCCCAAGAGATATAGCTCGTTGGGACGATTGCTTTGTTGTGCTTTCCTGACAGCGGCAGACTGAGCACACACGGGGACGGTTACGACACAGTGGTAGTGACCGAGCTAAATTATGGGAAAGTTGCAGGCGTCGCTCTCGATCAGAATCTCAGGCAAGACCTTCACTAACGAGTCAGAGAGTGTGTCAAAATCCATAAAAGTAATCGCCCTTAACGCTTCCCCTCAAACGTCATCGCCTAGTCCTTCTACCCTTTGTGCATCCCTATGCCCCGTCGTGACGATCTCCACAAAATCTTGTTGATTGGCTCTGGCCCCATCGTGATCGGCCAAGCCTGTGAGTTTGATTATTCCGGCACCCAAGCCTGTAAAGCCTTGCGGGATGAAGGTTATGAAGTGGTGTTGATTAACTCCAACCCGGCCACCATCATGACCGACCCCGACACGGCGGACCGCATCTACATTGAGCCGCTGACGCCGGAACTCGTTGAGAAGGTGATTGCCAAAGAAAAGCCAGATGCTTTGCTACCCACCATGGGCGGACAAACAGCCCTGAATCTGGCGGTGACATTGGCCAAAAGCGGAGTCCTAGAAAAATACGGTGTTGAGCTAATCGGAGCCAAGCTCCCCGCCATTGAAATGGCGGAAGACCGCAGGTTGTTTAAAGAGGCCATGGAGCGCATCAACATTGGGGTATGTCCATCGGGCTTAGCCGAGACGATGACAGAGGCAAAGGAGATTGCCCAGCAGATCGGTACCTACCCATTGATTGTGCGGCCTGCCTATACCCTAGGCGGGACAGGGGGCGGCATTGCCTATAACCAAGAAGAATACGAAGCCATTGCTCAGTCTGGTCTTGATGCCAGTCCGGTTTCTCAAATTTTGGTGGAGAAGTCTTTAATCGGCTGGAAGGAGTACGAGCTAGAGGTGATGCGCGATCTGGCCGATAATGTCGTTATTGTCTGCTCCATTGAAAACATTGACCCCATGGGGGTGCATACCGGCGACTCGATTACGGTGGCCCCCGCTCAAACATTGACAGATAAAGAGTACCAGCGCCTCCGGGATGCCTCGATCAAAATCATTCGTGAGATTGGGGTTGAAACCGGCGGCTCTAACATTCAGTTTGCGGTCAATCCCGTCGATGGTCATATGGTGGTGATTGAGATGAACCCACGGGTGTCTCGCTCTTCTGCTTTGGCCTCTAAAGCCACAGGATTTCCTATTGCTAAGTTTGCAGCGAAGCTGGCGGTGGGCTATACCCTCAACGAAATCCCCAATGATATTACCCAGAAAACCCCCGCCAGCTTTGAACCTACCATTGATTATGTGGTGACCAAGATTCCTCGATTTGCCTTCGAGAAGTTTCCGGGGTCGCAGCCTATACTCACCACTCAGATGAAATCAGTGGGGGAAGCAATGGCGATTGGGCGCACCTTTAAAGAGTCGTTTCAAAAGGCATTGCGATCGCTAGAAACAGGCCGCTTTGGTTGGGGCTGTGATGGCAAAGGCTTGCTCAAGGGTCAGCGTGAAGAACTGCTTCCCAGCCTAGAGCACATTCGCGGCGGTTTGCGAACCCCCAACCCTGATCGTATTTTCACCGTGCGGCATGCGCTTCTAATGAAGATGTCGGTAGAAGAGATCTATGAAATCACCGGCATTGACCCCTGGTTCCTCTGGCAATTTCAAGATTTACTGAGTACCGAAAAAGTTCTGAAGCGCACCCCCCTTCAGGAGTTGAAGGCCGATCTACTCTGGGAGATTAAGCAGCAGGGCTTCAGTGACTATCAAATTGCCTATGCGACTAAAACCACTGAAGACGAGGTGCGGCGATACCGCAAAAGCTTGGGCATTGTGCCTGCCTATAAAACCGTTGATACCTGTGCAGCGGAATTTGAAGCGTTTACGCCCTATTACTATTCCACCTACGAGCATGAAACGGAGGTGTTGCCCTCAGAGCGACGTAAGGTGATGATTCTTGGCTCTGGCCCCAACCGGATTGGTCAAGGGATTGAGTTTGATTACTGCTGCTGTCATGCCTCCTATGCGCTGCGGGATGATGGGTTTGAAACCATTATGGTTAACTCCAATCCTGAGACGGTTTCGACTGACTATGACACCAGCGATCGCCTCTATTTTGAACCCCTCACCAAAGAGGATGTCCTTAATATTCTGGAGGCCGAACAACCGGAGGGCATCATTATTCAGTTTGGCGGGCAGACCCCTCTAAAGCTGGCGGTGCCGCTGCAGGAGTATTTAAAGGATCGGCCTAAAACGAAAATCTGGGGCACCTCACCGGATTCCATTGACATGGCGGAAGACAGAGAGCGGTTTGAGCAAGTCCTGCGAGAACTCGATATTCCGCAGCCGCCCAATGGAATCGCCCGCAGCAGTGGAGAGGCTAAGGCCATTGCCCAACGGATTCAGTATCCCGTGGTGGTGCGACCGAGCTATGTTCTCGGTGGCCGAGCGATGGAAATTGTCTATTCAGATCAAGAACTCGACCACTACATGACCTATGCGGTTCAAGTAGAGCCAGACCATCCGATTTTGATCGATAAGTTTTTAGAAAACGCTATTGAAATTGATGTCGATGCGATCGCAGATCACCAGGGTAATGTCGTCATCGGCGGCATCATGGAGCACATCGAAGAAGCGGGGATTCACTCTGGAGACTCGGCCTGCTCGCTGCCAACGGTTTCATTGAGCGATCAAACCCTAGACACGATTCGCACCTGGACCGTTCAGCTTGCCAAAAAATTGCGGGTGGTGGGCCTCATGAATTTACAGATCGCCGTTCAGGGAGAGCAGCTCTACATTATCGAAGCCAATCCTCGTGCTTCGCGCACGGTGCCCTTTGTCTCTAAAGCCATTGGCCGACCGTTGGCTCAGATCGCCTCGCGGGTAATGGCGGGACAAACCTTAGCGGAGCTAGGCGTAACCGAAGAGCGCATCCCCGACTATATTTCGGTTAAAGAAGCGGTGCTGCCCTTTGCGAAATTCCCAGGCACCGACACGATCTTGGGGCCAGAAATGCGCTCTACGGGTGAAGCGATGGGCATGGACATTGATTTTGGCACCGCCTTCGCTAAATCTCAGCTTTCAGCGAATCAGCCTCTGCCGTTGGGCGGGACGGTGTTTGTCTCGATGAGCGATCGCGATAAGCAGGCCGTTGTCCCGATTGTGAAGGAACTGATCAGCCTTGGCTTTAAGGTCATCGCCACGTCGGGCACCCGCCAAGCCCTGCAAGAGCAAGGGCTGGACATCGAGCTGGTTTACAAGCTCCATGAAGGCCGCCCTCACGTTTTAGATGCGATTAAGAATCAGGAGGTGCAGCTCATCTTGAATACCCCGTCTGGGAGCGAGGCTCTTGTTGATGGTCGACAAATTCGACGAGCGGCTTTGACCTATAAAGTGCCCATTGTGACAACACTGGCGGGTGCCAAGGCGACGGCGGCAGCAATTCGCGCTCAGCAGTCTGGCCCCATGGAAGTCAAGGCACTACAGGATTATCATGCGGTGTTTGGGTAATGGCCTAAATTGCATGACTGGGCTGCGGGGTCGCAACTCGCAACTCAGACTTAATGGAAAAAGTCAGGAGTTGAAACCCCCTCCTTCGTTTACATGAGCTTCAAAATTTGAGCGGTAACCGCCAAGCTCTCGTTATACAAAACATCTTGGTCCCAGCGTTGGAGCTGCTGACTGAGCAAGGTTTCTGCACTTTGATCTAAGAGTGGCGTGACATGCTGAATCCGGCAGGATTGAGCGCCGCCCCCCGCTTCCATACGCATACAGCCCCGTGTCTCTGAACACAACACCGTACAGCAGTCTGCCTGCAGGTTTGTTGAAGCAAGCTTTAGATCAATCATGTCGCCAGCCACATCGCCAACATCACCGACTGGAACTGCAGCTAGTTCTGCCTCAATGGATCGCTGATTTTGACTGGTAAACTTAATCCGCCTCAGGTCATAATCGCCCCCTTCCGACTCCACAGAAACGGGGTGCCATTGCAGACGACTGGCGAGCCATCCTAGAAACATAAAGGCCTGGGCTGGATTACCTTTTTCATAATCAAGGGTAACTCGATCTACTTCTAGCAAAGCACTCCGGCGCTCTGGCGGGTCAAAGGCTTCTGCGGTCAGTTCTTGCCACGCGGCTAGCCGTCGCCAGTTTAAGTCAGCAATATTGTGTCCCTCTTCGACAAGAGACTGAAGCTTGATCAGCTCTGTAGCCGCATCGTCAAAGTCACTAGAATCTAAAATGACGGCATTACAAGCCGAACCTAGGCGATGGAAAATATCAGGGTTGCTGTGGGGTTCATCTTTCCACCACAGGAATTTAGGCAATCCCCCAATCATTAAAGACTGGATCAGACCTGCGGCACGGGCCAGGGCTTCTTCGGTGCCGGTAAGCGTAATGTACTCGCAGCAGATTAACGAACTTCGCTTTTGCTTTTTGATGGGGCAGTAGGCCGAAACTTGGGCTTTGACGCCTTCGTCTTCACCGGCAATCGGGCATAGGGTGATGACGCGGCAGGGGTTTTGACTTGCGATCGCATCGGCTAAACCCGACCCACTCGCATCTAGAACATAATCTCCTGCCCCCTGATCGCCAGAGGTTCTTTTCTCTGCCAGCGCCAGCTTCAGCTTTTCTTTGAATTCCGGGGTTGATTTCCCAGTGGGTTCTAGACCATAGGCTTTCTGAGCAGAACGGATTGCCACCTCCATACGAGGGCCGAGGATGCCATCCACCGGGCCTTGATAAAAACCCAGAGCCGCTAATAGCTGCTGCGTCTCTTGGGGTTCGTACACCACCAGAGTAAACGTCGCGGCCCGTGTTGCCGCTGGAAAACTGCCCCCATCAGAGGCATTATTGCTAGTCCAAATCTTGCTGAGTTCAGTGGTGATTTCGCTGAGTGAAACGTCTTTGGGGGACTGTAGGGAAACTAAAGGAGAGGAGGTGGTAGCCATAGCCTTTATTTTGGGTAATGGGTAATCGGTAATCGGTAATGGGTAATCGATGATGAAGGGATAAAATCTAGAGACGACGCCAGCGACGACCGTCTTGGTTCATGAGGAATTCTGCTTCGACGGGTTCCCAGGTACCGGCTTCATAGGTAGGCACAGAGTTGGGGTCAGCGGGGGCATCCCAGGCCGTCACCGCTGGGGTAAGAACGCGCCAAGAGGCTTCCACTTCGTCACCGCGAGTGAAGAGGGTTTGATCCCCAAGCATGGCGTCAAGAAGTAGGCGATCGTAGGCATCCCCCTGGGCTTGACCAAAGAAGGTGCCATAGCTGAAGTCCATATCCACTGACCGGGTCCGCAGATCAGGACCGGGCATCTTGGACTCAAAGCGCAATGAGATCCCTTCGTTAGGCTGGATTCGCATGGTCAGCACATTCGGGCTGGCCTGCTGAGCCGCAGACTGAAAGATCAAAAACGGGACTTCTCGAAAGTGGATTGAGATTTCTGAGACTTTCTTGGGCATCCGCTTGCCGGAGCGGAGATAAAAGGGAACGCCTTGCCAACGCCAGTTATCGATGAGTAACTTCAGTGCCACAAAGGTAGGGGTTGTGGACTTGGGATCAACGCCGGGTTCATCCCGATAGCCATCGACGGGTTCACCCTTCATCCAGCCTTTACTGTACTGGCCCCGAATCGCTGAGTTCTCAAGCTTATCGGTGTCGGCGAGCCGCATGGCCTGGATCACCTTGACCTTCTCGGTGCGAATGCTATCGGCCTCTAAATTATTGGGTGGCTCCATTGCCGTGAGACAAAGCAACTGCATGACGTGGTTTTGCACCATGTCGCGCAGAGCACCAGAGCTTTCGTAGTAGTCGGCCCGGTCTTCAACCCCTACGGTTTCAGCAACGGTGATCTGAACGTGATCGACAAACTGACGATTCCAGAGAGGTTCAAAAATCGCGTTGGCGAACCGGAACACCAGCAAATTCTGGACGGTCTCTTTACCGAGATAGTGGTCAATTCGATAAATCTGCTCTTCGGCACAGACCTCTTGCACGACTTCGTTCAGGGTTTTAGCTGAGCTGAGATCGCGACCAAAGGGTTTCTCAATTACCAGTCGGGTTTTAACGGGATCGGCCAGCATTTCAGCTTTGCCGAGCTGCTTAATGGCCTCTGCAAAAAACTTAGGGGAAACCGACAGATAAAAGACACGATTCCCCATCGTGCCGCGCATTCCATCAATTTCGCTGAGACGGTTGTTCAGCTTTTGATAAGATTCGGGATTGTCGATGTCGCCAGAGCAATAGAACAGTCCCTGGGCAAAGTCTTCCCAAAGTTCTTCAGACCCAATCCCATCGGAGAATTCTTCAATGCCTTGGCGCATCTGCTCTCGGAAGTAGTCATCGCTCCAGTCGCGGCGGGCTACGCCCACAATAGAGAGTTCAGCCGGGAGACGGCGCTGTTGCTTGAGGTGATAGATGGCGGGAACGAGCTTGCGCTGGGTGAGATCGCCGGAGGCTCCAAAAATCACCATAATCAGGGGTTCGGGGGTGCGTTCTCGGCGGAGGCCAACGCGGAGGGGATTTTCTGCAAGGGTAACCATAGAGGCGGTGGTACTCAGATAACGTCAAGAAAGGGATCGAAATTAACAGCTAGTATGAGTTTTAGAAGAATAAAAGCACTTTTTGTACGGTGAATAAACCCTTTTGCAGAGATCCTCGATTATCAAGGTCACTGTGTACACATGTCGGGACAGATTGGGCCGGGGGGCTAGCGCAATGCTTTTAGTTACTGCCACTTATCTGTGCCGTCTCCTGATCGAGGGAGGGAGACTGTAAGAGCGCTGAATATCGTGCATAAAGTTTCTAAACCAGCAACGACCAAAGTCTAGCTAACTGCTAATGAGTACCAGTGAACCGTGACACGCTATACCGTGGTTAATTGCTTAACCTTTTCTTCCAAGGAATTTAACAGGACATCAAAGGGTTGCACGAATTTATCGATGCCTTCCTGCAGCAGTTCTGCCATCACCTGATCGATATCGATGCTGACGCCTGGGGTGCCAAGGCTATCAATAATTTGATGGGCCTCGTCTAATCCCTGTTCAACGCGGTTATCCACGTCGCAGTGGTCAGCACAGGCTTCTAGGGTATTGGGGGGCAGTGTGTTAACCGTGTCAGGGCCGACGAGTTCATCGACATACATGACATCGCTATAGGCAGGATCTTTAGTGCTGGTGCTGGCCCATAAAAGGCGCTGAATGTTGGCTCCTTTGGCTGATAGTGCTTTCCAGCGGTCGGTTTGAATAATCTCTTTGTATTTTTCGTAGGCGACCTTGGCGTTTGCGATCGCAACCTTCCCCTTCAGCCCCTTTAACTGTTCGGTGAAAGCTTCAGTACCAGCCTGGGCAATTTTGTCATCGAGCAGACCATCGACCTTAGAATCAATCCGGCTCAAAAAGAAGCTTGCTACCGAAGCAATCTTGCTAATGTCTTCACCCTTGGCGACCCGCGCCTCTAGCCCGCGAATGTAGGCATAGGCCGTTTCCACGTAGCTGTCCACTGAAAACAACAGCGTCACGTTCACGTTGATCCCGCTGGCAATCACCTCTTCCACCGCCGGTAAACCCGCCGATGTGCCAGGGATCTTAATCATCACGTTCTCGCGCCCAATTTCTTGGTAGTAGCGGTGGGCTTCTTTAATCGTGGTTTCGGTGTCGTTGGCAATATTGGGCGGCACCTCAATGCTAACGTAGCCATCTAATCCACCGGACTGTTCATACAAGGGCTTAAAGACATCGCAGGCGTTACGGATATCATCGAAAATCAAGGACTCGTAAATATCCATCACGGATTGCTTGGCCTTGATCCCCGCATTGATGTCGGTGTCGTAAGTGGCATTACCTGCGATCGCCTTTTCAAAAATAGCTGGGTTCGAGGTGATCCCGCGAATACCTTGGGTCTCCATCATGTCCTTTAGCTCACCGGACTCAATAATGTCCCGGCTAAGATTATCCATCCAGATACTTTGGCCGAATTCCTTGATTTCAAGTAAGTGATTAACTGCCATCGTTCTCTCCAAATCAATACTGACTGTGGTTAAAAGGTCTATTTCTTCAAGAGAGGCTTATGCTCCTGCTCTCTGACTCGTTCATTAATAAACGAAGTGACCAGCTCAACATCTTCTGTACTGCCAATGATCAAAGGAGTCCGAGCATGCAGGTAGTCTGGCACAACATCTAAAAGAGGCTGTTCCCCCGTCGATGCAGCACCACCCGCCTGTTCTAGCAAAAACGCCAGGGGCGCTGACTCGTACAGCAGCCGCAGTTTACCCTCTGGCTTATCCACCGTACCGGGATAAATAAACACACCGCCCTGCAGCAAAATTCGATGAAAGTCACCCACCAACGCGCCACTATAGCGAGCGGTATACCCTTCATGGCGATGCACATAACGAGCAAAGTCCCGCAATGCTTCGTCCCACTGCCAAAAATTGCCTTCATTGACGCTATAGACAGGGCCATGCTTGGGCACCTGAACATTAGCAGAAGAAAGGATAAACTCGCCCAAACTCGGATCAAGGGTAAACACATGCACCCCTTTGCCAATGGAGTACACCAGAACCACGCTCGGTCCATAGAGGATATAGCCCGCCGCTAATTGCTGATGACCGTCTTGCAACAAGTTTGCGCCCGTTTGGTCGGGATCATCCCCAGTCTGCTGCCGGATGGAAAAGATAGAACCGACATTGAGATTAATATCTACGTTAGAGGAGCCATCAATGGGGTCATAGAGAAGCGCATACCGACCAATGGGACAGTTCTCAGGAATGTAGTAGGGCTTCTCCATCTCTTCGGAGGCAAGCTGGCAGACGAGGCCGCTTTGTTTGAACACCGCAATAAAGACCTCATTGGCATAGAGGTCCATTTTTTTGACTTCTTCGCCCTGAACGTTCGTCTCGCCCGTGAACCCTAATGCCCCTTCAACGAGGTCGGCTCGACTCAGGCGACGGGCAATCAGCTTGCCAGCCAGACCGATGCGCGTCATCAGAGCGCTCAGATCTTGGGCGTCGGGGCCAAAACTTTGGAGCTGTTCGAGAATATGACGAGAGAGCGTGGTGCAGTCTCGATCTAATGCGTAGTCGTAGGTAATTTCTAAATGGGTGTTATCTGACATTCAGCCGTCCCAGTACGGGCATCGCTTCATCATCGTGAAGCCACATACCTCTTTCATTTCCCTATGTTAAGGAGGCATATTGAGAATGGGCTGAGTCAGGACTGAAATACAGGAAACCTTTAGATTCTGAAGAGCGCAGCTTAAAAATTGTCTTCAATGTTGAGGTTCTTCAAATTTCCCCATTGCACCGAGCCTGATTGTGATCAATTCAACATCGGTCAATGCTTCATGCGGACCTTGTCGCGTTTCTTTAGGAGTCGTCCAAAAACACCCTGTCTCACACAGCCTGTCACCCGTCCTAATACTGCCAGACACAACAAAAACATATTCATCAACTGGATGAGTATGTCCTGGAATAACAGTGCTTTGCTTCATCTTTAAGCGATGAATGGAGCCTTCGGGAACAGGTTCTGCTAGAACAGACCAGCTTGTCCCTGGGAATGCTTCCAAGTCAAAAAATTCCTGTGTTGACAACTCTTGGAATAGTTGAGGCATCTATTCTTCCTAGTGGCTGAATCTACTTACAACATACAACAGGACGCTTCGAGCATTAGAATCGCATGCTCTAGAAACCCTGTTTATGTTCAGCTTAGAGACTTTCAGCAAAATAATACCCCACTAACCCCTCAACCAAAGTCCTTCTCCCTAGGGAGAAGGACTTTGACTCTTACTCCCCTTCTCCCCCAAGGAGTAAGGGGCCGGGGGATGAGGGGTATTGATGCATTAAGGTGACCAAAAGTATTCGAATAGACGATCTATTACGACTATGCTAATGCACTGGATAACTGCGTCTCTAACCCATCGAGGGCAGAACGTTGTCCAAATACCATCACTTTGTCCTCGCCATTGAGGTCAACTTCTAGAACTCTATTTCCCAAGCGAGTCACGCTAACCGAGCCACGATAGTCAGTGAGATCAAAGGTATCCGCTGCCGTGAAGTCCATGATGATATCTCTATCTAAAACACCGTCATTTAAAAGGTCGTTGCCAAAAACAAACCTGTTGCTCCCGGCTCCGCCGACGAGGGTGTCATTGCCAGCGCCGCCGACGAGGGTGTCATCACCGTCGCCACCCAAAAGCTGGTCGTTGCCGAGGCCACCAAGAATGGAGTCATTGCCTGCACCGCCCCAAAGCACATCGTTGCCATCCCCCCCATGGAGTACATCTGCGCCCTGTTCTCCCAGAATGAAATCGTCTCCTTTACCGCCTAAAATCGTATCGTTACCCAGACCGCCGCGCAGAACATCATTGCCGTCTTCACCCAGGATGAGGTCGTTGCCTCGACGACCGATGATAAAATCTCGGCCTGCACCACCTTTGATCAGATCGTTTTGCCCAGTGCCGAACAGGGTGTTGTTCAACTCGTCGCCTACGATGGAATTCTCGTAGGGCACCTTAAAGGGATTGTCTTGAACCAAGAACGCGTTCTCGGTATTGCTGCGAATGATATCGGCAAAGGTCGTGTTCTGAATATCGGGATCTAGCCACTCTAAGCTTTCAAGTTCATTGGCATAGAAAAAGCGATCGCCATCTCGCAGGCGCGTAAACTGATCGGCCACGATGGTACTGAAGGTCTCACCTAAGACACCGCCGTTGACGTGCTGCTCACCGAGGCCACCGACCCAAAGATCGACATCATTAACAGAGGTATAAACGCTGGCATACTTACCGGCAAGGGCAGCGTCACCACCGGCTAGCTCTAAAAAGCTACCGTAGGCAGAGAGTCCTAAACCGCTGCGGACGTCGTTCAACCCCGGTAGACCATGATCGCGTCCCCGCTGCAGATTTAACGAAGCGAGATCAAAACCGCCAGCCCCCGGAGGCCCAAACAAAAAGTTGCGGACATCATCAATCACCATCGAATCAATCTCTTGAGCCTGCTGCAGGCCTAGCCCCACCAGAAAAGAGTCGACACCACCATTTTGAGCCAAGGTGGGATTAAAAAATGCGTTGCGTAACGCGGTACTGGTGTTCCCATTAGCGTCGTATTGCTGCAGTTGGGGGGACAGCATCGTGTGGCCGAAGCGAAACGCCGCCGTTGAAAATTCATTGGCAATGCCAGGATTAACGGTGGCGTCGTAACCAGCATAGGGAGCCAGTTCTTGCCCTAGCATCAGTGGCAAGAACTCTTGATAGGTAATCATTTGAATCTTGGCACCAATCAACTTGCGGGTTGACTCATAGATAAAGTCCCCTTCATTGGCGTCAGGATGGTCAGTGAGGAACGTATTGAGCTTTTGCAACACGAGACCGTCACCGTTTTCAATGCGCTGGGCAATGCCATCGGCAATGCGGTTGTGTTCACGGACAAACAACGTATGCACTGACGTGAGGCCAATTTGTTCATTGGCGCGGACATCACCTGCCAAAAATTGGGTCGAGTCAGAGCCACCTGCATTCCCGAAGCCCCCTTCGTTGTAGGGCAGTAGATCTCCGGCGGAGGTCTTAAGGCGACCCGTGTTGTCATCGGTCCGCAGCGCATCAGCCCGCGCTTGATCAGACCCATACACCATAGAGCCATCAATGAAGCTGGTAATCTCGTTGACCTGCTGGCGGGGATTATCTGTTCCGGTGCCTGTCGCGGTGTCGTAGATAGAGCGGTTGAGGCCAATCTGTTGGGTGCCAGTGTTAAAGGGGTCAAAGAGGGAATCACCCTGGGGCACAGCAACATTAAACGCCTCGGTCGGGTGAGCGCTTTCGGTCAGGTCAATGTCATGATCAAGAAATTGCCCCCATTGCCAAAACCAATCACTGAGACCCGCTGCATTTAGAACAGAGCCAGACTGGGCCACAACGGCGTTACTGACAGCCCTCGCGCTGGGCAGACCTGCACTACGAGGGGCAGAAATGCCATCATCGTAGTCTGCATCGGTGAGGCGCAGAAGCTGGGTCGATGGCGTTCCCCAGTCAGAGTTTGCACCATTATTGCCAGAACCATCAATGGTGCGAAACACTAGGGGAGCTGAAGAACCGGCTGGGTTAGGGAATAACGCTCCAGGTTGCCCATCGCCGGATACAGCCACTGTATTGCCTATAACAGAGCCACCGGTAGTCTCTACCCTAGATAATGGGCGATCGCGCCCTCTCGTTGGTGGTATGACTGAGAACTGCCGACCAAAGAGACTTTGGGGACGAGACACCGTCAAACTGGAACCAAACTGATCACTCACAGATCGTAACCTCACCAAAAAAAGCACAACATGAAGGGGGCCAATCCAGCTTTGCTTCTACAAAACTGAATAAGGCTCACCAAAAATCGATACCACTGTTTAACCAAAAGCTGACAAAACAGCAATTGATTGTCTTATTTAGAAATCCTGAATACCCGCGTTGTCAGGATTATTTAAACAACTGGAGCCAGAACGAAAGAAGCCAGAACAAAAGATAAGACATACCCCACTTACCTTATAGCCTAAGCTCTAGCTAAAATTTCATGTGAACACCGTTACATTTAATCCAATAAACTTCAAAAAAGTTCTCAATCAAAACGAAATGATCAGTGAACTTCCCTGGAATTTAGCGCCCTGAACTGGTTTCCCCCGCAGCTCTGATGGCAGAAAAATGTTGCGCCGTTGGTCACCGGCCTCAATCGTAACCTCGGGACCATATTGCGTCAACTTAATTTGCTTTTTGTCAAATCCAGGCAAAAATAACTTAACCTGCTGCTGTGCAAGGTCAATGGTGATCGGCTGTGGCGCTTGCTCTGCTTCAGTAAAGTTGGGTAGTGCGGCCATCAGGGGCTGCCAGTGTTCACCATTGCGATGGGGGACCGATGTAACCGACAAGGGTTCAAATTGGTCGGAAACGTCAACAGATTGCAGGGTTAGGGCGGGCTGATTCATAATCACGCCGCCCACGGTGAGACCCACTTGCTGGGCGCTGCCCCATAGGTAGCGGGCGGTTGCGATCGCAACGTCATCCCCGGTGGTCACTAAATAAGCCGCAACCCGCTTGGGGTTCGCCACCGCATTTTTGCCTTCATCGAGCTGATTATTCACCTGCTCTGTGGGCTGGGAAAAGTTATCCCCAGACCAGTTCACGGTCAGCACGGCGCTAGAAATGGGCTGGAGAAAGGGCGATAAAACTCGACCGAGATCAGAGTCGGCAAAGACCTGCCGAAAGCGACGAATGTACCAGCTCAGTACCTCCGGCATCCCCAGCATCCGCAGGGTATTTTGATCGCCGGGGCCATCGACAATAATGACGTCGTAGTCACCACTGGCGTCGTACTCTCGAATGGCATTGAGAGACAGCGCACTCTCTAAACCAGGAAGTACGCCTAGCTCTTGGCCGTACACATTTTTAAAGAAGGGGGTGCGAACATACTCTGCCTCAAGCTGCTTGACCTGGTCCCAGCTTTTTTCGAGCAGGGCTGCGGCCTGAAACTGAACTGCCTGTAGATTCGGTTCTATGGTTTGCGGCTCTGGTCCGACGGGGGTACCCAGAAATAACTCTAAAACCGGCCCCGGATCTTGAGTAGTGAGCAGGACGCGCTTGCCTTCGCTGGCAAATTTTTTGGCGGTTGCGATCGCAACTGTCGTGCGCCCGGTGCCCCCTTTCCCTAAAAACGTGAGGATAAAGCTCATGAGTTAACGGCGACCTTCTAATTCATCTTCAAAGAACCAACTGCTGGTGTTATCACTAAAGGTCACCACCACGCCAATGCCACTGCCATCGGTCATTTTATAATCGGTCACCATCCCCATTTGCCCCACCTTATCACTGGCCTTGCCTCTGGCACCATCAATAATTCGGGAAATCCGGACCCTCTGCCCTATTCTCATTCAACCACTCCAACTGATTATGTTAAGTATTGTATCAGGCTGAGGTGTCCGAGTGGTATGGAGTTGACACAGGTTTCAGCCATTCACAATGTAGATATTGCTCGTTGTCCGAGGCCGTGGTGATGATTCGAGGGGCTTTTCAGAGGGAAGAGGAAATAGGTCAGCAGCATTCGGTCAGCTCGCTGCTGGGGCGGCTGACTCAAACACAATCTCTTCGTAAATGGCTTCGATAGGGCAGGTTAAATCAACCGACTTCAGTTCAATCGAGTTACCGGCTTGATAGTTAAGAATTTGCCAAGTGTCTTGAGCCGTTCTGCGAAAGAGTTCAATCGAGATCGCTTCTGAATCCACCAAAACGTACTCTTGTAGATTCAGATTTTGTCGATACATTCTGAACTTATCGCCGCGATCGTACGCCTCTGTACTCGGAGAGAGAACTTCGATGACTAAGCAGGGATAGGTAATGAACTGCTGCGTTGTTTTGTCGCGCTGATCACAGGTAACACTGAGGTCAGGGTAAACATAATCGGTTGAGTTCAAAATGCTGACCCTAGCATCAGAGTTGAGCACCTTACAGCCGCTTCCCCTCATGTGAGCTTTCAGCAAAACACCAAAGTTAAGCGCGATTTCACTGTGGTTAATGGTTCCACCACTCATGGCATAAACTTCGCCATTGAGATATTCATGGCGACAGCGCTGTTGCTCCTCCCAAGCGAAATATTCTTCAGGCGTTAATACCGGGAACTTTTCTGTTGCAGCAAGCATGGCTAGACCTCCAGGAATTAAACCCAGGAGTTAAACCCAGGAGTTAAATCTCTATTCATTATGCCTTCCTGCAACTCGTCACCGGCCACAAATACATCAGTCTCACTGGCTCTACCCGTGAAGCCTTGACCTGGTAAGCCTGACGAATGCGATCGCACTGCTCCTCCAACAACACCTGCATCCCTCATCTAGGGGGCTGCTGAAGACCAAGAATTCACGTCTAAAGGCTAATTCAAACAGCCGCCAAGTGCATTCTATTGCGCTCTGCCAATACTGCGGTCTGATCTGGAAACATCGTCACCTTGGATTCATGACTTTGTAAGACAGCCTGAAGTTTTTGAGCTGCGCGGTTAATAACACCATCTAAAAGCCCTGTCAGCATTTGACCGGCCTGGATCAGCAAAAATACGTCCGGTGAACACTGCAGCAAAATGACATATCCATCCTTACTTTGCAGGCAGACCTTTGTGATGTCTTGCCACTGCAGCTCTTCACGGGTTCTTTTAGAGAGATACAGCATGGTGCCAGACAAGATAGAGGCGCTATTGGCATCCATACCGACCAGAGACGTTAGAGGTTGACCCTCTGCAGAGATCAAAGATGCACATTGAATGCCTAATGGCTTCTCCATTAGCTCCTGTAGGATGCGACTAATGTCATCTGTTTTGTTCGCAAAAGACTGATCAGACGAGCTAAATCTTGACTGATTTGGGATGAGATCCGCTGGCTTATCTAACGGCACGGGTGCTGGGAGAGTTGGCGCGATGGCGGCCTCTCTTTGACTGAACATGACTCTATTAATCGGTTCTTGATTCACCAACGCGCCATAGAGCAGTTCGCAGGCTTCAGGAGAGATCTCTAATCCTCTTTTTACCCCTTGATAGTCCCGTATCGATAGGATGTTGATGGCGCTAAGGGTTTGGCTAGGCGTTTTAGAACGGTCCCAATAATTTAACGGCCCTTTCTGCAAACAGGCCAAGATGCTCGATAAGGTGTTTGCGTTCAGTGATTCTGACAGGTAATAGCCGATAAAGTAGGGAATGCTGCGGCCATACTCATCAACCTCTCCACAGTAGAGCCAGCCAAAGAGACAGCTCTCTAAGGTGGGCTGATGGATATAGATGGCCTGCTCACAGTCAACATTGACGTCATAGGAATCCCAATGCTTTAAGACAACCTCTTTGAGGAAAAAGCTTTGGATGGATTGAGGGATGCGATCGCTAGCCAGGGTCTTAAAGCCCATGCCAGGGAAACTCGTATAAACTAACTGTCCTAGCTCCATTAACATGGCGTCTCAATCCTTTTGTCGGTGCTTATACTATTACCGTGCTTAGGCAAGACTCCGAAGTGATGCTGGCACAGGATCGCTGTGATATAGATCACATGAGTTTGTGCAATTGAGGGCAAGCTCTAAGCCTAGACTTCTCAAAAGCAAGATTGGACCCTCTTCGGTATGACGACACCTTCCACAACGGCACCCTCCTTGGCTCTCACGAATGAAGCGGTCATAGCAATTGAACACTTTCGGCAGCTCACCCATTTAGATGTACGAACAGATTGGCTGCTCAGCAATGGAGATCGCAACGCCTCAGAAGCTCTCAATCCTCAAAATTGGGGCCAATGGTCTGCAGCCACGCTGAACGATAGAGGCCATATTGCATGGCCTGCCGGTCAACAAACCCTCTGGCTGGGCCAAACCTTCACGATTCCAACGGCCCTCCAGACCTATCCCCTCAGTGACTGCATTCTCCGGCTCGATCTGCGGTGGTGGGCTGAGATTGCTGAAATCTATGTCGATGGCAAGCTAGTGCAAGAGGGCGATCTCTACGACTGCTTTGGACGCATTCTGCTCAGTTCACAGGTGACACCCGAAGATTCAATATCTGTGGCGCTGCGACTGGTCAGTCCCGGACATGATCCGGGGGCGCTGGTGCGATCGCAACTGATCTACGAACCCCCTAACCTCATCGATCCGGGCATGGTCGGCGATGAACTCGAAGTTCTGCAAGGCTACCTCACCACTTTTAAGCCCGAAGATCTCCCGAAACTAGCAGAGGTGACTCAACAAATTGACTGGAACCTTGCCAGCGATCGCCAAGCATTTAGCGAGAACCTTGATCAACTTCGCCAAGCTTTGCAGCCCTGGAGTGCTTGGCTTAAAAAAAGACGCATCAACTGGATTGGTCACGCCCACCTCGATATGGCTTGGCTGTGGCCGGTAGCGGAAACCTGGGACGCCGCCGAACGCACCTTTAATTCAGTTCTCAAGCTCCAGAGTGAATTCCCGGAGCTGATCTATTGCCATTCTTCGCCAGCGCTCTATGCCTGGATGGAAGAGAACCGACCCGAAATCTTTGCACAGATTAAAGCACGAGTCGCGGAAGGCCGCTGGGAAGTCGCCGCCGGACTGTGGATTGAACCAGAGTTTAACCTCATCAGCGGTGAAGCCTTGGTGCGTCAAGTGCTTTACGGCCAGCGCTATACTCAAGAAAAATTCGGAGTGCTGAGTGCAACGGCTTGGCTACCGGATAGCTTTGGCTTTTGTTGGCAGTTGCCCCAGATTCTCAAACAGGGCGGCATCGACTATTTTCTAACCCAAAAGCTGCGCTGGAATGATACGACCGAGTTCCCCTACGAGATTTTTAAATGGAGGTCTCCCGACGGAACAGAGATCTTTAGCCTGATGCTGCCGCCCATTGGCGAGAGTATTACCCCGGTTAAGATGGCTGATTACGCTCAAAAATGGGAGTTTTCCACAGGTGTGGAAAACTCCCTCTGGCTCCCTGGGGTCGGGGATCACGGCGGCGGACCCACGAAGGATATGTTAGAGATGGCGCGTCGCTGGCAACAATCCCCAGTTTTTCCACAGCTTGAACCCACCACGGCAGAACAGCTCTGTCGGCAAGTGGAAAGTGAAGCTCAAAACGTGCCGGTGTGGAATGATGAGCTGTATCTAGAATTCCATCGGGGCTGCTATACCAGTCACGCCGATCAAAAGCGCTATAACCGTCGCTGTGAGCATTTGCTAACGGAAGCGGAGCTGTTTAGCTCCATTGCCACACTTCTGACTGGCTGTTCTTATCCGAAAGAAGAACTAGAACAGGCCTGGAAGAAGGTGCTGTTTAATCAGTTCCACGATATTTTGCCCGGTTCTGCCATTCCTGAAGTATTTGTCGATGCCAATCGAGACTGGAAAGCAGCGGAGCAAACGGCAGTGCAATCTATTGATGAAGCTTTGGATGCGATCGCATCTCAAGTCACCCTCCCGGAACCACCAACCACTAATGCAGTCCCCATCATCGTCTTTAACTCCCTCAACTGGAATCGATCAGAACGGGTCACGGTAGAGCTTCCGGCCACTGCAGCTCACGGGCAGATTAAAGATATCAAGGGCGAGACTGTGATCAGTCAGCGCCATGCGGTCAACAACACGCTGCTATTTTCTGCCACGGATATCCCCAGCATTGGCTATCAACTGTACTGGCTGTGCCCCACAGATTCCCCCGCAGAAGAGCGACCAACGCCAGACCATTGGGTGCTTGAAAACGCAGCGCTGCGCGTCACTATCGATTCTGCAACAGGAGATCTAGCAGAGGTCTACGATAAACAAAATAAACGTCAAGTACTCTCTGGTCCAGGCAATCACCTCCAGTTTTTTACCGACAAAGGCCAATATTGGGATGCTTGGAATATTGACCCCAACTATGCCCAACATCAACTCCCAGAGGCAAAGCTAGAGTCGATACACTGGCTCAGCGCTGGCCCCCTCCAGCAGCGAATTCGGGTAGTTCGCAAGATCGGCCAATCTCAATTTTGCCAAGATTATGTTCTAGAGCAAGACGCCCCTCTGATCAAAATAGAAACAACGGTGGATTGGCAAGAGCGACAGGTGTTGGTGAAAGCCGCGTTCCCGCTGACGGTGCAGTCAGACGTTGCCACCTATGAAATTCCCTGTGGTGCTATTGAACGACCGACGTTGCCCAACCCAAATCTGAGCGAGGCCGAAAAAGCGAAATGGGAGGTGCCTGCGCTCCATTGGGCTGATCTCTCGGATCAAGGCTATGGCGTCAGTTTGCTCAATGACTGTAAGTATGGCTATGACGCCCAGCCCAACCAGCTTCGGCTGACCCTGTTGCGGAGTCCCAACTGGCCGGATGAAGGTTGCGATCGCGGCCTTCATCAATTTACCTATGCGCTGTATCCCCACGCTGGGGACTGGAAAGCAGCCCGGACGGTTCATCGGGGGTATGAGTTGAATCGAGAGTTGCGATCGTTGGTTCTATCCAAAGTGCTACCCCAAGAGAGTTCGCGGCTCTCACCTCAAGGACAATTTCTGTCTTTGGGAGCTGAGAATCTGATCTTGATGGCAGTCAAGCCAGCGGAAAGTGTTCCAGATCAGTTCGTTGTGCGCTGCTATGAGTGCCACGGCAAACCGGCACAAATGCAGCTCTTGAATACTCTCGATCTGAAAACTCAGCACCCCGTTGATTTGCTAGAGCGCCCTCTGCTTGAGGGCAGTTCACAAATTGGGCCTTGGCAGATTTGCTCTAGCGTTTTGGCTGTGGAGCCTGAGCAAGTTTGGTGCGATTAGACAGGTTGTGTTTAACACATTGCTATCTCCCAACTCGTGGATCAACTTGCAGCCGATCTTCTGAAAGCCGATGGCGATCAATTACAGTGAAGAAAGGAGTACACCCTATGACAGCAAAGACATCATGAGTGTTCAAGTCGACTTCACTTCTACTGCACCACCTTTACGACGGGACGAAGCAGGCGGTATTCGTGTCGGTCAAAGCCGGGTGACGCTTGATAGCCTGTTGGCTGCTTACCATAATGGCTCCACTCCAGAAGAGATTTTGATTCAGTATCCAGTCCTTCGGCTTGAAGATATTTATGCAACGATCACTTACTATCTGGCCCACCGAGAGCAGCTTGATAGGTATCTAGAGGAGCGCTATCAAAAGGCTCAGCAGCTTAGACAGCAGTTAGCCCAAGAATACAATTTGTCCAATCTGAGAGAACGTTTGCTTGTGAGATTTCAGGCCTAAGGAAATTGATGTTTAATGCTTCTTCTGATGAACAAGAGATTTAGTTAGTCAATAAACAATACTACTACCCATATGAATAGACACTCAAGTATGGATACCCCGATAAAAACATCCGGTATCAATGAAGCTCTTTTGCTGGAGGTAAATGCAGAGGATAGGGCTTCATTTCGATTACGAAAACATACGTTTTTAGGACGAGGGCTGCAGCAGGGCGTGACTAAGGGGGATTGGGATATTTTGAGGGACAGGATTTATGAAGTCCACGACTGAATTCATGGAAGACTTACCCACAATCCTGACGCCTGTTTACATAACAAAACAGCCTAATGAGGCTATCCCCCTGTCCTATGAAGGCACAATAGAACTTACCCAGAAAATTGAAAGCCAGGAGGTTCAGGATAGTGAAATCGTAGAATCTGGTACCTGCAAACTAGAATTTAATTGGTTCCCTTATCCAAGCATTCACTTTAGCTTTTTAAGTTCAACCTCTGCATGGCCTTTTGATCCGACAAAGGAATTTAAACTGAAGCTTTGTAGTGGTTCCAACATCAATTACCTAGATGTAGGGGTTGCCAATATAAGAAGCCCAAATGGCGTATCAGGGAATCAGTTAACGGGTAGAGTGAAAGGCTCAGTCTCTCGCGGGACTGAGCAAAATTTGTCTTATCTTATTTTTCATGTAGTCAATCTTCAAAAACTTCATGGATGTCCTGTTAAAATTGGAAAGACTAAGATTCGCAAAAGCAGAATTAGCTTAAATACTGAAGACTGGGAAATCACTATTGATCAGAGTGAAATAATATCAGAGCTAGAGCAAAATCTAAACTCAAAAGGAGGCTTTGCTATTACTCATGTTGGCAGACTAAAACGACTTGATAGCAATCTTTTCACGGCAAGTGAAGCTGAGGAAATTTTGGATGCTCTATCAGATTTCCTATCTTTCCTTAGAGGGTTTCAGATACCTATTGTTTTTCTTTCTGGATATGACAAAGATAGCAGAAAAACTTGGGAGAAGTGGACACAACCAGTTGGAGATCCTTGGCAGAACATAAACTCTTGGCTTCCGGCCAATAGAAAAATCGAATTGGCAGAACTTTTTCAAAGCTTCATGAATAAGTGGCGTAACGAGAAAAAAGAGCTGAAGCTAAATATTTACTGGTATGCAAGAATCGGTATCACACCATCAGTAGAAACAGCAATAATACTTACTCAGATCGCTCTTGAGAAAATTGCTTATGCAGAAGGATTCACAAAAATAGCATCCGTTAACATTGGATCTTTACTGGATAAATATAAAATCCCCAAGAGCTTCCCATCTCAGTACCAAACTCAAGAAATCGGCGCACTTGCGAATTCACTTCAAGCAACCTTAGAAGTATTTAAGAGTCCTTTCGTCCCTTCATTAGAAGCACTAGAGAAAGCAGCATCTTTTCATAAGTGGGAAGATGGACCTCATGCGCTGATCAAGTTACGTAATGATATCGCTCATGCCCGCCAAGACTATACAGATCTTGAGCCTCAAGTTTTTTTTGATGTCTGTGCCTTAGGATTATGGTATTTGGAGCTGATACTACTTGCCACTTTGGGATATCAAGGTTCCTATAACAATCGCCTGAATAATAATATCCAAGGTGGGCAAACAGAGACCGTTCCGTGGTTATAGTGCAGCAAGTTTCATCTCCATAGACTTCATGATCGTAGTGTGAATGTGCAAGTAGCTTCAACAGAGATCGGGAAAATCCTCAAACGTTTGGCAGACTTTGCGATCGCGACCCAAACCCAGCGCTTTTTCAAAACAGGCAAAGGCGAATATAGCGAAGGCGATCAATTCCTCGGTATTCGAGTCCCTGTCCTCCGAGAACAGGCCAAGAAATTTGAAGACGCGCCCCTCAAAGAAGTTCAAAAGCTGCTGGAATCCCCATTCCACGAAGAACGCCTGTGCGCCCTCCTGATCCTGGTTCGCAAATTTGCTAAAGGCACCCCAGCAGAAAAGACCCGCATTTACACCCTCTATCTCAACAGCACTCAATCCATCAACAACTGGGATCTCGTCGATAGCTCTGCCTATCACATCGTTGGCCCTTACCTAGAGCATCAAGACAGACGCCCCCTCCACGAACTATCTAAATCTGACAGCCTCTGGGAACGACGCATCGCCATCATCTCTACCTTTCACTTCATCAGAAATTATCAGTACGATGATGCGATCTCTATATCAAAGCAGCTTCTAAATGATCCAGAAGACCTAATCCACAAAGCAGTCGGCTGGATGCTCAGAGAAATAGGCAACCGTGACATGGTGACAGAAGAAACCTTCTTAAAAGATCACTACCAGCAAATGCCTCGGACTATGCTGCGCTATGCAATTGAAAAATTTCCTGAGCCTAACCGAAGGAAGTATTTACAGGGTCTAATCTAAGTATCTAACCCGCTATCCGACCAGATACCTTAATAAAGTCAGTAGAGGCACGAAAACAATCGATATCCGGTGCCAGAAATCGCTATGGGGTAGTGCATTTTAGTAAAGGACAGAGGAAAAGATAGACTCTTCTCTTTGTGCGATCTTCTTTCTGATGAGGCGATTATATTCATGAATGAACATCCATATTGCACCGATGTGATTCT
>JBHJNL010000025.1:0-15762 GCA_050330855.1 Thermosynechococcaceae cyanobacterium | reverse complement strand
CTACGCTCATTATGGCAAATGGTCAAGAGAGCAATGTTCATATACAAGGGAGAAATATTTCGTTTATGAATGGTTCTCAAGTGCAAGGCACCGGAGGCAATATTAACGTTGTCGCCTCTAACTCTGTAACAGTTGAGGGTACACATCCATTCTTTCGCACTGGACTTTTTGGATCTACAGGCTCTAACCTTGACGCTGGTGATATTATAATTACTGCCCAAAAAATAATGATTAGAGATGGTGGCCGAATTTCCTCTGAATCTTCACAGGGTGGAGATATTTTTGCAACCGGCAAAGGTGGAGATGTGACGGTTAATGCTTCTGATTTGATTTTGCTTGAAGGAGAAGGCCAAACGCTATCGGGGAATGGAGCGTCATCATTTAGTACGAGTACACTTAGAACGGCAGAAGCAGGAAACCTAAAATTCACTACTAATCGGCTGATCATTCGTGATGGCGCACAGGTGGTTGCATCTACGGCGGGTTCAGGGGCAGGAGGGCAAATTTCGGTTGATGCTAACGTTATCGAATTGACGGGGACTTCCTTCGATAGTCAGTCTGCAAGCGGAATATTTTCCCAAACTCAGGGCTTAGGCGCAGCGGGTAATATTGTATTAAATACTCAAGCATTGAAAGTTCAAGACAAGGCAGAGGTGAATGTTAGTAGCCAGGGTTCAGCTTCAGCAGGCAACTTAGTCGTTGATTCACCTTTTATTGTCCTCAATAATTCAGGTCGGCTGCGAGCAGAGTCTAGCAATGGTGGGGGTGGGAATATTTTTCTCAAAAATGTTAATGCCCTGTTCTTGAATGGCGGGAGTCAAATTACGACAACAGCAGGGGGAACAAGCACAGGCGGCAACATCACAATTGAGGCGAGCGTGATCGCAGCCTTACCTGGAGGGAATAACGATATTACAGCCAATGCCCTTGAAGGTTCTGGGGGACGCATTAATATTGATACTCAGGGAATTTTTGGTTTTCAGGTATTGACCTTAGAAGAGCTTCAGAATCTGAGTCCTGACTTAGATCCAACCCAACTTCCAAGCAACGACATCACGGCTATTTCGCAATCGGGCGATCCGACCTTGAGTGGGCAAGTCAATATCAATACTCCAGAGACTGATCCCAGTGATAGTACGGCTGAACTCTCTGAAAAAATTTCTATTCCTCCCAAGCTAGCTCAAGGTTGTCGGGCCGGTCAGGCTTTAGGCAATGGTCAATTCGCCAATGTTGGCCGCGGTGGTCTTCCTGATGGCCCCACCAGTCCTCGAAGCATCCCTGCGGTCTGGGATGATCTTCGCCCCCCTGCAGAACTGCAGCAGGCTAGCGCTAATGTAAAAAATCTAACGTTGCCTCCCGCGACTCAAACGACACCTATCGTTGAAGCGAAGGGCTGGCAAATGACGCCCCAAGGGATGATGTTGGTAGGACCAGAGCAGTCACCCTCAACGATCGCACTTGCCCATGTTGGCAGTTGTTAGAGCTGCCTGGCAATGCTGATTAAAGTTTGAACGCGGCGATCGCAAGACATCCCCAGCCTATCAAAAAAGCGACACCCCCCAATGGCGTAATCGCCCCTAGTATTTTTATGTCGGTGAAGCTGAGGGCGTAGAGGCTACCAGAAAATAACAGCACCCCAATCGTCATTGCCGTGCCAGATGCCATTAATAAGGATTGCCCCTCGGACTCATTGTTGAGCAGCAACAGTGCGACCAAGATCAGTGCCAAGGCATGATACATCTGGTAGCGCGTTCCGGTTTCAAAGATTTCTAGGCTGCGCTCACTCAGCCGTCCTTGCAGCGCGTGGGAGGCAAAGGCACCCCCTGCTACTGATAGGCCACCAAAAATCGCACCCAACGCTAGAAATAGCCGCATGATCATCTTCTTGTTCGTTCACTCCTTCACGGTATTACATCGGGGAATGAAGTTTACCTGAAAGAATCGAGGAATCTTGATTCGCTTGTTTATGATGAGAGCGAAGGGTTGTCAAATTTGGTCTTGCTCTATGTCCCTGCAGCTTCAGTGCCAAAGTTCTCAACAGTGGATTGATGCAGTCCTTAACGACTTCAATCCGTTTTTGCTCGATCATGCGGCCAACGAAAAGAAAGCATCGGGCGTCGCGCTCAACTTAGCCGCCCATTATCCCGATAAGCCAGAGCTAGTGGCCGCCATGATCGATCTTGCCATCGAAGAGCTGAGCCACTACCGGGATGTTTTTAAGATTATTCGAGAGCGCCACCTCACCGTGCCGCCAGACCAAAAAGATGCCTACGTCAATCAGCTCCGCGCTCTGATTCGCAAAGGCACTGAGCATTATTTCTTAGATCGGCTGCTGGTGGCCGGTGTGATTGAAGCTCGTGGTTTGGAGCGGTTTGCCTGTATCGCAAAGGCACTACCGGTGGGGCATTTGAAGAGTTTCTATGATGCGATCGCACGTTCAGAATCTCGCCATGCCGATCTGTTTTTGTCATTAGCACATCAATACTTTGAGCCGAGTGTGGTGGATCTTCGGGCCGCAGACTTGCTGACCCAAGAAGCTGAAATTCTGGAAGGCTTGACCGTGAGAGCCGTTCTGCACTGACAAGCCTTGACTTTAAAATGGTTTAGAACAGCGATTAACGCGGCTGTATAAAAAGCTGTGTGAAGAAATAGTTGTCACCTTTCTTCCACACGCCAATCCCTGTGTCTGTCATTTGCGGCAGGAGTAGTGTGCGGCGATGGCCGGGACTTTTCATCCAGCTTTGCACCGCAACCGCAGCAGGATCAGGACGCTGGCTAAATTTAACCAAGTTCTCCCCGACCAAGCGCGCCCTCATGCCACGGGCTTCAACGCGCTGCCGGGGAGTTTCTCCCCTTAGCCCGCGATGACGGTAGAAGTTATAGTCTGCCATCTGACGGCTATAGGTGCGGGCGACTTGATTGAGTCTAGGGTTACTCCGAAGGGGAGGTAGCCCATAGCGCTGTCTTTGTCGATTAATCTGCCACCACACCTGACGCTCCATATTGGTAATGGATGGCTGAGCCGATCTAACCACTCTTTGAGGTCGTCTTTGAGGTGCCGCCTCGCTGGGTCGAATCGGCAGCAACGCACCTGAAAGTACGGTGCTGCCGACCATTAACGCATTGAGCATTAGCCTGATGGCAGGCTGAAGCTGCACCCGTTTCCGGATGCTTGGACTCGATATTGTCATACATTTGCCCCCGCAAATAGATTGCCCAGCTCTCAAGTCGTAAACCTGAAAGGAAGCAACTCGTTTTCACGACACACTATCAAGGATGGTGCCAGCCTGAGGATGTAGCACAGAAGACAAAAAGAATAATCGCATTTCTCTGTCTCTTGGACCATTGAGAGCCGTTAGGGCATCAGGCGATACAACTCAAAGCCTTATTCTGCAGTTCTTTTAGGGATCGGTCGTGAAGCCGTAAATCTAAAAATATCCTTAAAAATGCTTCTACTAATTTCCCGTAATTTCTACTTTTGCCAGCATCCGAGCGGCTTCTTTGGCAGCATCGCGGAACGGTAGTAATACTTGATCGGCTCCGGCCTCTCGCAAAATATCTTCGTCTCGCTGACTGTGACTGGTGACGGCAACGGACCCTTTGTAGTCGTGATGCTCTAGGGTGTGAAGCAGTGCCAGACCCACATCACAGTTGGGGACGGTACTCACAACCCAACGGGTTTATTGAAGGGGTAAAAGGGCCGCTAACTCTGGATCGTCAGCATCACCGTAGAGGGTTCGCAGTCCTTCTCGATTCCAGGCGGCAACCACTTCTGGGTCAAAATCAACGCCGAGCACCGTAAACCCTGCGTGGCAAAGATCGCGCACGACACTGCCTCCATAGCGACCGAGACCAAACACAACGAAGTCCACCGGGGTCCATTCGGCGTTGGGTTCTTCTTGATGGTGGGGGTGAATGACTTTGCGCTCTAGTAAATCCAGCCAGCCAGAGAGCTTCGGATAGATGGCATGGCTGTTGAGAATCATATAGCTCGATAGACCCATCGTAATCAGGCCCACCAAGGTAATCAGGCCTAACATGCTCTTGTCAATTTGCCCAAGACCCACGCCCAAGGAGGCCAATATTAGAGAGAATTCACTAATCTGACTGAGGGTGAGGCCGGTAAGAGCGCTGGTATATTTGCGGTAGCCCATTATGCTCATCAGGACGACTACCATCACGGGTTTACCCAGCAGCACAAAGGCGGAGAAAATTAGAGCCGGTACGATTTGCTGCCCTAGATATTGAAGGTCAATATTGACCCCCAACTCAATGAAGAAAAATAAGAGCAGAAAATCTCGCAGACTGACGAGGCGAGAAGAAACCGGGACTCGGTAGGGGGTTGATGCGATCGCAACCCCTGCCAGAAACGCCCCCACTTCTTTACTGAACCCCAGCGTATCGGCCCCGGCGGCTAGGGCAATGGCCCAAGTGATCGCGGATAGCACCAGCAGCTCAGGAGAACGAGCGATGCTGTGCAAGAGCCGACTCAAAAAGAATCGGGTAAAAAGTGCGATCGCACCTAAAAACGCAGCCCCCTTTAGCCCTACTTCCACAAGGGTTTGGCCCAGATTGCTAGCGCCTGCTTCCCCCGTTAGAGCCGTCAGGCCAATCATCACTAGAATAACGGTAATGTCTTGAACAATCAGAACGCCCACCGAGATGCGACCGTGGAGCGAGTCTATTTCGCGCTGGTCAGAGAGCAGCTTGACGATAATGATGGTGCTGGAAAAGGTCAGGGCCGTGGCAACATAAAAGGCTTCTATTGGGGTTAAGCCTAAGCCCAATCCCATCAGGTAACCGATGCCTCCGGTGAGGGCCATTTGACCGATGGCGGTTGCGATCGGTCAAATGGCCCCACGGCACGAATTTCGTGGGGGTCGAGCTGGAGGCCCACCACAAAGAGCAATAGGGTAATCCCCAGCTTGGCAAAGAGATCCACCTCATCGCTAGACACAACCCAGCCCAACCCTGCTGGCCCCACGAGAATCCCCACTGCGATGAAGGCAATAATCAGAGGCTGCCGCAATCTGACGGCGAGCGCACCGGCCCCAGCAGCCAACGTCAGAATCGCGGCAATTTCATAGAATGGATTGTCAAGTTGAGGCATGGAAAAAGAGTGGGTTTTACCGTTCTAGCTTTTCTCGTGCATTGTAGCTTTGTGTCAACTCTCAACACTCCGATTGAGAGCGCTGAGAACGGCGAGTAGAGATGCTGTCACGATATTGGCATGGATGCCGACGCCATGATGAATCCCTGGATGACTAGAAGTGCTGAGCTTGATGATTGCGATCGCAACCGCATCACTCCCCTGCTCTAGGGCACGCTCTTCATAGTGGTGAATTTGCAGATCTTGATCGAGCGCCTTCAAAAAAGCATCAATCGGCCCATTCCCCTCGCCTTGAATCGTGAGAGGCTGCGCTTCATGCTCTAGATTAGCTGTAATTCTCCAGCCAGAACGGGTCTCAATCATCTGATGAGAGCAATACTTAAACGGACTTCCCTGCAGATATTCATCGGTAAACAACTGCCATAAATCATCAGAAGATAGCTCTTGCCCTGCCCCATCCATCTTTTGCTGGGCAATTTGACCCAACTCAACCTGGAGCGATCGCGGTAGCACGAACCCATAATCGCGCTCCAGCAAAAAGGCAATTCCCCCTTTGCCAGACTGGCTATTGACCCGCACCACCGACTCGTAGGTGCGACCCACATCGGCTGGATCCATCGGTAGGTAGGGCACCTGCCACAGTGCATCTGGTTCCTGCACGGCAAAGCCCTTTTTGATGGCATCTTGGTGAGACCCTGAGAAGGCCGTGAACACCAATTCGCCCACATAGGGATGACGGGGATGAATCGGCAACTGAGTACAGTCCTGAGCCACTTCGGCCACCGCATCAAGCTCACTAAAATCTAGGCCCGGATGGATACCCTGGGTATAGAGGTTCATTGCTAAGGTGACCAGATCGACATTACCAGTGCGTTCACCATTGCCGAATAAGCACCCCTCCACTCGCTCTGCCCCCGCCATCTGGGCAAGTTCTGCCGCTGCAATGCCACATCCGCGATCGTTGTGGGTATGGACGCACAGCGTCACGCTATCGCGGGGAATCAGATGTCGATGCATCCACTCCACTTGGTCGGCAAATACGTTCGGCGTTGCCACCTCCACGCTGGCGGGTAAATTGATGATTGCTTTATGGTCGGGCGTTGGCTGCCAGATATCTAGGACCGCATTACAAATATCACGGGCAAAGTCGAGTTCCGTCGAGGTAAACACCTCTGGAGAATATTGAAACTGCCACTGGGTTTCAGGATGTTCAGCAGCCAGTGTATCAATGAGCTGAGCAGCATCTGTGGTAAGTGCGATCGTTTGGGTTCGGTTGTGCCCAAAGACAATGCGACGGAAGGCTGGAGCGGTTGCGTTATAAACATGAATAATGGCTTGGGGCGCTCCCTGCAGGGCAGCAAAGGTGCGGTGAATCAGCTCACTTCGGGCCGGGACAAGCACTTGAATCGTCACATCTTCAGGAATTTGGTGGTGCTCAATCAGATCACGGACAAACCCAAACTCAGCCTGAGAGGCAGAGGGAAAGCCCACTTCAATTTCTTTGAATCCGATCTGAACCAGCAAGTTAAACATCCGCAGCTTTTGGGCCGGATTCATGGGTTCAGCTAACGCTTGGTTCCCATCTCGAAGGTCGGTGCTTAGCCAGACGGGGGGCTGGGTAATGGTCTGTGTCGGCCAGGTGCGGTCAGCAATGGAGATGGGCTGAAAGGATTGGTACTTTGTTTGAGGCTGGGTCAACATCTTCGTTTTCTCCGGTAGGGTTTGTGGTGTTTGGCGGAGATAGGGCTGTCAGGATGCCAGACTTGACAACCCACCGATAGTCGTAGATCCAATAGAGATTGAAGTTGCAGCATTGAATCGCTCCAGATAAATAATATGAGTCGGCAGCGCACCCAAAAGTGGCTCAAGGCTCCTGTCTTAAGGAAGAAGAGATGTAGAGAAGGGGGCATGTCGCCATCTTGTCAACACAACCGGCCCTCTAAGTTAGAGGTGACAGTCCCTTATTAAAAGCGGGTTAAAGTGATATGTGATTAAAGAGTGCGCCCGAGGCGCAGCAGCAACTCTAGCCCTAGAAAAAGGCTAGATAACAAACGTAGAGAGAGCTGCTTAGATATCATTCACTTGAAGATTGCTCAAAGAATCCTGTCATTTTTAGGATTCATGATTATTCTTATAGGCTACCCTAATTCATCTCAAGGTGTGTGATGGAGCCACAATGATAGGGTCGCAGCCTTCCAGATGGCCTGCTGGTCTGCCTCAGAAATTTCAGAGTCTGAGACAAAACGACGGTAGGCGGCCTGCGCCAAGGGCCAGTTGATATAACGCGAGGCAGGCGGTGCCTCGTCAGCAAAAATCGATGTGAGCAGCTCTTGATTGAAGCGCAGCAGCCCTTTCTGAAAGCTGGGCGTCATCACTGTTTTGCCCCCTCTCCACTGAATTTGAGCCGGGAAAATGCCCTCTAGAGCATGACGCATAATCAGCCGGGACCAGCCTCTCCGTAAACGTTGCGACGAAGGTAAAGCAAGGCAAAATTCGATCAGCCGCTTGTCCATAAAGGGATGACGCATCTCAATGGAGCAGGCTGCTGCCTGGAGATCGACCTGCTCTAGAATGTGGCAGAATTCCCCTGACGCGAAGATTTGAAGCTGCTCTGCTTGAGGGGTTTCGGGCTGCTCTTCTTCGGTCTCTAAGTTGAAGCCTTTAGTTTTGAGGCGATCGCAAAACGAGTCGCTCAGCAAATGATTCTGATTGTCTTGCGCTGTTTTATTTGGGGTTCGCCAGTTTAGCCATGCGTCGGGGATGAGCGTTTTAAGCCCAATCTGAAACCAGAGCTGTTTTCGAGAGACGCGGAAGTGCTGATGGATGCCGTTGACGGCTTGGGCAAACTGACGCCAGCGATGGTGTTGAGCCAGGGTCTTCAAGTGAGCAAACGCATATTGACGCACTAAATTGGGCACAGAAAGGTTGCAAACCTGAGCCAACGCCCGCGCTTCTTCAGAGAACGTAGACCAGCGGCCCTGGGCTGCTAACTCAGCAAAGTACAGTAAACCGTGGGATACGGTGGTGTCCCCATCAAACCCATCTAGACAAACGCGGATCTTGGCTGCGTTAACGGCTTCATTTAGCCCTCGGACCAAGTAACCATTGCCCCCGATCAGGCACGGCTCTTCTTCTGGCTGTATGAGCTGTTGCCATTGGCTAAGTGGGCCAACCCGGTCAGGGTGAACAAAGTGTGGCGTTAGATCGCCCTGCTCTAGGACAGGGTTAATATATTCGCGCTCATCACATTCAGGTACGTCATCGAAAACGTTAGAGAACGTGTGCAGTGGCTCTCGATGCCTCTTGAGCAACTGACGTGCGACACAGGTCACAGCAGAAGAGTCTAGCCCCCCACTGAGGTGAGAGCCAATCTCGGTATGACTGCGAAGACGGCAGCGAACGGCTTCGGTAAAGTGCAGCAAAAAAGCGTCGGCATAGTCTTGATCGGAGGCGAGAGACAGTTCTGGCTGGGGCCGTAGCTCCCAGTAGGGGCCAGTCTGTATGCCGTCAGGGGTTGCAGAGAGCCAGTGTCCCGGCAGGAGTCGATGGATGCCTTGGTAAATGGTGAGGGTGCGATCGCAAATCTCAGACCGCAAAAATTCGGCAATTCTCGCCTCGTTGATGGGGCAAGGCTCAGGAAGACACCCTAAAATCGCTTTGATTTCAGAGGCAAATAAAAAGGTTTGAGAACCATCGGCAGCGTCAGAGGTATGGGATGCGATCGCATCTGCAGACGTGTAAAAAAACGGCTTAATCCCGAAGTGATCGCGGGCGCAAAAGAGTCGCTGCTGCCCAGGGTCCCAGATAGCAAAGGCAAAGGCTCCCAGTAGCGAGGCGGGGCAATGCTTTCCCCATTGCTCATAGGCCGCTAAGACAATATCGACATCTGTAAGTTGAGGATGGGGCGTCAGGTGCAGGCGCTCGATCAGCTGATCGCGATTATCAATGCGAAGATCGGCAATGATAACGCAGCCCGTTTTGGCACTGACCACCGGCTGATGTTCCGCTAGTGATTCTGGGGTTGTTTGCAGTAGGCAGTGGGCGAGGCCAAGGTGTTGATTGTGCCAAAGGTTCCGTTCATCTGGCCCTCGATGGGAAAGCCGATCTAACATCTGCTCTAGCTGCTCTGGAACAATGGGCTGACCGTCAAAGCGAAATTGTCCGGCAATGCCGCTCATAGCAGATCGACATTGAATGAAGGCATCGGGACAAATCGATTCAGGTCGGGCAGCAGGCCGATGACGACATACCCCTGCAGCTCTAGCCAAGCATGGGCCTCTAAGCGATTCGCCTCATCTTTGGCGACGCCAATCCGAAGGTCGGGGGTATACCCTTGCCGAC
Organism: Thermosynechococcaceae cyanobacterium; assembly: GCA_050330855.1. GTDB lineage: Bacteria > Cyanobacteriota > Cyanobacteriia > Thermosynechococcales > Thermosynechococcaceae > RCC1774. The sequence continues at coordinate 6,311 of JBHJNL010000025.1, read as the reverse complement.
GGATGATCACTTGCGTGGTTAGGGCGCGGGCTAAACATTTGACCTGTCCTGGCATTAGCCCACAGCTCACATCAACGGCCCATACGATTTTGTTAACCACGCTGCCGCGTACAGCGTTCCTGGCGGGTACTTGGCTCGAACTTATTTGATTTAAATATTGCTGCAGTTGCTTAAAGGGCAACAGCCATAGACCCAAACGCACAGCAGTGAGCAGGGCAAAGGTTTTAAGAAGAAGGATGCGATCGCAATTGGGCAACCGCGCAAACTTAAGCAGCGACTTCATCTTTGATAACAATGAGCTGTGCTTCTGTTAACTCTTCTAAAAGCGCCAAGATATCAGACTCACACTGCACCGCTTCAACGTCATAGTCTTTCAAAATAGCGGTACAGACCTCAGCAACGGTTTTGGGCTGCTGCAGCAACTGCCACACACTGGCCCCTACTTCATTGAGGCCAAAGTACATCCCCGTCTTGAGGTTCAAAATGACAGATTCGTCCACTAGCTCAGACGAAACCTGGTCAGGGGAAACAACAACAGTCGTATTTTTACTAATCACGGCATTGCTAAAATCTAAACAATAAGACGCCAAACGTCGCTTGATTCGCCTCTACGCTAGCATACCCGCCTCGGTGCCTCAACTTACCTCGCCCAGCGGGTGGTTTGCCAGATCCCCATCATCAAAACAGACGAAATCAGAGCGCCAATACTCCACTTGACAACCTGCTTCAACAGACGGTTATGCTGGCGCTCAATGCTTGCTTCCTTCTGGTCTAGAACGCCTTTTTTGCGTTGAGCTAGCGCTGCCGTAAAGTCTTGTTTGAGGGCAGTGGGTTCTAAATTGGCGATTTCTGCATCAGTCGGTGGTAGCTCAAGCTCCTGGACGTTATACCGTCGCGCTAGGGCAACCATCTGTGCTGTCGAGGTTGAATTCTGAACCACCGCTTCGACTCTACTAATCTGCTTCATCTGCTCGCTACTACCCCAGTTAACTCGCTGCAGCATCGCCTGATCAAGCTGCACCATATTGATAATGCCTAAAGGAATCATCAATAGAAAGACCAGGGAAAACAGTAGGGTTAGCCAAGACAAAAGCCCCAGAACAGGAAACTCCCAGCCCAGTCTAGGTTTTCGCTCACCAAAAAAGACTAAAAGTAGCCCCAATAACGGGACCGGCATCCGCTCTACCAGTTGACCCATCACCTCAAACTGCCAAGCGGGATCACTAAAATGCGGTGGATAAAAAATGTCAATGAGGTCAAGCCCCACAAAGAGCAATAGCCCATAGCCAATCCAATGAAATAGGCTTGCAGAGCGAAAAAGGCTGAAGTAAAACTGCTGCAGCTCTGGCCCCTGTTTGATAGAGCGGCGCTGTTGGAAGGGGCTAGAGCCGCTTGGCTGTATCTTAGGCGTCATATCGGCGAAATGAAGCTCCGCAATCATCCGCAGGGCTTTGTGGTCAGTATACCCCTGTGTCGCCATGACCTAACAGTTCTAATTACGCATTATTTTGGTGGGACTTTTGATTTTGGGAGTCGATGGGATCGGCCCGTTGGGGCTTCAAAACGAGAAAGCAGAGTCCCCCAAATAGCAGAACTGCAATACAGACGAAAATCAGCGCTCCGTCCTGGCTATGCCAATACTCAAACATATTTTTATCAGAATAGGTTGAGAAAATTGCTAATAGGGCAACCCGCACCGCGTTTACTAAAAACCCCAGGGCAACGGCAACAATGGGCAGCATGATTTTCTGTTGCTTAGAGGTCGGAAACAGGACCAAAAATAAAACTGCAACCCCCAGCATATAGAGCATTAAATTAAGACCTGAACAACTGGGGACGACTTCAACGCCTCCATTGGGGAGCCGAATCACGTTGTTGTTTTGCAGCGTCACGGCAACGCCGGTATACCACAGCAAATAAGAGGATGCCACCGCCGTCACTGGAGCCAACAGATTGGGAATCACGGCTAGAGCAAGGCGAGGTAAGCCCAAGAAGAAGAAGACAATCAATTCTTGCCGGTATTGTTTGAGACCCTGCAGACTAGAGGCCAATAGGGCAATACCAATAAAGGCAAACAGCGGAAAAAAACCGATGAATTTTTCACCCGGTGCGCCGACACTTTTAAGCAAAAGGATGCCGAGAATTGCGATCGCAACGAAGGCCGAGGGTAAATTCGTCTCTAACTTCAGATGCGGATACTTATCGGCCAAAGTAGAGTATGCCGCCGCAACAAACGTGATACTAATCGCTAAATGGGAATAGGTATCGGCGCTGACATTAAGGTGCAAAAAGATGGCGGCAAAGACTGCGATCAGTCCAAGTAGCCCTAGTGGTGGAACTTTGAAGGATTTGTTTAAGGTTGGAGAGATCATATCTATTTGTCGGTCGCGTCATAAACCTAAATGAAAAGCTAGGGTCGATGATTTCCCCCTTTCCTTTGTTTGGGTCTCCCTAAAGATGAAGCTGGGGCTACCTGATGCTTTCTAACGGTTGGGGATACTCTGTATAACAGCTTATCGATCATAGGCAATCTCTTGCGCGATTTGTGCTGCAATCTTAGAGAGTTGTGACACATCGCGGGGACGCTTCAGCTCTTGAATTGGGCAGGCCTGGGCGAGGGCGGCACATTGAGAAAAATGAGCGGCATCGCGTGCCGGTAAGATCGCTTTTAGGCCAGAAAATCGCATCAGTTCAGTGATGGCCTGGGGCAGCGGCAAGGGCGGTGCCACCGCGAACGTTGGAGCTGACCCTAGAATAAAAATACGGTGGAGCGGCTGGGGGCCAAGGTCTGGCTGCACATTGATCTGATACAAATGCTTGTTCGGCAGTGCCTGGGAAGGATCATCAATCTTGAGAAGCTGGGCCATCTCTGGATAGAGCTTGATAGGGGTAGCTGCGATCGCAACCCGCGCAGCTCCCGCCAAGTCAATGGCGGTCAGATCATCGGTTAACAGCGGATATCCCTGGGCATAGAGCGCTGCTGCCATCGATGATTTACCTTCGCCAGAATCTGCGAGAAAGATAATAGCTTTGCCCTCAATGCTGACCGCACTACCGTGAAGAACGAGATAGTTCCTTTGGTGCAGCACAAGGGCCATCACAATACCCATCAAGGCTTGACGCACCTGCAGCTCAGGCGCATGAACTGCAGGAATGACGGTGACGTGGTTGCCGCCATTGACCAAGAAAACGCCGACCCCATTGAGGTAAACCACAGCGGATTGATCTTTAATCTGAAACCCAATGGGCTGCTCTAGAAGGGCTTCAGGAATATGATCGCGCAGATCACCAGGCTGCAGTCGCACCACCACTGGCTCGCTTGCCGTGGCCTGTGGCGCAATGGGCAGCTCTGGAATCGGGAAGTCAGACTGCAGCGTTAGCCCAAAGGCGACATGGGCAAAGCCCGTCTGAGTCGGCTCACCCAAATATTCAGAAGATATGAGAGAAGAGGACTGAGTCAACACAGGTTGGGTCGAATAACGGTTAAATTGCGCCGTATAAAGCTGGAATACTAGTCTAACTGCGCCACAATCTTAACTGATTCATTTGAGAACGGAAAGAATGAGCTGTTGTACTAAAGAGCCAAAGCCGTTGCACTGCCCCCCGGCCCCCCAACTTTGGGGGGAGAATCTTGACACGCTTCAGTCCAGCAGATCTAAAAGCTCAGCCTCGGTCAACAGAGGAACCCCCAATGATTCGGCTTTCACTAACTTAGAACCTGCATCAGCGCCAGCTAAAAGATAATCTGTTTTTTTACTCACAGACCCCGTCACCTTGCCCCCAGCAGATTGGATCATCTCTTTGGCCTGATCCCGCTTGAGGGTGGGCAGGGTGCCGGTAATCACAAAGGTTTTGCCGCTGAGCAGTTGCGCTCCTTGGACGACCGGCGGGTCTGATTGGAGCTGGAGGCCCAAGGCACGAAGTCGCTCAACCAGAGTTTGATTGGAGGGTTGGGTAAACCAATCGACAACCGCTTGGGCAATTTCAGGACCAATGCCGTGGATGCCAGAAATCTCTTCCAGCCCAGCGGCAGAGAGCTGAGCGGCGGCGGGGAAGGCCTCGGTTAAAAGCTGAGCATTAACACTGCCCACATGGCGAATGCCAAGGCCGTAGAGAACCCTTGACCAGGGCTGCTGCTTTGAGGTTGCTATTGCATAAACCAACTTCTGCGCCAGCTTTTCGCCCATGCGGTCCAGGGTTAACAGGCGCTCAGGGGTTAGCTCGTAGAGGTCAGCCACCGACTGCACCATCTGCTGATCAATGAGCTGATGAATCCATTTTTCACCTAAGCCATCGATATCTAACGCGCCGCGACTGACCCAATGCACCAAGTCCCCTTTGACAATGGCAGGACAGGTTGAATTAATGCAGCGGGTCACCGCTTCCCCCTCGGGCTGCACCGCAGGTTCACCACAGGCTGGGCAGTGGGTGGGCATTACAAACCGCTGTGCGCCAGTGGGTCGCAGATCTGGCAGCACCCGCAACACTTCAGGGATAATCTCCCCGGCTTTGCGAACGACGACGGTATCGCCTAAATGGAGGTCAAGCTCCGTGATGCGATCGCGATTATGCAGCGTGGCTCTAGATACGGTGGTCCCGGCCAACTGGACCGGCTTAAACTCTGCAACGGGGGTTAAGGCTCCGGTACGGCCCACGTTAACGGTAATTTTTTCCACCCGCGTTGCGGCTTCTTCTGGGGGGTATTTCCAGGCGATTGCCCAGCGCGGGAATTTCTGTGTAAACCCCAGTTGTGCCTGCAGTGCCAAATCATTGAGCTTAATCACCACCCCGTCGGTGAGATAGGGCAAATCAAGCCGCTTTAGATCCCAGTCGGTGTAGTATTGCTCCACCTCGACTAAGTCCGCACACCGACGTCGATTTGGATTGACTCGAAACCCAAGGTTCTGCAGCGTTTCGAGGGCATCCCATTGGGTCTGGGGAGCCGGTAATGTATCGGTGGCTCCAGATAAATGGAGGGTGTAGGCGAAGAAATCCAGCTTTCGGTCTGCCACCACCTGGGAATCGAGCTGCCTTAAAGTGCCTGCGGCTGCATTGCGGGGGTTGGCGAAGGGGGCCTCATCGATGGCGATGCGATCTTGATTAATGTGCTCAAATACATCTAGCCCCAAAAAGGCTTCGCCCCTGATCTCTAGCCAGTCTGGAGGGTGTTCACAGTTGAGCCGCAGCGGAATCGAGCGGATGGTACGGACGTTTTGGGTAATCTCTTCACCCCGGACGCCATCGCCACGGGTGGTGCCCCTGACGAGCACACCGTTTTCGTAGGTGAGAGCCAGGGCAGAGCCATCAATTTTTAGTTCTGTCACTCGTTCAACGGTGGCGGGTGCTTCTGGCGCATGCTTACGCCAGCGTTCATCCCAGGCCACCAGATCAGCCCGATTGAAGGCATTTTCGAGACTATAGAGCGGAATGCGATGGGCCACAGAGACAAACTGAGTGGCGGGACGTTCCCCGACCCGTTGGGTGGGGCTGTCTGCCGTAATCAGATCGGGATGCTGCTGTTCTAAGTCTCTCAGCTCATGGTAGAGCTGGTCATAGACGGCATCTTCCATTTTCGGGTTGTCGAGGGCGTAGTAGGCATAGCTGGCGTCTTGCAAGACTTGACGCAGCGTGCGGATGCGCTCTTGGGCATTCGTTACCGACCGATTCATGTCTCTCTCTTTAATGAAGTCTGGATGTTTAAATATTAACCGCCGCTAGAGTTCGGTTTGCTCAGAGGCTGAGGGGACACGGTTGTAGCGGGAGAAGGCTAGGGTTGCGATCGCAAAGTCTAACATTGCTGGCCCCAGCAGGCCCACAATCGACTGAATGCTGCCGTACTTCTCGGTATAGACATAGAGACCAATATTAGCAATCCCAAATAGAAACCACGTTAAGCCGCTCACCCCTGCTGCCGAGCGACGCTTGACAATATCAGCCAGTTGAATCAGCGTTGCCGCCGGAATAATCACCGCTGGCAACCAACCCGACAAACTGATCATCGTTGAATTCATTACAGTAGCCCTACATCACTTTGTCATCGTCTCACCGTTGTTCAATATCAGACTTGAAACCCTCAGCTCTTTTAAGATCTCTCCATTCCCGCCGAGAATTGCATGATCTGCTCAAGACTGATTGAACGAAAAACAATCAAATCTCAGTAATTTCTCGGTTATCTTCCAGATTGCAGGAGATTAAGATAGATTCATTGGGCTGTCATACCCCCCGCATAAGCCCAGCCGAGTCCCCGAAATGGCAACTTGTTCCGAAAGGACAAGGCGCAAACCGGCAGACCTAAAAACCATCTTCGGGGT
>JBHJNL010000024.1:0-17972 GCA_050330855.1 Thermosynechococcaceae cyanobacterium | reverse complement strand
AAAAAGTCATTTATCAGTCCCAAAATTGCATATTATCAATAGCGAAAGCCTCTATCTTCAAGGCTTTAAGACGATTATACTCAGGCTATTGTATAACAATTAGTCTAAACGCCAGTAATTATGAAATTCGCTATACAACAAAATCTGGTTTTCTCGGATTCGCTCGTTGCAGTGCAAAACCCCATGAAAAAAGGGCGAACACAGATGTGTCAGGCACCCAGCTCTAGCTCTCTAGCTGCAGCAATAATGTCTTCTCGATTGAAATCGACTCTACTGGTTCTATCTTGGTAGTACCGATGAAAGATGAAATCAATAATCTGAGAATATCGATTGGGTTTTGCCATCTATCCAGGCCAGCGCAGAACAACAACCTCTTCCCGCATCTGTTGTTTCGTCGCGGTCGCCAGTCGTGTACGGAACAGATCAATACTTTCAACTTCATACCCTAGTCCCTCAGCAACTTCAGCTAAAAGCTGGCCCGTTCGGATCATCACTCTTAAAAATGAAGCTTGATCGCCAACCACATAGCCCAGCTTTGCCCCTGGTTTTAAAAAAGGTCTAAGAGAGGCTAAATGGCGAGCCATACCGCCAAAATAGAGTCTCGTCACTTTCTTGTATTGCTTTTCAAAACCTGATGTTTTACCGAGTTCGATGCGACGATCCTCAATGGCTTGGGCCACTTGCAGGATGTTCGCGTGTTGCTCAATCCACTGATCGTCATCATCGCCTTTGTAGACATTGCGACTATTAGAGCGGAGTAGCCCTTTCTTCAGCGCTCTCAAATCGTGCTTATCTTTAATGAAGCCCAACAGCACCGTTTCTAACCGAGTGGTGCGGGTGTAGTCTTTCTCGTTGGGATAGGGAGGCGAGGTAAACACAGCATCAATAGATTCTGGTTCTAAAAATTGAGCAACATTTCGAGAGTCTGCATGGTGAATGATTGACGGAGCTGGATTCTTAGATGCTTCCCGCAAATCGGTTGCCATCGTTTCGACCTCTGCCAGCCAAGTTTCAACCACCAGAGCATCTTCTCGTTTGTGCCGTCGAACGCTCACTTCGGGCCCAAAGTGCAAGTTACTGCAGTGCTTAACGATAGTTTTAGCAAACGCGATTTGCCAAAACGGATGGCATTCAAGGTGATCAGATTCATTGATTTTTGCCAATAGAATCAGGGCTTTGTGGAGCGGTAGAGGGCTAATGGAGTTTTTGAGCAGGAGGTTAAATGAGGCTTCGGGTAGCGATCTCAGCTTCTTTTGCCCGTGATATCCTCTCGTTGCCAATGCCCCTTTCGCAATCTGTGTTGTATCTTCAACGAGCTGATCAGGGTCTAGACCCCAGGTTGTCTTGACGGTGCTGGCTAAATGAGCAACCGGATTGGCTTCAATGCCGATGGTATTAATTCCATGGAGCTTTGCTTCGACAACGGTTGTCCCTGTTCCGCAGAATGGGTCTAATATGACGCTGCCATTGCTAAGCTCGAACTTCGCGATATAGTCTGCAACTAAGTGAGGCGGGAAAGACAGTACAAATCGGCACCACTCGTGGAATGCACGATCTTCGGGTGTCACCTTATTTGCAACGTTATTATTCGGAAGTTGCGTTGAGGTGACACCTACAGGAGCCTGGGTAAATGACATGAGCGCTGCAGCTTCGTCCATAGAAGAGGGCACGAATCCATTATTGTCTAAAGTCTGTGTTTTGCCTCCATTCAGACTCAACCCAACGCCATGGGTAGTCGCAGAAAAAAGTACTTCTGTGGTGGCCCTCAGTTGGACCCCGGTGATCGCAAAACCTCGCAAAGAAAGTTTACGTTGTCCCCCTTAGATGATAATTTGGATAGTGGCGTTTTTATCCGCAAAGCTGCTTGTTGTGGCAGCTCTATCGATACATCCACTTAGTAGGCGCGAGCATGGTCAGCACCACAGAGAAGACAAATATTGGTTACATTTCACAAGTCATTGGGCCGGTCCTAGACGTTGAGTATCCGAACGGCAAAATGCCTCGGATCTATAATGCCATTAAGGTACAAGGCAAGAATTCAGCAGGGAACGACGTTTCTGTTACCTGTGAAGTCCAGCAGCTCTTGGGTGATAACCAAGTTCGAGCGGTTTCAATGAGCGCCACTGACGGCCTCGTGCGCGGCATGGAAGTTGTTGATACCGGCGCGCCGATCAGCGTTCCGGTGGGTAAAGCAACCTTGGGCCGCATTTTTAACGTATTGGGCGAACCGGTTGACGAGAAGGGTGATGTCGGTACAGATGAGACCTCTCCGATTCACCGTCCGGCCCCCAAGCTCACCGAGCTTGAAACCAAGCCTTCTGTTTTTGAGACCGGCATTAAGGTGATCGACCTACTGACGCCCTATCGTCGGGGGGGCAAAATTGGACTCTTTGGCGGTGCTGGCGTCGGCAAGACCGTCATTATGATGGAGCTGATCAACAATATTGCAACGAACCACGGTGGAGTGTCGGTGTTTGGCGGTGTGGGTGAACGCACCCGTGAGGGCAATGATCTCTATAACGAAATGATTGAATCTGGGGTAATCAATGCCGATAACCTCAATGAGTCTAAAATTGCGCTGTGCTACGGCCAGATGAACGAGCCACCCGGAGCCAGAATGCGCGTTGGCCTCTCTGCGTTGACCATGGCAGAGTACTTCCGTGACGTGAGCAAGCAGGACGTACTGCTGTTCATCGACAATATTTTCCGCTTTGTACAGGCCGGTTCTGAGGTATCTGCACTCTTAGGTCGGATGCCGTCTGCGGTCGGCTACCAGCCCACCCTCGGTACTGACATGGGCGACCTGCAAGAGCGGATTACCTCCACAAAAGAGGGTTCAATTACGTCTATTCAGGCGGTTTATGTGCCTGCAGATGACTTAACAGATCCCGCGCCAGCCACCACCTTTGCTCACCTAGACGGTACAACCGTGCTGTCTAGAGGTTTGGCCTCTAAGGGCATCTACCCTGCGGTGGATCCGTTAGATTCTGCCTCAACGATGCTGCAGCCCTCTATTGTGGGCGACGATCACTACGATACCGCTCGTGCCGTTCAGTCGACACTGCAGCGCTATAAAGAGCTTCAGGACATCATTGCGATTTTGGGTCTGGATGAACTCTCTGAAGAAGATCGTACCGTTGTCGCTCGCGCTCGCAAGATTGAGCGATTCCTTTCCCAGCCGTTCTTCGTGGCTGAGGTGTTCACAGGTTCTCCCGGCAAATACGTCTCTCTTGAGAAGACCATCGCAGGCTTCAAGAAGATTCTAGCTGGTGATCTCGACGAGCTGCCTGAGCAGGCTTTCTACCTCGTCGGTGACATTGACGAAGCGATCGCCAAGGGCGAGAAAATGAACGCCGAAGCCAAGTAGGAGAGAACCGATGACACTTACCGTTCGGGTTGTTTCACCCGATAAGACCGTCTGGGATTCTTCCGCCGAGGAAGTCATTCTGCCCAGTACGACAGGTCAACTGGGTATTCTCTCCGGCCACGCGCCGTTGCTATCAGCGCTAGAGATTGGCGTTATGCGAGTGCGACCGGGTAAAGACTGGGTTGCGATAGCCCTGATGGGCGGCTTTGCTGAAGTTGAAAACAACGAGGTTATAATCCTTGTCAACGGCGCAGAGCGCGGCGACACCATTGATCGCGATGCGGCTCGTCAGGCAATGTCTGACGCTGAAGCTCGGATGAAGAAAGCTGAGCAAGGCAGCAGTCGCCAAGAGCAATTGCAGGCGGCCCAAGACTTCAAGCGTGCTCGCGCTCGGTTGCAGGCTTCAGGAGAAGTGGTGCAGATTTAACCCTACTCAATCTCACTGATTGATATGATTTCAAGCCCCGCCAATGGCGGGGCTTTCTGTCTTTTCTAGAAAAAGTGACCCGTGATCAAGTCCGCCCTTTTTATTCCTGACACGATTTATCTCGATGCCGTGGGTACGCTATTTGGCATCCGAGGTACGGTGGGTGAGATTTATGGACGATTTTCAGCCGAGGCTGGCGTTGAGGTTGATGCCCAGCAACTCAACAAAGCCTTTATGGAGAGCTTTTTCGCAGCGCCCCGAGCGGCATTTCCTGGCGTTGACCCGGCAGAGATTCCTGCCCATGAGTTTGCTTGGTGGCAGGCGGTGGCTCACGAGAGCTTTAAGCGTGTCGGCGTTATCGAGCAGTTTACTGACTTTGATGCGTTCTTCAAGATTTTGTTTGATCACTTTGCCAAAGCCGATCCCTGGATTATTTACCCTGACGTCATCCCCACACTGCAGCGTTGGCAACGGCAGGGGATTTCTCTCGGCGTAATTTCTAACTTTGATACTCGTCTGCATCAAGTGCTTGAAGTGCTAGATCTAGCCCCATTCTTCAGCTCTGTAACGATCTCTACCGCCGTAGGAGCCGCTAAGCCTCAACTCGAAATCTTTGAGGCTGCGCTGGCAAAACACCAGTGCGAAGCAGAGCAGGCCTATCATATTGGCGATAGCTGGTCAGAAGACTATCAAGGTGCAATCTCAGCCGGTTTGCAAGGCGTTTGGCTCTATCGTAAGGAAGACGCCATTGAGCCAGAACGAGCGTCTGCCTCGCCCATCACCACCCTCGTAGAGCTACAGTTTAGCCCGTAGGGTCAGCGCAATCGCCATGATCACGGTGGGGCTGAGCACTAATAATAGAGCCACGGCACTGACGGGGGGCAGAGGAATCAGCGGTCCCCCAGCTTTAATCGCCACTGAAATCACAGCGGAGAGAATTAAAATCTTGGCAAGGAATATCCCAAGACCGGATGTAGAATTGATAGCCATTGATCATGCTCTTTGTTCAACCCCAGAGAGGGATCTGGACTGGGGCACAAGCCCCTAGAATTATTGTAGTTGCCGGTCTGGACTCAGACGATGCCTATTCTGCTAGTCGATGATGAAGTAGAGCTAACGAAACCGCTGAGCCGCCTTCTGAAACGGGAGGGGTACGAGGTCGATATTGCCGACAATGGTGAGACAGCCCTGTTACTGATTCAAGACCATGAACAGCAGGGTAGCCCTTACCAATTACTCATTCTTGACTGGATGTTGCCTCACCAAAGTGGCTTAGAGATTTGTCAGGAATTGCGATCGCAAGCCATTACCACCCCGGTTCTGTTTCTTACCGCCAAGGACACCCTCGACGATCGCGTTCAGGGCTTGGATGCTGGAGCCGATGACTATTTAGTCAAACCCTTTGAGCTGAGAGAACTATTAGCGAGGGTGCGGGCACTGATTCGGCGCAGCGAACAGCTCAAAGCAGATGGCACCGACTCCACCGCTCAGCGCCTGCAGGGCGAAGGAATCGAGTTAGATCTCGAAAGTCAGGTGGCCTATCGAGGGGGACGGGCGATTTCACTATCCGATAAAGAAAGTCGTCTCTTGGCCTACCTGATGCACCATCCCCAACAGCTTTTAACCCACGAAGAAATCTATCAACAGCTTTGGCCTGAAGGAGAAGTCCCAAATAGCAATGTCCTTGCCGCCCAAGTTCGCCTGCTGCGTCGCAAATTAGGCAACCCCACGGCCCCACCTCTCATTCATACCATTTACGGCAAAGGCTACTGGTTCAGTGCGATGGCTCCCTAAATTAAGAAATGGGGGTTGCATTTAAAAATTTTCTGCATATAAGCATTCTCTCTGAGAGATATATATAGCAGGGGTACACTGCGAAGAAGGGCTTACTGAGTGAAGTGTTCAGTAAGCCCTTGGCCGAGGTCAGACCAACAGTAGTGCTGGTGCGTTTATCTGTTTCTCTGTTGCTAATAACTCTAGAAATCGCAACATGAACCATGGGTTGTTCACCTGGCCTAAACTTGAGTAGGGTTATGCCCTAAGTTTGTGTTGTAGAGAGAATGATTGTGACTGCTTTGACCGTCTCGTTGACCGAGGTTGCTCAGCAAACCCGTGCTGCAGCTCAAGATCTAGCTGGGTTGAGTGCTGATGCTAAAAACCAGGCACTAGAAGCCGTTGCCCAAGCGCTAGAGGCGGCCGCTCCAGAGATTCTGAGTGCTAATGCAAAGGACTGTGAGGCAGCCCAAGCATCAAGCTTGGCAACGGCTCTCTATGCTCGTCTGAAGCTCGATTCTAATAAATTAGCGGGTGCTATTGCAGGGATTCGCAACGTCGCTACCCTCACCGATCCTGTGGGAACCGTGCAGCTCCACCGAGAACTCGATACGGGCCTAGAACTGCAGCGGATAAGCTGCCCATTAGGTGTTGTAGGCGTCATCTTTGAAGCCCGTCCTGATGCGGTGATGCAAATTGCAGCCCTCGCTATAAAGTCTGGTAATGGGGTTTTACTCAAGGGCGGACAAGAAGCAATTCATTCCTGTCAGGCGCTTGTGACCGCAATTCAGCAGGGATTGACTGCTAGCGATGTCGCGCCAGAGGCGATCGCTCTACTGACCAGCCGAGCGGAAACTCTAGAGCTATTGAATCTTGATCAGTACGTCAATCTGATTATTCCCCGTGGATCGAATAGCTTCGTGCGCTTTGTCCAGGAGAACACTCGCATTCCCGTGCTGGGTCATGCTGAAGGGATTTGTCATCTCTACGTTGATGCTCAAGCCGATATGAACCAAGCGGTTGAGGTCGCAGTGGATTCCAAGATTCAGTATCCGGCGGCCTGTAATGCCATTGAGACGCTGCTGGTGCATCGAGAGATCGCCCCAAACTACTTGCCCAAAGTGGTGGATGCATTGCGAAAGAATAATGTTGAACTCAGGGGTGATGCTGCAGCACAAGCCATTGTGGATCTCCCTGCCGCCACCGAGGCAGATTGGGCCACGGAATATAGCGATTTGGTGCTGTCGATTAAGATTGTGGATTCATTGGAAGATGCGATCGCCCACATCAATACCTACGGCTCCGGTCACACCGATGCCATTATGACCACTGACGAGCAAGTGGCTGCAACCTTCTGCTCTAGAGTCGATGCGGCAGGCGTATTCCATAACTGCTCGACTCGGTTTGCCGACGGCTTCCGGTATGGTTTTGGGGCTGAGGTGGGGATTAGCACTCAGCGAATGCCCCCCCGTGGTCCCGTCGGTCTAGAAGGACTAGTGACCTATAAATATCTGCTCAAGGGTCAGGGGCAAATCGTTGCCACCTATGCCGGTGAAAACGCCCGCGCTTTTACCCACCGCGACCTATAATGACAGACGAACGTTCAGGGAAAATCCAGTGCCCTTAAGGCCCAATGCTTAAGGAATTCTGGTGCTGTGCCGCAGCCGTAAGCAATTGAGGTATTTCTGGGTTAGCGTTAGGTCTTAGTCTTAGAGAACGCTGCTAATCTTCTCAATTTGTTAAGCCGGAATGCCTGTCGTTCGCACTCACCTACCATCCCCTGCGAGCACGGGAAAGGAAACTAATATGTCAATTACCTACGCCAATGAACTGGTGTTGCGATCGCAAGCCGATCTACCCACCGCTCTCAAAGATCTAAAGCTACCGCCGCTTCCCCTCCAGCGTCCGCTGCTAATGATTGGTCATGGCACTCGCAACGAACAAGGTCGCCAATGCTTCTTAGATTTTGCGACTGCTTACCAAGCCCTTGACACCTCCCGTCCAGTTTTTCCCTGCTTTTTAGAACTCACTGGACCTAGCATCAAAGAGGTCGTGGCTCACTGTGCCGCGGAAGGCTACACCGAGCTATCAGCTCTACCTATTTTGCTGTTCGCCGCCCGACACAACAAGTTTGATGTCACCAATGAACTCGATCTAGCCCGCCGAGAGCATCCGCAGATCAAATACCACTACGGACGCCACTTTGGCATTGCCCCTGAGATTTTAGACCTGTGGAAAGCCCGACTTGATGCCCTCGATACTCCAGAGCATAATCCCCACAATATTCCGCGATCAGAAACCACTCTACTGTTTGTGGGACGTGGCTCCAGCGACCCTGATGCCAACAGCGATGTCTCGAAGCTAGCTCGCATTGTCTGGGAAGGCAGCGGTTACCAGACGGTAGAAACCTGCTTTATCGGCATTACCCATCCTCGATTAGAAGAAGGCTTCCGAAGAGCGCGGCTGTACCAGCCCAAGCGCATTATTGTGCTGCCCTATTTTCTCTTTACGGGCACCTTAATGGAAAAAATCTTTGATGTCTCCGCGCAGCAGCAGGACTCACACCCTGAAATTCAGGTAAGTTGCTTGCCAGAAATGGGCATGGATCCGCAGTTGTTTAATGTGCTGCGCCAGAGAGAACTTGAAACTCAGTTGGGCCAAGTGCAAATGAACTGTGAACTGTGTAAGTTCCGGTTAGCCGCCCTCGATGGAGAAGAACCCCACAGTCATAGCCACCACGATCACGGACATGATCACGGCAATGGGCATCATCATGCTGCGATGAGTACTGAAACAGAGCCAGACTACCATCAACGGATTTGGAAAGTGCCATAGTGTCGATAGACTTTTAGACAGTGGCTGTTGATCTGACCGCAGGGCGATCTGCATGGGTTGGAGGTCGTAGCCAACTACCCGGAACCGTCATCAGGGCAACGGTCTGACCGAACAGATCGAAGAACTCTACGCTGTAGCCCGGTTCTAAATCAGCCACGTCATGACGCTCGACAACAGTACCAATATCTCCAGATCTCAGATTTTCTTCAGGTATGTCCTGCTACAGAACGACATCGGAATAAAGCGGTAAATCCATTGCTTTCACCTTGTTTCTAGTCTGGAACGAGTGTAATAAATCGAGGAAAATCAGTACCCGTATCAATCTGCCATGCTGTTTTGACTATTAAAACGTGAGTTCTAGACTAAGCAACTAACACTAGCTTCTTCTGTGCATAGATATTCGCTTGGGCCTCTTGGTATTGGGGGTCAGGCGATAGCGACATCGCACGATTATAATTCTCAACGGCGTTACCGTAAGCTCCCATCTGCTCAAAGAGTCGGCCACGGGCGTACCAGTTCTCCGGTTCAAACCAGGCAGTTGAGATAGCACGATCATAACTATCCAAGGCTTCTGCACTACGTTTGAGGGCAATCAGATAGTCGCCTTTGAGTTTCCAGGCCGTGCTGGTGCTGGGATGTTTCGAGAGGTGCTGCTTGAGGAGTGCGATCGCATCTAAATATTGGCCCAGATCTGCCAGTGACTGGGCTTGTTCTAATGCATCGAGAAGGGAATGAGGCGAATCTTGATGGGGATCAGACATGCTTAAGTCTCAGTGGGCAACTCCTTAATGATTGCCTCAAAGACTCGGCTTGTCAGTGTCAAAGTTACCACTGGCCCAGTACGGATTCCTACCTAAGCTCCCTCTAGAGGGGCCATGGTCAACCCAGCCCGCTGGAGTTGCATGTGGTACAACTCAGCCTGCTCCTGTGGCCCCACCCAGACAATGGCTTGGCCCTCAAAGTGAATTTGCTCGGTGAGTTCTTGAGCTCGATCTCTGGTCAGATTCGGAATGTATTTAAGAAGGCATTGGGTGACGTGCTGAAACGTGTTGAAATCGTCATTGAGCACAATCACCTTAAAGTTAGGATAGGGCTTGCGAAGGGTCTTAGCGGCCTGTTGCTTTTGAGGTTGAGCGACAGGGGCTTGGGTGGCTACCATAAACATCGGTTGATCTTAAAAAAGCATGGGTATGACAGTGATATGCCTAGGTCTTGCTCTAACAAAAGCGATAGGTCTTGCCGAGCATTCCCTAGAGTTTTCACGAGGCTATACCCCATTGATAACATTTGCTGTTATGAACGTAACGGTTCGGGGGCCGGTTTAGTGGCATAGCTGGTCACCAGGGCCACCATAAACCACCATAGTGTCGCAATCTCAGGACGATACCAAACCGTATCCACTGCGCCGTGGGCAAGCATTCCAGTGAGGGTTGCCACGCCAGCAATGAGCCATAGAACCTCTTGGCTTTGTCGGGTGCGAAGCTGCTGCAGGGCAACGAAAGCCCGGTTGAACAAGACCAATAGAAACCATAGAAAGCAGGTAAATCCAACCACGCCAACCTCTACCAATAGCTCTAGATAAATAGAGTAAGCGCTTAGGGCACTGTAATTGGGCAGTTGATACAGAGGATAAATCTTGTTGAAGGCTGTATTCCCAGGGCCAATACCGAGAATGGGATAGGCGCGAATCATCTGTCGTACGGAGGCCCAGACGTTGATGCGATAGTTGTTGCTGCTGTCTTCACGATCTGCAAAGATACTGAGAACTCGCTCCCGCAAGGGTTCCACGGTCAGGAAGCCGAGGATAGCAATGCCGGCCAAGGTGCCAAACACAATCGGGAAGGCCCAAAGTCGCCAAAATTTAGGGAGGCGGGGCAATAGCCAATAGAGCAGCAGCGCTGCTGATACCAATAAAGCAACGACCAAGCCAATCCAAGCCCCTCGGCTGCCGGTCCAGTACATACAGGCACCGTTGACCACGAGCATTACCGCCGCCAGCAGTTTGGGTCCCCAGCGCTTCCAGGCGAACAGTGCACAGAGACTGAGGGGAATGGTGGGTAAGATATAGGCGGCGAGTAGGTTGGGATTGCCCAAAAAGCTATAAACCCGAATGGCATCACCATAGGTGGCGGTGGGATCGTTCCAGGTCGCTAGTGCTGCTGCCCCAAAGAATTGCTGTCGCCAGCCTTCGACGGAGACAATCAGTGCAGTATGCAGATAGATTGAGATTAAGATGGAGCGCCAGCGTTGCGATCGCAACACCCGCTCTCCCAGCACAAACACACACATATAGAGGGTCAGCTTCGCCAGTCCCGTAGCAGCCGCGACCTTGACGGGTGAGAGCGCAGTGGCGGCGATCGCAACAATCCAATACAAACCCAGAATCAGATGAACCGGAGAAATTTGATAGGGATTTAAAATGTCATCTGACAGGGTCAGCAACACCCAGAACGCGGCACAGGCGACGATCAGCAGCCCCGTCAGTCCATTGGGGACAAAGGGGGCCAGCATGAACACTAAGCCCAGCAGGGCCACCGCAATTTCGTTGCCCCAGGTGATGAGCTGACTGCTCTGCCGCCAGCTCTTTAGCAGTCCTTTGAGTCGCCAGACGACGCTAGAGCGAGTCCACTGGGGCGGTGAAAACTGAATCAGGGTCAGGCGTTGCCAAGCTGCATTCATGATCTTATTTCGTTAAGCCATTCTCCAAAGCAAAGCGTACCAGTTCGGTGCGACTATTGGTGTCCGTTTTGTTGAATAGACGGCTGACGTACTTCTCAACGTTCCGCACGCTGGTCTCTAAGCGACGGGCAATTTCTTTATTCATCAGCCCTTCGGCCACTAAGTCGAGGACGCTTTGCTCACGGGGTGTAAAGTCAATTTTGACGGGATTAGCCTTTGTCTTCACATGGGACTGATTCGTCAGCAATGCTCTGATTTCAGCCACTTGACTGGCGAGATCGGCAATATCGACGCTTGTCCCCTCAGCTTTGGCAGTTTGACGGGTCATGAGATTGGTGACAATTGCCACCAGTTCATCAGGGTCAAAGGGTTTGGGCAGGTAGGCATCAACCCCAGCGCTGTAGCCTTCAATGCGATCCTTGGTCATGCCTCGCGCGGTTAAAAACACCACGGGGAGTCGACTAAACCGGGCATCGTCACGCATCTGCTGCAGAAACTGATAGCCATCGACATCTGGCATCATGATGTCTGATATCACCAGACTTGGCGTTTGTTTCTCTAGCATTGTCCAGGCAACTTTAGCATTGCTAGCAACGTCTACGGTGAATCCGCTGTCCTCAAGGTAGGCCTGTACGGCTTCTCGAAGGCCCGGTTCATCATCAACCAAGAGTAAATGACCTGCCATGCTCGTCTCCTTCGCGGTTATCAAATTGTGGCTATGCTAAAGATTTACTGCTTTTGTCAACAGATTTATTCTGTTCTAACAGTAGCAAACAGACGGGAAGCCCCACGCACTCTGTAGCGTATGAATATACCCCAAAGCAATGCAGGACAAGCTCGATGTAAAAGGCAAGATTGAACGCGGCTCTGTTCCCCCACCGCCGGTATGATAGGGCAGGTGATTGATTGAGGGTTGGATGAATGCGGCTTGAGTTTGTGCCAGTAGAGGAGTTTTTCTTTGCTCTAACGCTGTCGGTACGCCTGTTAGAAGAACTGGATAATCCAGAGGTGTTGAAGCAAATGCGATCGCATCTCCAAGACCAGTACGGCCAATCTTCTACGGTGGCGGCAGCTCAGGACAACACCTTTAACTATGTGTTCCGGTTATTTGGGTACACACAGAGTTCAGATCCCTTTCTGTTGATCTCAATTTCAGACTGGAACGGCAAACTCAGGTTAAGCAGTGATTATGGCTGGGCGCTCAATGAAGATCGCAAACCCACCCGCACAGAGCAGTTTGCCCAACGTCCTGAATTCGCTCAACAACTTAAAGTCTTTCTGCAAGATCAGTTTCAGGTACCGCTGGCGATGCCGCCCACCGCTGAACTGAAGTTACCAGGGGATTAGACTGCTATCCCACGAAAAGAATTGACCGCTATCGTCACTATCTAACTCCTCCAATACGGCGAGAAGCTGCGTGACGGTGCGGTCTACTGAAAAGAGCTTATCGGGTGGGACATTGCGTTGAAAGGGTTCTGAAAGCTTGGTGTCGGTGGTGCCGGGATGGAGAGTGACCACAATCGTGTTAGGGCTTCTGCGCCGATATTCAATTGAAGCCGTTTTCATGAACATATTCAGGGCTGCTTTAGAGGCTCGATAGCCATACCAGCCACCCAAACGGTTATCGCCAATGCTGCCGATCTTGGCTGAAATCGTGGCTAGAACACTGCGATCAGGGTGCTTCAGTAAGGGCATCAAGTGCTTGGCCCACAGCGCCGGTCCGATGCTATTGACCTGAAAGTATCGCGTGAGGTGGTCTGCGTTGAGCTGTCTCAGCGCTTTTTCTGGCTGCAAGTCCCCTTCATGGAGAATGCCCACACAGTTAATTACCCAATGGAGCCGGTCGCCAGCGGCTTTAATCTGCTCACAGCAGGCGGCAATCTGCGCTTCTTCGGTGCTATCAGTCGCTAAGCAATCAACTCGGTCGGACTCCTGTGCCAGGGAAAGGAGGCCAGAAGCCGATGCTTGTGAACGGTAGGTGGCGTAGACCTTTGAGATCTGTGGATTTTTGAGCAGGTGACGGACAAACCCTAGGCCAATGCCTTGGCTAGCCCCGATCACAAGGGCATTTACTTTACTCATACTAACGGGGGACTGACGAGGGGAAGCTGACTATTGGCATCAGGGCAGGTTTGCTTTTCAAAGTCACAGCGATAGATGTGGGGTTTTTGCCAACTTAACGGAATTTCTAGCAGGTCGCGGGTGCCGGTAATGCCTTGACCGAGGAATAGTAGCGTCGCAAAGCAGTTCACGGCAATGTGAACCCGTCGCCAGGTTTGAGAGCGATCGCGATAAATCTCTTGAACAATCGCTAGCGAGAAAATCATCAGCACCGTGGCGGTAATTCCATAGTAAAAGTGGGACACCAACCACTCGTTATCGCGGCGATAGACACCGTCTTGGAAACCCAGAATAATCACGCCTAAACTGCTTAAGGTCGCAAAGATGGCCCGCCAGTACCAAACTCTAGCTCGGTACAGCAATACCAAGGTGCCAATGGTGGCGACAAACATCAAGACGATAAAAATCACTTGAAACAGATTCGTGGTCCAGAGCTTCTGGTTGATGATATTGCTGCCAATGGGGTAGGCGAGTCCCACGAGGGTTAGCCCCGTGACCATGCCGGTGAGCCAGCGCCCCAACTGTAGGTGCTCAGAGCCAACGGCTGGCGGAATTTTACTTTTGCTCCCTGCCGTTGTTTCGAGGCGGCGGGTTCTCGTTAGCCAAGCTCGGTTCAAAACCATCCCAATCAGCGGGAAGACCACAACCACTGCTAAGGCTGGATGCAGGAGCAAAATGATATCGTCAAGTGCCATGAGTCGCTGAGTCCTTCACTGTTTGCAAGATAGCCATTTTCCGCATTTTCCGCGATCACGAACTGAGCGTGCAAGCCAAGTCTGTCAGGATAAACGCATATTCAGCATAAGGGTCGTTGATGAGTTTGACCTGAGTCGAAGGAGAGTCCCTACTTACAGCACAGTGATCCTGTGCCAGTAGCCGATTCATTTGAAGATGAAAGGAAAGCGTCGGGTGTTTGGCGGTCGGGTAAACACCCGACAGGTCTTGTTTATGGCGACCATGGTTGCGGTTCGCTACAACCGAGTTCTCAAGGTGCTCTATGCTCGTTTATGGGAGCGGGGCAAAGTGAAGAAGGTTGCACTGGTGGCTTGCATGCACAAGTTGCTGACCATTCTCAATGTGATTGCCAAGCAAGGCAAAGCTTGGGTGGCTCCTCAGCAAGAGGCTGAAGCTGTAAAACTTGCCCTGCCCACTTGACTTTCAAGATAATCGCTAAGGACGAGTGCATCGCTCTATGGCAGCTAATCTGCTGCTGTGTAGGATGGATCATCATCTCTAT
The DNA here is from genome assembly GCA_050330855.1 of Thermosynechococcaceae cyanobacterium. Taxonomy (GTDB): domain Bacteria; phylum Cyanobacteriota; class Cyanobacteriia; order Thermosynechococcales; family Thermosynechococcaceae; genus RCC1774. The sequence goes on along the minus strand of JBHJNL010000024.1, from coordinate 3,533 downwards.
TTGGTCGCAGTTTAATGACTATCATTGTTGCTGGAGAGCGCAGCGGAGTGGGTAAAACCACGGTGACCCTTGCCTTGTTGGCAAGTCTCAGTCGCCATCAGCCCGTACAATCCTTCAAAGTGGGGCCGGACTACATTGATCCGATGTTCCATCAGGCTGTGACGGGGCGACCCTGCCGCACCCTAGATCCGGTTTTAACCTCAGAGGCTTATGTGCAGCAATGCTTTGAACAGCACAGTGCCACGACTGAACTGAGCCTGATTGAAGGGGTGATGGGTCTCTTTGACGGGGCCGGGGATAGCGATTGGGCCAGTACCGCCCATATTGCTCGTTTGCTAGAGGTGCCGATTGTCTTGGTCATTGATTGTGGGCATCTATCGAGATCTGTGGCGGCTATTGTTCATGGCTATCGCTCCTTTGATCCGCGCCTAGTTCTGGCAGGGGTGGTGCTCAACCATGTTGCTAGCGATCGCCACCTAGAGGTGCTTAAGGGTGCCCTCGCTCCCCTCGACGTTCCGGTGTTGGGGGTGCTCCGCCGCAATGCAGGCATCAAAATTCCTGATCGGCATTTAGGGTTGGTGCCCACTGGCGAGCTAGAGGGTATGGGGAACCTGATGGCGCAGTTGGCTGATTTAGGCGATCAGTGTTTTAACTGGGATGTATTGATGCCGATGTTGAAGCGGCAGGCTCCTAGTCCTCTTTCGGTGATGGAGAAGAAAAGGGAAGGGGTGCGGATTGCGATCGCAAAAGATCTAGCCTTCAACTTCTACTACCCCGACAATCTAGAACTGCTAGAGCAGGCGGGAGCTGATCTGGTGTTTTGGAGTCCACTACACGATACAGAACTGCCTCCTCACACTGCAGGGCTGTACCTCGGAGGCGGCTTCCCGGAAATGTTTGCTGCAGGCCTAGCTGAAAATCAGCCTGTGCAACAGGCGGTAAAAAGTGCCATTCAAGCCGGACTGCCCACCTATGCTGAATGCGGTGGCCTTATGTACCTATGCCAATCGCTCCAGAATCTGCAAGGACACACCTATCCCATGGTGGGGGTGCTACCCACAGCGGTGACAATGGGAGCCAGACTCACGTTGGGGTATCGCCAAGCCACAGCCCTGCAAGATACAGCCTTGGTCACCAAAGGCACTCAGATTTGGGGCCATGAGTTTCATCATTCCCAGCTCAGCATGCAATCCGATGCGCCGCTCTATGACGTGTCAAGCTATCGTTCTACCGTGCAAACCAGTCAGGAAGGCTGGGGATATAGCAATCTCCATGCCTCCTATGTGCATTTACATTGGGGCACTCACCCCGAAATTCCGCAACGGTTTGTAGAACAAGCACAGCGTCACGCCTCTGCCGTGCTACGCCCAAAAAAATCAATGCGATAGTCGGTGATGGTGATGCCGGTGCGCTGTTCAACTTGCTTAAGCAGGTCCGCAGGAAGCTGGACGTGAATATCGAGAATTTGATCGGAATCTAAACAGTTGACGTGGCTATGGGAATCGCTGACGCAGCCATAGAGACGACCATCCGCTCGCTCTAGACATTCAATAATATCTTGCCCAGAGAGCGCTTCCAAATTCTGATAGACGGACGTATGACCAATATCTTTGCCTTGCTGCGTAAGGCGGTCATAGATTTGTCGTGCCGTGAGGTGCTCATGGGTCTCCCACAGCAGTTCTAGAATGGCCCGCCGCTGACGACTAACCCTCATCCCCAGAGACTGACATTTATTTAACGCATCATCAAGGGATGCTCCGGTCTTTTCAATGACGACATGACCCGTTGACTTGACCACAACCTTTACCCTACCGATGCATTGCTTTCATGATACCTAAAGTCAAACTGATTCCGCATTGCTGATCTCATGGCTGGCGCAACGCCCAAGCAATAAAGCGTTCGGTGTGATAGAGGGCAAGCTGATTGCTGACGCCATTGAATACGGCATCAAAGGCATGATCGGCCCAGGGAATTTCAATGTAAACAGCCTGACTCTTGGTGGCTTTGAGGGCTTGATCGAGCTGTTTTCCGTACTTCGCTTGCACAATATGGTCGCGGCGACCGTAGATCAGTAGGGTCGGGGGCACCGGCTGAGTGACGTAGGTGATCGGGGATGCCTGCCGATACTTCTCGGCTAACTGGCTGGGGCTACCTCCGAGAAAGTCGTTTAATACGGCTCGTGAGTTGATGGGATCGGGAACTGGGGGATGAAGATATCCCTCGGTTAAATCGACGGGGCCATAGTAGTTTACGACGGCACGGACAGAAGCCTGGGGCGCAGCATAGGCGGCCAGCATAGCGAGGTGTGCCCCTGCCGACCGACCCATCAACACTAATCGTTGCGGATCGGTTTCATACTCAGCGGCATGGTCTTGCAGAAAGGTCAGTGCGGTTTGGATATCTTGCAGTTGGCCAGGGAACCGATGGTCAGGCGCATGGCGATAGTCAACGGCCCAGACGACATAGCCCTGTGCTGCAATATAGCGATTAAATTCAAGGTTAGACAGCGGTGAGCCGCGCCGCCATGCTCCGCCGTAGATGGCAACAATGCCGGGGTAGAGTCCGGAGGCTGCTGGCTGAAAGATTTCTAGGTTGAGGGGGACGTTGTCGGACTGGGCGAAGGGAACAGACTGCTGACGCACCGTTGGCTCAGGGATGCCTCGAAATGAGTCCACCAGAGCATAAGGCTGAGGTCGGAACAGGTCTTGTTTTTGAGAGGCAATGGTGGTGAGATACTGCGGACCCAGCCCGTTATACAGGGCCGTATCTGCTGTCTTGTGGGCGCTTGAAAGCTGTAGGAGAGGAAGACTCGACAAGACTAACGCTAGGGTACTGCAGCCGATGAGGACTAGAGATAGAGTGGTGCGTTTGTAGGAAAGGATCAGGAGAAGCGCGATCGCATTACCCCCGATCAGCCAGGGACTCACTTCAGGGGCACCGACACTCAGAAACAGCAGCGATTCGACGGGGGCAGGTAGAACAATCCAGAAACTGAAAAAAAGCCCGGTTAAGCATAGTGCCGACGTGAGTATTATTCGCCAGTTCTGGAATAGCGTTGCCATTAGTTATATCTTTGGGATAGTGTGCCTGCTTTTAGAAGAAATTACAATCCGCGATCTGCCACCGTCTTAATTCGCTCTGAACACGATTGAATTTGTGCGGCTAACCAGTCTTGGTCAAAACCGTCCCACTCACCTGCACCGCTGAGCAAATTAGCACTCAGAATTGGGGCTACCTCATACTGTAGAATCCACTCTAGCTCCTTCTCGGTATACACAGACTTTGCTAGCACCTCCGCAATCCATTGATATTCGTATGGCTGCAGTTCAGTATCAAGAAAGAGTTCAGACAGAGCATTCCAAACAGGACGCCGCTGTTCAAGCTCGGCTGATGCTGGGTTCATGTAAATTAAATGGTAGTGCATTAATGTAAAGGATGGAGAAAAACAAGGCATCGCCGTCTCAGTTTCAAAGGAATAGAGTAGATGAACATCGAGATGACCTGTCCAACTTGTGGTTCTCACGACATCTCAA
>JBHJNL010000023.1:0-2689 GCA_050330855.1 Thermosynechococcaceae cyanobacterium | reverse complement strand
CGGGTTTAATCACCTACTTCATCTCAGACTTGATTGGGTCAATCAGCGCTTTGATTCCCTCTTTCCGCTTGTGCATTTGCCTCAGTCTGAACCCTCCCACAAACCTTAGATGCGCCCTACTAAGTTAGCCTTTGAATGAGAGAACGGCAATATGTATTTGTCCGTAAATCTCTTGAAATTTAATTCAATTTAGTTGTTTTTAGATACACACTTCTCTCATCTAGTTCTCTGAAACAACGCTGAAATAAAGCCCACTATCTTGAAACCCATTAGAGCGATCTCGAAGGTTCACCAACGGAACGCCATAGTCTACGCGAACCCCAATCGCTTTGCTGGGTTGCCACAGCAGTCCTAAGCCAGCCCCAGCGAGGAACCCTTGTTCTACTGAACCACTCGGATTGTTAGCTGTGTTCCAGACCGCCCCCGCATCGGCAAAAGGTGTCAATTGCAAAATCGGACGTTTTTGTGCGGACTTGACGATAGGGAAGCGTCCCTCCAGAGAAAGTCGCCAACCATTATCGCCAGACCGAACATTTTGCCTGTAGCCCCGCACCGACTGACCACCGCCGAGGTTGAATTGCTCGGAAGACAGCAAACTATTGGGCGAGAGCTGTAGGTTACCTTGGGCAATCAATAAATTGCCGCTGCCAAACCGCTGAATCCGCTGCCCCTGCAGTTGCCAGCTAAAAAACTGACCATCAGGCGTGGGGCCATCATGCTGCGTGGCGTCCAGAATTCCTAGCCCGAGGTTGGCGACTGAGCTGACGTTCCAGACCCCGGCTTGATCTTGACGGCGATAGTCTTGTCCAAGATGTAACACTCGGGTTTGGGTAATGCCCTCTGCATCTGCAGTGCTGTTAAAGGGAAAAGGAACATCTTCAAATAAGAAGGTCTGCTGTCTCTGAGCTGAGAACCCCAACGATACGGCAAACTCTTGGCGCAATGACTGTATCAAAGGCTGTCTAAATGTCAGAGCATAGACTTCATCTCGACTCCGCAGCCCTAAATCGGTAAAGGCAGCTCCCCCTACTAACCGATCATCAAGGGAAGCCCTTAGTTGGATGGTTCCATCTCTAGCGTTGACGGGCAGACGATAGGAGACATCATAGTTGGGCGGGAGAGTAGACTCGTCTTGCTCTCTTTGAGATGATCTGACCGAAGAGGAGAACGATAATTCATCCCCGATGCCGCTGGGGTTGAGATAACGGGCCGATAGTCGAGTCTTTTCGGGTAAACCATCCGAAGAGCTGTAGTTATCGGTGCTGAGGCTACTGCTGTAGCGCTTTGCCTCTTTGAGATCAACAATCAAGATGCTTTCGCCCGGTTGTGTCCCGGCTTTCAAGCTGACTTCAATGCTCTCAACCATCGAGTCTGACTTCAGCAAGCGAATCTGAGCTTCAAGTTTCTGTAAATTCAGTGGAGATCCTGCCGCTAGTCGAAGGCGCGATTTAACATAGCTGGGCTGGAGCTGTTGGTTACCATTGATCTGAATTTCTCCGAGCCATCCTTCAATAATTTGAAGAGTAACAGTGCCATTATTTTCTAGCTTTTGGGGTGGCAGAATAGCTCTAGAGGTGGCGAACCCGCGCTGAGCATAAAGTTGAGTGATAGCATCTGTAGCTTGATTAAGGTCTGCTAATGTCGCAGTTTTGTGGGGAATAGATTGGGCGATGGATTCGAGATCTTGTGGACTCAGTATAGTGCTGCCGATGATCTTGAAATCACTGACGGCAAATGATTCTAGAGGCTTTTTGGATGAATTTAAGTGGGTAGGATTGGCTGAAACTTCATCAGACCTCTGCGCTGATATCTCAAGATTATTTTGAGTGACTTGAGGTAACTCAAGACTATTTGCATGAGCGCTGCGGGGGCTGACAAGAGTAGCCATAGAAAAAATTAGGCCGGTAGTTGATACTATCTTCCACTTTTTTGTTGACACGCTCATGACAAAATTCTTGTTTTTTAGACTATTTCTAGTGTTCCCTGATGATGATTCATAATATCAATCGTCACTCTATTCCTTCATGCTTTGATAGCCCCGTGCTGCCAGCAACGCCGTTCCATAGGCAGCTTGGCGGTGGCGGGGTTCTTTGATGGGCGCCCACAGATGGCGCTGCCGAATGGCCTGCCACGTCAGATTTTGAGCGCCGCCCCCGGCAGTATAGATCTGAGTTAGGGGCGTTGCACCTTGGTCTTGCAAGAGGCGATAACCTTGAACCTCAATACGAGCCAGACTTTCGAGCAGGCCGTGCAGAAAGTCTTCAGGGCGATCAGGGCGAGGCTGCAGTCGCGGTCCCAGTTCAGGATCATGGATGGGGAAACGCTCCCCCGGTTTGGGCAAGGGGTAATAGTCTAGGGGGCTGGGCTGCTGAGGGTCGAGTTTTTGGCTCAGGGCTGTTAGCTCAGTGGTTGAAAAGTACTGCTGCAGCACTGCACCGCCGGTATTGGAGGCTCCACCCACCAGCCAATGCTGACCCAGGCGATGACTATAGATGCCGTAATGGGCGTTATCAACACGGGTCTCACTCAATAGTTTCAAGACCAAGGTTGAACCCAGCGAAGTGACGGCTTCACCGGGTTGTTGTGCGCCGCTGGCGAGAAAGGCGGCGATGCTATCGGTGGTTCCGGCATAGATCTGGCACTGGGGAGAGAGGCCCAACTGTTGTGAGATCGCAACCTGAATTTTACC
>JBHJNL010000022.1:0-10918 GCA_050330855.1 Thermosynechococcaceae cyanobacterium | reverse complement strand
GCTTAACGCGCCTCAACTGAAACGCTCAGCAATTGAAACTCAAAGCATTAAAGCGAAGCCACCAAACACTTGAAAACGAAGCTGGAATCTGGATGAAGGTTTAGTGGTCTAACGGCCTCAAATTGAGCGGACGCAGGTGCACTTTGAGTTAACTATAGCGTTTGCCGACGTTCCGCTCCAATGAAGTGTTAGGCGTTGCGGCTTTGTTCATTTGGCTCCCTTAGTCGCAAGTTGAAAACGGCGGTTCGCCTCGGCCCAATCAATGAACTGGAGGAACTTCTGGATGTAGTCCGACTTGCGGTTCTGGTAACCAATGTAGAAAGCGTGCTCGTAAGTATCAATGACTACCAATGGCACTGACATCCAAAGTGGCCCGTGGGCGTGCTCGTCGCTGACGAGGTTGTAGAGCCTGCCGTTGACGGGGTGCAAAACGAGTATCGCCCAGCCAGCGGCAGCCTTGGCACTCGCGAGAAAGTCTGCCGCCCAGTTGTCTATCGAGCCAAATCGCTTTTCGATGGCCTTGCGAATGTCGGGAGCTGGGTCGGTGGCCTTCAGAGCTAGACCGTCAAAGTAAAGCTCATGGAGAATAACGCTGTTCCCCCGGCTGGACTTCTGGCGCTGGAGCGTCTCGAAAGCTGCCGAATCAATGACCTTTGCCCTTGCGAATTGTTCCTCGAACTGTTGTTCGATGCCCACAAATGCCTTGAGTGCGCCGCCGTAGTGAGCTGTGTGGTGAGGCGCGACCTGAGCGGCGCTCAAAAAGCCCGGAATCTCTTTATGGCGGACGGGCTTGGGAGTGCCAGTAACAAGACCACTACCGACGTAAAGTGAAGTGGTATCATCATTAGCGGCATCGGCACTCTGGATAAATAGAGAGCCAGCAAGTGCGCCGGATGATGCGAAAAGGAAGTTGCGTCTGGATGTGTTGTTCATGGTGTATTTTCGGAAGACGAGTAGAAACGCCTAACTATTGTTTAGATGAACACAATCCGCCTAATTACCCCGCATGGGTAGCTAAAGCCGATGCTAGTCCACCTAAACCACCAAATTTGACGCTTAGGCGGATAGCTGTCCATCTAACTCTCCAGCAGGAGGGGTAAAGACGCGAGAGCTGATGCCAAATGTCTGACCATAATGCAAATCATGTCAACCTGAATCATCGCTCCAGCAGTTCCTGAATGAATCATTGTGGCGGTGGCAACGGACTGACCGTCAACGATCGCATCAGGCGAGCTTGCTTCAGGGTCTTCGCAAATTCTGACCCATTGACGCGATAATCATTGGATCACAGACTTTTGCCACAGGCTAGCGGCGCGAGAGCGACATGACAGTTTGCAAGATATACCAGAATAGAAGCGCCACGGACGCGAACAGCTCAAGCGATGCAGCTACATAATGCTGCGTAGAGTAGTGATGCATGACTTTAGAGGTGTCATACAAAATTGCGGCAGAGGCAAACACCACCATAATCACCGAGAAAAACAGCCCCAGGGAGAAGCCAAAAATCGTGCTGCAGATAATTAGTCCGAGGGCAACGAAACCACCGATTTTAAGAATACCGCCGAGGAAGGAGAAATCTTTACGGGTGGTAAAGGCGATCGCCGTCAGTCCCCCAAACATTGCCAGCGTCAACACAGCAGCCGTAGGAATCACATCGGGACTGGAAAAATAGGCTGCGAGGTAAAGCAACGGCGCAAAGATGAGGGCCTGGGCCACCACATAAATCCCCAGGCCTGCGTACTGGGTGCCCACTTGATCTGCCTTTGCCGCTAGGCCCCGCGACATCCAGCCCAGCAGAGAAAAAGCCCCTAGAATCAAGAGCCAGCTCCAGCGATTTCCAGAAATCAGGTTCAGGAGTGCCTCAGCAACCCCAAGCTGGAACAACAGGAACTCAACGACGATAAACGCCCCGACTGCACCCGCCAGATGCAGATAGGTTTTTTGAATAAAGATGGCGCGTTCCGAGGGACGCGACTGGGCAACGCTCAACATAATCTTGCTCCTCGACAGGGACGGGACTCTACGGTCTTTTCCAGCTTAATGCAAAGATAAAGGAATCGTCTCTACCCTTTTAGCTCTTTTCTCCGATCAATCATCGTCTGTTCGTGATCTCAGAACATTTAGCCTAATTTGAATGGCTCTACGCCCGCAGTATGAACCGTTGCCGCACAGTGGCCGGTCTGGCTCCGCGCCGCACCCGTCTGCACTGCGGCTTCTGATCCATCCGCTCCTCTGGTTGCAGGAGGAGCCAGCATTTTGGGACTGCTACCTACACGCTGGCCTAGAGCAGATCGGTCCCTCTTCCTATTCTGCGCCGCAAATGATGCGGGGATTGACTTGGCTAGCGAGGATTTGCGATCGCTTTTTACTCTCAGAGATTCGAGTGGCTCACCTGCAGCCCACTTGGCTAGAACCCCTTGCCCAACGACGCTATCGATGGTGGGTCAGCCTCTGCGGCGGATCTTATTTTGGCTTGGTGGTCGGGCTAACGGGTGGCCTGAGCTTTGGGTTAGCCGGAGATTTGCGGCAGGGCATCAGCAGTGGTGTGCTGAGTGGCCTGGTGGGCGGGTTCATTAGCGGCGCGGGCATCGGGTTAGTGAGCCATCAGGGGTTGGGTCTCAGCTTTGGTCCCTTGGGTTCCCTCAATGAGATTCGGCCCCTGCCGGTGTTTCGCTGGTCCTGGCGATACTTTTACCGCAACCTGCGGCGCAAGCTGATCCGGCGGCTGTTGTGGGGGTTGCTGCTGGGCATTTTCTTAGGGCTGGGGAAGGAACCCCTGAATCTGGTGCTGTTTGCTAGCCTAGGGACCACGATCTTTGGTGTTTTAGAGCAGTTGTACGGCGACCAAATCACTGATCAAACGGCTCTGTCGGTTTCGTGGCGAGTGCCCATTGAGATCGCGCTTCTGACCGCAACGCTCTGTGGTGTTTGTCTCTACGGCCTGTTGCTGCTGGCCTTTGACCAATCTATTCCTTGGCTCCAGCTACCGCTGATGGGATTACCCCTGGGCCTGTACTTCGGGTTCTTCTCCGGCGGGTTCATTCAGATGCAGCGCCTCATCCTGCGCGGCATTCTGTGGCAAGCGGGCGTGCTGCCCTGGGATATCGGCAGGTTTCTGGAAGATGCGATCTCTCTGGGCATGCTTCAGCGTCAGGGCGATCGCTACTGCTTTATCCATCCAGCTCTGCAGGCTCACTTGATACGGCTTGGAAGGTTAACACGCAATGACAAGACTGAAACCTAGCATTTTCGTTGTTAGCTCTAAAATCTCTCACTCCTGAAACCTACATTCCGCAGGTAGGTGAATTCCTATAATCCTTTTCCAGGAAGGACTTTACGCCTTAGCTCAAAATTTAAACAGACTCCCCTCAGAGTGTTGAGATACTGGTAGCTGATGAACCTGTATTGCTTTTCTAGTCTAGCTTCGAGAGAGTCTTTAATCTATTTTTCAGGCGATGTAAGCTGTGCTGGTGAAGTAGAGCCGATTTCAGACAGGCTTTGTAACTCTTATCTAGTAAGGCTTCTAGAAAAGTGTACTACCTGCGGAATGTAGGCTGAAAGCTTTATTTGGCAAAGATCTCAAAATGACTTTTCAAGTCGTGACATTATAGCAGTCGTCATATGGTGTAGGACGTAAACTAGAGAAGTACCTCCTTTGTGTTGCTGTGTGATGCCCAAGACCTATAGTTATGACTCACGTTGCAAAGTGATTGATGCAATCGAGCTAGATGGTCTTCGTCCATCTGAAGCGAGTGATATCTTCAATATCACTCGTAATACCATTCATCTGTGGCAACGCCTCAAGGCCGAGACCGGTGATTTACATCCAAAGCCAAGTCACCATTGTGGTCATAGCCATAAAATCACTGACTGGGACAAGTTTCGCGCTTTTGCCCACCAGCATCGTTACAAAACTCAAGCTCAAATGGCTCACCTATGGGATGAGCACATCAGTGACCGGACCATCTCACGAGCACTGCAGAAGATCGGGTTTACTCGAAAAAAAAGACTTACGGTTACCGCGAACGCGATGAGCAAAAACGCTCTGAATTCATTGAGCGTCTGAGTAGCGCCGCGCCGGACGATATTGTCTATGCCGATGAGGCAGGGATGGACAATCGAGACCAGTATGACTACGGTTATGGTCCCAAGGGTGAGCGAGTCCACGCCTTGAGGTCGGGCAGTAGAAGGGGTCGAGTCAATATGATTGCCGCTTTAAGTGCACAGCAATTGATAGCCCCATTCACTATCGAAGGGCCTTGCAATCGCACTGTATTTGAAATTTGGCTTGAGCATTGCTTGATTCCTTTGCTCAAGCCGGGGCAGAAGTTAGTCATTGATAACGCCTCTTTCCATAAGGGAGGGCGAATTGAGCAATTGGTGGAAGCGGCGGGGTGCCAAGTTTGGTATTTACCCCCTTATTCGCCTGACCTAAATCAGATTGAGCGCTCCTGGTCTTGGATTAAAAGTCGGATTCGTCACCAATTAGAACACTTTGATTCTCTCAGAGATGCCATGGAGTACGTTTTACGGCTTGCATCCTAAATGGAATGGCGACTGCTATAACATCGACGATAAACAACGTTGCAGAGCGAGACGTCCGCAAGAATACTGAACCTATCTGCCCATATGTCCAAACCGGGGATATGGATGAATTAAATCCGTCTATACGCCCAAATAAGCGATATGGTTAGACAAAAATCAGCCCATATGCCATTTTGGAGATGTAGGCTGCGAAATATCCGTGACCTTGCTCCAAGGTTTTGGTAGACGCTGACTCCTATTGACCTTTAGCCACTTCTGTCAGGCAGTCAGGGGCAAGGCTCCATTTGACTTCATATTCATTGATGCAGATAAACCTAATAATCCTGCTTATCTTGAATGGTCACTTAAGTTGAGTCGTCCCGGCTCTGTGATTGTAGGAGATAACGTTGTCCGTGAAGACGCGGTAGTTGATCCCACGTCAGCCGACCCAAAAGTGCAAGGTGTTCGGCAGTTTTTTGGGCTTATGAATGAGAATCCACGCCTTTCTGCCACTGCGATTCAAACCGTTGGTAGCAAAGGGTATGATGGTTTTACACTAGCAATAGTTAATGAATAATATAGTACCCTAACCAGGCAGTGCAAGGGATGCTTGAAATACGCTGCCATTATGGGGTCTAGAGCCAATTGCCCAGCAAAATATAGGGTGCCCAATGCACGGGACTGCGATAGTTAGGATCTTTAAGCAGCGCGATCTGTGCTTGCTGCAGTGCTTCTGCTTTGTTCTTGCTATCGCCGTGGCGGAACTGGCGATAAAACTCACTCATTAGTTGCGTTGCGGCCCGATCTTCCACGGTCCATAGGGAGGCGAGGGTGCTCCGGGCACCTGATTGGATTGCAACCCCTGCTAAACCCAGAGTGGCCCGCTGATCGCCAAGGGCAGTTTCACAGGCACTCAGTACCAGCAGCTCGATTGGCTGCGGTCTAATTTGTTCGCTGCTGCGGAGCAGGTCGCTGAGTTCATTGACATTGATACGCTGATCCCAGGTCAAAATAAAGGTTTGATCAGCACTGGAGCTAAATTGGCCGTGGGTGGCAAGATGGACCACCGGGAAAGAGGACTCCTGCATTTGCGATCGCAACGTCTGCTGGGTAAACCGCTCATCAAGCAGGACTTGGCTGGTGACGGTGGCTTGAATTTGCTCTAGTTCGCTGCGAACACTGTCCAATGCCGGAAAGCCGTCACGGGCCTGGGTTAGCCCTGCTGCCAGCACTTTCAAGTTCTGGACGGACAGGGGCCGGGGATTCAGGAGCTGGAGGCCAGGGGCGAGGGCAAGGCTGTACCGTTCGACTAAGTAGCGATCTCCATCATAAAGCGCGGCCATGGGCAGATTGCGGAAGGGGCCATCGAGGACAAACACCAGGGTTTTGATCTGGTTTTGGTCCAGGGTGGCGATCGCAGGCTGAATCAGCCAATCGTAGACGGTTTTCCCCAAAACCTTGCCTTCGGGGGCGGTGTAGGGTTTTTCTAGGTAAAATCGCAACTGCTTCACGGTGTCTTCGACCGTTGATTGGGCAACTGGAATGGCATAGCGCTGCAGGGGCTGTTGAGGTAGGCTCAGGATCACCTCTAGGCGATCGTCCAGCACAATCGGATACAGCGCCGCCACGTCAGCCTGTTGCACCTGATCAATCGCCACCTGCCGTCCCTCTAAGCAAGCGGAGCGAAAGAAATTCTCTAGTTCCACTGCCTGCAGCGCTTCTAGAACAGCGCGAGCTTCTTGAAGATAGCCCTGGGTCGAGGCTGAGGCAGCTGTGGCAACGGCTTGAGGAGCGATGGGCGTATCCAGGGCCGTCAAAATTGGGGTCGTCGAAGCGATGGGCTGCGAGGCAGATATTGCCGATAGAGCGGTTGACTGTTGGAGCAGTAAATCTACGAAGCCGCGATAGACAGGCTCCACACGCTCTTTAAACCCAAACTGAATGTCGGGATGAACGGCCACCAAGTCACGTCGCAGGGACTGAAGAGTCTGAAAGGCATCTCGGTAAGCGATCGTCGCCGCCGCAAGATCGCCTTGGGCTTTGAAGATACGTCCCAGTTGCCATTGCCACTGGTAACTCATTTCGCTGGCGTTGACCGCTTGGGCCAGGGCTAGGGCCTGCTGGGTCAATTGCTTGGCGTCAGACCACTGCTGAGTTTGCTCGTAGACCTGGGCCAGCCCTCCGATCGCATAGGATTGCGCCTGCGGGTCGCCAAGACTTTCGGCTTGCCGCACTGCCGGTCCGATCAGTCGAGCAATTTGCACCCACGAGGGGGTGGCAGCTGCAGACTGCTGCTTGAGCTTGATTAAGGTTTGAGCCAAATTCATTCGACCGTCAACGGCCATCCGGCTCTCGGGTAGAGGGGCTAACGCTGCTTCAATTTGGGGCCACAAAGCTTGGGCCTGAGCGGTACGATTTTGTTCAACCAGTAGACTCAGTTGATTGAGCTGAGCCTGCACTCGCGTCAGCGGCAAGGTGGATTGAGCGGCGGCTTGGTAGTGGTCAAGGGCTTTGCTGGTCTGGGCTTGACCACGGGCGGTATTGCCCAGGCTCAGGTGCGTGGTGGAGATCGCCTCCGGTGACCCTAGCATTTGGGCGGCTTCTAGACTTGCCACCAGAGCCTCTTCAGACGGTTGCCAAGCACCCACCAGACGCAATACATTACCAAGGCTCCGCAGGCCGGTGGCTCGTAGCGCTAGATCGGGCTGTTGCTCAAGCGTAGCTTTAACCTGGTCTAGAGATTTACGCGCCTGCAGATAAAACCCCAAAGCCTGCTGGGCCTGAGCCTGGTTGATGAGGCTACCCACTTGACCGGCTTCATCTCCTGCCTGGGCATATACTTGAGCGGCGCGCTGCCAGGTCGTGAGCGCAGCTTCCGTTTTGCCTTGGGCGAGTTGCACATTGCCTTGGTGATTGAGCGCCTGAGCCAGAATCGGTAATTTTTGTTGGGCATCGCTGAGCTGCTCTACCAACTGGAGGCTCTGCTGAAGAGCCGCTTCTGCTTGAGGCCACTGGGCGAGTTTTTGATGGGCAAGGGCGAGGTGATTAAGGGCTGTGGCTTGGCTGGGGCGATCGCCCAGAGCTTGATAGGCGGCAGCGGCTTTTTGGATCAAGGTGATGGCTTCAGCAAATTGGCCGCTTTGGTAACGCTGTTTTCCTTGCTCTAAAAGCTGTTGGGGTGAATCGAGGGCTGCTTGATTCTGCACCGAAGGTTGACTCACCGCACCCAATTGCGCCAGCGGGGGCACCTGAGCAGGTTGAGCATGGCCAAGACCCAGCCCAAATGCCAAACCAAACCCACACAGAACCAATAGAAGTGCTCGGAGCCACTGGGGGAATCGCCGCCATCTGTAAGCCATCTGAGTCACCCACCTTCAAAAACGTTTCTGCTTTTTATTGTCGAAGCAAGATACTGCTCTAGCAAGCTGGGGTTGGCAACTGAGGGGACGAGGCATCAGCAGGGGGCACCAAGGTCACCCGTCCATCTGGACCTTTCTGCCAACCTTGGGCTTCAACGATGGCTGCTACAGGGGGGGCAGGCGCTTGATCCTGGCGACTTGCAGTGGGCTGGACCGGAGAGCGCAAATCTTCCCAGACGGCTTGGCCTGTTAGTACATCTCTGGGAGTAGAGGGTAGACCACCCCGTCCTAAGTTGACAAGACTACCGCCCCCTAGTGCCTGTCCGGGCCGACAGCTCTGGGCAATTTGAGGTGTTTGGGGAACGATCGTAGGTAACTCAAAAACTCCTTCACTGGGGTCTGTTTCTGGGGTATTGATGGTCACTTGACCATTCAATTGGGGGTCATTCAAAGAAGTAGCCGTGATATCGCTCGTAAGGGGTGACCCTTGGTCTCTAACCGCTAGGCCAAAGATGCCTTGGGTTGTAATCGTAATTTGCCCCCCTGGACCAAATTGAGAGTCAGCAGTAATATCGCTATTCTCGGAGGGAAAAGCAAAAATGAGGCCAGCATCAATTTTAATATTGCCACCTTGGCTATTACTATTTGTTGAAGTAGAAATTTTACTTCCATTACGTAAAAGTAGAAGATCACTAATAGTAAACTGAATATCTCCACCTTGGCTGCTTGCAGTCGTTGCAGAGATAGCACCATTATTCAAGGTTAAGTTGCTGGATCGCAAATCGATATTACCACCCAAACCATTTCCCCTATTGCTAACTTCAATACGTGCATCATCTTGAATAGAAACATTTTGAGAATTAACGGAGATACTGCCAGCGTCACCCGTAGAGTCAAGTGCTGTGTTCGCGAAAAAACCACTATCAGGGCCAATATCTTTAAGAACTTGAATTTCTCTATTTACGAAATTTTCATCTCTTCCTTCAAATTCAATAAGATCATTTCTTAATGTTTCAAGACGAGCATCAAAACCTAATTCACGGCCAGCAATAGTAATTCGCTCAGTTGCATTAATCGCAATATTGCCAGCCTTGCCAGCATCGCTTGCGGTGGTTCGGACTTGACCACCGCTGATAGCTTCAAAGATTCTAGTATCAATGCGAATTTCTCCTCCCGGACCTAGCCCAAAAGTTTGTGCACTTACAGCACCACCATCTCTCAGATAAAAAGTGTCTGCATTAGCAACAATATTACCTGCTGATCCACTCGTTCCTGCTCCGGCAAATGTAAACAGACCACTGGCATTTCCCGTCATACTAGAGGAGCCAGAAATATCAATAATATCAGATACGATTACGCTAATATTACCACCGCCCAGTGCCGGACCCTCACCAACAGGGAAAGTTGCAACTTGAGAGCCATCTTTTAAGGACAGTTCACGGGCTGTGATTTCTACTTTGCCCGATTCTCTTATAAAATCACCTACTACTGTGCTACCAATCCTGCTGTCCGAATCTAGCGAAACATGACCAGTTGCGTTTATGAGAACATTACCAACTTTGCCTGGTCCAAAGCTAGCAGCAGATATGGAAGAAAAGTTATTTAAATCAAGATCTCTAGTAGTGATATTTATATCACCACCACTTCCTTGCGCCGTCCCATCTATATTATTAATAATAAAACTTTCATCATCTAATGAAATATTACTAAAGATATCCAAAGCTATATTGCCAGCATTGCCTATGCTAGAAGTACCAACACTACTTTCTAATCTACTCTTGCCGTTAACAATTAATTCATCTGATGAAATATAAATATTTCCAGAGCGACCCTTCCCGCCATTTCTAACGGTATTAAAAATTTCACTGCTATCTGCTATTTCAACTATTTTATCAGCATCTAAGATAATATCTCCAGAACGACTTGTCATGGAGCCAGAGTCCCTAGCTATACCAGATCTTAGCTCGCTTTCAGAAATATTGATATTCCTTGCATTGAGAATAATATCTCCACCATTCGCAGCACTGACATTTACTATAGAGCCATTAATAGATATATCTGATCGTTCTGTATTTCCAGGAAATTGCAAGCGAAAATTTTCACCACTAGTATCTAACTGAACAAGTCCTTGTTCTGACAGTCCCCCTAGTTCTATATAGCCACTAAAGGCATTTAAGCCTCCGTTTACAACTACATCTCCTCCAAGCAATATTAAACTTTCACCATCAGGAACTTTAAGGCCAAATGCATCTATATTCGATGGATCTAAGCCTACTGGCTTAACTGAAGAAACTTCAACTGGCTGAGCATTTTGGCTTAACAATAAAGCTGAAGGATCAATGGAAAGCAGTGGAATTTGAGATGCAGAAGCATTCAAAAAACCTTGATCTTGAAATTGAATTGTATTTGCTGTTGTAGCTAAAAAACTACCCGTAACATTGAGACTAGAATCTGGGCCAAAGAAAATTCCATTTGGATTAATAAAAAATAAATTTGCGCGCCCTCCAGAAACACCTAGTGTTCCTAAAATCTCGGATCGAGTGCTTCCAGTTACTCGACTGAAGATATTTGCAACACCAGGATTAATGAATTGAACAGTTGCCCCTTGTCCAACATCAAAGCGAGAGAAACTATGGAAAAGGTTACGGCCTTGTTGTAAACCACCTTCAATCTCACAACTAGCAACACAGCTGCCTTGTAGAACTGTTTCAGTTGTCCTATCAATCTCAATAGGCTGAGCTTGAGCACAGTTGGTACCCATGAGCCAGAAAACTTGACCACTAAGCAAAGTTAGCAATCTTTGCAACTGCTTGTTCATGAATTTAGTTCTTCCTCCTAACCACAAGATCTCCAGATATATCTAAAGCTATTGGCTTGGCCCTTACCCCCCACACTAGATAAAAAAGAAGGGTAACAGGTAGTGCCCCATAGGTAAGGATGGCTGAGTCCTATATGTGGCGAGGAATATCAAGATTTACCCTCTTTAGGAAGGTACGAAGTATATGTGCCTATTGAGGGCTGGAAGCCTTATTCTT
>JBHJNL010000021.1:0-13737 GCA_050330855.1 Thermosynechococcaceae cyanobacterium | reverse complement strand
TTAAGGCGGGACAGCTTGCCCCGCATGGATTTTAGCTTTTGCCTGATAGAGTAAGCGCTTCAGCCATTTTCGTTAGATAAGACCCACACTAAAGTGTCCCGCTTTAAGCTGTATCCCATTAAATGGGGCTAATGTTAGGAACTAAAGTGTTGAATTTGATGATCTTGTTATCTACGTCTGACGCTACAGCGAGGCCACACACTTAACCGACCGAACTTCCATCACATCGGCAATATGGCAGGTACCGCCAAACTTATTCAACAGGGGGCGCACCTCTGCCACCACCGCCTTTAGCTTCTCAGGCATGCAGTAGGCAATGATGTAAACATTCTCAAGCATTGTCATATCCAGATCTTCAGGTCCACCGCGTGAAACCCGACCCGCTACGTTGCGAATCACGGCATAACTATGCACACCGCCTTTATCTAAACTTTCTAAAATCTTGGCTAATTCAAAGGAATTAGCGATAATTTCTATCTTTTTAACCAAGTGCATAATCTTAACTCCATATTAAATTGATGACGTATAAATAAAGGGGAATACCGATAATGATATTGAACGGGAACGTCACCGCTAGGGCCGTGGACACATAGAGGCTCGGATTGGCCTCTGGTACCGTCATCCGCATGGCTGCTGGCACTGCAATATAGGAGGCGCTGGCACACAGAACAGAAAACAGAAGGGCGTCACCGGTGGGCATGTGAATAAATTTAGCGATGGCGATGCCGATACCCGCATTTAAAATGGGAATCAAAATGGCGAATGCAACTAGAAAAATCCCTGTTTTTTGAAGGTCTTTAATTCTACGAGCAGCGACTAAGCCCATGTCTAATAAAAAGAAAGTTAAGACACCGTAGAACATCTCTTGGGTAAAGGGAGCTAACACCTCTCCGCCGTGTTCACCCGTCAACACACCAATAATCAAACTGCCCACCAACAAAAAGACAGAGCTGTTTAGAAAGGCTTCTTTGAGGACTTCAGGCCAAGAGAACTCGCGCTGATCATCCACGGTAAAGAGGTTGACCAAAATGAGGCCCACAATAATAGCCGGAGATTCCATTAAGGCCAGCGCCGCTACCATAAATCCGTCAAAGGCAATACCCAATTCGTCTAAGAAGGCACTGGCGGTAATAAAGGTGACGGCGCTGATCGAGCCATAGGTGGCTGCGATCGCGGCTGCATCATAGACCCCTAACTTTAACTTGAGAATAAAATAGGTATAAACTGGAACAATACTTGCCATTAACATGGCAGCCAAAATAGCTAGGCTTACTTCTTGGTTAACGCCGCTTTTACTGAGTTCGACGCCTCCCTTAAAGCCAATTGCCAGTAAAAGGTACAACGAAAAAAGCTTTGGAATCGGGGCCGGAATTTCAAGGTCAGACTTTACAAGAACGGCGGTCATCCCTAAAAAGAAAAATAAGATCGGCGGGTTGAGAATATTAGAGACGACTAAACTTGCATCCATGCAAAATACTCCTGCGATCGCTTATCGCATATATCAAACAAAGACTGAATTTGATAAATCTTAAATGTCGCTTCAGCTCATTGTAAGTCCGAATCGACCCTATTCTATTTCAACCTCTTCAACCTCCATGCAACCCTGAGCGTTAGAGAACGCTAGCCTTCGGGTGCCTTTAACGTTTGCAGATCGGGGAGCTGAATCAATAGTTCTTCTGTTTCCTTGACCTTCTCTTCTATTTTTAAGGGAATTTCCATCGGTGTCTCAATCCAACAGCTTGCAATGGGCAGTGTCTGCTCTAGATCATCCAATGGGCGAGGAATCACCATGACGGCGGTGAGTTCACCAATGCGCTCGGCTTCATGCATCCCGGCATCCACCGCGACGGCTACATTGGCAACGGTGCCACGAATAATGGCGGTACACAGACCTGACCCAATTTTTTCATGGGCCGATAAGTGAACATCGGCGGCCTTGAGCATGGCATCAGCAGCCCCCACCATGGCCGGGAATCCCCGCGTTTCTAGCAGTCCCACAGCCAAGTTGCTCAACTGGCTCTTACCGCCCCCCTGGGCTAGCTGGGAGAGCCGACCGCTAATGGGCAACACTGCTTCTAGGTTCGGTAAAGGACGGGGCACCACTAAGCTAGTAGCTTTCTGACCAAATTGCTCGGCCATCTCGACGCCGGCCTGGACGGCTAAACGCACATCCGCCGTTCGCCCCCGAACAATGGCGGTGCAATAGCCTCCCCCAATTTTTTCGTACCCAATTAAGGCCACAGTGGCGGACTTTAGCATCGTGTCGGCAATGCCCACAATGGCTGGGAAGCTCTGGGTCGATACCAATCCGAGGGCTGTATCACGCCATTGATGTTGGGTCTTCTCCTGTCCGGTCATGGGAGATCTCAGCGAGGGTTATGAGCCGGGCCGATGGGGCAGTAGTTTATTCAACAGGCGTTCGATATGATCTCGTCCGAAGACCACGGAGGTCTGCGCTAAAGAGGTGGTCGAGTACCCCGAAACTAACCCGTTGGATGGGGCCGGTTCATTAAATCTATCAGGTTCTTCAGAAGGTGCAACGGTGGTATCGCCCCGCACATTGTCAGATGAGGTGCTTTGACGACCTTGCTCACCAAGCAATGAACCGGCAGGAATGACCTGTCCCGGTTCAACGTTGCCGTTAAAAATCGTGGTTTTGGGGCCAATATTGGACCGGCTACCAATTTTGCCTTTGCCCACCACTAAAACTTCCGAGGCGAGGGTGGCCCCTTCGTCGATGGCTAAAATGCCATGGTGGGCGTGGATAATGCTGCCGGTGCCAATGGAGACGCCAGCCGCAATCACGAGCTGACTACCGGGATCGGCGATCAGGAGGACGTTGGTTGCGATCGCAACCGACTCATCAAGGGTCACATCCCCGCTCACCTGGACCTGATTCATGGACTGTGGCATTTCCATTAGCGCTCAGATAGCCGCCACCTAGGGTCTTTGAATCACCGCTTCCAACACTCGCCGCTTCGCCTTTGAGTCAATGCCCACTAAGCGAACATACTCACCCGAATGTTCATTCAAGCAGCTTTCTAAAGCAGCCATGACAGCGGGTTCTTGACGAGCCTCAATCGGCGCACAGCTATGCCAAGCATTGGCGCGGAACCGCCGCTTATCGGCATGCTCGGTCCCAATCGTATGTCCCTGCGCTAACAACTGACGCACCTGAGACGCAACATCTGACTGAATGGCCGTTGTAGCTCTTGGAGAAGACGACCCCATGGTAGATGACTGGCTGTAGGTGGGTGGTCCGGGGTTGGCTGCAGCACGTGATGACGGTTGCCCCTGTTGTATCCCAGGGCGCTGAATTACAATCTCGGCCACTCGGCGCTTGGCCTTCGTGTCAATCCCAATCAGGCGCACATAGTCACCGGGATGTTCAGCAATACAGGCGTCCAGCGCTGACATCACATCAGCATGGCGCTGGGCCTTAATGGGCGCACAGGGATTCCAGGCATTGGCCTTAAATCGACGGGGATTTGCGTGTTCAGTGCCGATGCGATAACCCTGAGCTAAAAGCTGACGAACCTGCTCACCTACATCAGACCCGACCGGTGCCGGTGCAGCGGCTGGTGCCGATCCTGCAGCAGAAGAGGAAGAGCGAGAGATGGGAGCCGTATTGTTCTTCACCACCTGGGCAGAACTATCCGGTCGAACAATGATGGTTTCTAAGACCCGTCGCTTAGCGTGAGCATCAATCCCAATGAGGCGAATATAGTCACCGGGATGCTCTGCAATACAGGCATCAAGGGCGGCTAAGACATCGGACTCGTGCTGCGACTCAATGGGAGCGCAGGGATTCCAGGCATTCGCACGGAACCGGCGTGGATTGGCATGTTCAGTGCCCACTTTGTAGCCCTGATTTAAAAGCTGACGCACTTGGCTGGCGACATCTGCTGAGGCGTTGGATACACTGGAGCCGTTGGCTGCGGGTCGGCTGGCCGGTGCGGATGAGAAAGACTGTGGGCGAGAACTCTCTACCACGACGCCACCAGGACGCTGAACGACGGTTTCAAGAACGCGACGCTTGGCCTGTGGGTCAATACCGACAAGGCGAACATAGTCGCCTTGGTGTGCCGCTAAGAAAGATTCGAGTTCTGACACGACGGATGATTCTTGTTGAGATGCAATAGCACCGCCCGTATGCCAAGCATTCGCTTTAAACCGACGCTCGTTTGCGAACTCGGTGCTAACCTGATAGCCCTGGCGCAGCAACTGCTGAACCTGGGACAGGGTATCGGAATTTAGGGAATTGCCCTGTGCGTGATGACTGCTCAATTGATTGCCCCCTTGGTAGGACGGTTGACGACTTTCATTGCGAATTGCTTTTTCTTCAGACGGTTGATGTCCAGGTATGGCTTGGTTCACCCCCGCAATGCGGCTGGCGAACTCAACATCAGTGGGCTGAACATCCCAGAGACGGTCGGCCTGCTCTTGGGTCGTAATCACGGCCCCTGACGGCACAAACTTGCCCGGCGGAATTTCAACATCCTGAATTAAGGCGTGCATCATGACGATGCAGCCATCCCCCACCCGAGCATTAAAAATAGTTGAGCGAAATCCAATAAAACAGCTATCGCCGATATAGACCGGCCCATGAATCAAAGCCATGTGGGTAATCGATGTGTGTTGACCAATCCACACCGAGTAGGACTGCTGATCGTTACCCAGCACTTGCCCCCGCTCTAAACCATGAATCACGACGCCATTTTGGACATTCGTGGCGGTGCCAATATGAAACGGCTGACCCTGATCTGCCTGAATCGACGCGCCCGGCCCAATCACAACATGGGCAGAAACGCGAATATCTCCGACTAGGGGAGATGAGGCATGAATAGAAGCCGTGGGGTCAATATTGGGGTTGGCTGAACGCTGCGATGGGGCCGCAGGATGTCGAACCACCATGATGGATATCTCCTAACTGGACAGAACTGACGGGGGCTGCCTACTGATACTTTTTGTACAGTGAACTATTGTTGACCGTAACCGTATCGACAATTGCCACCACTAGGGCATCTAGGGCGCGACCGTCACTGCGCTCGCTCTGGCGAGCCGCGCTGCCACGACTCACCAACACCCACTCATCCGTTCCCGCTCCGACAAAATCTGCCGCCACTTCGTAACTCGGAAGCAACGCACCAGATTCGTCAATGAACTGCAATAGCAACAGCTTGCAGCCGGTGAGGCTCGGATCTTTTTGAGTACTGACAACGGTGCCCAAAACTTTTGCAAGCTGCATTGAATCTTACGCCCTAGGGAGAGGACGAATCCCTTGAACGCTTTCGCGAAACTGCTCCACTTCTTCGGTATAGCGCATCGGTAGCACGTACTCTAGGTTCTCGTGAGGACGCGCAATGATGTGCGTTGATAGCACTTGACCACCGTTAACGCGCTTGACGTTCTCAATTCCTGCCGCGACGGACGCCTGGACTTCAGAGACATCACCCCGAACGATAACGGTGACGCGACCGCTACCAATTTTTTCGTAGCCGACGAGGGTAACTCGTGCAGCTTTAACCATTGCATCAGCAGCTTCAACAACGGCTGGGAAACCCAAGGTTTCTACCATACCCACGGCAATTGACATTTTGATATTCTCCCTTTCAAATTAAGTTCTAATAACGATGAGATAGCGATGGGCGTGATCCTTAATCTGCAAGCAATTCCTGTGGATTCTACAGAACACTAGATCGCCAACCTCATTTAGGTTCGGAATTGTTCTACCGACTCTGTGTAGCTCATCGGCAGCACGTACTCCAGGTTCTCGTGGGGACGCGCAATAATGTGCGTTGACAGCACTTCGCCGCCGTTAACGCGCTTCACGTTTTCAATCCCTGCAGCAACTGAAGCTTGAACCTCAGAAACATCACCTCGAACAATTACCGTGACGCGGCCACTACCAATCTTTTCGTAACCCACTAGGGTGACACGGGCCGCTTTGACCATCGCATCGGCGGCTTCGACAACAGCCGGAAAGCCCTTCGTCTCAACCATCCCAACAGCAATTGGCATAATTTCCTCCACAGAAATACTTTATGTGTAACCCGATGTCAACACCTCGCCAGACATCTGGGCTGTGATAGTTCTTGGCAATACTGTATTGACGCAGCTAGCACGGAATTGGCAAGCGGGCATCGTATCTTCAAGCTTTAACACCAACTTAAGAATAGGATTAGAGATGTTCCTTTGGCAATATAAGAGTGGATTATATTTTCAAATTTCATGTATCAGCAAAGCTAATAAAGTAAAAATAGGCACTCCCACCCCTGTAATCCCTGTAATTTAAGGGTGACGGGCGGTGAGCACATATACTTATGGTGCCTGTGGGGCGGTAGGCTGTTAGTGAGATCAGAATATATCCTTGGGCAAAGCTTAGAGAATCGTAAAGTTATATGAAGTAATGGTTAAGACTGGCCGTTGTTTTTGGTCAGGACTTCGGGCTTTGATCAGGAAAAGGCTTGGGGTCGCTCTTTGCCTGGGTGCAAGCATTAGCTGAAGATCGCCTCTGAATCTGCATTGCTCTGAGAGAATAAGTGCTGGTGCACCGTCTTAAAATGCCATTTCTCTGGACTTTGTGATGAGTCAATTGCTTCTACAAACAAGCTGGTTGGTGCCGATTTATTGCTTTATTGGCTCCGCCCTGTCGATCCCTTGGGCGTCAGGGCTGGTGAAACGCACGGGGCCAAGACCAGCGGCCTACGTCAATTTGCTGATGACGTTATTGGCCTTTATTCACGGCACGTTGGCGTTTCGCCAATCGCTGTATTTTGATGACATCACGCTTAAGTTTCCTTGGCTCCAGGTAGCCGATGTAGATTTCACGCTGTGGATTCATCTGTCGCCCACGACGCTAGGGGTAATGGAGCTGGTGACGGGCATGAGTTTGTTGGCTCAGCTCTACGCTCTGGGCTACATGGAAAAAGACTGGTCTGTGGCCCGTTTTTTCACGCTGATGGGCTTTTTTGAAGGAGCCTTAAGTGGTTTAGCGATTAGTGACTCTCTGTTACTAAGCTATGCATTGTTAGAGATGCTAACGCTCTCAACGTTCTTGATTGTGGGTTTTTGGTATGCACAGCCGCTGGTGGTCACCGCTGCGCGAGATGCGTTTTTAACCAAGCGGGTCGGTGATATCTTACTGCTGTCGGGCATGGTGACGCTGGCGACCTTCTCTGGCACCCTCAACTTTCCGGAGCTTTATGAGTGGAAGGACCACGCAGAGCTATCGCCCTTGGTGGCAACGTTTTTGGGGTTTTGTCTGATTGCAGGGCCGGTGGGTAAGTGCGCCCAGTTTCCGCTCAACCTGTGGCTCGATGAGGCGATGGAGGGGGCGAACCCGGCTTCGATTATGCGAAATACGGTGGTCTTGTCCTGTGGGGCCTATGTTTTAATTAAGCTGCAGCCGATTATTGCCTTGTCTCCCGTTGCCCAGGATGCGCTGGTGGTGATTGGGGCGATTACGGCGATTGGTACGTCGATGATGGCGATTGCACAAATTGATTTAAAGCGAACCCTCTCCCATTCGAGCAGCGCTTACCTAGGTCTAGTGTTCATGGCGGTGGGGCTAAAGTGGACCAATGTGGCGCTGCTGATTTTGTTGACCCATGCGATCGCAAAGGGTCTGCTCTTCATGTGCGTTGGGTCCATTATCCTCAGCACCAACAGTCAAGATCTGCGGGGACTGGGGGGACTGTGGTCCCGGATGCCCGTTACCACAATGTCCTACATCATCGGTTCACTGGGCCTGATTGGTCTATTCCCCCTTGGCGGCTTCTGGGCCTTGGAACAGGGAGTTGCTATTTTTGCGTCCTATCAGCCTTGGATGGTGGGTGTGGTTTTGCTGGTCAATACCCTGTCTGCCATTAATTTAATTCGAGTCTTTCGACTGGTCTTTTTAGGGGACGTTCAGCCGAAAACCAAGCGAACCCCAGAGGTAGCATGGCCGATGGCTGTTCCAATGGTGATCTTGATGGTGGTAACGCTGTTGACCCCCTTTCTGATGACCAGTTTGTCTCTGCTGCCCCCCGTGGCGAATCTGCGGCTGGCCGGAATCGAGCTGCTGGCCTCTGGCGTTGTGGGCTGCTTAATTGGTGCGCGGATGCCGCTGAGCCGGTCTTGGTCTCGCCCCATTCAGAAATCACGCCGGTTCCTGCAGGACTTTTTGGCCTACGACTTTTACACCGAACGGCTATACGAAATCACGGTGGTCGCTGCGGTCTCGACGCTCTCGCGTATGGGTGCTTGGATTGACCGATACATTGTCGATGGCTTCGTTAACTTTGTGGGGGTCGCCTCTCTATTCAGTGGTGAAAGTCTCAAGTACAGCGCCACCGGGCAATCTCAGACCTACGCCCTCACTATTTTGATGGGAGTGGGCCTGATTTCTGGCTGCATTATCTACTGGTTTATTTGGTAAAGGGGATTGTTCGCAGAACGTATGCTAAGTGCTCTTATTTGGATTCCGCTACTCGGCGCGACTGTCATTGCTCTGGTGCCGGGATTTCAGACCGAAAATCGTGCTCGAACGGTTGCCCTTGCCATTGTGGCAGGAACGCTGGGATTGATTACCTATCTGGGGTTCCAGTTTGATACCGCGTTGATCGAGGCGCAGTTTACCGAAAACTTGCCCTGGCTCGATGCCCTTGGCTTGAACTACAAGCTAGGGATGGATGGCCTTGCGTTCCCGTTGATTGTGCTGAACGCAATTTTGACCGGCATTGCTATATTTTGCAGCGATCGCAACACCCAGCGCCCTCGCCTGTTCTACAGCCTGATGCTGGTGATCTACGGAGCCGTAGCCGGTGCTTTCTTAGCTCAAAATCTGCTCCTGTTTTTCATTTTTTACGAACTGGAACTGATTCCGCTCTATCTGCTGATTGCGATCTGGGGCGGCGAGCGACGCAGCTACGCGGCGACGAAGTTTTTAATTTATACCGCCGTCTCCGGCATCCTCATATTGGGCGGGTTCCTCGGCATTGCTTGGCTGACTGGGGCCACCAACTTTGATTACGATCCAGCGCTGATTGAAACCCTCTCGATGACCCAGCAGTTCATTCTGCTCGGCGCAATTCTGCTCGGGTTTGGGATCAAAGTTCCCTTTGTCCCCTTCCACACTTGGCTCCCCGATGCTCACGTTGAGGCTCCGACCCCGGTTTCGGTTTTGCTGGCAGGCGTCTTATTGAAGCTGGGGACTTATGGGTTATTGCGTTTTGGGGTGGGTCTGTTCCCGGATGCTTGGCGGGTGATTTCGCCTTATTTAGCGACCTGGGCGGCGGTGAGTGTGTTGTATGGGGCCGTACTTGCGATCGCACAAACCGACATGAAAAAAATGGTGGCCTACAGCTCCGTGAGCCACATGGGTTATATCTTGCTGGCAACCGCTGCGGCAACCCCGCTCAGCCTAGTGGCAACCGTGCTGCAGATGGTGAGTCATGGCTTGATCTCTGGTCTTCTCTTTGTCCTTGTCGGAATTGTATATAAAAAAACCGGCACCCGCGATTTGCGCGTTTTGCGGGGGCTATTGAACCCGGAACGGGGTTTACCTGTCGTCGGCACTCTGATGATTTTGGGTGTGATGGCAAGCGCCGGACAACCGGGGATGGTGGGCTTTATTGCTGAATTTTTGGTTTTTCGTGGCAGTCTGGCCGCGTTCCCGATTCAGACCTATTTCTGCATTGTCGGGACCGGACTGACGGCGGTGTACTTTTTGCTATTGGTGAACCGCGCCTTTTTTGGTCGCTTGGCGACGGGTAAACAGGCCAAAGTTGATGACCAGCAGGATGTTTGGATTCCGCCAGCAACCAGTTTTGAGCAAGCTCCAGCCTTTGTGTTGGCTGCCTTGATTGTTGTTTTGGGTCTACAGCCCGGCTGGCTCTTGGGCTGGACAGAAGCGACAACAATGTCGCTGGTGCCCTCAACGCCGCCAGTGATTCAGCTTGTCTCGGCAACCCGCTGATGAAGTATTGAAGTCGCGCATCATGGGCGGATTAGCCCCCCTACAATAGAAGAGAACGACTCTCGTGAGGTCATCATGACCACTGCTCGCCAATTCTATGATCAACAGCCAGATCTTGCCGTCATCTCTGAAAAAGACTGGCCCACCATGTATGACTTGCCCAGCGAATATCCTGAGGAGCCAGGTTTGCCTGACGTATACCATGATCTGCAGCCCCAATTACTGAGCGCTACCCTACAGATTCCGCAAGTTGATTCCGAGCAGATCTTCACCGGCACTGACCTCAATGTCTACTACGATCGTGAACATCCTCGGTGGCATAAACGCCCCGACTGGTTCGCGGTGGTGGGTGTTCCCCATCTGTATGCAGGCCACGACATGAGGCTGAGCTACGTTATTTGGGACGAGCAAGCCTCTCCATCAGTCATCGTGGAGCTAATTTCCCCTGGGACGGCCTCCTCAGATTTAGGAACAATCAAGCGCGAACCCGATGGTCTACCCACTAAGTGGCAGGTTTATGAAGACTATCTTCAGACCCCCTACTACGTTGTCTATGACCGCGATGAAGATCGGCTATGGTTTTTTAAGCTGATTGAGGGCCAATACCAGGCGCAGGAGGTGAGTGAGTTTAGATATTGGATGGAAGATTTAGGGATAGGTCTGGGTCTGTGGCAGGGAGAGTTCCAGGGGATTACTCGTCCTTGGCTACGCTGGTTTGACGCTCAAGGCGATTGGATTGCCACTGAAGTTGAGCGAGAGCGGCGTCAACGTTTGCAAGCCGATCAAAGAGCTGAGACGGAGCGCCAGAAACGAGAAACAGCCGATAGAAAGGTTGAACAACTCGCTGCGAGGCTCAGGGAGCTTGGGGTAAATCCTGATGACGTGTAAAAGCGTTGCGATTTGGGTCGCGCAAGAAATATAGGTATCATTGATCCCTAACGCCAAGGACCATTTGCAATGATTGCTAAGATGCGCACGGCAAAACCCCATCCTCTCAAAACCTACATCGATCGCCTGTTGGCAGGTGGAGCGCTGTTGCCCAATAGCCCTGATAATGTGGCGGAGGTGGTGGGCATCTTGAAGAGCTACGGCATTGTTCTAGATGCCTATGCCGTCAATCTCAAATACATGGCAGACCATCAATTTTTGGTGATCTTTCCGTTCTTTAAGTACTTCAACGGTGAGATTACCCCTGCCAAGTTGCTCAAGCACTGGGGGCACGATCGCATCAATTACGAATACGCCGAATACTGTATGCGCGGCATGATGTGGCACGGTGGCGGTGGGCTAGACCCCTATCTCGATTCAGATGAGTTTAAAGAACGGGCGGCGGTTGCGATCTCCGCAAAGTGGAAGCTCAACCCCCTGTTCAAAGGCATGGGAGCCATCTTCAAAGACTTCTGGCCTGAGCAGGTGCGGCAGCTTGTCTATACCAGCGCCCTCGGTCAATTCTGGACCGTAATGAGCAAAATCTTTCTAGAGCTGAGCGATCGCTACGACAACGGCGAAATCAAAACCGTCCCTGATGTCGTCAAACACATCCTCGATGGCCTCGTCGCTGATGCAGCACTCCCCATTACTTACTATCCCCTCGTCAACGGCAAACCCTACGAAATCATTCCTGAGTCTGCCGGAATCACGTTCTTGATGGATACTGGCGTCCCCTACGTTGAAGCGATTTTCTTTCGGGGTACTCCCTTCCAGGGCGTCGTCTCTTTTAATGCTCAGGCCGACCAGATTCCCATTGACCAAGGCCAGTTCTGTTACGGTGCACTCTATGCTGACCCCGTGCCCATTGGCGGCTCTGGGATTCCGCCCACGCTGCTGATGCAGGATATGCGTCATTATTTGCCGGACTATCTCACCGACCTTTACCATCGCCAAGGCCGCGATCAGACGGGCCTGCGAGTAACGCTGTGTCAATCCTTTCAAAAGTCAATGTACTGCGTGACCACTGCCGCTATTTTGGGTTTGGCTCCTCACCCGATGAGTACCGAAGATCCTGCTGAGCAGGAAGCAAACCGAGCCTATCTCCAAACCTGGATGGATCGGTTTATCAAGTCACGTCTGAGCAACGTTCAAGGAAATACAGCACGCTAGTGTTAGCCCAGTGCCTTGGTTTGCTCTAACCTACAAAACAGGTATTGTCATCAAAGTCCACGCCTCGAATAATGAGATGGATCCAGCTATTCAGGGAGAAACTCGCTATCAAGCACCTTCTCTGCCGTATAGCTACACTCTGCGGGAAAGGTATCTAGAGAGAACCCTGTCTCATGGACGGCAATCTCTCGTGCTGTTGCATAGCTGTCTGCAAGCACTGAACTGTAGTAATTCTTGAGACTGGGACTATCTTCTAGGGCATCTTGGATTCGCTGGCGATGCTCAACGATACTTCCTCTCCAGCTTCCTCTCCAGCTACCGCTACGCTTGCGGTGCTGGTACTGCCACTTCAGCAAATGCATTAATAGAACACGCAAGTTGCTCTTCAGCGCTTGCTTTTGGCTGCGTCCCCAGTCTTCCACCTCTTCAATCAGATTCGTGATATCCAGCTCACTAAATTCACCTCGCTTCAATAGCTCAGCAGTCTGAGCTATCCACTCAATGAAGTCAGTGTCGTAAAGCTGCTGGTGTGTTGTAGTAGGTGCCTGGGTGCTAGTCATAGGGGTCACCAGAGGGTTTTGCCACCTCTACTGTGACACATTTACTTTTCAATACAGCACAGTAGCCAAAGAGCAAAACAACATAGTACTTACCAATTCTTAGGATCCTGTTGCAGGACTTTACGCCTAACCTATTGATCTTTGGATTTCTTGGTGACTAGGATAAGGAACTAAGCTGCAACCGTGAGCGTGATCGATGCTAGAGGTAACGGCACATCTCCAAATATTAGAGCTAGAAGCGAGTGCCTCGCTGGGTGAAATTAAGCAGGCATACAAAGACTTAGTGATGGTTTGGCATCCTGATCGATTTGGGCATAACCCGCGCCTGCGCGAAAAAGCAGAGGGCAAGCTGAAGCAGTTCAATCAAGCCTACGAAGCGTTGCGATCGTGGCAGGGACCAGCCTCTTCCGTCGCCAGCCCTCGCAAAGCGCCGACCCAGCCTAAACCAGCTCAGGCCCATTATTCCGCTTCCCATCGAACACGGCCTCAGGCCGCAGAGCGAACTAAGCCTCCGAGAAAATCACCTTCAGCCAGCGATAGTCTGATTACCTTTGCTACGGCAGAATATATTCTGCAGCACTACTGCTTTATGGGCGATCGCAACGCCAATCCGCAACAGCAGTGCTATCAAGGTGGGCCTTTTGTGTTGCAAGCCTGCGCAGATCCTCCAGAGGTGATGCTGTCGGTGCCCTGCGACTCTCTACGTTTCTTTGATCGCATTTTGCTCTCGATTCCCTGCAAATCTGCCGGACATTTTAAGCAGCAGGAGGCGAGTAGACTGCTTGAGCTGCTCCATGCTCAGACGTAAGTAAAGCTAGTTTGGAAGCTGTGATGATGGATTACAAACCAGCAATTCCGGCCGTCGAGGGAAAAAACGAGTCCTTGGGCTGTTGAGAGACAGCAATCAGCAATTAGAACTCACGGCTATAGGGCTGGATCAACTAATCGCCATCGTTGAAACTGGTTTGAATTTTGCACGAGCTATGTCACCTAATGCCTTAGGATCGTGGA
This sequence comes from Thermosynechococcaceae cyanobacterium, assembly GCA_050330855.1. Classification (GTDB taxonomy): domain Bacteria; phylum Cyanobacteriota; class Cyanobacteriia; order Thermosynechococcales; family Thermosynechococcaceae; genus RCC1774. The sequence continues at coordinate 105 of JBHJNL010000021.1, read as the reverse complement.
TTAAATAATATCCAGAATATGAATGGGAGAGTGGTAGTCTAAGCATCCTGCCCTTGTGTGGTTTTAGATGAATCCTTACCCCCGTGATATTGAGCAACAAATGCA
>JBHJNL010000020.1:0-27362 GCA_050330855.1 Thermosynechococcaceae cyanobacterium | reverse complement strand
CGAAGCTACAACCCCTCAGTTGTTTTGAACGAGGTCTATATGTGCTATTATGGCTTTCAAACTATTAACTTATCTAGGTTCAAAGCGCTTCTGAAAGGCGGACCTCTCTCGAGCGCTTTACTAATATAGCGACCCCCTTTGACAGAGTCAAGCGTTATTTTTGAGAAAAGTTCGATCTTTCTCAGGGAAAACACTTAGAAGCCCTGGGCGCAAGGGGTTGGGGAGAAATACTTTTTTTCAAATACTCCTTTTTTCTGAGCTATTTGTAGCAATCGGCACAATAAGTCCTCGGCGGCGTCAAGACAGAGGGACTTGATTCGTTTAGAGAATTGACGTTTGGCCTGTAGCTATCTTTGTAGAGTCGGAAAGGCGAGACTGAGGTTTGTCTCAGCGATTTGTATTTGCCTTATTGCGTTCTCAACTGCGTCCTAGCAGCACTTTACAAGTGCACGAAGACAAGCTTCGGAGACAGCAGAACATGAACCTCTGCCAGTTAGAGCAACAGTCCGGACAGTTTTAAAGCCAGGGGCTGAAACCCTTGATTTCTCCTTGCTGAGGTAGACCTCAAAGAGGGCGAAAACCCTCATTCTGTCGTAGTCAATCAAAAACTGTCCGAGGTATTGTTAGAGGCATCTATATATGAGTCTGAAAGGCGAGATCCGTTAGCGAATGCCAAGATGGTTTAAGATACCTGCGGCGATCGCATCTGCCATTTGCTTACGAAAGGCGGGCTGCCGGAGTCGGGGAGAATCCCAGCGGCCCGTAACAAAGCCGACTTCTACTAGAGATGCAGGCATGGAGCTTTTGCGCAAGACATAGAAACGGGCGCGGCGCACACCGCGATCTCCAATGCGGATGCGGCGATGAATGCTGCTGTGAATAGATTGCGCTAAACGTTTACCCGTTTGATAGTAGAAGGTCTCAACTCCGTTTACATCAGGACGACTCATGCTGATGGCATTGGCGTGGATGCTGACAAAAATCTTGCCTCTCGCACGGTCAGCGATGTTAACTCGGCCCTGCAAGCTAACATACTGATCTCGATTCCGCGTCATGACGACGTTCACGCCTTTGGCTTGGAGAATGCGAGTGACTTCTTGAGCGATGGGCAACACAACCTGCACTTCTTTAAGGCCAGCGATACCAATGGCTCCTGGATCGCGGCCACCATGCCCCGGATCAATAACAACCGTGACGCCTCGGCTAGAAGAACGCCTGGGAGTTGGGGAAGAACGGAGAGGGGGAGAAGCAGACGGAGGGGAGGAAGATGGAAAAGGCGAAGAAGCGGAGGGTGTGGAAGCCAATCTAGAATTTCTAGCCGGTGGCACCACGATAGAAACGGGACGTTGGACAGACAGAGAACGGCGATCGCTCAGTGAATACCGTTTTGGCCTAGGAAGCTTGACCAGCCAACGATTAGAAGCCACACCTTTGACTCGTATAGATTGCGGAGATATACGATATTGCGGATCTAGCTCAATGACCAAGCGAGTCGTATCTTGATCAAACTGCCCTGCCCGCAAGCTATTAAACCGTTTTTGCAACTTTTTTTCACGACTGGACGACCCGAGACGGGTATTGGGCAAGTCAATAACGATCCGAGTTGGATTCGGAACCAACTGCGCTCTCGGAGCAACACTGGTTTCAGTCACAATTTCGAGCTGTCGTTCTTCTTGATCGAATTGCCACTTTAGCAATCGCCCACCCGCATGGGCAGGGAGGGCAGCCAATACAAGCCCCAATAGACTGGGCAATAACCAATAAGATCTCACAGGCTCATCTCAGAACGATAGGTTCACGGGGAGAGAGACACCTCAAGAAGTCTGAATGTTTTAAGACCTCCTGGGAATTCCTCAAGGAAAGCTTAGCAGCACAGGGGAAATTCTCTGAAGACCGATTTATACAGTCAACAGAGCAATCGCAAAAACTGGACGCTCTGGAAGCACGCTAATCTGGGTTAGGTATACATAGCGCTGTAAAAGCGTCCGATATCGATCACCACAGCGGATGAGATGTAATGTCTAATTTCTTCATGGATGACCCCAAAAAACATAAGTCTTTTGAGCTGGCGGGTGCGCGTCCTCACTACAACCCAGATCGCCCTGGTCAAGTTGAACATATCTTTCTAGATCTGGATCTGGATATCGATCAGAAAATTTGTAAGGGAATATGTCAAATCCGGCTCAACCCAGTGCGCAGCGGGATTACACAACTAATGCTGGATGCGGTTAACCTCGATATCCAAGATGTGCGGATTGGACGAACGAAGCAGTCGTTTGATTATGATGATGAGCGTTTGGTGATTCATCTAAAGCAAGAGACGACGGTGGGGAGAGTGATTACGGTTGCGATCGCATACTCTGTAAACCAACCCCAACGCGGCCTCTACTTTATTGGTCCAGACGACCACTATCCTGACAAGCCCACTCAGGTCTGGACCCAAGGGGAAGATGAAGATTCACGGTTCTGGTTCCCCTGCTTTGACTATCCGGGGCAGCTTGCAACCTCTGAGATCCGGGTTCGGGTGCCAAAGCCATTGCTAGCGGTTAGTAATGGCGAGCTAATTGAAACCAGCCTCGAAGAAGACCAGATGGTTTACCACTGGCTACAGAAAGAGATTCACCCCACTTATTTAATGACGCTGGCGGTGGGTGACTTTGCCGAAATTCGAGATGAGTGGCAGGGCAAACCAGTTCTTTACTACGTCGAGAAAGGGCTAGAGGATAGCGCCCGATTGAGCATGGGTAAAACGCCCCGAATGATGGAGTTTTTGTCTGAGAAGTATGGGGTGCCCTATCCTTACCCTAAATATGCTCAAGTCTGTGTGGCTGACTTTATCTTTGGCGGGATGGAGAATACTTCGACGACGCTGCTGGGCGATCGCTATCTATTAGATGAACGCGCTGCTATCGATAATCGCTGGACCGAGAGTTTAGTGGTTCATGAACTGGCCCATCAGTGGTTTGGCGATTTGGTCGTGATCAAACACTGGTCCCATGCCTGGCTGAAGGAAGGGATGGCCTCTTACTCGGAGGTGATGTGGACGGAGAAAGAATATGGAACTGACGATGCGGCCTACTACCGACTTAATGAGGCCCGCAATTACATTAATGAAGATCGCGATCGCTATCGGCGTCCGGTGGTGACACATATATATAGAGCGGCGATTGAACTCTATGACCGTCACATCTATGAAAAGGGAGCCTGCATCTACCACATGCTGAGGGCCGAGCTAGGGGAAGACCTATTCTGGAAAGCTATTCACACCTTTGTTCAAGACAACGCTCACAACACAGTAGAAACCATCGATCTGCTTCGGGCTATTGATAAGGCAACGGGCCGAAACTCGGCGTTCCTGTTTGATCAGTATGTGTTCAGAGGGGGCTACCCAGACTATACGGTTAGCTATAGCTGGGATGCGGACAGTAGCCTCGCTAAGGTAACGGTGAAACAAACCCAAGCCGATCCGAAGAAACCCAAACATCAGGAACTCTTTGATCTTAAGATTCCGATTGGATTTGGCTGGGCGAAGTCTTCTGGCAAGAAAAAAACACAGATAGACCAGCAAACGTTTACGGTGCGGGTTCACGAAGCGGAGCAGAGTTTTTACTTGGTTCTCCCCTCTAAGCCTGATTTTGTGAGCTTTGATGCAGGAAATCATGTTCTTAAGCAGGTCACCCTTGAATATCCGTTACCGGAATTGAAGGCTCAGCTTCAGCATGATCCCGATCCGCTCTCGCGCATTTTTGCAGCCGAAGCAGTGGTGAAAAAAGGCGGGTTAGAGGCGGCTAAAACGTTAGGCGAAGCACTCACGCAGGATCCTTTTTGGGGCGTTCGGGTAGAGGTGGCTCAGCAATTGTCGAAACTGCAGCTCGATCAAGTCCTCGATCTGTTGAAGGCAGGATTGAAGGATGAGGATGCCAGGGTGAGACGGAGTGTGGTGGATGCGATCGCAACCCTCAAACACAGCAACAGTTACAAACTACTCAAACCCATCGCTGAAAAAGGCGACCCCAGCTACACCGTAGAAGCAGCAGCGATCCGAGGGATTGGGACATTAGCTGGTTCAGGACGGGCGGACAAACCCAAAGAAGATAAGGTGATCAAGCTATTCAAGTCAGTTCTCAAGAAGCGGTCAGGCTGGAACGAAGTCGTGCGGTCTGGGGCCATTTCTGGCCTTAGTCAGATGAAGACCTCTACGGATGCCCTTGATTTGGTTCTAGAGCAAACGGTCTCCGGCACTCCGCAGCCGCTCCGTTTAGCTTCGATTCGAGCCTTGGGAGCCATCTCATCGGGGCAATCACCGGCAGATCTGCAGCGGATTTTGGACTGCTTGAAAGCGATCTCAGGCGAGTCGTTCTTTTTAACGCAAGTCTCTGTTGTGGCCGCGCTGGGGCAGATGGAAACGCCTAAAGCTATCGGCATTTTGCGGGGTCTTGCGAACCAAACCTCAGATAATCGAGTCGAGCGCATGGCTGAAGAAGCCATCAAGAAAGTGCAGAAAAAAGCAGGATCTAGTCAGGCCATTCAATCGGTGCAAGAAGAAGTCGAGCAGCTTAAAAAGGATAACCAAACCCTCAAAAGTCGCTTAGAAGAGCTGGAAGCCAAGGCTAAGAAGTAAGTTCGGCAACTTCAGAACAGAGTACGACGCCAGGCTCAAATTGAGTCTGGGTCAATTCCTAGTTCTTTTAACTTAGCGGCCAGACGATTAGCTCGCTGTGCTTCTTGGTTGGCTCGCCGCGATTCCTGAGCAGCCCACTGGGTTGCCTGATCGGCTCGCTCATCGGCTATGGGCAGGATATTCCCAACACAGTCCCACCAACGTAACCAGGGTAGATTTTGCCCTAAGTATTCACCTTGCCAAATTCCTAACTCTGCTTGCAAGGGTGGAATAGAATAATGACCTCGCTCATTCGGCTCACATTGCTGATAGCGACTGCCAATCAGTTCATAGACCTCCACTGAGGCTTTGTTTACCTCATAAATCGCGTAGAAGGGAATCCGAATAGCCTGCTCATAGACCCAGAATTTCCCTGGTGGGTCGCTTTCAGACGGTGAGGTTGCATCCCGCTCTTCAGAGCCATCGCCTGAGACAAACTCGATGGCAATTAACGGTGCAATAATTTCTTTCCACATGACATAGGAACGTCGCCGTTCGCCGTTCAACAGTGGCGGTACGTTAGGAACATAGAACCAGTCTGGTGCTTCTGCTCCCCGCTCTGGCGGATCGGTGAGGTGCCAGTAGATGCCGCAATCTTGACCGATGGCATACTGCCTATCAGGGTGTAGAACATCCAAAATAGGACGCAAAGCACTGGTCAGCAAAAGACTTTGCGGATGTTCTTGGAAATTTTTCACAAAGGTACCGTCAGACTCAGGAAGCTGAGTGTGATCCGGTAAAGTAAGTGGAGATTGAGCAAGGGTCATAGACTTGCATCGCCATCTGTTTTGAGTCCCTTTATTTTAGCTTAGGGCTTGATTGTCTTTAAGGAGCACGTATGTCAACGGAACCACACTCTTTTAGCGAAGGACTGGTCTTAGTCGCTGGTGCGACGGGCGGTGTGGGACAGCTTACGGTGGGGCAGCTCATTCGCCGAGGCATCCCGGTGCGGGCTTTGACTCGCAATGTCGCGAAGGCTGAGCGTTTGTTTGACGGTAAAGCGCAGGCCGTCCAAGGCGATCTGCTCAATCCTGAGACGCTCTCTGCGGCAGTCGCAGCGGTCACTCATATCATTTGCTGTACGGGCACCACTGCATTCCCGTCACAGCGGTGGCAGTTCCCAGCACCCAAAGACCCCAATAATCCGTTGGCTTGGCTGGATCTCTACGGCAATCTACAACGCTACGGTGATATTGCTGGCAACAGCCCTCAGAAGGTTGATGATGAGGGAGTCCGTCATTTAGTTGAGGCTGCGCCCAGGACGCTACAGCGATTTGTGTTGATCTCGTCTTGTGGGGTACTGCGCCGTCAGCAGTTTCCGTTTAATATTCTCAATGCCTTTGGGGTGTTGGATGCCAAGTTGAAGGGAGAGACGGCTTTGATTGAGTCTGGCCTGCCCTATACGATTATTCGCCCTGGACGCCTCATTGACGGCCCCTATACGTCCTACGATCTCAATACGCTGCTGCAGGCCAAAACGGACGGTCAATATGATGTCGTTTTGGGGCAAGGTGATTCGCTCTCTGGTGAAGCGAGTCGAATTGATGTGGCTAATGCTGCTGTTGAATGTCTGACGGCAACGATGACAGAGAACAAAGCGTTTGATCTTATCAATCAAAATCCGAGGCCCGATACGATTGATTGGCCTAGATTGTTTGAGGCTCTGGTTTAGGGGAGGTTCTAGATCTAGTTTTTTAGTGCTATGACAATAATGGATGCATCCTGCAGGGTTCCTTGCCATTGTGCCGTTGAAACGGTGAGTGCGATCGCATCTTGCAGACCATCATCATCTAAATGGAGAATATCCAAAGATTCCCATAGCTCAAATAGAGCCTTCTGAGCAACTGTTGCGTTCGTCGTCTTCACCTGAAATTTTTGCTGACTTAGAAGCCCCGGCTCAACATTTGGGTAGAAGCAGCTCGGGGGCTGCAATGCGTAAGGTTTAGAATCTAGTCTCTCCAGCAGGGGCTGGCGGGGGAGCGGCTGGCATTGGAGCAACGGGTTTCGGAGCGATAGGTCTGGGAGCGATAGGCTGAGGTTCAGGAACCGCACGTTGTCGTGGAACTACGGGCCTGGGCGCAACGGGCCTGGGCGCAACGGGCTTTGGAGCAACGGGTTTCGAAGCAGCGGGCTTTGGAACAACAGGTTCCGGAACCACGCGCTGAGGTTGAGGAGCAGCAAGTTGTGTAGGCGTTACTGGTTTGGGCGTCACTGGTCGAGGAGCAGCGGGCTGAGATTTCGGCGTTACAGGCTGAGATTTCGGCGTTGCAGGCTCAGGAATAACGGGCTGGGATTTCGGGGCCACGGGAGATCGTTGAACAGAAGACGGCTGGGAGGCTGCTGGCACATCGATCCCCCCTTTTATGGGATTCGTGTTCGCGCGCTGCTGCTGTGCGGCTCGTCTTTGCGCCCGTTCCTGCTGTTTTTGAGCAGAAATGACCTCATTTTTCTCTTTCTGCGCTTTTTCTTTAGCATTCAGTTCATAATTTGCTTCGTGCTTTAACCGAATTGTTTTCGGGCGCGCTCCGGTTGGCGAGTCTTTAATCTGCTTTTGGATCTGCTTAATGTATTTTTGCCGATCTTTCTGCAACGCCTGATCAAGCTCTGCATCACCCGTCGATTCCTTGGCCTTGATGTCGATGATTTTACCTTTGTCATTGTAGATCAGTTCAACTCTTTCAGCTAGACCTGCAGTCGTCTTGCTGTTGGAATCTTTCCCATATCGAACGCCTCCAAGACGGCCACTGCCTCCCCGCTCACTGTCGCCCCCCTCAGACTTGACAGGCTTCTTAAGCGTTTTAGGAATCACAGTCTGCTTCGTTGTGCCTGGTTTACTCTGATTAGCTGACTTAGATTTGTCCTGAGTCTGGGGACCGGATTTCCCTGGGCCTAACCCAAATTTATCTAAGCCAAAGGGTAAAGGTCCTGCGGCGTTAGTGGGTGAAGGTGGAGCAGCACTTTCTAAGTCACCTGTTTTTGAAGTTAAGGAGGCTGCAGGTGACTCGGCTCCGCCCTCTGGTATATCCGCTTTAGCCTGGGGTTCCTCACTTTCGGCACTGGCAGATGGTGGAATTTTTAGGGGTTCTGGCTCCTCTAGCTCTGGCTCGAGCTTTGGTTGCGAAGACTTCTCGATAGGCTCTTCAGGTGGAGGGTTAACGGCGACTGTTTCGGGCAATACTTCAGCGTCATTGCTGTCAGGCTCAGGCTCGGGGACATCTTGGGTGACCTGAGGCTCGATGGGTTCTACTTCATCAAGGGGTTCAATATTCTGTTCGCTTGGCTCTTCAACGATCTCAATCTCAATGGCATCTTCAGGCAGATCTTCTGCCACATATTTGGGTAGGGCTAGGCTCACACTTAGAACAATCCCATGCAGAACCACCGATCCAGGCAGGCTAAAGGCTAAGAACTTTTTCAGCCAGCGGGATTCGGCGGCTCGCTGAGCGATAGAGAGGCCATTAAGACTCATGCTTTGTTAGTATTTTCTACTAATAGAAATCATACAGAGATGATCAGCAAATGACAATAAAATATGTCCATTGATGCTTAGATGCAGCTGGAGTTATCACAAGATTTCAGTACATTTACCGAATCCAAAGGGATGTAGGCTCTATAAAGCTCTGTGATTAACGGAGATACCATGACCTACCACAGAAAATCTTTTCTCTCTACTTGATAAGTAGTATCATTTACCGGGTAGCCCATTACGTTCCATGAGCACTCGGGTTGGCTGTCAGCCCTTAGGCAGCAACTGTTCTGCTCTGGCGGTGGATGTGGGTTCGGTCTTAATCCTGTAGGAGTGCAGATATGACGATCAGCCGCTTTTTAGTTGCGGGTGGGGTGGTAATGATACCCCTGATGTTGTTTTCGATTGTTGCGATCGCCCTCATTGCCGAGCGTTTAGTGTTTTGGCTGCGAACCAATCGTCGTCAGGAGCAAGTGATTCAGAAGGTCTTTAAGCTTTACCGGTTAAACAATGTCTACGAAGCGATGGGTGTTCTTAGAGATAATGTCAAACTCCCCATTGCCCGTATTTTTCTGGCTGCTTTGGATTTGGAGTCGCCTACGCCAGAAGAGTTTCGACTGGCCTTAGAGAGTGAAGCACAGGCTGAAATTCCAACGCTGAAGCGATTTAGCACGGCATTTGACACCATCATTAATGTGGCCCCTTTACTCGGCTTGCTGGGGACCGTAACGGGTCTGATTGCGTCTTTTGCCTCTCTGACATTGGGAAATATTGGCGGCAGTCAAACGGCGGGCGTCACGGGAGGGATTAGTGAAGCCCTGATTTCTACAGCGACGGGTTTGGTAGTGGCGATTTTCACCCTCATGTTTGCCAATACTTTTCGCGGCATGTACCAGAGAGAGATAGCTCTAATTCAAGAATATGGCGGGCAGTTAGAGCTGCTATACCGTCATCAATACGAGCGCGGAGGGCTAACCCATGCGGCTACCCGATGAGCCAGATTTGCCCGCCCAAATCAACATCGTCCCGATGATTGATGTAATCTTTGCTATTTTGACCTTTTTTATTGTGGCGACGTTGTATTTGAATAAAAGTGAAGGTTTGCCAGTCAATTTGCCGCAGGCCAACACTGCTAAAACTCAGCTATCAACAAAGGTGACGGTGACGATTGATCCGAAGGGCGAACTAGCGCTAAACCGGAAACCCATTCGCTTAGATGCCCTGGAAGGTGCAATTAAGGACATGGTCAAGGATGAGCAGAAGGTGGTTGTGATTATTAATGCCGATCAGCAGGTGGGACATGGTCAAGTGGTCTCTGTGATGGATCAGGTACGGAAGATTGAAGGGGCGAAGCTTGCGATCGCAACTCGCCAGCCATAGCAAACAACATTTTCTCAACTCCTGTTCTGTCGGTGGCTAGGGGCTTGATATTTTTCTATCTATAAAGAAATCACCTCTACGTGACCCATAGACTTAGCACTAATGTTTCTTAAAGCGTAAATGACCCATGAAAAAAGCAACTCAATCTATTGCCTTATTTCTGAGCCTAGGGCTAGCAGTTAGTGTCACAGCCTGTAGTAGCCTTTCATCTAATGGAGAAGTATCCACTGATCCAAGCTCACCAGCAGCTGAAACCCCAGGGGGAAGCGAAGGCGGTGAAGGTGGTGAGGCTGAAGCCTACAGCGAAGGCGAACAAGCAAATGCCGACTTCAAAGATAAACTCAGTGGTCTAGAGTTCTTGAGTGCCCTCCAAAAGGGTGGGCATGTGATCTACTTTCGCCATGCTCAAACCGATAAAGACTACGCCGATCAAGCCGATCCCAAAATGAAGCTTGATGACTGCGAGACCCAGCGTAAGCTCAATGATGTCGGAGAAAAGCAGGCGAATGATATTGGTGCCGCCTTCAAAGCAAAGAATATTCCCGTGGGCGAGGTGATTGCCAGCGAGTTCTGCCGTGCCTGGAGAACAGCAGATCTTGCCTTTGAAAAATCCCAAGCTTAACTTCTTGCCCTTCGAGGACTACACCGACGCGCAGGTGAAAGAAATGAAGACCAATGTGATGCCACTTTTAACAGCAGCACCTGCAAGTGGCAAAAATACCGTCATTGTGGGTCATGACGATATTTTTGAAGCGGCTACCGGCATTTATCCTGACCCCCAAGGGATGGCCTATGTGCTAACGCCCGGCGGCAAGGGTGGATTTGAGCTGCAGGCCAATATGCTGCCAGAGGACTGGGCCAAACTATAGCTTTGAAATCAAGGCCTGCAAAAGAGGACCACTGAGTTTAGTAATGCCAGCGATCCTCTTGTGAGCTGATCCTGTGCACTTTCTGATGCTGTGGCACCTAAAGTATGGCCGCTGTTTTTGACCGATGAGCAATATGAAACGCTGTTTGAGGAGCAATTAGAGCAGGGTTTGGCTGCTTTTGAGCAGGTGATAGAAACCCCTCTAGAAGAGCGTGAATACTATAGCAGTCCTTTATTGGACAACGGCTGCGATCGCATCTTCCATCTCCGCGACGGCTTAGACCTAAGAATCTGGTGCTTTGAACCCACGGCTGATGTGTTCATCACCGACTGTGAAGCAAATGAGTTGGAGCCATTGTCGCTCAGCTTTTTTATTATGGGCGATATGTCCGTTCATCTGTCAGGCGTTACCCAGCAAGAAACAGAAGCCGCAGGCGGAAGCTACCTGATGTACTGTCCAGGAGTGACCGAAGCTGAGGGGTGGCGATCTCATCAAAGAATCTTGCGCGTCAAGATCAATATTGATCTCGATGTTTTTCTGGGCAGCATGAGCGCTGACCAACGGTCAACACTGCCTCCCATTCTCCAGTCTTTGGCGGCGGAGAAGTCCTTCTCACCCTTTTACCACCAAGGCACGATTACCTCTGAAATTCAGACTGTTCTGCAGCAGGTTCTCCACTGCCCCTACGAAGGAACAATGAAGCAGTGGTATTTAGAAGCCAAAGCATTGGAGCTGATGACCCTGCAGTTTGATCACCTTCAGCAAGCTCCAGCGCTGCAACAATCAGGCCTCAAATCCCAAGATATTGATCGGATCCATCGCGCCCGAGAGCTGCTGCGGCAAAATCTAGAGAATCCACCCTCTTTGCCCGAACTGGCCCGATTAGTCGAGACCAATGACTGCACCCTGAAGCGGGGGTTCAGGCAGGTATTTGACACCACAGTTTTTGGCTATTTGCATCAGCAACGCCTTCAAATGGCTCAGAAATTATTAATAACGAGTGCGCTTAAGGTCAATGAGGTCGCGCAAACGGTGGGCTTTGCAGATCGCAACTACTTCACCCGCATTTTTAAGCAAAAGTTTGGATTAACACCCAGTGCCTACCGGCAGCAATGCAGAAATTCCGGCTAGTCCTGCAGCCTGTTGTGCTGATTAAGCCATCAACCTTTATACTTAGTTGAGAATGCTTCCTATCAAAGGTAGGGCAAGATTACCGTGGCTCAAATTCAACATTCTCGGTTCAGTGTGTGGCATGAAACAAAACAACGGACTAATCCGATTGAGGGACCAAATCTGGGGAGGCCCAGTCAGGCCGTTGCTGGCGATCGCCGATGCGCTGTTGCTTCCGTTTCTGCCAGTAGAGATTGACGGGATTTTTTTGGTTCTCAGCTTCTTGCTGAGCAATCAAATCATCCAAGACAGCGATTTGCTGATCAAATACAGCACAGATTTCACGCATTTTAGTAACAGAACGTGCTCTTGTCTGAGCATCAGGAATGCGAGGTTGATGAGTCATCATAGATTCCAATTCCGTCTAATATCTCGGTTGCTTGCATCTCCGGCATCAGCCGCTGCTTGGGTTTGAGCAATAGACTGAGCCAGCAACCCTAGTGTAGCGGAAGTCACTTGTGGTTGGGCTTCAAAACTCTGCAATAGGAGTCGATAAAGACGAATGTAATACGAGGTTGCTTTTTCCTGAATGTTATGGAGTTCCTCTAGCTCAGCGAGGGTTTCGTCGGTTTCACCAAACGCTTCAAAAATCATCCATGCGAGTTTGGTGGCTTCATTAATAATGCTCAGCAATCGCCGCTGTAGCGCAAGCACTGTTGTTACGGTTTCTTCAGGTAAATCTGCCATGACCCTTTAAGCTGCACGCGACCTCAAGCAGTATCCCATGATGGCGGCGCGTTGGCGGTGGGCGATCAACCAGCTCATATTTTTTGTTTCGTATGTGTGTGTCCATAACCCAATCACTCGATACTCATGCCGAATTTGTCCAACCGCAAAGGCCGTTTCAATCACAGTGTCTGGTGCTGGCGGCAGCAACAAAACCACCACTTGGGTAATCGGTAGGCGATAGAGTCGATAGAGTCTGACCCAATAATCAAGCATTCTCAGGGGTAAGGGCGGATTGGACTCCAGCTTGGTCTGGAACTCTAGATGCACAATGCGGCCTTGGACCTGAAGAAAAGTCACCGAATCAGCGCGAATCGGTTCGATGCTTAGCTCTGTTTTGAGCACTTCGACGTTGGCTTGGGGTGTGCCTAAAACCCAACTAGCAAAGCGATCTGGGTGCTTTTCAGAGAGTAGTTTACAGACATTATCAAACGACATGCAGATTCAGTGTGAAAGCTGCTCAATCGTACTACAGAGGTAGGGTCTTGACAGGAACAGAGCGATAGAACCCTCGCTGGGGTGAAACATGTTTCACAAGCTTAATACAAGCTATTCTCAATAAGCTGGTCAAAAACCACGCCTCGCCTTAAGATAATTGAGAATATTCCTATTATTTAAGGCTGTCGAGTTACGTTCGGTGGCTTTGCCCTGCGTGTCTGTATAGGTAAGTTTATTCGTCTGTATTGTGGTGTGAGTGTTGTCATGAAGCGATGGTATGGTTCGGGCGTAGTTGCAAGTATGTTGTTGACAATTTTAGCGCAGGGGGCGCTGGCTGAGGTGCCAGGGGCGGAGCCATCTCCTGAAGTTGCCTCACAGAAGAATCTTGCAATGCTGGGGCGCTTGGCTCCAGTGGCGGGGCCGCTACCGGTCGATGCTCCTGCCCAAATAAAGCAGAGGCGGCCTTGCCAGGGGCAGTGACAACCTTCATTACGCTACCCACAAAACCTGATGAGGTCTTTGAGTTTTACAAAAAAGTACCGCTAGATTCAGAGGACTTTAACAGCTACGTGAAAGTCGATCAGTATAGTGGCCAAGTTCTACAGGTCCAGGATAGCCGGAAGGGCGGGATGGGCGATCGCGTTCTCAACTCTTTCACCCCAATCCACTATGGCACCTTTGGTGGTTTACCCACCCGGATTCTCTATATCTTTGTGGGTCTGTCGCCCCTCATCCTATTCATCACGGGCGTGACGATGTGGCGCTATCGTCAGCGATCAAAGACCCCGCAGCTTAACCGAGAACTGACTCAACAGCGCTAGGAGAGATGCTTGACTCTAGGGCAACAAGAGTCTGATGCATTTGTTCTGTGAATATTGTTCGAATATTAATCACGATTTTTAACCTAACAGAAAAACCGCGATCGCCAACCACCTAGACTCCACCCTTTATCCCCATTTGTGTGAGATTAAATTGTGAAAAATTCTCGATTATTGAATCTCTCAATTTTGATAGGACTACTTCTCTTTCCTTCTATTCGGCCTAGTTGGGCAAATGAGAACAACAATACGGCAGGCCGTTCTCAACTAGAACCAGACATTAATGCTCAGACACCCGAAACCCCTTCAAAGACAGAAGTTCCTGTAGCACCTTCTCTTCCTAGCGCTGCGGTTCAGACCCCTATCATCGAAATTCCTGAGGCGAACGATTTACCTTCAGTCTCGACTCAAGCTGCCGATCTGATGGCTCAAGAGACTCCTACGAATGATCAGGTCGTCAAAGTGACGGGGGTGAATATCCAATCCGCTTCCGCAGGAATTGAGATCAAGCTAGAAGCCCTATCAGCAAAGACATTACGTTCTTCTACGCAGGTGGAGGGAACCACTTTGATTACTGAAATTGGCAATGTTGTTTTAGCTTTGCCAGGGGGTCAGCCCTTTCGACAAGAGAATCCTGCTGAGGGGATTAGCGAAGTGACTGTCACTCAAGTTCAACCCAACCTCATACAGGTGAGAGTCACAGGGGTAGAAGCTGTTCCTGTGGTGAATGTGACTTCAGGAATGGAGGGGGTGATGTTAGCCGTCACCCTTGGTGTGGGGGAAGAAGAGGAAACTGAAATTACCGTCACAGCCGAACAGGAGCAGGATGGCTATCGGAAACCCAATGCCAGCACTGCAACAGGAACCGACGCACCCATCATAGAAACGCCCTTTTCGGTTCAGGTTGTCCCCAAAGAAGTGCTGCGTGATCAGCAAGTGACCCGCATTGAAGAAGCCCTCAGCAATGTGAGTGGAGTTAACGCTTCTGGGAGTGATGGTGGGCGTGACGCAAACTTTAACATTCGAGGTTTTGGCAGTACCTTCGGCGGACGTATCCCTGTTCTAAGAGATGGTTATCGCCAATTTGGTACTTTTCAAGGCATTCCAGAAGTCGCCAATTTAGAGCAGATTGAAGTTCTTAAAGGGCCATCTTCAATTTTGTATGGGCAAATTGAGCCAGGTGGCATTATCAACCTGGTTCCAAAGAAACCACAACCAGAGCCGTTCTACGAATTAGGACTACAGGTAGGCAACCGCGATCTCGTGCGGCCTCATGTTGATCTGAATGGCTCTTTAACCTCAGATGATAAATTGCTCGGTCGCTTGAGTGCCCTATACAAACATGAAGATAACTTTCGAGGCTTTGATACAGCCACTGATCGCGTTTCAATTGCGCCGTCCCTGACTTGGAAAATTAGCGATCGCACCAAAGTTGATTGTAAGTATTCAGGTCAGCCCTTGACAAGTAGTCCTGAGCGTCTATTTTGAGAGTATGAAGTCCATCAAGCTCCCCACCTTCATCGAACGGTCTACCTTAGAGCAGCGCAAGCCCGATGCTCTAGTAGAGTTGGTGCTTCGCCAGCAGGAAGTGATGGTTCAATTGGTTGACGAGATAGAGCGTCTCAAAAGCTTGCTGAGCAGCGATAGTACAACCTCCTCCAAGCCACCATCGAATGATATCCATAAGCGCTCAGAAAAAGCAAAGGAATCATCGAATTCAGAAGCGTCAAACGTTCGTCGTCAGCCCGGTGGTCAACCGGGACATCCGGGTAAAACCCGACGCGGCTTTGGCCGGATAGATCGCTATGAGAGCCTCCGTCCCGAAAGCTGTGACAGTTGTGGTCATGGCCAGCTCAGTGCCACAGCAGAGCGCATCGACAGTCGCACCATCGCCGAACTCGCCTTAGCGCCCATCGAAGTGGTGTGCTATCAACAGCATCATTGCCGATGCAACCATTGTGGGACATTGGTGAGCGCCCCTTGGCCCCGTCACATTATTGGCAAGCAGAGTTTAGGGGCAAAGCTTCAATCGCTTCTGGTGTGGTTGGGGAACGATGGTCATCTGTCCTACGAAAAGCAGCAAGAATTCCTAGCCGAGGTCGGTCAGATTGAGGTGGGTCTAGGAACCTTGCAGCAAACGACGGTGCGTCTGTCCCAGAGCGTATCGTCATCCGTACTCGCCCTGGGTCAATGGGTCCGACAACAGCCTCAAGCGCAAGTCGATGAGTCGCCCTGGCTCGTCAAAGGGGGTAAGGAATGGATGTGGGTGGTCTGTGGTAAGGGTTTTAATCTGTTTCATGCAGCGGACACCCGCTCTAGAACTCAATTGGAAACACTCCTGGGTCAATCCTTTTCTGGGGTTTTGGTTTCTGATGACTTCAGTGTCTACAACGGCTATCAGGTTAAAGCTCCACAAAAATGTCTGGCGCATCTGCGGCGGCATTTCAAGAAGCTCATCAAGCTTAAGGGGGGCAACAATGAGACGCTGGGCAAGGTGTTTCTCGCGTTGATAGATGATGCGTTCAAGGCTCATCGGCATTGGCGTCAGAGTCAAGATGATCAAACTTACCGTGACTGGGCTGATACTTTTAAGAACACCGTGGCCCAAGCTTTGCAGAGTTGGTTGCCGAAAACGGGCTATGCCTCTGGTCTATTGCTGCGCTCTTTGCGCGATAAGGCACA
The DNA here is from genome assembly GCA_050330855.1 of Thermosynechococcaceae cyanobacterium. Taxonomy (GTDB): domain Bacteria; phylum Cyanobacteriota; class Cyanobacteriia; order Thermosynechococcales; family Thermosynechococcaceae; genus RCC1774. Next base: position 11,153 of record JBHJNL010000020.1, on the reverse strand, counting down.
ACAGTGGTGGTACTTTCTCGACCATCCCCATGTCCCGCCTGATAATAATCGTGCTGAGCGAGCCTTGCGGTTAGCGGTGACTAAGCGCAAGGTTTGTGGAGGCTCACGCTCAATGGACGGCTTTGCTCATACGGCGAATCTGTTGACGGTCATTCAGACCTGTCGGGCACAGGGACGCTCGGCTCTAAACTTTCTACACCAGGCGCTCATGGCTCATGCTGATGATTGTCAACTCAAGACTATTTCTCTGATACCTCAAATCAGCACCTGAATCCTTACGTCGAAGCAGTACGGATCTTTAATGAGCTGCTGCGCCAAGTCAGATTGCGGCTTGGGTAACGCCCTCTCAAAAGTGGTGATCGCCTGCCCCTGCCGCTGGTATAGATTGCTCTCAATTTGGTGGACAAGCACGTTGCGACTCCAGCCATTTTCGATGGTCTGCTGGATGTACCATCGTCGCTGTTCAGGGTCTTTGGCCTTATCGATAAGGACACAATTATGCTTCCACGGAATTTGTCCACCAAGCTGATGGACAATTGCTTCATCAGGATAAGCTTCGGCAAACGCCCGCATATAGAGAAGGTTCGTCCTAGAGAATCCTTTCATCTCTGGAAAATCTCGCCGCAGGTCTTGAGAGAGCTGCTGAACGACCTTAGAACCCCAGCCCTGCTGTTGCTGGCGAGAGAGAATATCACAGCCAATCTGCCAATACAGCAAGACCAGTTCTCGATTAACCAAGAGCGCCGCTTTGATCTGAGCGCCACGTATTCGCTGTTTTAGCGCTTCTAGAAAAGAGTCATAGCCTTCAAAATTGCTAGCAGATAGAGTCATGACAGACCTTTTTGGGGATTGAAGCTGTTATACCTGCCTTTAGGTGCGATCGCAACGCCATCCCTTCAACCCCTCAACCATCTGGAAACTGCCAGCAGGCAATGGATTCAACATCAGCACTTCCGCATTCGCAGGGCACGGGTGCAGAGGCAACCCACTCGCGATCGCAACGCCGACAGTGGCAAAAAACATTGTGGCGATTGGCTTCCGCCAGCCCTTGCTGCCAGTTCTGTAGTTCTTGATGTGAAAAGTGACTCATAGCTGTAGCAGACAGTACCCGAAGCACCGAGAACACATTATGATACTTCAGCACCCCACACCAGAACGTATCAGGAGACAACCATGCACCGTCTGGCCGCAATGCCCGGAGGGTGGGAAGCAGGGACCGAAGGGGTCATCTTTATTGAGCAAACCCCTGCCCCTCTAGTGGTTCTCACCGCTGCCGACACCGATATTCAAGTTCTCGCCAAAGCAACCCAAGAACTGCCAGAAGATTTTCCTGATCTGCGGGTCGCCAATCTGCTGCAGCTCCAGCAGCAGCTCACCATTGATACCTATGCTGAAGACGTGCTCAGCCATGCTCAGGTCATCGTGCTGCGGCTGCTGGGGGGTCGTTCCTATTGGTCCTATGGGCTGGAAGTGGTTCAAGAAACAGTGGCAAGAACCGGGGCGGCGCTCTTGGTTTTGCCCGGAGACGATCGCCCTGACCTCGATTTAATGAGTCAGTCTACGGTGCCGTTGGCGAAGGTGAATCAACTCTGGCAGTACTTCACCGAGGGCGGCATCGACAACAGCATTGCAGCACTCCAGTTTTTAGCGCATTACTGGCTGGACAATGCGCTTGAACCACTGCCCTCCCAGACGATTGCGCGGGTCGCCATCTATCCTTGGAAGGCTAGTGATCGCACTAAAAGAGTCGGTATTCTATTTTATCGTGCTCACTATCTAGCGGGCAACACCGATATGATTGATGCCCTTTGCCACGCTCTCTGCAATCAGGGACTGGACCCCGTTCCAGTGTTTGTACAATCCTTACAGGCCGAAGAGAATCAGGCGGAACTCCTAGATATACTGCAGGCTGAAAATGGCATTGACCTTTTGATCAATACCACTAGCTTTTCTTTGGCGAAGCTCTCAGCAGACACCCTCAACCTGCAGCTCTGGGAGCAGTTGAATGTGCCGGTACTGCAGGCTATTTGCAGCGGCGGCACTGAAGAAAACTGGCAGGCTCAGCTTAGAGGTCTCTCGCCCCGCGATATGGCAATGAATGTGGCGCTCCCTGAAGTGGATGGTCGCATTATTAGTCGCGCCATTTCGTTTAAGGCCGTACAGGCCCGTCACTCCGCGCTAGAAACCGATGTGGTTAGCTATCGGCCCGTTTGCGATCGCATCCATTTCGTCACCCAACTAGCCGCCAACTGGATCAAACTCCGCCGCACACCGATAGCAGATCGAAAGATTGCTCTCATCCTCGCCAATTACCCCAACCGCGACGGCAGGCTCGCCAATGGCGTGGGGTTAGATACCCCAGCAAGCTGCATCGAAATTCTCAAGGCAATGGCTGCAGAAGGCTACACCCTGAAGGATATCCCGAATGATGGTGATGATTTGATTGAGCGACTGACCACTGGCATTACCAATGACCCGGAGGCTCAAGATCTGCGAGTTCGCTATCAGCACCTATCGCTGGCAGACTATGAGCAGCATTTTTCAGCACTACCGGAGGGGGTACAAGTACAGATCAATGAACGCTGGGGTAATCCCGAACAGTACACGGAAGAACAGGGGTTTGCGATCGCAGGTCTTCAGCTCGGCCACACCTTTGTCGGTATTCAGCCGTCCCGTGGTTACGATTTAGACCCTAGCCTCAACTACCACGCCCCCGATCTAGAACCCACCCACGCCTATCTCGCCTTTTACTTTTGGCTGCGGCATCACTACAGCGCCCATGCCATGATTCATGTCGGCAAGCACGGCAACCTCGAATGGCTCCCTGGCAAAAGCGTCGCACTATCCGAGACGTGCTATCCCGAGATTGCCCTCGGCCCCATGCCCCACCTGTATCCCTTCATCGTCAACGATCCGGGGGAAGGCTCCCAGGCCAAGCGTCGCGCCCAGGCTGTGATTTTAGATCATCTGACGCCGCCGTTAACCCGCGCTGAACTCTATGGTCCGCTGCTGCAGCTTGAAGCACTCATTGATGAATATTATGAGGCGCAAAGCTTAGATCCCTCGCGGGTGGGGGTGATTTGCGATCGCATCCTCTCCCTGATCAAACAAGAAAATCTACATCAAGATCTCGGCATTGATGCCCCTAATCCCAAAGAGAAAGCTGATCAGGTTTTAGATAGCTTCTTAAGCACCGCCGATGGCTACCTGTGCGAACTCAAAGAGGCTCAAATCAGAGATGGGCTTCACATTTTTGGGCAATGCCCCCAAGGGGAACAGCTTCGCGATCTGATTGTTGCCTTAGCGCGTCACCCCAGTCCGGGGCATGTGGGGATTACCCGTGCGATTGCCCAAGATTGGGGTTTAGAGTTAGATCCGCTCACGGCGGATCCTGCGGAACGACTGACGGAGGAACAGCGATCTCGTTTGCAAAATAGTTGTGTTGAGGAAGCAATGCTTTGCACTGGCCCCCCCGACCCCCCAATTCTGGGGGGAGAGCAGCGAGAGGTGGATGTTTTCCCTTCTAAGCTCGACAGGGAAAGAAGGCAAGACCTCATTGATACACCTCCAGCCTTTTCTAAGGTGCCGTTGATTGTTGGTGATGCAATCGAATACCTCGAGAAAGAAGCCTCCCGACAAGTTGAAGCGCTGTTTCTCTCTCCTGAACTCCGAACTCCGAACTCCGTTGGCGAAGCCCCTCCGCAGGAGGTACTCCGAACTCTCAACTCCGAACTCACCTGGATCTACAATCACCTCCTCCCCAACCTTAAAAAAACACCCCAAGAAATAACAAACCTCCTGCGTGGCCTAGACGGCAAATATATTCCCAGCGGTGCCTCCGGCGCACCCACTAGAGGCCGACCCGATGTTTTACCCACAGGCCGCAATTTCTACTCCGTTGATATTCGGTCCCTGCCCACCGAAAGCGCTTGGGATGTCGGTCGCAAAGCGGCTGAAACCCTGATCGAGCGCTACTGCCAAGAACAGGGCGATTATCCTCGTACTTTGGGCCTATCCATGTGGGGCACCGCTACCATGCGAACTGGCGGCGATGATATGGCCGAAGCCCTGGCCTTATTGGGTGTCCAGCCTGTTTGGGAAGGTGCATCGCGGCGGATGATCGATTTTGAGATTATTCCGCTAAGCATTTTGGGGCGTCCCCGTGTTGATGTAACGCTGCGGATTTCGGGGTTCTTTCGAGATGCCTTCCCTAATTTGATTGATCTGTTTGATCGGGCCGTCAATGCAGTGGCGAATTTAGATGAATCGGTTGAGCAAAATCCGTTAGCGGCACAGGCTCAGAAAGAAACGGCAGATTGGCAAGAGCAGGGGCTGTCGAGGGATGAAGCGGAGTTGCGATCGCGCTACCGAATCTTTGGCTCTAAACCCGGTGCTTACGGTGCGGGCCTGCAGGGATTAATCGAATCTCAAAACTGGCAGGACGACGAAGACTTGGCCCGTGCCTATATCAACTGGAGCAGCTATGCCTATACCGCTCAACCCGAAGAAGATCTAAAACAGCCGACCAGATCAACAAATATCGCAGCAGAGCATTCAGCACCGGAAGCCTTCCGACAGCGTTTAAGCCAGCTCCAGATTGTGCTCCATAACCAAGACAACCGTGAACACGATCTGCTCGACTCTGATGATTACTATCAGTTTCAAGGCGGACTCACCGCCGCAGTGCGATCCATCCAGGGCCAAAACCCAGAGGTTTACTTTGGCGATAATGCCATCCCCGCCAACCCCAAAGTCCGTAAGCTAGAAGAAGAAATCGCTCGCGTTTATCGCTCTCGCGTTATTAACCCCAAGTGGATTAAAGGGGCGATGCGCCACGGCTACAAAGGGGCCTTTGAGATGGCGGCGACGGTGGATTATTTATTTGCCTATGACGCTACGACCCATTGCGTTGCCGACCATATGTATCAAGGGGTGGCTGAAGCGTATCTATTAGATCCAGCAGTCCAAGAGTTTATCCAACAAAAGAATCCCTGGTCGCTGCGAGATATGTCTGAGCGGTTGCTAGAGGCTCACCAGCGGGGGCTTTGGAATGCCGACGATGACATGGTGGAAAAGTTGCGATCGCTGGTTCACCAAGCTGAAGGTGCGATCGAAGCTAAAACATTCTGAAGCAAAATAACGGATCCCCCCACTCCTCAACTGACATAAAAATGACATTAGAAAGCAACAGAAAAGACGGGTAATAACCGTCGCATACCACAAGAATGACCACGAGGGTAAAAGCAAACCATTTTCGGATATTCATTTTTTCAGTGGCTTGGGCAGAGCGGGTAACAGTTGTTAGAGAAAAAACCCTGTTTGCTCTAAATCAGTGACCACGGTGGTTGCCCGAGCATCCAGGACTTCTTCCTTAATACTGTAGATCTGTTTCGCTTCTGGATAACGTTCTAAATCGACCTGAGATCGGGGAGCGATCATATAGGTTGCCCTGATATCAGGTCCAAAGGTAATCATGTCACCATTCATAAGTTGCTCTGATGAGCATCGTTTGCCATTGATAAATATCCCATTTTTGCTGGGTATGCCTTTGGAATTTCCATCAACGAGCCGGTATGTATAGCCGCCTTGCTCAAGGGGGACACGCATCAACATCGCATGTTGGCGAGAAATAGAAGACTTATTCAAAACGATGGCATTGGTCTGATCCCGGCCAATGGAGCAAACGTTTGCTTCTAAGCTGTAAGCCAACCCGCCTTGATTATGAATAACAAAAATACAAGATTCACGTATCTTATGGGATAAGCCTACTTTCGGTAACGTGGCGATATTTTCATGCGACATAATAAAGAACCCAGATCATTCATACACACACCTCCCTCTCTCAGTGAACCTGACCAAGGGTCTTACAAGGCTAACAATCCTTGCGGATTACGCCCCTAGTACAACTACCGAAAATTGAAGTTATACACCTCTGTTCACAGGCATAAATTCAATAACCCAATCAATCTGCAGACCCGGCCTTCTTGTTTGATAATGGGGCCAATAGTGTTTATTGAGCGTGTTGTGACCATACCCCAGTCTTGTGTAGACTCTGCTGTTTCTTCCACGGGTTGGCAGGGGAAATTGCAGCTTATCTATGACCGCAATACGCGAGGAACTCAGGTCTCTCATTGTCAGACCCAGGCTCCCCTCAAGATGCAGCGTTCGTTCTATCCCGAAGGGCCAGAGATCTGTCACAGTACTCTTTTGCATACAGCAGGGGGAATTGTCGGAGGAGATCGCCTCTCCCTTGATCTTCAGCTTCGAACCGATAGTCATGTGGTCTTAACCACAGCGGCAGCCAACAAAATCTATCGATCCAATGGCTTAGTAGCGCAGCAAGAGGTCCAGATTCGTGTGGAGCCAGGAGCCATTTTAGAATGGCTCCCTCAAGAGACCATTGTTTTTAATCAGGCGCTCTACCGCCAGAAGCTGAGGGTAGACCTGAGTCCCGGCGCGCATTGGCTGGGCTGGGATATCACCCGATTTGGTCGCAGTGCGAGGGGCGAAACTTTTATTGAGGGGGATTGGCGATCGCAAACCCAAGTCTGGCAGCAGGGGCACCCGCTCTGGATTGACCAGCAATGGCTACCGGGTCACCCCGAAATACTCGCGAGTCCCCACGGATTGGCAGGCTGCTCGGTGGTGGGCAGTTTTGTCTGGGTGGGCCAAGACGTGACCACAGATTGGGTCGCGCAGGTGAGAGCGCTGCCGCAAGGGAAGGGCACCCTAGGGGTAACTCGCATTCAGCACGGTTTGCTCTGCCGCTATCGCGGTCACTCTAGCTTAGAAGCCCGACAATGGTTTACACAGGTATGGAACCTAATTCGGTCAACCATGGGGAAGCATCCCGCCTGTTTACCTAGGGTTTGGCAAATCTTTTAGCGAGGTTATCTATGCAACTGACGCCCCAAGAGAAAGACAAGTTAATGCTCTTTACCGCCGCACTACTGGCAGAGCGCCGCAAAGATAGAGGTCTAAAGCTCAATTACCCGGAAGCGGTGGCCTATCTATCGGCGGCAATTTTAGAGGGCGCCAGGGACGGGCGCACGGTGGCGGAGCTGATGAGCTATGGCACCACATTGCTGACGCGAGACGACGTTATGGAGGGGATTCCCGAAATGATCCCTGAAGTCCAGGTAGAGGCAACGTTCCCAGATGGAACGAAGCTGGTGACGGTGCATGACCCGATCTCCTAACGTTCTGTCGTTATTTTTATGGAGCCTGAGTCTGCTCGGTGGCGCTTTCGGGGGTGGCGCGGCCCAAGCCTTTGCGCTGCTCGAGCATGGCGATGGGGCAATCTCGACGGTCGAAGACTCCATCCAAACAGCGGCTCGCTGGAGCAATGAGTCTGGCACGCTGTCAGAAGGGGTTCGGGGTTTAGGGGGCGGCTTGGAATATGCTATTGCACCTGACTTTTGCGATCGCCTCTTACCTCAGTTTCGAGATGCAAACCCACCCAGTTGCGACCAAGTGAACGTTGCCATTCAAGCAGCCCTCGCCCAATGGACGGTCCAGCATCCGGCCCTCGCCTTCACAGATGTAGGGGCGTCGGTCAACCCGGCCCTTCCCCCAAAAGATGCACCTGAACCTTGGCAAGGGTTCGGCGCTGAGCTTGATTTCTTTGTGCTCAACGGCAAAGAATATCCCCCCGTGGCGAACGTGGGCGGTTACACCAGTTTCTGGTCTGTGGAGCAAGCACCCACGCTCACCAATGGCGACAAAATCGATGGCAACACCATCACCAGCGCCGATATTATTCTCAATGCCGACACCTGTTTCTTTTTCAATGTTCAGCAGCCCGTCCTAGAGTGCAACCATTTTCAATCACTCATTTTGCATGAAGTGGGCCATGCTCTGGGCTTAGACCATCCTGACGAACTGATTGCACGCAACATCGATACCGATGATGTGCCCACCAATGCCGTTGCGATTAGCTGCGAGCGACCCAACCTGGGGCTGCGGCATTCTAAAGCCTACGATGCTAATGCTGCGATGAATGGCTATGCGGGGCGACCGGCCCCCATCTTAAGCTTGACCGCCGATGATCGTGGGGGGCTGCATTTTTTGTATCCGCCCTGTGCGATCGCAACAAAACCGATCCCAATGTGGATATGGGGCATAAGTCTAGCAGCGGGGAGCGCTTTAATCGTGGGGAGCTTGCTGTTTATACTGTGGCCGCGTTCACAGCAGGTCAAGCTCAGATAACTCTCTTTGGCTGGGGGCTAGAAGTCACAAAGCAATTAACCTACAGTGACAGTAGATTCATTCAGTGGGTAAAAGATATGATTCCCGGAGAAATTTTGCCGCAGTCCGGCGAGATCGAACTCAATGCCGATAGACCCACCGTGATGCTAGAGGTTGCCAATACGGGCGATCGCCCCATCCAGATTGGCTCCCACTTCCACTTCTTTGAAGTGAATGCGGCCCTAAGCTTTGACCGCGATCAGGCCAAGGGGATGCGGCTCGATATCCCGGCGGGGACTGCAGTTCGCTTTGAACCCGGCGATCAGCGTCAGGTGCAGCTTGTGGCGTTGGCCGGTCGTCGTGAAGTCTATGGATTCAATGCTCTTGTAGAGGGGCCAGTGGATTAGTCTCACCTCTACAATTGAGATACTGACCAAGCTGCCACCATCATGATTGCCCTTCCAACCGGGTTTAGCCCCCAAGAATATCTAAATCTTGAGCATGAAAGCGCAGTTCGTCATGAATATCGCTCTGGTCTTGTGTATGCCATGGCCGGTGGCAGTGATGACCATAACCGACTGAGTATTAATCTCTTGACTGAGATTAACCTGCATTTACGTGATAGTAATTGCCAGTTTTTTTTCGGGGAATGTCAAAGTCAACTACGCTGACGCAGGGATAAAGCGTAAAGCGGGACACCTTAGGTCACCCCTTGGCACATCAAATTGGCTGCAACATCAGCTCAGCAAGGTTAAAGCTTAAACCTATGCCACATAAGCTGTCCCGCCTTAAGTTGAGACCCGACTTGAATACCGCGCAGAAAATCGCGATGGCAGTCGTGAATTGGCTCTATTTCTATATCATCGGTTGCCTTGTATTGCCCAGCCTCATAGAGCGCTGCATACTCGTCATTGAAACAGTCATCAGCCCCTGTCATACCGAATATTGAATAGCTGGGCTTACTGAGAGATTCAAAGGTAACCTGTCCTTTCCAGCGCCGATAGAAATAGTAAAGTACGACGCGATCAGTCTCAAGGGATTGTCGTAAGCCATGCACGACCGTTTGAACGAGGTCATCGCGCTCAATCGACTCCGCTAGCCTCGCAGCTACTCTGTTTAGCTGTGGCGGTGTTTCAGGATGAGGGGGCAGCTCAAAGGTATCGTCTGAGATGCGATCGCAATCTTGTGAAGACATAGCCAGAAAACCAAAAGAGACGTCAACGCTAACTCAGGGTTAGCAAAAAATGGCGTGTTCGAGCGATAGAAGGCGACACCCAGCTTTAGTATAAGGTTGACTCCTTGTAAGAGTCAGCCGATTGCTCCTCATTAACACTGGGTAATCTAACATGTCAGCCCAACATCAAGACATTACGGCTCCGATGTCTTCACCCCCAGTCAAAGCCGCATTTACCAGATGGCAACTGTGGAATATGAACGTGGGGTTTCTAGGGATTCAGTTTAGCTGGGGGCTGCAAATGGCGAATGTGAGCGCCATCTTTGAACATCTAGGGGCCAATGCCCATCAACTGCCGATTCTTTGGATCGCAGCACCGATGACCGGCCTTTTGATTCAGCCCGTGATTGGAACCTTGAGCGACAATACCTGGGGATTCCTCGGTCGCCGTCGCCCTTACATGCTGGGGGGTGCTGTATTGGCTGCGATCGCACTTATCTTGCTTCCCCATTCTTCTTCGATTGGGATGGCCTTTGGGTTGCTGTGGCTGCTCAACGGTGGAGCTAATGTCAGCATCGTGCCCTTTCGCGCCATTGTGGGCGATCTGTTGCCTATGGCACAGCGGATTCAGGGATTCACGATGCAAAGCATTATGTTGGGGATAGGGGCTGTCGCGGCCTCTGTGTTCCCGTGGGCTTTGAGTCACGGGTTTTTGATTAGTAATACCGTGACCCTGCAGCAGCACATTCCGCTCTCGGTGGAACTCTCGTTCTATGTTGGGGCCGTAACCTACTTGGGTGCAGTGGTATGGACCGTGCTCACCACCCCTGAATATCCGCCAGAAGATTCAGCCTCAGCGGTCCACAGCGGCTTGTCTAGCAGTGTGCAGGGCACCTGGGAGGTGTTGCGAAATATGCCCAAGGTTATGCAGCAATTGGCTTGGGTGCAGTTCTTTACCTGGGTGGGGCTTTTTTGCTTCTTTTTGTACTTTCCACCTGCGGTGGCTCGCAATGTGTTTGGGGCCACCAGTCAAGATTCTGCGCTCTACAGCACCGGAATTGAATGGGCGGGGCTATGTTGTGCTTTATTTAATGGGGTCTGTGTGGGTGTTTCCTTTTTGCTACCTGCGCTGGCTCGGCGCACTAGCCGCCAAATCGCCCATAGCGTTTGCCTTGTGTGCGGTGGCGTCAGTTTGCTGGCGATGGTAGCCATTCACAATCCGTATCTGTTGCTGCTCACAATGATTGGCTTTGGCATGACTTGGGCCAGTGTGCTTTCGCTACCCTACGCGATGCTGACAGGGGCAGTGCCAGACCAGCAGCGGGGTATTTATCAAGGGGTCTTCAATATTTTTGTGGTGGTGCCTCAGATTTTGGTGGCCCTCGGCTGTGGCTGGGTAATGGAGCATTTACTCCATGAAGATCGTTTGCTGGCCGTTGTGTTGGGCGGTGCCTTTTTGCTAGTTGCCGCTGTTCTCACCTTATTTGTCGAGAGCAAGAGTGATCTGGTGGATGCGATCTCAACATCATCACAAGCCTCCCAACTTTAAATCAGGTGGTCCGATCTATTGCTCAATTATCTTGATGTTTATTTAATGTATAAACATTGCTGTTGTGAGTAAATGATTACGCAAAAAATTGCCCTGTGGCCGACATTCCGCAGGTTCGCCTCAGCCGTAATCGTCCAAGGGTCTACGAAGCAATGAGGAGTGTAGCCCTCTTCTGTATTGTCTTTTCCTTCACCATTGGCAATAGCGAGGGGGAATCCGAGCCAGAGCGCAACGCTTGAACAG
>JBHJNL010000019.1:0-17995 GCA_050330855.1 Thermosynechococcaceae cyanobacterium | reverse complement strand
GAGAAGTATAGGCATAATGGAAGTGGGGATGATGAAGGTTCTTAAATGTGGAACCGTCATTATCCTTTCTTCGATGGCGTTCATCTCTTTTGAGCCTCAATCTTGTCCAAAGTCCAATTAAGCTGTATCCCGTCTTTAAATCAACTGTGATTTGTTATTGCAGCTTGCATTTTTACTCAAGGTGTCGATATAAAAAGAGAATTCGGGATAGAAGAATAACTCATGCATGAGTTCGGAGTTATTGCTCTATCCCTGATGAATTAGGGGCGAAACAGATGGTTATGTTCAGGATGGTAGAGGCGAGATCGCGCCTCCGTCTGACTTCCTTCTAAAGCAGGGCTAATCATATATAGCGTTGTCCGAATCAGCTTTTGAGATTCAGTCGCCTCAGCCATTTGATGCAGCGGAACAATGAAAATCTTTTCATCGGGCCAGCCCACTCGATAGCAAATCGCCACAGGTGTATCTGCCCCATAGTTCTGTATGAGCTTCTGCTGGGCCACTTCTACATGGCGAGCGCTTAGATAAAGACAAAGACTGGCTTTATGAGCAGCCAAGCTAGCCAGTTCTTCTGTTTCAGGTACATTGGTGCGACCGCTGGTGCGGGTCAAAATAATCGTCTGCACTAGCTCAGGTACCGTCAGCTCGACCTGAAGTTTGGCGGCAGCAGCCTGGAAGGCGCTAATGCCTGGAATAATTTCAAAGGGAACGTCTGCAGCGATTAGCGCCTGCATCTGTTCATGGACTGCCCCGTAAAGGGTGGGATCACCGGAGTGGAGACGGACGACTGATTTTTGCGATCGCACCCGCTCAATCATCACCGGCAAAATATCTTCTAGGGTTTGAGTAGAGGTCGGAATTACTTCTGCCTCAGCCTTGGCTAGCCTCACCATTGCCTTGGGCACCAGCGAATCAGCGTAGAGAATCACATCCGCCTGCTGCAAAATCTTTTGGGCCTTCACCGTTAATAGTTCAGGATCACCAGGGCCAGCCCCGACAATATAAACCGCAGGAACGAGCGTTGAGAGGGCGGCTTGGGCAGGATCAACAGTGGTATAAGTCATTGAGTACTAAGTTAAGGGCCGTTTTTTAGAAGACACAACATCCGGCAGGGAGCGGTTGAGGTAGTATAGCCAACTGAGACCCAGTAGACCACCAAAGATGCCGACCAGGCTCACAATTTGAGCAATCCGCAGTGGGCCGAGCATCAAACTATCGGTGCGTAAACCCTCAATCCAAAACCGACCCGCGCTGTAGCCCACCGCATAGAGTAGAAAGAGGGTACCGGGCTTGGTTTTCGGGAACCGAAAGAAAACGGTCATCAACAGGCTAAACACCATCACATTCCACAAAGATTCGTACAGAAAGGTGGGGTGATAGTACGCCTCATTCTCTAGGCCCGATGGGCGGCGACCTACGGGAATAAAGAGCTTCCAAGGCAAATTGGTGGGGGCACCGAAGGCTTCGGAATTAAAGAAATTACCCCAACGGCCAATAGCCTGCCCCAAAATTAAGGAGGGAGCGACAACATCAGCGAGTCGCCAAAACGAGACTTGCCGAATCCGACTGAAGATCAGCGCCGCCAGAGCACCACCAATAATGGCTCCGTGGATCGCAATTCCGCCTTCCCATATCGCGATTACCTGATTAAGGTGTTGGCTGTAATAGTCCCACTTAAAAAGGACGTAATAGAGCCGCGCACAGGGGATAGCACCCAGCACCAACGCCACCACCAGATCGCCAATCAGCTCAGGATTAAGACGACGGAACTGCGCTAGCCGCTGGGAAAGCGTGACCCCAATTAAGATCGCACTGGCAATTAACAGTCCATAAAAGCGAAGCGTTAATGGACCCAGCTTGAACAAGTCAGGTCCGGGCGAGGTAAAGGTGAATGCAAGTAGGGAGTGAATAACAGAGAGCAGCATATAAGTAGGTGGATATAATTAAACGTTGTCCTGAAGTCCTGAAACAACTGCTGCGTCGTGATCGGGATATTGATTAGTTTGGAGCATCTACTTACATGGAATAAATACTGAGCACAAGGGCTAGTATGGCACACCCTAATGTGTCTGTTCTTCGTCTTGTAAATGCCATCAGCAACCATCTTGACCGAGGTGCCAGCACCTTTGGAATGCTGATTTTGTCTGAATATTGCTTTTTTGATGAAGAACCTTTGCTAAACTTAATAGAATTTCAACGTCCGATAGCTGCTCGATTTGATTCGGCTCATAAAAGTCGGCCGTTGAATGCATAGCTCTTTACTTGGGTGATTCAGATATGACAGACTCCTCAACTCTGCAGCCGTTGACCTCCCAGGTAGATGGGCGCGATATCCCATCCTCCAACGGTCATTCGGTACAGGAGCCTGCCCCCTCTAAGATTCCCGCTGCACTACTGCCCACAGATCGCTTTGAGCATCGCCACATTGGTCCGCAGGATGATGAGATTGCTCAGATGCTAGAGCAGATGGGGTACGACAGTCTCGATCAACTCATTGATCAGGTCGTCCCAGCTCAGATTCGCATGGAGCAGCCCCTCCGGCTTGGTGAGGGCAAGGGCGAACATGAGCTGATGCAAGAGTTACGTGCGATCGCATCCCAAAACAAAATCTTCCGCTCCTACATCGGGATGGGGTACTCCGGCTGTATCACACCCCCCGTCATCCTTCGGAATATTCTCGAAAATCCGGGCTGGTATACCCAGTACACTCCTTATCAGGCTGAAATCGCCCAAGGTCGCCTAGAGGCACTTCTCAACTTCCAGACTCTCATTAAAGATCTGACGGGTTTAGATATCACCAATGCCTCCCTGCTAGATGAAGGCACTGCCGCTGCTGAAGCGATGGCAATGAGCTACAACGTTCAAAAGAGAAAGACCGCCACCACCTTTTTTGTCTCGGAACTTTGCCATCCGCAAACCATTGAGATTATCCATACCCGTGCGTTGCCCTTAGAAATCAATGTTGTTGTGGGTGATCACCAGACCTTTAGGTTTGAAGAAGGCGAAACCTTTGGTGCGTTGCTGCAGTATCCGGCCACGGATGGCTCGATTCAAGATTACCAAGCCTTTATTGAACAGGCCCATGCTGCGGGTGCATTGGTGACCGTTGCCACTGACCTATTGAGTCTGACGCTGTTGACGCCACCGGGCGAATTCGGAGCCGACATCGCGGTGGGCAACAGTCAGCGCTTGGGTGTTCCCCTTGGCTATGGCGGTCCCCATGCGGCGTTTTTTGCCACGAAAGCAGACTATCAGCGCAAGATTCCCGGTCGCATTGTTGGTCTGTCTCACGATGCTCAAGGCAAGGATGCCCTGCGGTTAGCGCTCCAGACCCGCGAGCAGCATATTCGCCGCGATAAGGCGACCAGCAATATTTGTACGGCTCAGGTGCTGTTGGCGGTGACAGCGAGTATGTATGCGGTCTATCACGGTCCTGCAGGGCTGAAGCAGATTGCGGAGCGAGTCCATTTGCTGACGGCCGTGCTGGCAACGGGCCTGAAGAAGCTCGGCTATGAACTCGTGAGTGAGCAGTACTTCGACACGATTCAGGTCCGGCTGGGAAGCTTGAGTGGGGATGTGGTGGGGATGCGATCGCAATCTCAAAGAATCAACCTCCGTCCAGTCGATCCTCACACCGTTGGCATTTCCCTCGACGAAACAACAACCGCCGCTGACCTCCTAGATATCCTCAAAATCTTTGGTGAAAACGCCCTCAGCCTAGAAGACCTCACGGCAGCGACGACCCCTAGCTTGCCGGAAAATCTGCAGCGCACCAGCCCCTATCTCACCCATCCTGTCTTTAATCAGTACCATTCCGAGACAGAATTACTGCGGTACATGCAGCGCCTCCAGAGCAAGGACTTATCGCTGACCACCTCCATGATTCCCCTCGGCTCCTGCACGATGAAGCTGAATGCGACATCAGAGATGCTGCCGGTAACTTGGCCTGAGTTTGGTCAAATCCACCCCTTTGCCCCTATCGCGCAAACCCAAGGCTACCAAGAACTCTTCCGACAGTTAGAAGAGTGGCTTGCCGAAATCACAGGTTTCACAGGGATTTCTCTGCAGCCCAACGCCGGATCTCAGGGAGAATATGCTGGACTGCTGGTGATTCGCCAGTACCACGAAAGTCGGGGCGACAGCCACCGTAAGATTTGCCTGATTCCTGACTCTGCCCACGGCACCAACCCCGCCAGCGCGGTTATGGCTGGGATGAAAGTGGTTGTGGTCGGCTGTGATGAATTCGGCAATATCGATGTCGCTGACCTCAAACAAAAAGCCGAACAGTATCGAGATGATCTTTCTGCCTTAATGGTCACCTATCCCTCAACCCACGGCGTCTTTGAAGAAGAGATTAAAGATATTTGTCAAATCATTCATGACTACGGCGGTCAGGTCTATATGGATGGAGCCAACATGAATGCCCAGGTGGGCCTCTGCCGCCCCGGCGATATTGGCGCAGATGTCTGTCACCTCAATCTCCATAAAACCTTTTGCATCCCCCACGGTGGTGGTGGTCCTGGGATGGGACCGATTGGCGTTCAGGCTCATTTAGAGCCATTCTTGCCCACCCACCCCGTCATTGCTGTGGGCCGCAAAGAGGGCATCGGTGCCGTTTCTGCGGCTCCTTGGGGAAGCCCCAGCATTTTGCCGATCTCTTGGGTTTACATTGCCCTAATGGGCGCTGAAGGATTAACTCAGGCGACTAAGGTTGCAATTTTGAATGCTAATTACATTGCCCAGCGTTTAGAAAAGCATTACCCCGTGTTGTTCAAGGGCAAAACCGGCATGGTGGCCCACGAGTGCATCTTGGATCTGCGAGAGGTGAAGAAGACGGCTGGGATTGAAGTTGATGATATTGCTAAGCGCCTGATCGACTATGGGTTCCACGCCCCCACCGTCTCTTGGCCTGTTCCGGGCACGATTATGGTGGAGCCAACGGAGAGTGAGTCTAAGGCGGAACTCGATCGGTTTTGTGAGGCGTTGATTTCGATTCGCTCTGAGATTGCCGAGATTGAATTGGGACAGTGCGATCGCACCGACAACCCCCTCAAGCATGCACCCCACACCGCCGAAGTCGTGATAGCTGACATCTGGGAGCATGCTTACTCTCGGGAGCAGGCGGCCTATCCAGAACCGTGGGTTCGTGAGCGTAAATTTTGGCCTGCGGTGGGTCGGGTTGATAATGCGTTTGGCGATCGCAACCTAGTCTGTAGCTGCCCTTCAATGGATGCCTACACCGATGAATGAAGCTGCCGATTATAAACCTTGGGATCATAAACCCTGGTGGTGTCAGCCCTGGTCAATTTTACTGACAGGATTTGGCATTATTTTTGGGACTTGGTTTCTGAGCCATGTCATTTGGCTGACGGTTTTGATTGCGATTCCGCTCTCAGCTTGGATGGGGTTCTTTGTGCTCCTGTGGCCTTCAATGATGCGGCAATATATGGCGGAGAACTCAGTACAGGATATGAGTTCAGAGATCTAGGTGTTGCACTGGCCCCCCCAAGTCTGGGGGGAGAATAGCGGAAAGTTCTAGCCAATAGTAGCAATTGATGCGGAGAAGTATTCCTATCTTGCTGTTACGCTAGAGCCAAGAAACTATGAAAGGTAGTTTAATGAGCGGTCCGTTAGGTGAGATTGCAGGAAAAGGCGCAGGGAGTGCGATCGCAAAAGTCGGCGCATCTATCTTAGAAAAGGCGGTCGATAAAGGCATCAAAATCGTCAAAGATCAGCCAACTTGGGCTAGGTTGTTTCGCAAGTACGAAGACAAATATCTAGAACGCTACGGCATGGTTAAGCTACTTGGGATGCGTCAAGGGCTGGCCTTAGACAAGATATACACTGGTGTACGAATTTTAGATGATGTCAGCATCCGTCAGTTTGAATCACTAGAAGCCCTAGAAAAATCCTATCGAGATAGGGGCTTGCGTCGGTTTCAGCAACGTGAATGTCGTCTGAGTGATGATGGCAAACCAGAGAACGGCATTGAGGTTGCCAATCAACAGCCTTGTCTAATGGTTTTGGGTGGACCGGGTGCAGGCAAGTCTACCTATTTACGTCGCATTGGGTTAGCTGCAGCTAGAGGCGAAGCCAATATCTTTGAGCATAACTGCATTCCTATAATGCTAGAGCTGAAGCAGTTTAAAAACCCATTGGTAGATTTAGAGGCGGCAATTGCTAAAGAATTTGCAAACGTCGGTTTTGATTTTTCTGAAGCTTTTGTTGAAGAGGCACTGAGACAGGGGAAACTGCTCGTTTTATTTGATGGACTTGATGAAATCCCGAAAGCCAATCAGGATAAAGTGATTGATGCGATTCAGAATTTTGTCAATCGCTACGACAACAACCGCTTTATGGTTTCCTGTCGAGTCGCGGCCTATCGGAGTGGTTTTCGCAATTTCACTGAAATAGAACTGGCTGATTTTGATGACGAGCAAATTCAGCAGTTTATCAACAACTGGTTTACTGCCACTCTAGATCAGCAAAATGACACAGCAAATCAATGCTGGATGCTGTTGAATGAAGACAGTCAAAAATCAGCCAAGGAGTTGGTCCAAACCCCTCTCTTGCTAACCTTTTTGTGCATCTATTATGACAAAAAGCAAAGTTTTGCTGCCCACCGCGCTACTTTGTACCGAAAAGCCTTGGATATCTTGCTTGATGAATGGGCTGCAGAGAAGCGAGTTCGACATGTTCCTGTCTATGAAGGATTAAATACTGCATTAGAAAAGGTGATGTTGGCTGAAATTGCCTATCAGAGTTTTGTGAATGATCAGCTTTTCTTTACGGAGCAAGAGCTGATTGACCAGATCAGAAATTTTCTGGAAGATTCGGTTGATAAGCCCAAGTATCTCAATAGTAAAGCAGTGTTAGACGCCATTGCGGAGCAACAGGGTATTCTCGTTAAACGCGCTGAGGATGTGTATTCCTTTTCTCATTTGACACTCCAGGAATATCTCGTGGCTCAGCACATCAGCCAAGACTTTGAAGAAATAGTGAAGCAATATCTCACCGAGCAGCGTTGGCGGGAAGTTTTATTACTGGTCCCAGGATTACTATCTAAAGCAGACAAGATGCTGCGGCTTATGAATCAAACTGCCGAACAACAGATCGACTCATCAACTTTACGAACACTGTTTGTTTGGGCTGAACAAGTCACATCTTATTCTGACAGTGATGCTCCACCCCTCGTCAGACGGTATATAGCCATCTCACTCATCCTCAGCCTCGCCAGTGCTCTTGCCCTCGCCAGCGTCAGTGACCTCGCCTTCGCCATCGTCAGCGCCAGTGACCTCGCCCTCTCCAGCGCCAGTGACCTCGATTTCAGCCTCGCCAGAGCCCTTCTCCTCGCCAGCGCCAGCGCTCTTGCCAGCACCCAAGTTTTTAACTCTTCAGTTGATTTTGCTCCTGTGATTGAAGAAATAGGATCCCTACCTTCCCTAATAGCTAACAATCAAGTTTCTGCAAAACAGTTGCAGACCATCAGTGATCGTTTACCGCAGTTGTGCCATAACGCTCTAAATCTTGACCTGACGTTTCTCGACATATCTTCGGTAGATGCTGGTAAACTTCTTAGCTACCTCTACATCCATAACTTAATGGTGCAGTGTAAAGAAGCTGCAGTGCGAGTCTCGCGAAATGCATGGGAAGAGATAGAAAGCACTATGTTGCTCCCCTCCAAGACAGAATAACGCGTGATTTTTGTCTAAACGACTATCGAAGCTGACAAGCAAACTATCTCGGAGGTAGTGTAATGAATGCATTAGACACTCTTAAAACTAAACTGAGCTACCTCAAACCCTCCCTACAGCAGACCTACCACATCACTCAACTGGGCATCTTCGGCTCCTATGTACGGGGTGAGCAAACCGACAACAGCGACGTAGACATCTTGGTCGAATTTGATCCAGACTTCCGATTCGGCCTCTTCACCTTCTGTCAGCTCGAAAATGATCTCAGCGAAGCCCTCGGCAAAAAAGTTGATCTGGTCATGAAAGACGCCCTCAAACCCCACATCGGTCAACGGATTATAAAAGAGGTGATCTATCTGTGACCCAACGGGATATCCGCGACTATCTACAAGACATTCTGACCACCATCGATATGGCTGAACAGTTTGTCAGCGGTATGACCTTTGACAAATTCCAGAATGATGCTAAAACGATCTTTGCTGTGACCCGCGCCATCGAAGTTATCGGTGAAGCCACCAAACAAATCCCACCCACCCTGCGAGAGCAATATCCAGACATTCCCTGGAAAGGTGTCACAGGCATGCGCGATAAACTGATCCATGCCTACTTCGGTGTCAAACTTGATATCTTATGGGACACCACGCAACAGGATTTACAAAACCTCAAACCTGTGATTCAAGCGATGCTCAAATCACTCAGCGATTAAAATCACAAATTCTCTTGCCACAGCACATCGCGACACATTGCTTAGAATCTAGAAACGGTGCATTTATACATCAATGCGATGGCTATTCGACAACCCAAGTAAAGCAAAGAAGAGTTCTTAGACGGGGTACTGAGATCTACAAGTCTCAGGTGCGATGATCTCCGACCGGTTTTGAGCCGTTGCAAGTAGAAAATTCAGTTCAGGATATTCGTAGTTCAGAGCTGTAGTATCTTTGCGACATATTTTTGTTCAGGTGAAGACTGCTAGCTCTACACTTCACTATAAAAAGAAGCCTTTCGCTCAAAAAGTCTGAGTTGCTTGGAGTCTGACAATACCTCAATCGGTTGTCCTTGCAGGATATCTTGATACCCCTCTCGCAAAGACGCTTCATCTAGCTCTTGTTGTACAAATCGAAAAGAAGATGTTGCCAAGTACGGACGGTTGATCTATGAGGCTGGTGACGCGGCTTTGTAGCTCTTACATGTCGGTATCAGCAGCATTGAAGTATCACCCCGACGCTCAAATATCTGGCATTCGCATTGGACATCGGGCGGGAGCATCCCACTTTCGCAGATATACTCTTTTAGGCAACAGCGGAATCAATGGTTTCAGATCATCTTGAGAATGTTTTGTCGAAAGTGGGATGCTCCCCATCGGGCCGTCCATAGATGCAGAGAACTTGCCGCCGCAATAATCTCCTGAGCTATGATGAAGGCGGTATCGCAGTGTACCGTGATACCCAGACATTCCTCTCGTCATAGAATAAAAGCGATGACTCAAGCCAGCATCAACCCGGCTGATGAATTAGCCAGAACACAAGAGAATGTCCGCCATAACGAGAAAGCGATTGATCGACTTGACCTTGAGTTGAAGGCATTCCGCACCGAAATACAGGCTGACTTCAAAGATGTTCGGGCTGACTTCAAAGATGTTCGGGCTGAGATTAAAGATGTTCGAGTAGAGGTGAAGGCGCTCTCAGATAAGCTAGATGGGTTTGCTTGGAAAGGCCTAGTCGGAATTGTCATCATTGTTGCTGCCAATATCGTGCTTAAGTACCTTTAATATTCTTTGGGGCACGTAGGAGGTTTGATTAATGAACGATAATTCTACCCAGGGGAAAATTACATGAGTACCAAAGTTAGTGTAGAAGTTACTCTCGAATCGCTCGTTGAAGCAATTACCTCTTTAAGCTTGGGGCAACAACGGCAATTACTCGATATTCTTGAAGACCAAGTATTTGAATCCGAAGAAGTGGACATGGAAAACAATCCAGACGTTGTTGCTGAAGTAACCGCAGCCCGTCATGCCTATGAAACAGGAGACTATCAAACTATCGAAGAATATATAGCCAGCAGATCGCAATCTGCTTGATGACTTACCAAGTCATCATCCCTAAACCCGTTCAGAAGCAACTGAATCGAATCCCCCAGAATCGATGCGGCTCTATCTTAGAGAAAGTAGCGCAGTTATCTAATAACCCTCGCCCTGCCGGGACTAAAAAACTCAAGGGCTATTGCAACGAATACCGTATTCGCATCGGTACCTATTGAGTTCGATATGAGATCAATGACCAAAAATTAATTATCCTGATTCTCAGTTGTCGCCATCGGAAAGATGCCTACAGGCAGTGAGCCATAGCACCGTTTAGAATTATGAAACACAGCCCACCTAGCTATAGGTCTTCTTCAATGCCGACAGATTTTCAAGTGCCCCCCAAGGTTAGTTTTCAAGGTGCGATCGCATTTACCCAAACACTCCTCACCGACATCGATCAGCTTGCCCCCTCTGAGATTGAATCCCATGTCTCAGATCTGGTTGTCACAATGAACGGGGCGCGGGGCTTTTTTGTCACCTTTCTCACCAATGACTTTAAGTTGCCTCAAGCCAAGAGTGATGCGATCGCAACCGCTCTCTGTACAGCCCCTGACATCGTGGCAGAGCTGTTGGTCAAGAACCTAGTCATGTCCACCGCCATGACCCTCACCCACAGCCGTCAAGATAATACCGAGATGGCCCAGCAATCTCAACAGACGCAGCAGCGAACGAAGGCCATCATTCAGCAGGTTCAGCTCCCGGCGGTGGAGCAAGAAGCCCAGCAGCTCTGGCAAAGCCTCACCACTGAGACGGGAGCCTATACCGACTTCTTACAAAAGTGGGGATACGATGATGAGCAAAAGCAGGCGATGCAAACTGTGATCAGTGAAACCTTTCCGGCCTTGCAGGCATAGATTTGCAGTGTCTAAAAATCTTGAGGCTCACATCGCCCAACAGTTTCTTGCCTTTGTCGAGCAAACCAGCGATGCGTTTGTAGCCTTTGATCTGCAGTTTCGCTATGTCGCCATCAACAGCAGTGGTGCGACCTTACTGGGTCTATCCCCGGAGCAAATCATCGGGCATACCCATCGGGAATTATTGGGTGATCAGGCCGATGAGATTGAACCTTTTTTAGAAGAAGCCTACGAAACTGGGCAGCAGGTCTTTGTGGAGCGAACCCTTGAGATAGGGGAGCAGACTTGCTATTACGACAACATTTATACCTCTGCTTTAGACGAAAACGGCAACGTTACCTGTATCTGGGGAATCTACCGAGACGTCACTGAGCAAAAACGCCTTCAGCAACAGCGCGAAGATCGGTTGCGCCGACAAACGGCCCAAACCGAAGAGCGCTTTCGGACCTCATTCAATTACGGGGCAGCCGCCAAGGCTCTCGTTGGGATTCAAGGTGAGTGGCTCCAGGTTAACCCCGCTTTATGCCAGCTCATTGGCTATGATGAGGCCCAATTACGGCAGCATACGATTCATGAACTCACCCATCCTAACGATCTCGACGCTGACCGACGACCGTTTAGACAACTGCTCGTGGGCCAGATTCCGAGCTATCAAACCGAAAAACGGTTTCTCCATCGAGACGGAACGGTGGTGTGGAGCCTACTGAGTGTTGCCCTTGTGCGAGATGAAGATCATCAACCGGCCTATTTTATTGTTGAAATGCAGGATTTGACCCAGCTTAAGCAAACGGAGCAGGCACTGCAGCAAGCCAAGCAGGAGGCGGAATCATCCAATCGGGCCAAAAGCGAATTTCTAGCCATGATGAGTCACGAAATTCGCACTCCCATGAATGCCGTTATTGGCAGCACCGATTTATTACTAGACACCCCCCTCGACGATAGCCAGACCGATCTGGTCAACACCACCCGCACCAGTGGGGCCGCTCTGTTGAGCGTCATCGACGACATCCTCGATTTTTCTAAGATTGAGTTCGGCAAGTTAGATCTAGAAGAGCAGCCCTTCAATATCGATCTCTGTGTGGAAGAAGCCCTTGATCTCGTCAATGCGCACGCAGTGGAAAAGGGGTTAGAGCTAATCTACTTTAGAGCTTCAGAGCAGCCCACCTTGATTGTAGGAGACGTCCATCGCCTCCGGCAGATTTTGATTAATTTGTTAAGCAACGCCGTTAAGTTCACCCAATCGGGCGAGGTGGTGGTGTCGTTCAACGCTCATCCCCTTGGTGCTCTGTCCGAGACAGCCCCCAGATACGAACTTCTGTTCGCTGTTAAAGATACCGGGATTGGCATTGGTTCTGAGCAGCAAGCTCGCCTCTTTCAGTCCTTTAGCCAAGCCGATTCTTCGATTACGCGTCAGTATGGCGGTACGGGGCTAGGACTCGCCATTAGCAAACGTCTGAGTGAACAAATGGGGGGCCGCATTTGGGTCGAAAGTACCGAGGGCCAAGGCGCGACATTCTGCTTTACCATTGTGGCTCCTGCTGCGCCTCAATACCTTGACCGAGAGAGTCCGAAGGCCTCCACACTTTTACAGGGGCAGCATGTCTTAATCGTTGATGATAATCACACCAATCGACAGATCTTGGGGATGCAAACCCAGTCTTGGGGCATGGTGCCAACCCTGATTGCCTCTGGTGCTGAAGCGCTGGCCTCTCTGCAAAGCCGCCGCTTTGATTTGGCGATCTTAGATGTACAAATGCCGGTCATGGATGGCCTCACCCTTACCACAGAGATCCAGCGGCAAATCGCCCTGCCCCCGCCCATTGTGTTGCTCAGCTCCATTGGCACTGTGACGGCAGAAGCCGAACAGCGATCGCTCCAGATTGCGGCATCGTTGCGAAAACCCGTCAAAAAAGCACGGCTTCACCAAATTTTATTGAGGGTGCTAGCCCCTCAGCCGCACGACTCTCATTCTGCTATTCAACCTGAAACGGCAACGGCTCCTTTAAAAATTCTGTTGGCAGAAGACAATATCGTCAACCAAAAAGTTGCTCTCAAAATGCTGGAACGCTTGGGCTATGAGGCCGATCTTGCCACCAATGGTCTAGAGGTCTTAGAGCGCCTCCGACAGCAATCCTATGACGTGATCTTGATGGATGTCCAGATGCCACAGATGGATGGCCTTACCGCAGCGCAACAGATTGTACAGGAATGGTCGGGTGAGTCGCGCCCCTATATGATTGCGATGACCGCCAATGCGATGCAAGGCGATCGCGAAGCCTGCCTAACGGCGGGGATGAATGATTACATCAGTAAACCCATCCGCCTTAAAGACTTGGGAGACCGTCTTGAAGCGCTGCAAGATTAGAGATTCCAGCGCCGCCGCCGATCAAATAACCACTCCAGCACCCCTGGGTTAGGGTGAGGCACCTGCACTGTTTGGTGAATGATCTCAGAGAAGGTAGACGCAATCATCGGCCAGTTTGCAATCTCTTGAATCGTTTGCTGCTGCTGAACGGCCAAGGCTAATGGATGAATCATTTCAGCCGCTGCAGTCCCCACCAAATGCGCCCCCACGAGGATATTGTTGTCCCGCGTCACGAGTTGGCACAGGCCCGTCGGTTGCCCGTGGCGGTGGGCTGATTCCAGCAGTTTGTAGGTTTTGCTGAAAACGTTGACGTGGTCGTATCGGTCCTGAGCTTGGGCGGTCGTGAGGCCGACCCGTGCCAGGGCTGGCTCGGTCAAGATGGCCCAGGGTAAAGCATCGTAATTGATGGTGTGAATGGGTAAAAAGAGGGCGTTTTTGACTGCGAGATGGGCCTCATACCTGGCAATATGGGGCAAGTTATAGCCCCCCAACATAGAACCACAGGCATAAATGCGGGGGTGACTGGTTCTTAGATGCTCGTCTACCCAGAGTCCTCGCTCGCTATGGGTGAGTCCTAACGCCTCCAGCATGGGCGACGGAGCTACGTTACGGTCCTGCGCCCAGACTATTTTGGTACTAGGGGAGAGGCCCCACTCTAACCGCGAGTTTTGATTTAAAGGTGAAGTATGGGTGAGGAGACGGACGCCATCGGCTTCAAGGTGAGCTTGAATGAGGATGGCAGTCTCTGGTTCTTCAACCGGTAGAAGCTGAGCCGAGGTGGCGAGGGTAACAGCGTGATCTTGCTTTGCTAATGCCTGACTAAGCTGCACAGCAGTAGGGCCATCGCCAATGATGAGCCATTCTGTGTGTGTGGCAGATAGAGCGATCGCATCAGCTTCCTCCACCGTTAGATAGTCAGGATTAGGACGCTGCGAAGGGGGGGCTAAGGCCAGCAGATAGCGGCGCGATCTCAACATTCGCTCTGCGGTCTGAACGTGCAGACTGGGCTTGCGGACAAAGGAGCCATCGGCGGCAACAACGTCTACGCCCAAGTCTGCCAGGGCCGCGGTGGACTCGACCGCCATCACTTTGCTGAAGCCAGGCACCGGACTGCGATACTGCTGCTGTCCGACTAACGCAACACGGGCATGGAACTGAGCCGCCGTGGTTGCAGCCCAGCGCGCAGCGTCGGTATCGCCAAGAATGACTAAGTCGTAGTCCACTGACATAGGGTTGATCGTGAGGGTCAAGCCCCATCCTGACGTGAGGAGGGGACCGTGGGCAAGACGCCGGCCAAGACCGTAGTCAGAGCATTGAGCAGTCGTTGATTCTCGGCAGTTGTTCGCACCGCGACTCGAAAATAGCGATCGCCCAGTTCCGGAAAGCTCATACAGTCGCGAATCAAAATGTGGTCTGCCTCTAGAACGGCTCGCTGCAGGGCGGTGACGGAATAGTCGCTTTCCACTAAGAAAAAATTCGCCACGCCGGGGATGGGAGTCAGTCCTGGTAGCTGCTGGAGGCCCGTGAACAGTTGAGATTGCACCTCCGGGAGCCAAGCTAGGGTTCGCTTCTGAAAGGCTTTATCTTCAAGGACCGCGATGCCTGCGGCACTGGCTAAAACATTAACGGACCAAGGATCGCGCCACTGCTGCCAACGCTGCAGAAGGCCAGGGTGAGCAATGGCATAGCCCAATCGTAATCCCGGCAAGCTGAAGAATTTAGTGAGCGATCGCAAGATCACCAGATGAGGATGCTCTGTAACGCAGTGGATCAGGCTCTGCTGCTCCGCTTCGGGTAAGAAATCCATAAAGGCTTCATCGATCACCACTTGCTCAAAATGCTCTAGGCAAGCCATTAAGGCATCCTGATGCCATAGGTAGCCCGTGGGGTTATGGGGATTGTTGAGCAACAAACCGGCTCCTGCGTCAGGGACGGGCAGCGGCTGTGATGCTTGGCCGACATCAAGGGGGTGCGTTTGGATAACGGCATCAAAGGCGGCTAAGGCCCGTTGGTAGTCGCCAAAGGCAGGCACCATCAGGTGAACGGTAGAAAGCTGGGCTAAGTCTCGACAGGCCCAGGTTAAGAGTTCGGCAGAACCGTTCCCTGGCAAAATCCAGTCGGCAGGAATCTGATGAAATACGCTTAAAGCCTGCCGCAGTTCTGTAGAGGATGGGTCAGGGTAGGCGTTGATATCTTTAAGATGGGCTTCGATGGCGACCAGGGCGCTGGCGGGTGGCCCCAAGGGATTAATACTGGCTGAAAAATCTAAAACCTCTCCCGGCAAGCAACCCACTAGACCTGCAGCCCAGTTTAAGTTGCCCCCATGGAGAGGTCTAATCAAGGTCTGATGGCCGCTATCTACGGCGCAACCTTCTCTTTAAAAAGTTTCCCAGCAGAGAATGCCGGAACCGTGGTGGCAGGGATTTTCATCTTAGAGCCAGTTTTGGGGTTGCGGCCTTCACGAGCTTTGCGATCGCGTGGTTCGAAGGAGCCAAACCCAACGAGGGTCACTTTGTCGCCATCTGCGACGGTTTCGATAATGGTCTCTAGTGCAGCCGATAGTACAGCATCAGCCTGCTTTTTGGTTACACTTGCCTTATCAGCAACCGCGTCAACGAGTTCGCCTTTATTCATTGGTCACTCCTAATGATTGGTTAAGCGTGGTTAAGAACTTTTGAGTCTGTAAAGAAGGCATCCAAGACTAACTTCAAGAGTTAGTTAAATGAGGAAAACCTGTCCAGAGAGCTGGAAGTCCTACAGCATCAAACTTTCAATGGCTTATTCTAAAGGGTATCTGCCCAATATAGTATCGCTAGAGCCATTAAATTGTAAGGATTTCAGGATTTCTTTGAGTCTGTCTCCGTCACTTAAACGGAAATTGCCAGAAAAATCATCGCGACCAATAATACTGAAGTCTCCTAAAATGCTTGATATATAAGTCTTTCAGGTATTTGATCTCAAGACTAAGGGAGAAAAAATCACCTGTATTTAGCATTGCTGAGCCTATACAGATTTCTCGCGTAAAAACGCTCTAGACCATATTGTTTTGTAAATTTTTCAATTCCAGATCACTGTTACGACGGCTGCAACGCTCAATGTTGTCTGGGCAGAGGCCGTGTATGGGCTGGGGGTTTGCTACCGCGAACTCTGGCGCTCCTGCAAAATTAAGGTTGCGATCGCAAGATCTTCCGGCGTCGTGATCTTGAGATTTGTTTCTTCCCCCGGCACGATATGGACTGGCACATTGCACTTCTCAAACAAGGCAGCATCATCGGTAACCACCCAGCCCTGCTGCTTCCCCTGTTCATGGCACTGCTTTAGTAACGATACTGCAAACCCCTGAGGGGTTTGAGCCGCCCAAAGCTGAGCGCGATCGGGAGTGCTTTCAATAATTTGGTTGGGGCCAACCACCTTAATGGTGTCTTTGACAGGAATAGCGGCAATCAGTCCCTGATGGTCGTTGAGGGCATCGGCACAGCGATCAAACAAATCTGACGTGGCGAGGCATCTGGCCCCGTCGTGAATCAGAACTCGCTCAGCCTCTGACGGCAAAGCCTGGAGACCGTTATAGACCGATTCTTGCCTTGTGGTGCCCCCTTCAATTAACTGCACCGGCTTGGTGATGTGTCTGGCGATGAGGAGCTGCTTCCAGGTGGGCCAGTCATTGGGCTGACCAATCAGACCGATCCACTCAATTCGCTGTGAGGCATCGGCGGCCAGCAAGGTCCAGGCTAATAGAGGCTGGCCCAGCAACAGGAGCCGCAGCTTGTTGCGATCGCTCCCCATTCGTCGCCCTACCCCTGCTGCAGGAATCAGTAAATGCATGATTGTTCGTCTATTCGCTGCCTTTAATCCTACCGGCTAGTCGGGGTCAATGTTCTACTACAATGAAGTCGTCAAGTCTTTGGATCACTCTACGGCACTACAGAAATCAATGACTCGTGTACTTGCTCTCATCCCTGGTGGACTTGGCGATCAGCTTCTATGTTTCCCGACCCTAACGCAGATCCAAAATAGCTATCCTGATGCCCAGATTGATGTGGTCGTCGAGCCACGGGCCAAGGCCTCCTATCGAGTGTCGCCCCTTGTCGATAAGGTGTTGACCTTTGACTTTATGGGCCGAACCGGACCGGCTGATTGGGGTAACTTGATTGGGATGGGACGTGATCGCGAATATGATGCAGTCCTTTACATGGGTCAAGGCTGGCAAATGGGCCTTTTGCTGTGGCTAACGGGCATTCCGACACGGGTGGCCTACAGCGGCTCTAGCGATCGGTTCTTTACCCATACCGTCCCCCTCAATACCAAGCAATACATGGCTGATCAGTACCATGATCTGCTGCAGGGGATTGGTATCACTGGGACTTGCCCCGACATTGAAATCAGCATCCCCGCCTCCGATCGGCAATGGGCTAAATCAGAACAGGAACGTCTCGGCATTTCGAGTGAGCAGGGGTATGTCATTCTCCATGGCGATATCTATCCGCGCTTGAACCCCCTCGACCTCTACCCCATTGATGGATGGCAATCCATGATTCGAGGGCTGCAGGAACGCCAGCCCGATTTACCTGTGGTGCTCATTGACGATCCTAAGTTTCCGGACTGGTCACGGGTGTTAATGAATAAGAGTTCTTTTTTAAAGCTGAGTGCGACGGCCAATATTGGCAAATTAGCGGCTCTAATTGAGGGGGCTAAGGTGCTGATTTGCCCCGAAAGTGCCCCTATGCATCTGGCCGTGGCTCTGGATACTCAGGTGGTGGCGATGTTTGGCTCACGTAATCCTGAGCAGCAGCTCCCCAAGGGTGATCGGGCCGTTGGGCTGAAGTCGAATACAGGTAATATTGCTGATATTTCACCGATTCAAATCTTAGAGAAGACGGGACTCTAAGAGGATGTATGAAAAGTGTCAGTCACTACCAATTTAGGCTAATCGCCTGACCATCAGCCGGATCATAGAAATA
The DNA here is from genome assembly GCA_050330855.1 of Thermosynechococcaceae cyanobacterium. GTDB lineage: Bacteria > Cyanobacteriota > Cyanobacteriia > Thermosynechococcales > Thermosynechococcaceae > RCC1774. The sequence continues at coordinate 41 of JBHJNL010000019.1, read as the reverse complement.
TAGATCATTGCTTCTGATGATTCGGGCAACCGTTCATAATC
>JBHJNL010000018.1:0-2530 GCA_050330855.1 Thermosynechococcaceae cyanobacterium | reverse complement strand
TAAAGCGGGACACCTTGGTCTGGGTCTTATCTAACGAAAATGGCTGAAGCGCTTACTCTATCAGGCAAAAGCTAAAATCTATGCGGGGCAAGCTGTCCCGCCTTAAGTTGGTACCCGATCTCTCTAGGTGTGCGATATCGCCCTAGGATAGAGAGATGCCAGCCAAACAACTTCCAGCAGGAGCAGGACCACTGATCGCGCTGCTCTGTGGAGCGGTGGGTATCGGTTTTGCACCGATTTTTGTGCGACTGAGTGAGGTGGGGCCGTCTGCAACGGCCTGCTATCGATTGCTGCTTGCCCTACCGTTCTTTTGGGTTTGGTTACAGACTGAACCGGCAGAAACGGTGAAGCGCCCCACGGGCTTGGCACTCGTCATTTCTGGCGCGTTCTTTGCCGCAGATTTAGCGGTGTGGCACTGGTCGATTGAGTTGACGTCGGTGGCAAATGCGACGCTACTGGCTAACTTTGCGCCGATTTTTGTAGTGCTGGGGAGCTGGCTGCTGTGGGGGCAACGCTGCTCTCGCTCATTTTTCGGGGCAGTGGTGTTGGTGTTAGTGGGGGCTTGCTTGCTGGTCAGCGCCAGTGTAGAGCTTGACGCTCAGCATCTCTGGGGAGATGCTCTGGGCCTGTTGACGGCGGTTTTTTATGCCGGCTATATGCTGTCGGTGGCTCGCCTGCGGCTGCAGTTTTCAACGGTGGTGGTTTCGTTCTGGACGAGCCTGGTGGGGGGCGGCCTGCTGCTGCTCATTGCCGCTGCTGCCGGAGAGCAGATAGTCCCCACAACGCTGCAGGGATGGCTGGTGCTGGTTGCGCTAGCGCTGATCTCTCAAGTGCTGGGGCAGAGCTTAATTATCTATGCCCTGGCTCACTTGCCCACTGCTTTTTCGTCTTTGAGCCTGCTATTGCAGCCGGTGGTGGCGGCGTTGCTGGCTTGGGCTTTTTTCAACGAAGCCTTGGGACTGTGGCAAGGCGTTGGTGGCATGATTGTATTGCTGGGGATTGTCTGGGCACGTCGCACCACTGCAGCTCCGGCCCAGCTATCGGGATCAATGGAATGACGCCAACGCCTCAACTGACAGAGCAACCCTGGGATGAAACCTATAGCGATATTATCGATGTGCGATCGCAAGCTGAATTTGCCCAAGATCACGTCCCTGGTGCGATCAATCTGCCGGTGCTCAACGACGAACAACGAGCGCAGGTGGGCACCATCTACAAGCAAGACTCTCCGTTCAAGGCTCGGAAACTGGGGGCTGCGTTAGTCTCTGAGAATATCGCGTTTCATCTTCAGCACCACTTTGCTGACAAGCCTAAGGATTATCACCCCTTGGTATATTGCTGGCGCGGTGGGCAGCGGTCGGGCAGTATGTCGTTGGTTTTAACCCAGATTGGCTGGCGCGTGACCCTGCTTAAGGGTGGATATAAGACCTACCGAGCTTGGGTGCGATCGCAACTCGAAACCCTCCCTAACCAATTTGAATACCGCATTTTGGCGGGGCTAACGGGATCGGCTAAGACCCATATTTTGCAAACGCTACCGGCCCAAGCTCTTGACCTTGAGGGGCTTGCTAACCATCGCGGCTCTCTGCTGGGGGTCTTATTTGATTCACCCCAGCCGACCCAGAAGGGATTTGAGTCTCGACTCTTGGCTGCGCTGCAGCAGTTAGATCCCGGTCGGCCGGTATGGCTAGAGGCTGAAAGCAGCAAAATCGGTCAGGTCTATTTGCCCCAAGCCCTATGGAAGAAAATGCAGGCATCGACGGGGGTGGAATTGCAGGTTGCAGTTTGCGATCGCGTTAATTATCTTTTAGCTGAGTATCCTCAATGGATTGAAAATCCCCAACAGCTTAAACAAAAGCTAGAGCGGCTGACCTCTCGCTACGGCAAGGCACGGATTCAGCACTGGGCTGACCTCATTAATGCTCAGCAGTGGTCAGCGTTTGTGCAGTCAATGTTAGAAGAACACTACGATCTAGCCTATCGTCGATCTTTTCAGCGACAATATCCGCAGGTGACAAAGACTTACCGACTCACGGATTTATCACCGATCAGTTTGGAGACACTTCAAGAACATTTATCAGATCAGTTCTAGGGATGCGATCTCAATTCCACCGTAGTGAGGCTTCTATAAGAGGACGGATAAAACCCTGTTTTCGGGGATTATGCAGCCCAATGCAGCCTAAATGCCTGCAGAGCTTGCAGCAAAGACACCTAGAAGTATTATGGAGTAACAGTTATAACTGTTCTGAAGCCAATTTCTATATTTAAATTTTGCAGGATACTCACTCGTGATCATTGAGGTGTTAGTCTTCTATAAGACTGATGCAGTCTCTGCTGTAGTGTTTGACTGGCCTGAAACGGCAGATTATTTAGTCTGCAAACTGCAGGCTAAATATAGTTAGACTCCGCCCCTGCCGTCACATTTTTCTCTCAAACATACATTTTCTCAAGTTTTATTGCGTTCAGCTCGGTTTGGGTTGGCTTTTGCTATCATTTCGGAGTGGTTTTTGCTGAGTTTTGGGCGATCGCT
>JBHJNL010000017.1:0-61516 GCA_050330855.1 Thermosynechococcaceae cyanobacterium | reverse complement strand
ACCGTTCTTAATCCCCTCCAGCAAAGGATTTTGAAGTTAATGAACTTCCCAACCGAGATTTATACTCGCCTTGGGCCACAATCTGACGACCCACCCTGAAAATGAGCGAACCGTAAGGGAACATGCTCTGGATTGACTTTCGAGGCATCATTCTTCTCCCATAGCCGCTTCAGCCCCTTATGCTTGATGCTCTCAATCATTAAGAAGATTTGATACTTATGTTTGTATTTTAGCGCATTGCGTAAGACGCAATATGAGCGTCGAGAGTAAGGGTAGGTGCTACGTTTTCAACAGCGACGTTGAGTTCGGAGTTGAAAGACCGGATGGCGTTGGGGAGATTGTGGAGATAGGGGCTGGGATACCGTCGGTGATGAAGGTGTGGGTACCGTTGATGGCTTTCGACGTTGCGATCTCAGTGAGATCGCAAGCGGTATGGCTTTCGATAAAGCCTGCAAAGTTTCTGGTTCCGTGAACGATGGCGGTGGGGAGGTCATAGCGACCACAGACTGCAGAATCAGAAGTCGCCATAGAGGAAAACTCCGAATTCAAACTCTCCCAGAGCCTTTGGTAATGATGGCTTCGGCGAGTTGACCGGTGGGGATATCGATGATTTCAATGTTGAGATTAAATAGGGTTGAGGTCTGGAGGAGTTGTGCCCAGGTGGGTACTGTTGTGGTTTGGGAGGTGTTGTTATGACTGCTGAGGAATTGTTGGAGCGTTATGTTGCTGGGGAAAGGGATTTCAGTGGTGTTGATTTGAGTGATACCAACCTTGCTGGAACCGATTTGAGGGATATCAACCTGAGTGATGCTTGCTTGGCTAGAGTTAGTCTGCAAGGAGCTGACTTGGAAAGAGCCAACTTGCAAAATGCCGGATTGGGTGATGCTTATCTGGCTGGCGTTAACCTCAGAGAAGCTATTTTGGAAGGAGCTGCTTTGGAGAATACTTCTCTCGCTGGAGCTAATCTCTGTCAAGCCAATATGAGAGGCGTTTGCGGCAGGGCCTTGTTCTGGGGTGCTCAAATGGTCGGCACTGACTTGACTGACGCCTATCTCTGTCAGTCTATGTTCGATGGGGCTAATTTGAGTAAAGCTATTCTTACTGGTGCCAATTTCATGGAAGTTAGCCTGAGACGCGTTGACTTGAGAGGTTGTATTGGAGCCAATCTGAAGAGTGTCACTATGATGGCTACCATTTTGCCGGACGGAACCATTGCTCACGCCGACGTTTACCAGTGGCCCTGACCCATGTTCAAAAGCTAGTAGGATTGGCCGTGCCCACTCTCCCTGCTTACGCCGAGACGCACACATCCTGCAGCAAAGCCCAAACCCGATCGCATTCCCAGACACCTCAATTTTCAATAAAGAATGGTAGAAGCTTTTAAAAGCGAGGTCTATTGTGGCCTATGAGAAGCAACCCAAACCGCCAACTGGCGAAGGGCTTCTGCTTCGCCGCTAGACCTGCAGCGCTTTAGATAGGTGTAGAACACATCTTCATTGGCCCAAGGGAAAGTCGGACTGACCTCCACCTCGGTATACTGCCCCACCTGCAACTGATAGAGGGTCAGAGTTCTGCCGTTAAAGCGCCAGAACTCAGGTACACCCAGCTTGGCATACAAAGCATTCTTATCAATATCTGTATGGGTAATGTCCACCTCGACCACAAGATCTGGGGGTGGATCCTGCTCTAAATCAACCTGCCGCCCTCTGACCTGCGCTTCATTTTGAATATAGAAACACTTATCCGGCTCAGCGCCCTTTTGCAAGGCTCGACGACGGAGGGTTGTCGAAGCCATGCTTTTGAGATTTTGCCCACTCTCTACCACCAATGCTCGAATGAAAGCCCCAATCACATCACTGGAATTTTCATGGGCCTCTAACGGAACCATAAACTCCAGCACTCCCTCATCGTAGGTAAGATGGGCTGCTCGATGCTCACCCAACGCCACTAGAATTTTTTCGTAGGTGTCCCAACTAATGTTGTGAAGCGTGAGACGCTGTTCTGACTGTGCTGAAGGGGCTATCGTCTCAGCCGTAACGCTTGCAGCTTGAACCACAGTACAACTCCTTCGACACTGAATATCTCTAGGATAGGGCGATCGCTAAATCTTCGTCGAGTGTCTGGCCTGTAGACTATTGTCGTAACGATAAAAGCGGGTGGGGGGAATCGAACCCCCATCATTAGCTTGGAAGGCTAAGGTTTTACCACTAAACTACACCCGCACTCTTGAGCAGTTCTTAAGCTAGCACAGATTTTGCCCCCATCAAACTAGACAAAATCTAGGCAGTCCACTAGAGCAAGACAAAAGCGGCAGAAGCTGCTTCAATCGGGGGAGTGGTGCTGTTTATCCCCTCAATAATCAAACTTCAATGATTGACCTGAGCGTGTTTTCTATGGCGCGGTTGCGATCGCGCTGGCTAATCGTCTTCTTAGCGACGGCTTCTCTGCTCATTCTCACCAACTGTGGAAGCGGCCCCCAAACGAATCGCACCCCTGACGGCACCCTGGTGTTTGCCTCTGCCGGTCAGCCGGTCAATCTTGAGCCGGGCAACATCACCGACGGCAACTCTATTTATGTACAGCAGCAAATCTACGATCGCCTCGTCCATGTTCAGCCAGGAGAAACAAAGCTGATACCAGGGCTAGCAAGGGAGTGGAACGCCTCTAATGATGGCCTAACCTGGACCTTTAAACTGCGTGAAGGCGTCCAATTCCATGACGGGACGCCCTTCAATGCTTCTGCAGTAAAGGACAATATTGAACGTTGGTGGGATCCTCAAAGCCCCCTAGGGTTTCGCGATGCAGGCAAGACCTACGAAATTTGGGCCAATCTGTTTGGTGGGTTTAAAGGGGATGAAGTCTCTTTGCTGCAGGCCGTAAAAGTCGTCGATGCACAAGCCATTGAGTTTGTCCTCAAGCAGCCCTTTGCCGGGTTCCCTGCGGCGCTGTCTTCGGGATACTTTGGCATGGCGAGTCCTGCTGCAATTAAAAAGGCCGCAGGGGATTATGGAGTGGCGGGTTCAGTGGCCGTAGGCACCGGGCCTTTTGTGTTTCAAGAATGGGTGACCGGCGATCTCATCCGTCTCCAGAAAAACCCAAACTACTGGCGACCTGATTTGCCCAAAGCAGAACAGCTCATCATTCGTTTTATTACCGAACCCGCCGCCCGTCTGGCCGAACTCCGGTCCGGGACCGTGGACTTTACCATTGACCTCTCCCCCGATCAGCAAGCTGAAATTGAAGCCGACCCCAATCTAGAGGCGATCCTGCGGCCGTCGTTTAACGTGGGCTATTTGGCGCTTAATCCTAGCTATGCCCCCCTCGCGAAGTTAAAGGTGCGTCAGGCCATTGCCCACGCCATCAATCGAGACGCCATTGTTAAAGCCTTCTGGAACGATCTTGCCACCACCGATAATCATTTCACTCCCCCTGCTCTGGAAGCCTTTCAGGCTAAAACCCTACCCGACTACCCCTTTGATCCGGCGAAGGCCAAACAGCTCCTCGCCGAAGCGGGATATCCCAATGGCTTTGACTTAGAGCTGTGGTACATGCCCGTCTCTCGTCCCTACTACCCCACCCCCAAGCCCATTTCGGAAGCCTTTGCCTCGGACCTGAGCAAGGTGGGCATCAACGTCAGCCTCAAAACAAAGGACTGGGCGGCGTACTTGAGCGATCGCAATCGCCAGCCCGGTTTTCAATCCTTCATGCTGGGCTGGACGGGGGACTACAGCGATCCGGACAACTTTTACTATCCTCACTTTGGCCCCGGAGCCACCACAGATTTGGGGCTTTGGCAAAACGATCAGATTCTGGAGCTGCTCGATCAGGCCCGTCAGGTGGCAGACCCCAGTGAACGAATTCGGCTTTATGCTCAAGTTGACCAGATTTTGGCGCAGGAGCTAGTGCGACTGCCCATCGTCCATTCCCAGCCGCTATTGGCAAAACGAACCACGGTGACGGGCTGGACTCCCAGCCCTCTGGGGACTGAATCCCTTGAACAGCTCCGCTAATGCAGCGCTACCTGACGCAGCGGCTCTTGAGTTTAGTCGCCGTTTTATTTGGAATCACGCTATTGGTGTTCCTTTTTCTGCATGGACTGCCGGGAGATCCGGCTCAAGCCATGCTGGGGGAACGTGCTTCCCCCGATCAGGTGGAAGCCCTGCGAGAGCAGTTGGGCCTCAATGAACCGCTGCCGCTTCAGTATCTGGCGCTGCTTAATCGACTCTTTCATCTTGATTTAGGCCGCAGCATTATTTCTGGCATTCCTGTTCGGCAAGAGATTGGCGATCGCTGGCCTGCCACCTTTGAACTCGCCACCGCCGCACTGCTGTTAGCGTTGCTGCTGGGCATCCCCGCAGGGATACTGTCTGCCGTTCGCAAACATCACTGGATCGACAAACTGACGTTAGGTGCATCCCTGGTGGGCGTCTCCATGCCCGTTTATTGGCTAGGGCTGCTGCTCAAATATTTTTTCTCGGTGAACCTCGGTTGGCTCCCTCCCAGTGGTCGTTTGGGGGTAGGCATTGGTCATTCGCTAACGGGGTTTTATGTGTTAGATGCGATCGCACAGTTAGACCCCACCATGCTGCAAAGCGCCCTAGCTCATCTCATTCTGCCGGCCCTTACCCTTAGCTCCATTCCATTGGCCGTGGTGGCTCGCATTACCCGCAGTGCTATGTTAGGCACCCTATCGCAGGATTTTATTCGCACAGCCCGTGCCAAAGGCGTAGCCGAAACCGACATTGTCCTTACCCATAGCCTCAAAAATGCATTGCTGCCCGTCATTACTGTGGTGGGGCTACAGTTTGGCACCTTATTAGGCGGCGCAATCCTCACCGAGACTATCTTTGCTTGGCCGGGATTAGGATCATGGATCTACGACGGCATTTTTGCTCGCGATTACCCTGTTGTGCTGGGAGGAGTTCTGTTCGTTGCATTGGCCTACACCATCATTAACCTGATCGTGGATTTGTCCTATGCCCTGCTGGACCCCAGAATTCAATACAAATGACCACTAACGGCGATCTCGACGGACCCAACCCAAAATATCAATATCGCCCTTCATTTGTTCGAGTTCTCGGCGATGTTGCTCTGCAACCCGGTAATACCACTGGCAGTATTGAGAATGGTCCTGTCGCCGCTTGACCTCCCAGGTGAATGCATAGGTCAGCTTGTGGCTTTCTACCGTGCGGACAATGGGCTGCACATTGGCATCAAACCAACCCAGTTCTTTGGGGAGCATACTCACACCCTATTTTTGACAACATTAGATATTGCAAGATCTTGCATTATCCTAACGAGCCTCTGTCAGGTCAGGCATAAAATCCACGATTTGATCCAAAAGCATCATGAGTAGCACACCCTCCCTTAGCCTTCTACCACCTAAACACGATATTAAGAACTGTATCCCGGTCGGAATACCGGAGATTGGCGCTAACCTTATATGTCATGATCAAGGCAAGGTGCTCTAATGAATATTTAGATCGCTGATCATCAATCTTCTAGCTGCAGGTCAACTGACCGTTACAGGCTAATAACATCACCACAGGAGTTCTAATACCATGTCTCTGCAACTGGGCGATACTGTCCCCAACTTTACTCAAAACTCGACGGCTGGAACCCTTGATTTCTTTGATTGGGCAGGCGATAGCTGGGTCGTTCTTTTCTCCCACCCGGCAGACTATACCCCCGTGTGCACCACAGAACTGGGGGAAGTTGCCAAGCTGCGCCCTGAGTTTGACAAGCGCAACGTCAAAACCATCGCCCTCAGCGTTGATGATGGCGAGTCTCACCAAGGCTGGATTGCTGATATCAACGAGACTCAGTGCACAACGGTGGACTATCCCATTTTGGCAGATGCAGATAAAAAAGTGTCTGACCTCTACGGCATGATTCACCCCAACGCTAACGCAAAGGTTACAGTCCGCACTGTCTTCATTATCGATCCGGCTAAGAAGCTGCGTACTTCTTTTACCTATCCCCCCAGTACTGGCCGCAACTTCTTAGAAATCTTGCGGGTCATTGATTCACTTCAGTTAACCGATGGCTACAGTGTGGCAACCCCTGTGAACTGGAAAGACGGCGAGGATGTTGTGGTTGCCCCCACCATTCCTACCGAAGAGGCAAAACAGCGCTTCCCGAAAGGCGTCACCGAAATTAAGCCCTATTTACGAATGACGCCTCAACCCAACAAATAAAAACTCTGATTCTCCCCGCAAACAGCGGGGTTTTTTGTAGGCTGCTGCAATCTTTCGATTAACCCGCGATCGGTTCAACGGATGAACTCTTTTGAACTCTGTTCTATGACGCAGCATTAGAAACGAAGCGATCGCTACTTGCTAAGGGCTGACGCACTATTAAATATGTGATGGGGCCAAGCAAGGGAATCAAGGATAACAGCCACCATTGCGGATTCATTCCACGACGGATGAGATCGTCTTTGATCAGCGTAGAGAATAAAAGGCTAAGCAGACAGAAGTCGAGGCTCATCACGTGAATAAAGCGATTAGTTTGCCACTGCTGAATGAAAGCACTCCAGTCGCCTTGGGTGAGGCCGTACCAGAGAAGCGCGATCGCACTTCCCCCCAACACAATCCCCAGCCACCGAGAATCCCAAAACTTGAGGAGGCGATCGGGTTCACCAACAAACGCTAAGGCCGGTTTTCTAAACGCTAAATACGGCAAGATCGCAAACGCACCGACCCCAAAGGATGCAGCCGCAAAGGGCCAAGCCGGGACTTTTTGCCCCCGACCATCGGCAAATAAAACGCCCCCATAAACCATGGGCCAAATTCCCATGAGGTTGAACAGAGCAATAATAAAGGGGTTGATGTCCTCCCATTGGCCTGTCGTGAGCTTTTGAATCAACCCAAGCGCATCACTTTGATGACCCGGTGCCAGCAGGAAGGCATAACTGGCAAAGGCCAACCAAAGCAACAGAAAGCTAATTTTACGAATCATTAGTCAAAGAACGGGATAGGGTGCAAGGTTAGCCTATATCTTTGCATTGAGCTGGATCACAACGGTCAAGGTGTAAACCTATCTTGTGAGACCTGCTGCCCTGGCCTGCACCTCAATCACGCCTCGGAACATGTTCATGCCGCAGGTAAACTCATATTGACCTGGCTGGTCAGGCGTGAATTCAATCAAAGTGACTGTATTGAGCGAGAGTTTTTGAGCAATGTGGAAGTCAGGGAATTTTACTTCTTCAAGGCAACTGCTGGGATCTTTGCGATCAAAGCTTATCCGTACAGGCTGACCCGCTTGTACGGTAATCAGGCTGGGTTCATAGCCGCCATCAACGGTAACGGTCACTTCCTGAATCCCCTCCGCTACAGTCGCTTTCCGAGAGTGTGGTTTATGCAGCAAAAACCACCATAGTTCTAGACCGATCAACCCCAGACCCCCCAGGGTTACAGCAATGCGGTTGCCGATGGGTTGCTCAATACGACGGAACGGCTCTGCCTGAGTGGTTGCAGAGGATTCTGTTCCATGCATCTGGGCTGTGACTTGCCCTGAAGTCAGTCCTAGCAGCAACCCGAAGCTGGCAAGACCACTAATTATTGCTGTTTTCTTCACCATTTGAACGTCTCCTAGCCCAGCGACCCTATCAGTGACCCTGAAATTACGCCCAGCAGAAATCCAAATCCTGCCAGTGTGCTGAAAAATATCGCTGTCTTGAGCATTCTCCTTTCCTCCTGCTTTGATTTTGCGTATCTAGCTCAGCGACCGAGGCTGAAAGTTCCGTAGCCGCAGGGCGTTTGTCACCACCGAGACAGAACTGAGTGCCATCGCGCCACCGGCCACGATGGGATTGAGTAGCCAACCGAAAATCGGATAGAGAATGCCAGCGGCAATCGGAATGCCCGCCATGTTGTAGATAAAGGCAAAGAAGAGATTTTGTCTGATGTTGCTAATCGTGGCGCGAGAGAGCTGGATTGCGATCGCAATACTTTGCAAATCACCTGAGATCAGCGTGATGTCACTGGCTGCGATCGCAACATCGGTTCCTGTCCCAATCGCCATGCCCACATCAGCTTGGGCGAGGGCCGGGGCATCATTAATCCCGTCTCCGACCATGGCGACAATCTTGCCTTCTAACTGCAGTTTTTCAACCGTGGCGGCTTTCTGATCTGGGCGCACCTCTGCCAGCACTCTGTGAATACCGACTTCTGTTGCGATCGCATCTGCCGTGCGGCGGTTATCCCCCGTCAGCATTACGACCTCTAAGCCCATCTTTTGCAATGCTCGAATGGCCGTGACCGAAGAAGGCTTTACGGCATCGGCAATCGCCATGATGGCTTCAATCGTGCCGTCTACGGCCAGCCAAATCACGGTTTTGCCGTGGCTTTCTAACTGATCGCGCTGCGGCTGGAGGCGTTTGGTTTCAATGGCTAGCTCATCCATCCAGCGCTGTGTCCCGATTTGAATCCGTTGGTGAGCGACCGCGCCCTGAACGCCACTCCCGGCCACCGCCTCAAAATTCTGAGCATCGGCCAGCTCTACGCTTTGAGATTGAGCATACTGAACCACGGCTTCTGCCAGCGGATGTTCGGAATTTCGTTCCACTGACGCGACTAAGTGAAGCAGCTTTAATTCATTGCCATCAGCGGCCCCCTTAACGGTGACAAAATCGGTAACGGTGGGTTTACCCTGCGTGATGGTTCCTGTTTTATCCAGGACAATCGTTTGCAGCTTGTGCGCCATTTCTAAACTTTCTGCACCTTTGATCAAGATGCCGTTTTCTGCACCTTTGCCAGTGCCCACCATAATGGAGGTGGGAGTGGCTAGCCCTAGGGCGCAAGGGCAGGCAATGATTAAAACTCCGACCGTTGTAATCAGCGCCATCGTCACGTTACCGACGACGTTGTACCAGAGAATAAAGGTTGTGATGGCGATCGCAATTACAACCGGCACAAACCATCCCGTGACCTGATCGGCGAGTCGCTGGATCGGCGCTTTAGAGCCTTGAGCCTGCTGCACCAGCTTGACGATCTGAGCTAAGAACGTCTCTTTACCGACTCGTGTGGCCCGGAACTTAAAGCTGCCGGTTTTGTTCAGGGTGGCCCCGATCACTTCATCGCCCGGTCGTTTCTTGACGGGGATACTTTCGCCCGTCACCATCGCCTCATCGAGCGTAGAAGATCCCTCAATGATTTCCCCATCCACCGGAATCTTTTCACCGGGACGCACTAGAATCACATCGCCCTTGACCACCTCGGCAATAGGCACGTCCATTTCTTGCCCATTACGAATTAGACGTGCTGTTTTCGCTTGCAACCCCATCAGCTTACGAATCGCTTCAGAGGTTTGTCCCTTGGCACGATTCTCTAAGAGTCGCCCCAGCAGAATCAAAGTAATGATCACAACAGCCGCTTCGTAGTACACATCAGGCTGGAGTCCCTGATCAATAAACCACTGCGGAAACAAAGTCGGAAACAGAGAGTAAAGATAAGCGGTTCCGGTGCCAATCGCCACCAACGTGTCCATCGTGGCCGTGTGCCGTTTGAAGGTTTTCCAGGCATTGATAAAGAAAGAGCTGCCTGCCCAGACCAGGACGGGAGCCGTCAGGACAAGCTGCAGCCAAGGATTATGGAGCGCAGCAGGGATAAAGGGAATCGACACCCCTATCATCGCAGGCAGGGAACCAACCACTAAAATGATGCTGATTGCGCCGCTGACCCAAACTTTGCGAGCCAGCTTCTGCGCTTCGGCCTGCCGTTCTCGTCGTTCGGCATCGTCTTCAGGGGCAAGGACATCCTCTTGGATCGGCTGAGCGGCGTACCCCGCTGCATCAACGGCTGCCTGCATTGCTGCTACATCCGTTTGATTGGAGTCATAGGTAATGTTGGCCTGCTCGACCCCAAAGTTAACGCTGCATGTGCTGACACCGGGCACTGCCGTAAGAGCGGCTTCAATGTTGTGGGCACAGGATGCACAGCTCATGCCTCGCAGTTTGAGAGTGGTCGTCTCCATCAAAAGCCTCCTTCGGGTTGAGTCCACCGAGTCGGTCAGTCGCTAACGGTGTAGCCTGCCTCTGCGATCGCCTGCTTCACCATCGATTCTGAAGCTTGCGTTTCAATTCTTACCTGCTTGGTTTGAGGGTCGGCCTCTACGATTGCGGTGGGATCAACCACCTTGACGGCCTTTGTGATGGTGTCACTACAGGCTGAGCAGGCCAGGTCGGAAACAGTCAGTTGCAAGGTCATGATTTTTATCGATTCGCGACATAGTAGTTCTATTGTGAACCCTCTAGTTGACTAGAGAGTCAAGGGGAGAGAGCATTAAATCAGCCTTGAATTCATGCTGAACGCCAGCACCTCCGCTTACTCCTGAGACAATCTGGTTTAGTGTTGTACACCGGCTCAAGGTCAGGGTCGTCGCTTCGTCCGTTCTTAGACAAAATCAAGGGTCCGTTCAAAAATCTTGCAAACTTGGATGCTCTTGACCCTACAGTTTACTAAAGGGTTTAAAGTGGAATCAGTTGCTCTGTGAGGATTGCTTGATGACAGTCGCAACCCACTTAAAAATCGGCGAAGTTTCCAAACAAACCGGCATTGCGGTCGGGGCTTTGCGCTATTACGAAAGCTTAGGCTTGCTGCAGTCAGATCGGGGCGACAACGGCTACCGCTATTACCCTGAAGAAGCTGTGCAGCAGGTTCAGTTCATCAAAAAGGCTCAGGCTTTGGGCTTTTCCTTAGAAGATATTCATGAAGTGCTTCACGTTCACCAACAGGGAGAGGTGCCCTGTGAGTTTGTCCAGTCGCGGCTGCAGGATAAAATCGAGCAGCTTGAGGCTCAAATTCAGAAGATGATGGACTTCAAAGCAGAGCTGGAGGACTATCGCGATCGCTGGGCCACCACTCAGCCCCGTCCTCAACCGGGCGATATTTGTCCGCTGATTTCAAGCATTTCGCTGTAGCCACCATGCGAGTCTTACTGGTCGAAGATGAACCCGATCTCGGAGCCGCCATTCAGCGCACCCTTACCCAGGAAGCCTACATTGTGGACTGGGCACAGGATGGCTTGGAAGCTTGGGGTTATCTAGAAAGCCAGTGGACGCAATACACTCTCGCCATTTTCGATTGGCTGTTGCCAGGGCTATCTGGTATTGAGCTATGTCAACGCCTCCGTGCTCAGAACAGCGCTTTGCCGGTGTTGATGCTGACGGCCAAGGATCGCCCTGAAGACACGGCCGCAGGACTCGATGCGGGAGCTGATGACTATTTGGTGAAACCCTTTCGTAAAATTGAGCTATTGGCTCGACTACGGGCCTTGCAACGGCGATCTCCCCACTTTCAACCCCAGCAGCTCCAGGTGGGGCGGCTAACCTTAGACTATGGCACTCACAACGTCTCTGTTGCCAATGAGGGACAAGCTCAGAGCGTCCTGTTAACCCATAAAGAATTTCAGCTCCTAGAATATTTCATGCAGCATCCCACGCAGATTGTCAGCCGCGATCAGATCCTCAATCAGCTTTGGGGATCTGAAGCTGACACCATCAGTAATGTCGTCGCGGCTCTCATGCGCCAACTGCGACGCAAGCTTGCTGAGCAGGGCTGTAAAAATGCCATTGAGACCATTTATGGCGTTGGCTATCGTCTTAGTCTATGAATGAGGTCAAACTCTTTCGCCAGACGCGCTGGTGGTTAGCAAGCTGGTATGCCGGAGTGATGGGTATTATTCTGGCACTCTGCGGTCTTGGGGTCTATGAAGCCATTGACCATGCTCACCGAACAGCAGCAGACAGAGAACTGCAGGCGATCGCAAGCCGACTCCACGACAACTTGGAGCCAATACTACAGCAACCCGGAGCAATCCCCACTAGCGCTGAGCGATTCTTGCCGAATCCCTGTCTGAATTCAACTCAATGCCTAAACGCCACCGCCGCTGCGGTTCACGCCCCTGGAGAGAGGTTCCAAGGCAACTACTACATTCGACTGCTCGATCCCTCAAAAGACGTCATTATGCTGGCTGGATTGAAGCCCCAAGGTTTAGAGTCTCCCTCCCCTGAGCGGCAGTATCTGAAGGATGAAAATAAAATTCGCTATCGCCAAATTACAGTCCCCCTCCAAAATCCCAATGCCCCGCTCTGGGGATACCTGCAGGTGGGCAATTCCTTAGAGGAGTCTGATCAATACCTCACTTCAGTCAGATTCGTTCTATTTACGGGCTTACCTTTAGCGTTCATCTTCGTTGGACTCGCAAGCTGGTGGCTGGCTGGACGGGCCATGCAACCGATTCAGAAGTCTTACCAGCAGATGCAGCAGTTCACGGCGGACGCGGCCCACGAGTTGCGAACGCCCATTGCGGCGGCTCAGGCAACGGTGGAATCAGTGCTAGACCAGCCACATTTATCAGCAGCCGATACCCGTGAGACATTGCAAATTCTGGACCGTCAGCATCAGCGACTCTCCCAACTGATCCAGGATTTGCTGTTGCTGACGCGATTGGATCGTCAGGTTCAAACTAATCCACGGAATTCCTGCTGTCTTCAGGATGTGGTGAATGATATTGCCGAAGAGTTAGCCGCTCTAGCGTTGAACAAAACAGTCCAGCTTCTGACCGATATTCAGGTTGCTCAGCCGCTGTGGGTGAATGGAGATGAAGCGCAGCTCTACCGACTCGTGTTTAATCTAGTGATCAATGCGATTCAGTACACCCCTGAAGGAGGCAAGATCACGCTATCGCTGGGTGAGCAAGATCAACAGGCGGTGATCCAGGTACGGGATACGGGTGTTGGGATTGCCCCTGAGTATCAGGCTAAAATCTTTGATCGCTTCTATCGGGTGAATAGCGATCGCAACCGTCAAACCGGCGGCTCAGGGTTGGGGTTGGCAATTGCCGATGCGATCTCCCAAAAACACAAAGGCAAAATTCAGGTTCAAAGCCAAGTAGGGCAGGGCAGCATCTTTATCGTGTCTCTTCCCACAGAAACGGTATAACTGAGACTCCTGGGCACTGTTTCACTAAAGGGTGATGCATCCTGGAAGTTAGCAAATCCGTAGGTTTCAACTACGAGATTTGGTCGATCACCCCTTTAGAGAACAGTGCCGCAGAAAGTCATCCCCTGGCACTAGCCGCAAAGTATTCGATCTATCTCCCTCATCCCATAGCGCTTATTGAGCGTCTGCAGCACGGTCTGCAGATACTGGTTGACTTGCCAGTTCGTCATTCCCAGGCAATACACCAGCTCCACCTCAGAGAGCATTTCATTTAAGAGTACGCTTGACCCTCAGCGCCCGTCTTGAGAGGAGCTAACTGCTCACAGAGTTGCTCTTGAACTGACCGGATAAGCTGGAGCTGATGATTTTGCATGGGATGAGCCGCTGATTCTTCTGGAATCGCATCTTGAAGAATAGATCGCGTCGCGACCTGATAATTCTGGAGCGCCACGGCAGCCGCCTCACTAAACTGGATAAGATAGTCTCTGACCTGTGCCTGCACCTGAGTTGAACCTGCAGGATCAGAAGGAGCCGTAGCGTCACCTGACTTCTCTTTTTGATTTAAAAGATAGCTTGCTCCACCCAAGACGGCTGCACCCACGGGACCGCTAAGAAGGAGGCCCACACCGGTTGCGATCGCAACTGGCGTCACATCGGCTCCAGATCTAGCGTTAGAAGTGCTGGGCGGCTGGCTCACGGTAGATTGCACGCTGGGCAGATCGGGGAAAGCCACCCACAGATCGGCAGGGTGGGGCTGCTCAAAAAACTCACAGGCTTTATGAATGGGGGCAACGACAGCCTTTTGATATTCGATCCATGCCGGTCGAAAGGTTTGCGAGACCCACGCTTCAAAAGAGCCTTCTTGAAGAGCTAGAGTGGCGCTGGCTTGATACTGAGGGAGTAGCGTATCTAGCTTTAGCCAAGTCTCTAGCTTTTGAGTTTTGACACCAAAATCCTGTCGTAGAAGCGCCTGAGCCTTGCGCTTGATCGCACGGCGTTGCTCGTGTCGCTGCTGCTGTTCGGCCTGCTGAGCTTCGAGTAAATCCACTTGGTCGCGCAGCCCTTTGAGAACTTGTGCCGACAGCTTTTGAATCCGGGGCATCCGTAGATTGAGTAAATCCTGTTGGGGGGTCGCGATAAAGCTATGCAGCGCAGCTTCTAGCATCGGTAGCCCCGACTGTGTCAAGGCTGTGCCGTCACCGCTAATTCTGGCCCGCAGCGCCGGTAAGGCATCAACGCGATAGAGGTTACTGATACCCGCTGGCAAGTGATGTCTAAAGCTCTCGGCGATAAAGCGGAGTCTTGTCATCACCTGTTTTTGATCCTCTGGCTCCACCAGATTCAAGAAATTAACAACAAAAACAACGGTGGAAATGCCCTGATCTAGAAGCCAGTCCCGAAGCTGTTCTCGCTCTAACAGCGTCATCAGTTGACGACCATCCACCACCTGAATGACGAGATCGGCTTGCAGAAGTTGATTCTGAACAACAGCATCTTGGGCTTCGCGATCGTTGGTTCCCGGTAGGTCAATAAACTCCACGCCCTCAGTCAGTAATGCAGCAGGGGAGAACACCTCAACGGAGGCGACCTCCCCTCGCATTTGGCGTTGATCATCAAGAATGGCGTACTCCTTTAGAAGGTTGGTGCCGCTCTCGTCGAGATCACGTCCATCAGTGAGAGTAATGCGCGTGCGGAGTTCGTTGCCGGCCTTGACCGTAATGGCTGCACCCGTGGTCGGGATCAGATCCATCGGTAACAGTCGGTCCCCCAGCAAGGCATTGAGAAGGGTTGATTTACCAAAGTTGAAGGGGCCAAAGATGGCGATGCGAATGTTGAAGTTGAGAATGCGATCGCATCCCCTCAAAATCTGCTGCCGCAGTTCTTGATGTCCCTCTAATAGACCCACTGCAGTGTGCAGGGTCGTCACCAGCGGCAGATCAGCGGTCATCGGCTTTACCCCGCCAGCAAAGAGTCATAGACCGTTTCCACCCCTCGGCATTCCGTCGCCACCGTCTGCTTCAGCTCATTGAGACGCTGCAGTTCGGTGGCGCGATGAATTTCGCGGGACTCTTTTTGCTCAACGAGAGTGTCGAGTTCTTTCTGGCGGGACTGAATATCGTCGTTCATGCGAGGAATCACCTCTAGCTCATAGCTGTTAAAGCATTCTTGCACCGCGCTATAAATCGGCTGTCACTGCTCTTGAGCCACCTGGGGTAGGTGCTTAATCAGCTCTCGCTTCGTGGCCTTGACCAACTCTGTGCGGGCCTGCTCTGCCTGGAGAACGCCCACCCCAAAGCCCAATAGTGCTAGAGCAATCGGCCCCAGCATAATGCCAAACAAGGCACCGGATACGATGGCAATGCTGCCCACCGTCATGATATTGAGGGCGATACTCTTAAAGTCAAAGCCACCCACTAGCATGGCGACCCCGGTGATATTGCCCGTGGCTAAGGAATAGATGCCTGCGGCCCATTTTGCCCAAGCCGGAGAACTCTCCTCTTCTTTGCTTGCGTTGCCGTGACGCGGCTCTAGAGGCCGTCCGGTCAGTTTTTCGGTAATTTGATCGAGGATGGTTTGGTAGGAGGAACCGTACTTAACGGCTTCCTTCGCCAACTCATCAAAGGCCGTGCCTAACTCTTGCTCAGCCTGCCGAGTCCAAGCGAAAAACTTGTCATTGACGTACTGCTGAAATGCCTGCTTTAAAGCGGCATCTAGGGTTGTCCGCTTTTCAGTGTTAAAGATATCTAAAATCTTGAGACTGGGAGGCTGGTACTTCAAGAAGTCCTCTTCAAAAGTTGCTTCCAGGGCAAACACATAGTCTCGAAAGGAGTCTGCAATTTGACGAGACTTGCGATCGCGCAGCCGATGAATCTCGCCTTGAAACTGATCGCGAATGCCCACTAACTGACCAAACTCTGGTTCCACTGAGTTAATGAGCTGCTTCAGTGCTGCTACATCTTGATCTAACAGCGGAATCCGACGATCCACAGCATCAGCAACTCGCTGCCGAATCTGTCGGGCAATGGTCCGAGCCTGCCGCAGTTCCGCCACCGCCCGTTCCTCTGTCAAAAAGGTATTAAGCGCGCCCATAAAAACCGGAAAACCAGTCCCCTCAAGCGGTGCATCGGTATCTTTGATCTGCTTTCTGAGGGCTTTCAGCGCCGAAATCTCAAACACTCGTTCACCATAAAGATTAGCTCCATCCACCTGACAGTAGGGAGCCAGGTGGGTGTGAAAGACTTTTCGCAGTTTAGATTCCGCCGTAGCGAGTTCCTGTGCGTCATCGGGGTCAATCAGACTTTCTTTGACCTGATCCCAGGCATTAATCAAGAAGAAGATCGAAAGACCGCGCTCTTTCAAGTAGTTTTCTAGGTAGCGGCGCTCGGCCATGGTGCAGGGTTGAGAGGCCCGCAGCACAAATAAAATCGCGTGACAGTTATTGATATAGCCCAGCGATAGCTCATTGCGGGCTTCTGTATCGTTGAGGCCGGGGCTATCGACAATTTCGACCCCCTTCTCCAGCAGAGCCAGGGGATACTCCACCACCGCATGACTCACATTAGGGAAAGCCTGCTGATGCTTCTCGGCCCATTCCTTTGCTTCTTCGGGGGCAATGGTATAGCGCTCTTTAAAGCTTTGAGAATCAAGCTGCTCAGGGCTATTGCCGTTACTGAAATGCACCGTTACCCGCTTCTCGGCTCCGTACTTGAGAATCGTCAACAAAGCTGTACAGGGGTTAACGTCGCTGGGCAATAGATTCTCGCCAATGAGCGCATTGAGAAAGGTACTTTTACCCCGCTTCATATCCCCCAGCACCAGCAGCCGAAAGACACCCTGCCTCAGATTGTGGCTGGCTCGACCGACATCTTCAATATCCCGCTCTAGTCCAAGCTGCCCAGATCCCTGCTCTGCATCTTGCTCAGCAGTATGCATTGTCCCAGACATTTGGCTGAGGTGTCCGGCAATGTGCTGACGGGCCTGGGCGACGCGGCCTAAGTCTTGCAGTAGGGTCTTCGTTTCTGTGGTGGTGCTCATGGTGTTGATGACGGGAAAGTACGACTGGGATCGAGGGCAAATGCAGAACAGCTAGCGCTGGCTAGGGTTCAGCGACATCAGATGGCGATGAACCAGATGTTCAAATTGATAGAGATAGGCAGAGACAATCACCCAAATGAAGGCAGGAATGCTGAAAAAATGCCGAGTTTTGTCCCAAGCTAACAACAGATTATGCAGACGGCCATAAAAAAGCGACGCATCTGCAAAACCGCCGATCAGGGCAGCCGTGATTAGCGTGCTCAAGACGATAACTAACCATCCGTACAGCCCTTCCCACCAGCTCATCAAGCTTGGGAAAAAACCGTTCACTTTCTCTTTCTCTGATAACTGGGAATCAGGGAAGAATCGATCTAGAAATAGATGGAGTATATGATGTGCGATCGCAACAAACACAATAGGCAACAACACTGCAGCCAATCCAAATAAGAACAATAGATTCGGTGACGTTCTCGCAAGAAAATGCCCAATCGTTTGCATCACTCTTGCGCTATAGGTAATGATCCCTGTTAGGAGCAGTAACAAGACCGCGCTGAGCCAAGCACCGGGATAGGGAATCCAAGCAGACCGTATTTTCATAGATGAATTTCTCTGTATGGAATAGCAAGCAAGTTCTACCGGGTCGATATGTCATCGATTTCAAACAACCTGGACGTAAATTGTTATTTTTCTTTGACAAAAAAGATCTGAAAGACCGTGTAGGCAAGTGAGAAAAAGATGACGACTATCCCGACTTGAAAAACCAAGCTGACGGCGACAATTGAGAGAACAAAGAGTCCTAGAAATTTACATATTGTGACTAGGCTCCGCCAGCGACGACGCCAAGAACGACCGAGTCGAGCATCTTCTAGATCGGCATCTACATAGTCAGAGGCCTGCTGAACTTCGGGTGCTTTTGTCGAACTTTTTTGCACTTCTGCATCGAGTTCTCGCAGGCGAATCTCTAGCTCCCGTTCTTTGAGTTCGAGTTCACGTTGCCTGAGGTCGTCTTCTCTCGGCGTTTTCATGTCTTTCACTTATCTCGCCATCATTCAATCGCAGCCCACATCGTCCAGAAGGCATACGGATACACTTACCCTATGTTGACCATTCTCAACACGTGACCCAACATTTTGGTCGGTCAGTGGGCAGGGATGAGGCCCATCTCTTGTAAGGTAGTTCGCAATCGGTTTGCTTCAGCCAGATTAGATTCTTCATGAAGCGTAATGGCGACTTGAAAAGCCTGCACGCTAGCCTCAACTTGTCCTATCTTGAGCAAAGCCACCCCCAGGTTTTGATGAGCCTCTGCATAGGTGGGTTGGTGTTCAATGGCTTTTCGATAGGCCGAGATCGCCCCCTCTAAATCCCCTAGCCCTCTGAGCATAAGGCCGAGATTATTGTGTGCGATCGCAACGGTTGGCGCGGCTAAAATCAAAGCCTCATAGAGCTGTTTTGCACCGACTAAATCACCTTGAGCCTGCTTTAAATTGGCGAGATTATTACAGGCTCCCACCTTCAAAAGCATCGGTAGTTCGGTCGCTAGCGCCCTTTGGTACTGCTTCTGGGCCTGGGCCGGTTGGCCGATAGCTTCGTAGTAATGCCCAAGGTGGTAGTGCAGTTCGTAAAGAACAGCAGCTTCTTTGGGTTGACTCTCTAGTCCCTGCCGCAGATATTGGATGCCCTGCTCAGGCTGATCGGTATCGATATACAGCGCACCGAGTTTGCTACACAGATAGGCATCATCGGGATCGGCCTGCAGTGCCTTTGCCATAATCCGCTGTGCGCGTTCGTATTTTTGCTGCCGGTGAATTTGCTCTGCAGTATAGCCATCATGAAAAATGGCAACGGGTTCCAGCGCGCCGATTTGCCAGCGCGGGTCTTGGGCCTGCAGTGCTATTGCACTATCATCAATCAGCTCATGATACGGGCGCTTAAACCGAAGCTGAGGATGGTTGCGAAACAGTCTTGACATCATCGAGTAGGGCGACTGCTGCGCCCCGACTTCTTGGCGCAGCAGGTTAATAACCAGTAGATCGGGCTGCTCAATAGCGACCTTAAGCTGAGGAATGACTGCAGGCGCTAGTGTTTCATCGGCATCGAGGACGAGTACCCAATCGCCTGTGACATACTCAAGGGCTGCGTTACGGGCTGCAGCAAAGTCATCACACCAGTCAAATCGATAGAGTTCTGCGCCGTATTCTTGGATGATCTGAGGGGTGCGATCGCAAGACCCAGTATCCACTACCACCATCTGATCGACAACTCCCTGCACACTCTCAAGGCAGCGCGGCAAGAGGCACTCCTCATCTTTGACAATCATGCAGAGGCTCAGACGCATTCAATTCTCAGTCGGAAGACAATTCAGAAAGTCTGCTCACATCAACCTATCTAGTGCTTCTCGCCGCGATCTGACCGACCATCGGCTAACACTATCTCTCTTTGATTGACTAACAGACTGCAATGTTTTAAGTAGGTAGACGGAGTTAAGTCTAAGATAGATGGAGATCTTTGTGAAACACTAAGCCCAGTCCCCATCAGGGTTTAGAATCTCCAGTCTATCTTAAATATAATTGAGCCTGCCTATTTGCACGGTTATGATTGCCTATGCGATGAGCGAGCTTCTCCATTCCATTGGTATCGACGTTTGCAAGCGGTTTCTGGACATTCATCTCTATCCAAGCGGTCAGTGTTGGCGGGTGCCCAATACCATCGTTGGATTATTGTCAGTGTATTCACAGTTTCAAGCGCCAGCGCAAGTCAAGCGAATCCTCCTTGAATCAGACAGGCGGCTATGAGCGAGAAGCGGCCTTGTGGTTAACTCAGACCGGTTATCCGGTAGCCGTGATCAATGCCCGTCAAGGTCGTAACGCTGACCATTCTCAATGAGATTGTCAAGCAGGGCAAAGCTTGGGTGGCTCCTCAGTAAGAGGCTGAAGCTGTAAAACTTGCCCTGCCCGCTTTACTTTCAAGATAATCGCTAAATCCTTCTCCCAGTTCTGCACAGCTTTAAGCCTGTTCGTATCTTCTTTAGGGTCGATCTAAGCCAGCGCAAAATCATGATTATTATGATGCGACTACACTAGCGCATCTAATAGCGTATGCAGCTTAAGCTGAATTTCGGCTAACTCTCTCTGTGGATTAGACCCTGCCACAATACCTGCGCCAGCGTAGAGTCGGGTTAAGCAACCATCAATGAGTGCAGACCGAATTCCCACCGTAAACTCTCCGTTACCCTGATGATCGACCCACCCAATCGGGGCCGCATACAAATGTCTTTCAAAGGTTTCATGCTTGCGAATTTGCTGCTGAGCGATCGCCTGGGGTGCCCCGGCAACGGCTGGGGTGGGGTGCAGCGCCTCCAGAATTTCTAACAGATGCAGATGCTGAGGAACCTTCGCTGTGACCAGGGTCCGTAAATGTTGAATGTTGGGTAACTGCAGCAAATGAGGCGGCGAAGAGACCTGCGAGGTGATTCCCAGCTCCCAAAGGCAGTTTTGGATAAAATCGAGGACCACTTGATGCTCATGATTATCCTTTGGATTGCTCAGTAATTGAGCGCCTAAGTCTGTGTCTTTGGCAAGGGTTGCACCGCGAGGGGCTGATCCGGCAAGGGCATCGGTGACTAAGTTGCGATCGCACAGTTCAATCAACCGCTCCGGGCTAGCCCCAATAAAAGTTTGCCCTTGTCCATTGCTGACCGAAAACACATAGCAATCGGGATAGCGATCGCGCAGCGTTGCCAGCGCATGACACAGCGGCAATGGCTGGGGAGCTGTTACATCTAGGGTGTGGGCCAAGACGAGTTTCTGCAGTCCCTGAGCCTGAATATCTTCAAGGATATTCGCGACAGCAGTCGTAAATCGTTCCGTCTCGGTCAGAACTGGGGCCGTTGCGATCGCCGAGGCACTCCCCTCACGGGAAGGCCGTAACGATCTACCCCGGAGCGCTTTCAATTGCTGCCACTGGTGCCAGACTTCATCAGTGAGACGGACTAAATCGGTTTGAGCATCGACTAAAAGGTTCGCGACGAGGACGGCCTGATCTCGTACCCGCGCCACCTGCCAGCGGGGTAAAAACA
The DNA here is from genome assembly GCA_050330855.1 of Thermosynechococcaceae cyanobacterium. Classification (GTDB taxonomy): domain Bacteria; phylum Cyanobacteriota; class Cyanobacteriia; order Thermosynechococcales; family Thermosynechococcaceae; genus RCC1774. The sequence continues at coordinate 40,462 of JBHJNL010000017.1, read as the reverse complement.
CCGTCGCCGCCGGGAATAGTCGTGACTCTCGCTGCGTATCGTCAAAAAACGTAAAGCTACAAAAGAAGTGGGGGCCAGCACAGGGCAAATCTAACGCCCCTGCCTTCACCGTATCTACCAAGGAGGTGCAAATGAAATTCTGGGCTTGGGTAAACCGTTGGGAGCCATCCACCTGGAGTTGAAGCACTGGCTCGGTGGCCGCTATTGCTATTTGTTGTGATCGCTGCTCCCAATAAAAGTGAAGCTGCTCTGGTTGTTGAAGTTTCTCAAGTGCCGCCAACGGATCCACCGCCGGCATCTCTAGAGAGAGACTCACCACCTGTGCATGTTCCTTACTTTGAGCAGTGGCTTGGCAGGTCACAAATAGCTCGTGCAGTGACTTGCGATCCTGAAACAGCTTAGCCAGAAACGGGGTAACGGTCATGAACGCGAGATCGACGACGGTTTATCAAAACAGCGGGATCAGGGGACACAGAATTCTGAGCTATATCCAAAAACCGACAATTGCGGTCACAACCTAGCCCCAGAGAATATACTTATCTCTTATCCATCTAACCATTGAAAGGGGCATCCAGACATTGCAACAGGCCGATGAAACACATAACGCTACAGTCGTCTCTCCGATATTTGTACGGCGACGGGCGGTATGTTGAGGCTGACGTTTCAACCCTATCAACGACGATTTAAACGGACTCTCAAGACGCATCACGGCCTGTGGTCCCAACGAGAAGGGATTCTACTCCAGCTTACCGATAGCCAAGACAACCAAGGAGAGGGCGAGATCGCCCCTTTGCCCTGGTTCGGCTCTGAGACCCTTGAAGAAGCGCTCTACTTCTGTCGTCATCTTCCTGATCGCTTTTCTATTGATGAGCTGCGCGCCATTCCCGCTCAACTCCCTGCCTGCCAGTTTGGCTTTGGCTGCGCCCTCAAAGAACTACATCAAAGCAGCACGACTACTTTACCTTTGCCAAGTTCAGAACCTTTGCCGAGTTCAGAGCAGACGCCTCTAACCTACAGCGCCCTCTTACCCACTGGAGCCGCAGCACTTACAGACTGGATTCCACTATGGCAAACGGGGTATCGAACATTTAAATGGAAAATCGGCGTCAGTGATAGTTCCATAGAGCAGAAACTGTGTCGGGAGTTAAGACATGAGTTACCCGCCTCTGCGCGCCTGCGCTTAGACGCCAATGGAGGCCTAAATCTCGAAACGGCTCAACAGTGGCTAGCGCTCTGCGATGAGCCGAAGCCAGGAACTGAGCTTAAAACCATTGAATATCTAGAGCAGCCGTTGCTGCAGCTAGATGACATGCTTGCCTTGAACGAACAATATACGACCCCCATCGCCCTGGATGAATCCGTCGCAACGCTCAATCAGCTTGTGGACTGCTATCAGCGTGGGTGGCGCGGCATTTTTGTGATTAAGCCTGCCATTGCCGGAGACCCTGAACAGCTTCGTCAGTTTTGTTTAACCCACTCCCTTGATACGGTATTCTCTTCAGTCTTTGAAACCGATGTGGGTCGGCGGGCCTGCCTCCAGCTTGCACAGGAGCTGTCAACCCGTGCCGTCGGTTTCGGGGTGGATCATTGGTTCGCAAAATAAACGTGCCTCTCCCTGCCAGATGCCAAAGTCCTTTACAATCCAGAACAAGAGTTGCAGAGTGCCTATGAAATATCGAGCTTTACTCACCCCCATACTGTTAGGGTTGGTCTTCAGTTCATCTGCTCAGGCCGAGAATCCTGACCATGTTCAAAAGCTATTGAAAAGCGGACGCTGCCCCAAGTGTGACCTCTCTGGTGCAGATTTAGCTGCCGCTAACTTGCGAAAAGCAGACTTGCAGGGGGCTGATTTAAGCAATGCCAATCTTAATTTGGCCGACTTGACCCGTGCCAATCTATCTGAGGCCAATCTAACGGGAGCCAGTCTTGCCTTTACTGACTTTACAGATGCGGTCTTAACGTCAGCACAACTCAATGATGCGGTCCTTGAAGGCGGTGACAAATTTGGCCGTGCTCAGAGTTTTGAAAAAGCAACGCTCCCCAACGGTGCTACCGCCTACCCGTAACGCGGCCCAAGATGTTCTCAAGATATGTTGAGCTAAGTTGCATCTAGCAGGTACTTAGGGAATATTAAGGGCATCTATCTATACCAGTGATGGATATAGACCTTAAGTTTTCGGGTGTGGGAAGAATGAAGTCTGCTTATTGGTTAGGTTTTTTGTTGCCGCTTCAGTTGTGGGCCGCTCAGCCTGCAAGCGCCAGAGCCTGCAGCCCCTATCGAGTCAACTATGAAGGCGCAATTCATCAGGGTATTATTCAGCGCCCTTCACTGGTCAATAGTGCCAAGCACTCGTGGCATTTGTTTCACGTTGCCATGAAGCGCAATGACCGTATGGAAGCTGCGACCCGAGCAGCTCAATACCTTGTGATTGTGTCTGAACGCAGCGGTGTCGATCAGGCTCATAAAGCTCGGCAGCACGTTGAGGCAGAGTTCACCGGCTACTATGAGCAGCCCGTTGAGGTTGCCATGCCAATGTTTGAGGTTATTCTCGCCAACAGTGAGATTGATTGCAGCACTAATCTGGCGCAGCGACACTGATCGGCAACGACGTCAACTGGTCTCGGAGTCGATAGAGCAACATGTCGGGTTTAAGAGCCTGGAGCATTTGATAGATCAAGGTGCTAGGACCAGTTGCGCCCCAGGTTGCGCCTTGCCTGAGATAGGTTTGTGTGGCATGACCGATTCTGTAAGCGCCGTAGGCAGAGACACCGGCCTGGGCGATTGCACCCCCCAATAGCGGCAGCAACCCGCCCCCATCATCAACGACAGAGGCGTGTCCCAGGCCAAACAGAATGCCGCTTGCCGCTTCTGCCAGCAGAAGACTGCCCGTATTCAAGAAGAGCTGTCGCCAAATTTTATCAACTTGATATCGAGTGGTGGGGAGGCGGTAGCGTCGTACTAATGCGCCCACCAACAGCAGGTCGAAGAGGGCACCGCCGATCAGATCTAGAAAGAGGAAAGGGAAAAGTGAGATCGCAACGCCCTTAACAACCCAAAACTGACCGATCAGCACCTCTGCCGATGCTGCATGGTAGTCTGCGACCCGAAGCGTAATCTCGCACTCAATCGCCTCGGTCTGCAAGAGAGTATTCACCGTCAGCAGCACCTGCCCCTCCCGTTGGAGTAACTCAATCAGCGCATGACGCAGGGACGCCACATCAGGGGATGGGACTTCCCATTCTTCTGTAGAGCGACCATCCGGCCATTGTGACCGAACCGAAACAGCCGCTGGAGCCGCTGCCGTCAGCAAGATTTCATGGGGGGTGAGCATCCCTTGCAGACCAGAGAGTTTTTCATAAACAGCCGCTGCCGTTAGCTGGGGGTAGAGATCGGCTTTATTGACCACCATTAATATTGGACGCTGGACCTGGCGCAGCTCGGCCAGTGCCGCCAACTCTTCTGGCGTTGGCATTCCTGCCACAATAAATAAAATCAGGTCGGCGGTACTAGCAATATCTCGGGCCATCTGGGCACGGCCCTGACCTTCGATTTCATCAAGGCCAGGGGTATCAATTAGCTCAATTTGGAGACTGATCCCCTTCATGTTGGCTAGGGCCGGAGACCAGCGCACCGAACGCGGCCATTGGGTTTCGCCGTTGAGTGGCCCCACCGGGAAGATCGGCTCCGCAAAGAGGGCGTTGAGAACGGCTGACTTACCCCGGCTGACGAAGCCAAAGACCGCAATTTGAATCAGGTTCTGACTGAGCTTGTTCTGCAGACCTGTGAGCATCCCAAGCTGGTTCTGCAGCTCTGACTGCAGCTCTACGGGAAGTTCTCTATGCTGCTGGATCATCTGTTGAAGACTGAGAGATGCGCGCTTGCACAGAGCCGTTTGCCAGTCTGGTGATGGATTGGCGATTGACATTTATTAAAGTGGACAACAGTCTCTATCATCCTATGGCCTGGTTACGGCTGTCGTAGACAAACCTGTTTGCCAACGACTTTTGACTGGGCTATTCGGCAGGCCTGCTGCGTCGAGCGAATCAATGCTTATGCTGCAATTTCGGATGAACCCTATCACCCAATCCGCTATGGTAAAGCTACAGCTCGTCTAGGGTGCAAGTGGAGCAAACGTCCGGTGCTGCTAGAGGCTCTTGATTTGCAGCAGACTCTAAAAACAACCCAGAGTCTTGCGATCTGGTATTGCCCCTTGAACTGGCGTTCATTCTGTGTCTGACTTTCTCTGCGTTTATGAGTAGTCCCGCTGCCCGCAACTATATCAAGCTTTCCATTGCCGCTGCGATCGTGACCATGGGGCTAAAGTTTTGGGCCTATTTACTGACGGATTCTGTCGGACTGTTTTCTGACGTTGCTGAATCAAGCGTCAATTTAATTGCTGCTGTGGTGGCGTTTTGGGCTTTGAACTTAGCGTCTCAACCCCCCGATAGTGAACATACCTTTGGGCATTCTAAGGCCGAATATTTTTCCAGTGCCCTAGAGGGAGCACTGATTGTGCTGGCTGCCATTAGCATTGCGGTGGCAGCATCCCAGCGATTACTCAATCCGCAGCCTGTCACCCGTGTGGAATGGGGATTGGTGCTGTCATTGGTGGCCGCAGCGGTGAATGGTGGTGTGGCCGTCACCCTGATGCGAGCCGGACGACGCTTGCGATCGGTGGCGCTACGGGCTGATGGACATCATCTTTTAACTGATGTGTGGACCTCTGTGGGCGTGGTGCTGGGCTTGATGTTGGCGAAACTAACGGGGTGGCTGATCCTAGATCCGATTATTGCCCTGTTGGTAGCGGTACATATTGCTTTGGTAGGCATCCACCTAATGCGCGAAACCTTCTCTGGACTGATGGATACGGCGTTGCCTAGGGCGGAACAGGCCATTATTCATGAAACGTTAGACACCTATCGACAACGGGGCATTCAATTTCATGCCCTTCGTACAAGAGTGGCTGGCTCTCGTAACTTTGTCGCCTTTCATGTTTTAGTGCCGGGGGATTGGTCGGTGCAGAAGGGCCATGATCTCTGTGATGAGCTAGAGGTTCACATTTGCCACGCATTGCCAGGAACCGATGTGATGACTCATCTAGAACCCATTGAAGATCCGGCGTCTTGGGCTGATGGAGAAAGCGATCGCATCCACCATCAGCCCCTAACCTGAGCCATATTTTAGTATCCCCAGGTGAATGACTCGACTCGGCTGTGATCGGACCCACTGGACACTCTTGACTTAACTCACCGCTCAACAGATTGAAGTGCGGCATGGTGGAATCACTCCAAATTGTTAAGGAGTTGATGCCAAGGGGTTCTCTTTTGTGGCTTAGCGTCATGCTCATCCTATTCTAGATAGGAGAATCTACTATTGCTCATTCGTGCATTCATGGGGGCAAATGGAGTCCATTTCGGGGGATGGATCAATTTTTTTTTGGGCCTCCCAGTTCATCTTCTGTTTCCTCAATCGCAGGGTTTTGACACTATGAGAACTCGCCAGCCGCTGTCTTGTTTTTTTGCAAAAACTAAGCCTCAATCTGTTGTACCTCGGTCGAATCGGGCACAATGGTGTTTGACTTGTCGACCATCCTCATTCCTTCTGCTCTTGCTTTTGGCCCTAGGGGGCTGTAATTCTGGCCCGAAGTCGGAGCCATTTAATCCGACTGCTTCCCCAGCAGTAGAATCTCAAGGAAAAGACAGTACCTTTGCTAAAGGGGCTAGCTCTTCCTCTGCAACACCGGAGAGTCCAGACCTTAACAATCAAGCCACAGCAGCGAAGAGGACTGAATTTACCGATATTGCAGATATTCCCACCCAGGCCTCGATCACTGCCCTCAATCGGCTCGGTGTGTTTGACAACTCAGGCGCTGAGTTCAAACCCTATGAAACCCTGACGCGGGGGGAATATATTACCTGGATGTTTAAGGCCAACAATGCCATTAGCAGTGAAGAGAATCGCATTCGACTCGATCCGACTTTTAAGCTTGAGTTTACAGATATTGCCCCTGATCATCCGGCTTATAAGTCTGTACAAGCCTTAGCCAGCGCTGGTTTTGCCGTGGGCTATGAAGAGAAGACCTTCAAGCCCGATCAGCCGATCACGCGGGAAGAAATGATTGCTCTGAAGGTGGGGCTAGACTCGCGGACAACCTACGCGCCGTTGCAGGGGATTGTCCTCAACTACACTGACTTTGACCAAATTGATCGTCGATACACGGGTTATTTCGGTGCTGATGGCAATCTGGGTTACGGCAATGTTAGTCGTGCCTTCGGCAACATCAAAACACTGAAGCCAAAGCAGCCAGCCAAGCGTTTTGAAGCGGCAGCGACGCTGGCTGCTGTTAACTATAAAACAGTGGAGCAGGCGCTAGAGCGTCAGGAGAATGCAACGTGAAACGCTTACTGACGAGTTCTTGGGCCGCACTCTTTATTCTGTTGGTCCTTATAGTGGTGGGCTGTAGCCCTAAAACAGAGCAAGATAAAACTGCCCCCACGACCTCTTCGGGGGGCGACAGTGCCTTCTCAAAGGGGGCGAGTTCTGCGACTGAAACACCTGAATCTCAACCCAGCGAGACGCTAGCTGAAGATTCAGCATCCTCGACACAGCCGACTGCAGCAGAAAAACCTTCTGAGCTGACTGATCTCACGGATGTCCCGACCCAAGCGTTTATTGTGGATCTCAATAAATTGGGGGTTTTTGAGAAAACTAAGGGCACGTTCAAGCCCTATGAACCGATTACGCGGGGCGAATATTTGATCTGGATGTTTAAGGCTAATAATGCGATCGCACGGGATGACAAGCAACTCAGATTTGATCCGACCTTTGACCCAGGGTTTACAGATATTACCCCTGAGCATCCAGCCTACAAATACGTGCAGGCGTTCGCCAATGGAGGCTATACCGTGGGCTATGAAGATAAGACCTTTAGGCCCGATCAACCCCTCACCCGCGAAGAGATGATCGCCCTCAAGGTGGGCCTTGACAGCGGCGAAGCGATTGCCCCCCTCAAAGATCGGAGAGCTTTAACCTATGCAGATGCCGATCAGGTGGATTCAAAATATACAGGCTATATTCGGCAGGATATCTCCTTTAAAAATGCGGCACGGGCCTTTGGCGCTGTCAAAGATCTGAAGCCCAAGCAGGGGGTCAAGCGCTATGAAGCAGCAGCGACGCTGGCAAAAATTAGGTATGAAACTGCCGAACGTGCCCTTGAGCGCCTAGAAAGAGCAAAAAAATAGTCTGCCTTCAAAGCTGTTTTAATACTATTTGAGCAATTGCAAAGTCACCCATCATGGCAGATATGACACAGCACTTCTCTAAGCATTGGAGGTGGGTAGGACCGTTCCTGTTGACCTTGTTATTGGTGATGACGTTGGGGCAATCGATCTTGCGTGCTGGAACCCACCAGCCTGTTCAGTCTCAGAGCCAGCCCCAGACAGATAAACAGTGGTCAATGGTGATTGCCCCGCAATTTGACATTGCGGGTGACTTTGTGGATGGACTCGCTCGGGTGGGTGTTGCTAAACCTAAGCCATCCGATGATCCGACGGGCTTCCCGGTAGGGGCTTACGGTTATAAAGATATTGATAAGTATGGCTACATAGATCGGACAGGCAAACTGGTGATTCCCTTTCAGTTTGCTGAAGCAGGCGACTTTTCTGAGGGGCTAGCCTGGGTGGGGTTTGATTCTGATGATTCTGATTCCTCTGTAGATCAATATGGCTACATCGACCGCACGGGCAAATTGGTAATTCCGGCCCAATTGCAGCAGGCAGAGCGCTTCTCGGGGGGGCTAGCCCTCGTTCGGATTGAAAGCCAATGGCGATATATCAATCACGCGGGACAAGTGATTCTGCAGCCCCAGGTTGATTCTGCCGACAGCTTCTCAGAAGGATTAGCGCGGGTGGGCCGAAAAACAAATGCATCTCCCGATGATCCCAATCAACTGAAATATGGATACATCGACCCTTCCGGTCAGGTGGTCATTCCCGTTGAGTTTGCGATCGCAGCGTCTTTCCAAGAGGGGCTAGCTGCAGCAAGCATGACCACAGGAGACAGTGCCACCCAAGGCTACATGAATCCAATCGGCCAGTGGGTGTTTAAGCGAGATTACGACACCTATCGAGCCGGAGAGTATTCTGAGGGGTTAGCTGCGATTGAACCCAGTGGTGGAGCCTGCTCTGCAGCGAACTATTGTGAGTATGCTTACATGAACACCAAAGGGGAAGTCGTCATTGATCAAATCAAAGATTTCCAGCTAACGGAAGCAGGGCAATTTTCTCAAGGGCTGGCCCCCGTTGCCACTGGCGGTGGTGGCAGAGATGCAGGCGGCTTTTATCCAGCGACAAATTGGGGGTATATCAATCAAAAGGGACAGATGGTGATTGCCCCTCAATTTAATGCAGCGGGATCCTTCTCAGAGGGATTAGCCTGGGTCGAGGTGGATGGCAAATACGGTTACATTAGCCCATAAGCTGACAGAATACGGCGACCAGCCCCAATAGCCTTTGCCGCTAAGCAAACAGTTGCGAAACGTTGCAGGTAAAGCCGGGTAGTAGAGAGCTAGTCAGTCTATCTGTCGCTAACAATGTGGAAACCCGCTGAAGTTGGGCCTGCTCGCGGCGGTAAATTTCAATCTGGTTTTGAAATCGATCTATAATCCAATACTCCTGGACGCCTTGACTGGAATAAAGTTTGAGCTTGAGTTCGCGATCGCGCCGTTGGTCCTGTGCGCTTTGAGACAAAACTTCTACGATCAGCTCTGGTGCTGTTGTGAGATGTCCTGCATCATCCAACATATTGTTGAGGCGCTCTTGCCTGACCCAAACCAAATCTGGAATGACGTTATCGGCTTCAGCAAAAATAATACCCGGTGCGACTGCCACTTCCCCGTCGCCTGTTTCCTGTGACCAAGCATCCAATAACCCTCCCAAGCGCACACAGATTCTCTGATGCTGCCAGTCGGGTGCACGGGTCACAAACAACTCTCCATTAATGATTTCGTACCGTTTTCCATCTTCGGGAAACAGCTCTATGTCAGTTGTCGTCCAGTGAATGCGATTCGTTGTGAGATTGACCATCGATTTCTGGAACGGAGATTGCTCTTATTGTGACATGGATGTAAGAGCATTATTGCTAGCTGATTCAAGCTCATTGATGACGCTATCTAATAACTTCAGCCCTTCTTCCACGGTGTTGATTTGGCAGAGCTGATCTCGCAGCTCTGAAGCGCCGGAGAAACCCTTGACATACCAGGTCATGTGCTTCCGGGCTTGATGGATGCCCCGCTGACCTTTGTAATTCCATAGCGCCTGTAAGTGCTCACGGGCGCATTGTAGGCGTTCCACTGTAGTCGGTGTTACTTTGTACTCGCCTGTTTTGAGAAAATAATCGATCTCTCCAACTAGAAAGGGATAGCCCAAGGTGCCCCGAGAACACATAACGCCATCGGCTCCGGTTTCAGCAAGGCACTGCAGGGCTGACGCCACAGAGTTAATGTCGCCATTGGCAATCACAGGAATTTCAAGCTTTTCTTTGACCTGCCGAATCCAATCCCATTGGGCCGGTCCTTTATAGCCTTGCGATCGCGTTCTTCCATGCACGGTAATCATCTTGGCGCCAGCATTCTGCATCCGCTGAGCAAAATCAAGGATGGTGATTTCTTCGTCAGTCCAGCCAATGCGAGTCTTGACCGTCACCGGAACATCCACAGCGTTGACGACAGAGCGAACAATGGCCTCTGCTGTTTCTGGATCTCTCAGGAGCGAAGAGCCACCGCCTTTCTTCGTGATTTTATTGACAGGACAGCCCATGTTGATATCAATGGTATTGGCTCCTTCGGCCACGGCCATTTGAGCGGCTTCTGCAAGGAAATCGGGACGACAGTCAAAAAGTTGGACGCTGATGGGTTCCTCGTGGGGATCGACTTCCATAATTTGAGGCAGTTCGCTGAGATGACGGACCTGACTGGCGTGAACCATTTCGGTATATAGCATTGAGTCGGGGGCATAGCGACGCACTAAGCGCCGAAAGACTAGATCGGTGACGCCCGAGAGCGGAGACTGCAGCACCCGGCTATTGACGCTGACATTGCCTATTTTGAGTGGGGTGGAAAGTTGCGATCGCAACTCCTCTGACATTAAAACCATAATTCTTGTCGCCGTAGCCCCTTGCAATCTGTGACGAAAGCACTGTAGGACTTTGATTGTACTCTTCACGACTTGCCCATGACGATTTTGCCCCTTGCGGACGCCTTCCCTCGTTGGCCTTCTAGCCTGGATCTCATTGCCACTGATATGGATGGCACCCTGACCCTTGACGAAGAGATAACGGGGGATCTGCTGCAGGCGCTCCAAGATCTGAGACAGGCTGGAATCACGGTGCTGATCACCACCGGGCGGTCGGCAGGCTGGGTGAATGGGCTGGCCTACTATTTACCGATTGTGGGTGCGATCGCAGAAAACGGCGGCTTATTCTACAGTCCCCATCTCGACCCAGCCGGGGTTTTGCTCTCCCCGATTCAGGATCGTCTGGCCCATCGCCACAGGCTTGCAGAAATGTTTGCCCAGCTCCAAGCAGAATTTCCCTTCATTGAAGAGGCGTCAGACAACGGTTTTCGGGTCACTGACTGGACCTATACTAATCCCGGTTTTGTCACGGAAGATTTGCACCGAATGAAACAGATCTGTCGAGAGGCAGGCTGGGGATTTGTGTACAGCAATGTGCAATGCCACATCAAACCGTTGAGGCAGAATAAGCAAACAGGCTTGTTAGAGGTTTTAAGTAAGCATTTGAGCCTTCAGCGCCGTCCCGATCAGTTAATTACGATTGGCGATAGCCCTAATGATGATGAGCTATTTGATCCAGCGGTGTTTCCCTATTCAGTGGGGGTTGCCAATGTTGCTGACTATTTGGACGATATGCAGTTTGAGCCGGTTGCGATCGCAACCTATTCAGAACAGCGCGGCTTTTTAGAGTTGGCCCAGTTGATTCTGAATCGAGGTCGTTCGAAGGGTTAGCAGAAATACTAGGTGCTATCGTGAGAAACCCCTCAAGAGTCGAGTGTAGGGGCAGCGTTTATGATGGCAGCATAGAACCCAAGATCGCTTATTTTTGATGATCTTGATGGCGATCTCACGTCAAATCCACATCTTGGCAGGCGAAGAAAGTTTCAGTGAACAGAGAGGTCAAGCATGGTAGTTACAACCCACAAACGATATACACCGGCAGAGTATCTGCAGCAAGAAGAGCAAGCAGAGTTCAAAAGTGAATTAATCGATGGAGAGATTATTCCAGTGGCAGGAGCATCCGCGAACCATAATCGTCTTTCCCTGAACTTTTGCCGTCTATTCCCGTTAGAGTCTCAAGGGCAAAGTTACGAAGTCTTTATGAGCGATATGCGATTGTGGCTACCGCAGTTTGAAAACTACACCTATCCTGATGTAATAGTCGTTTCCAATGCCCCACAGTTTACAGATAGCCAGCAAATCGCCTTAACAAATCCTCGATTGATTGTAGAAGTCTTATCAACTTCGACAAAGGGCTACGACAAATCAGAAAAATTTCGCTTCTATCGCTCTATTCCAGAGTTTGCTGAATATATTCTGGTAGACCAAACGGAGTACAGAGTAGAGCAATATACTAAGGTCGAACCTCACCAATGGCTGCTCACAGAATGGAGCGGCGAAGAAGCTGTAGTGCAGTTGAAGTCAGTCGCAGTCAAGATTCCTTTAAAAGATTTATATAAACGGGTGGTCTTTGCATCCGCTTCACAGTCTGATCGCGAGCCAACGACAACGAGCTAAATGCTCTCAGGCAGATTCGGAGACCGACCATGCAGCCCTGCCATAAACTTCAGCGACCAAACCTTGAGTGGTGGAACATGCTGCATGACCCACAAACCCAAGCGCCGCATCTGCATCACCGGGAACCACTGATTAGAAAAGGTGCGATTGAGAACATCTGTAAACCCTAACGAAAGGTAATTTTGCCCTCGCCGCCAGCCCTGGTAGCGTCGCAGCACCCTCAAACTACCAATATCTTCGCCATGCTGGTGGGCCACCGTTAGCACCTCTGCTAGGGTTGCTGCATCCCGAATGCCCAGATTCAACCCCTGCCCCCCGACGGGATGGCAAGAATGGGCGGCATCCCCGACCAGCGCTAAGCGAGATTGAACATAGCGGTTGGCCTGCATCCACTTAGCGGGGAATAGATATCGCTTGCCCACCAGCGAAAGCCGCCCCATTTGGCTACCGTAGCGGCGGTTGAGCTGTTCAATAAATTGTTCGTCATCTAGATCGACCAAAGCCTGAGCTTCTTTGTGGGGTGCCGTCCACACGATCCGGCACTCGTCTGCCGCCGCAGGCAAAATCGCAAAGGGACCGCTGGGCCAAAACTTTTCGTAGGCAATATTATTGTGATGTTTCTCCGGGGCAATGGTCGCCACGACGCAGGACTGCCAGTAGGGCCAGCCGTGGGTGCCGATGCCTGCTTGTTCTCGGATTTGCGATCGCACCCCATCCGCCGCCACCACCATTCGGACCCGCAGCGATAAGGGTAGAGACGCACCAGACGCACCAGAATCATGGGTAAGCTGAAGCGTTGCCCCCTGTGCGTCATAGGTGGTGGTCGTCACCTGAGCAGGGCAGAACCAGCTCACTTGTTCACAACGTTCTAAAAAATTTTGGAGTTCCTGCAACAGCACCCGGTGCTTGGCAACGTATCCAATCACCTCGTTTTTGAGATCGGTAGCCTCAAACTCAACCACATGGGGTGAATCAGCATCCGACAGGCGGACCTGCCGAAAGTATTCAACTTGGGGTTCAATGTGAGACCAGATCCCAATGCGCTCGAAGATATGCCGAGAGCTGAGATGGATGGCATAGGCTTGTCCCTTTGCCACCGCCTCAGACTGTGATTGAGCTTCAATAATTGTCACCGATAGCCCCGAATGCCTCAAAGATGCCGCCAAGGTTGCACCAACGATGCCGCCCCCTACAATGGCGACATCGTAGTCAAAGGTGGAGTGAGCGATGGGCGGAACGGGCAATGTTGCACTTTGGGGCATCGCAGCAAGCTTTACAGAACATTACACTTCTTATTGTGACCTGTTGGCCCCCTTCCAGGCAACATTGAGTATGCTCACCCCATCGTGCTAGAAATTTTACTCTTCTTGCCCCCCTTGAATATCAGGTGCCTTCTTTGCTTTCAAACCGCCGGTTTCAAATTACGACCGTTCTCATTCTGGTTGCGAGTGCACTCTTTTTGCTCTGGAATCTCGGCGGCTACAGCCTCATCAACGTCACTGAAGCGAGACAGGCAGAAATTGCCCGTCAGATGTGGCTTACCCATGATTGGATCACGCCCCGCTACAACGGCGAACCTTACTTCGATAAACCGGCCCTGCTGCACTGGTTGATTGCCTTGGGGTTCACCGTGTTTGGTCCCCAAGAATGGGTGGTCCGGCTACCCTCTGCGGTGAGTGCGATCGCACTTCTCCTCGCTACCTGGTTCTTCATCAGCGCCGTTGCCACCAGAAGGCTAGCCCTGTTCACCACCGGGATTCTCGCCGCCAATCCTTTCACCTGGGCCTTGGGACGCATTGGCTTCCACGACATGCTGATGGTCTTTTTCATAACCCTCACCCTCTACCTGTGGTTTTGGGCCGACCAGAAACAGCAAAGAGTTGCCTATCTCTGGTCCTTCGGCAGTCTTGCAATGGCGACCCTTGCCAAGGGGCCGCTAGCAGTTTTGCTCTGCCTATTGATATTGCCCCTCTTTTACCTTGGGTCTGGGGAATGGCGGCAGCGAGTCAGGCAGATCCCCTGGGGCTGGGGAACACTCATTTTTATTGCGCTGGCAAGTCCCTGGTACATCTTGGTGATTCGGGCCAATGGCTGGGACTACATTCGCTATTTCTTTGGCGACAGCAACGTCAGCCGATTTCTCAGCGTCAATCAAAACCAGTGGGGACCGCCGTACTACTATCTTTTAGCGCTCTGCTTCTTTTTCTTCCCTTGGGTGGTTCAGCTCCCAATGGCCCTCTGGAAAACAATGCGACAGCGCTGGGCACCCCCCGCTCGTCCCCTAGATCAGTTCATGTCGGTTTGGGGCCTGACCGTTCTGGTTTTCATGAGCTTGTCCGCCACGAAACTGTCTTGGTATCTTTATCCTGGCTTGCCTGCCTTTGCCTATCTCTCTGCTCGTGCTTGGGAGCAGCAGCCTCTCCAAAAAAGAGTGAACTGGAAAACGGGATTGACTGCGATAATCTACGCTGCCCTAGCCATCGCAATCGGTACGGGGAACCTGGGTGATCCAGCTCTTCTGCAGAGCTTAGAGACAGCCCATCTTCGTTGGATCTGGATGGGAACATTTGCGATCGCATCCATCCTCATGGGCCTGTCACGACAACCCGAATGGGCCATCAGCACAGGGGTCATTACCTTTGCTCTCGTAGGCATGACCAGCGCCCAGATCCTAATGCCCGTACTAGATACTCAGGTTCTGGACCAGCAACTCATTCCCATTGCCCAGTCATTGCCAAACATCACCGTTGAGACAGAGCAAACAGCCCGAATCAGCACCTTGGGGCTTCAACTCCCCAGCCTTAATTTCTACAGCGGCTTCACGCAGATCCAGCGATTCGAGCAGGTTTGCCAAATCCCTGAGCCGAAGGGTGCCGCCCAGCGACTGCTATTAGTCACAACGGCAGAACAGATCGAACAAGAACCATTCCTGAGCGATATGGGGCAAATTCAGCAGAAATCCGGTCAATTTAGGCTGATTGAGGTTTTGCCTGGGCAGCGATCTAAACTCAATCGCATGATTAAGGAACGTTGTTCTCAACCCTAACGTCAGGGTCTAGACGTTTCATTACGTTCAAGACTCAGCGATGGTTCGCTAGCGTGACGGGCTGATCTTCAAGCGCCACGGAATACGGATTAAACAATGTTGATTAGGTGATTTTTTAACGTTTGTATCGACGAATCCTAGGGTACGATAAGACACGTTTACTATCATCTTCTAGAGCAAAAAAACGGGAGGACTCTGCCATGACCGCGAAGCTATTCATGCCGCTCGCACTACTGACTGTTCTGGGACTGCCCACAACGGCAGTCGCCCATATGATTGAGACAAACTATCTACTGCCGTCTCCCGTCTCGCCGGGTGTCAAGACCAGCCAAGAGGGATCAGGTGTTAAGTTCACAGCAAAGTTTAGCTCTGGTGAACCTTTCAGCAATGGCAAGGTGACTATCTATGCACCAGGCAATGATGAAAAGCCTTGGCTTGAGAGTCAGATGAACGAAGAGGGCGAATTTGAATTTCAGCCCGACCAATCGAAAGAAGGTGACTGGACGATTAACATCGGCGAAGGTGGTCACTGGGATAGTTGGACAGTCCCCGTGAAAGCCAAGGGTAAATCCATAACCTACGGCGAAATTAGTGATGCCTCTTCACAAACACCAGAGATGCCGCCTCAGCTACTGGTCCTTGGAGCTGCTTGCCTCTCCGGTGGAATCGGTTCTGTGGTGCTGCGCTCTCGTCGGCAGCGTTAGAGTTTAGCGGCAATTGCCTAACACAACCTTGAAAGAAACAGCGGCACAATCATACGCCGCTGTTTCTTGTCTTTAGAGGGGTTTAGACAACGAAACTGGCCTCAGACCCTTGAGCGGCCTGCCAACTGCGTGCATCAAAGTACAAATCTTCCAGGGAAATACTGAAAAGGGCGTCCTGTAGCTTTTGGTGGAGGCGTTGCCAGAGATGTGCCGTCACCCAGTCTTCAGCCTGGGCGTCGCAATCAACACTCAAGGGTTCAATGGATTCCCCCACGGCTTCTAAAACCGCGCCCAAAGAAATTTGAGCGGGTGCTTTAGCCAACTGGTAGCCTCCCTGGGAACCACGGATCGATCTCACTAATCCTGCCCGACGCAGATCAATCAACAATTTTTCGAGATAGGGGGCCGGTAGCGTTTGCCGAGTTGCGATCGCACTCACTGACGCCGGTCCATAGTTAGGCTGCAGGCTCAGGTCTAGCAGGGCTTTGACGCTGTAGTGTCCCCGTTTGGTGAGCTTCAATTTCATTCCGGTATGGTGGCCTCTTGCAATGAATTTAGGGGAAATATTCGCTGGGGCTACCTCTACCCCTAAACTATATAAACAGCGCGTATATTTATACGCCTCAATGCCTATGTTACCTTGGGACCCTAGCTGCCATTCATGAGTTCGTTAGAATCACGCCGCCGCACAAAAATTGTTGCCACCGTTGGCCCTGCGATCGCAACCCCTGAAATGTTACGCGCCGTGATCGAGGCTGGAGCCACCACTCTCCGCCTCAACTTTTCCCACGGCACCCACGCAGATCATCAACGTGCCATTCAGATGATTCGGCAGACCTCCTACGAGCTACATCAGCCCGTAGGCATTCTTCAAGATCTACAAGGTCCCAAAATCCGTTTGGGCAAGTTCGCCGAGGGTCCCATTGTCTTAGAAACGGGTGCCCCCTTTATTCTCACCAGTCAACCCGTGGCGGGCACCCAAGAAATCAGTTCCGTAACTTATCCTCTGTTGGCCGATGAAGTGCCTGATGGCTCCACCATTCTCTTGGATGATGGCCGTGTGGAAATGTTAGTGGAGTCCGTTAACAAAGAGACGAGATCGCTCCACTGCCGTGTCGTGGTGGGTGGTCCCCTCTCCAACGCCAAAGGGGTCAACTTCCCCGGCGTTTATTTATCGATTAAAGCCCTCACCGATAAAGACCGCATTGATCTCGCCTTTGGTCTCGCCCAAGGCGTTGACTGGGTTGCCCTCAGCTTTGTCCGCAACCCTGAAGATATCGTTGAGATCAAAGAGCTAATCTCAGCCGCCGGAAAATCGGTACCCGTGATCGCCAAGATCGAAAAGCACGAAGCCATTGAACAAATGGAAGATATCCTAGCCCTCTGTGATGGGGTGATGGTGGCTCGGGGCGACTTGGGCGTCGAACTGCCCGCAGAAGAAGTCCCCATGCTGCAGAAACGTCTCATTTTGACCGCGAACCGCCTTGGTATTCCGGTGATTACCGCGACCCAGATGCTCGACAGCATGGTCAACTCTCCACGGCCCACCCGCGCCGAGATCTCTGACGTTGCCAACGCCATCTTAGATGGCACCGACGCCGTCATGCTCTCTAATGAAGCCGCCGTGGGCAAGTATCCTGTTGAAGCCGTCGCGACTATGGCCCGCATTGCTGAGCGCATTGACCAAGAACGGAGCCTTGGCCCTCAACAGGTTTTAGAAACCTCTGAAGGTTCGATTCCCAACGCGATTAGTCGCGCCGTTAGCCAAATTGCCTATCAGCTCAAAGCCAAAGCGATTCTCACCCTCACTAAGAGCGGATCGACCGCTCGTAATGTATCCAAATTTCGCCCTAATATTCCCATCCTGGCCGTGACGCCCCACATGGAGGTGGCTCGACGGCTGCAAATGGTTTGGGGGGTTGAACCCCTCATGGTGGTGAACTTCCCCTCTATGCGTCAAACTCTGCAGGCGTCTCTGAATGCCGCCCAAGAGCAGGGGTTAGTGACTGAAGGCGACTTAATTGTGCGCACGGCAGGTACGCTGCAGGGGGTTTCTGGCTCCACGGATCTGATCAAAGTTGAAATTGTCACCGCTGTCATGGGTCAAGGGAGCGGTATTGGTCAAGGTTCAGTTAGCGGGCGGGCGCGGGTGGCCCGTAGCAGTGCTGAAGTGAAAGAATTCAATCCCGGTGAGATTTTAGTCGCTCCCCACACAGATGCCTCCTATATCGACGCAATGCGTCGAGCCGCAGGCATTGTGACGGAAGAAGACAGCATTAACGGCCACGCCGCCGTTTTGGGTTTGAAGCTAGGCATCCCGGTCATTGTTGGCGTTCGCAACGCCACCGAACTGATCCGTAGCGGCACGCTGCTGACGTTAGATGTTCGCCGTGGCCGGGTTTATTCTGGCGCATTGGCTTCTAGCGACAGTGATTTAGCCTAGGGGTTCAGTTCTGCCCATCGTGCCTGCAGATCTTCGATGGTAAATAGAGCTTGAAAGTCAAGTCCCTGTTGGGCGTATAGCTCACGGCCCCCTTGCTGGCGATCGATAATCGTGATAATTTGCTCCACCTTATACCCCGCCATCCGAATGCGCTCCACCGCTTTCAGGGCAGAGGAACCCGTGGTCACCACGTCTTCAAGCACGACCACTGCACTATCAGGATCAAGCTGCGGTCCTTCAAGATAGGTTTGGGTGCCGTGCCCTTTCGCTTCTTTACGCACGATCAAACCCGGCATGGGGCGATCTTCGTAGGCAGACACCACCGTCACCGCCGAGACAATGGGATCTGCGCCCAGGGTGAGACCCGCCACCGCCTGTGTCTGGAAGGGCAGTAAATTCAGAATGAGTCTACCGCTGGCTAGCGCCCCGAGGGGGTGAAGCGTGACCGGTTTACAGTTGATGTAGTAAGAGCTTTTCTGCCCCGAAGACAGTGTAAAATCGCCGGTTTTGTAGGCAAACTGACAGAGCAGATCTAGCAATACCTGACGAAGTTCTAGATCAGAGGCCGTGGGTAAAGAGACAGCGGAATGATTCATAGGATAGGACAACAGGTCGATAGAGTGGAGGGATAGGAATTTTTAAAGCTTGAAATGGGTAAGCTAAGTAAGAGACCGATCAATTTTTAAGGATGATGTTATGGGTGTATCTATAAAAAAATGGAGCGGAGCCGTTATGCTCGCCACTTTGATGTCTTCAACTGGGTCAGCCGTGCTGGCGCAAGAGGCTGAATTACCACCCCTGCATCAATCTAGCTTTCCTGAAGCGGTTGATCGCAACACCGATCTTAATTCGTTTTGGGACGAAGCCTCCACTGGTGGCGATGCAAAATTTTTGTTTGGGCTGCAGTATAAGGACAATCAACTTACGAAAGATGCCCGTAGAATTCAGGTCATGTATCAAGACATGCTAGAGCAGCAGGATGCTGACCACCCAATCGTACGAACTCGCGACATGCCTAGCCCCTACAATACGTCGCTCTATGAGCTAACTGATTTCTAGAGCCATCAAAGCTAGGGTTCATTATAAAGTCTAAATCCAGGGTGCAGGAGTTGAACCTGCCTAGGGCGAATTATGAGTTCGCTGCCTCAACCGCTCGGCCAACCCTGGCGGATGTTCTATCACACAGCTCAGGCACCCAATCTTGGGGCTTGGGCTGTTGTCTTAGGGGCCACAGAGCCACAGTGTCAATGGTACATGATATCTGCTATAGTCCAGTTCTAAAGCTCTGACTTTACTAAGAGCAAGTTCCTTGTTGTTGCTCCAGTTCGATTTCAACGTTGGCTAAACCTCGTCAATCTCCGTCTAAAAAACGTCCCGGGCTGAAGGAGCTGAAGGAGCGCTTCAAGCTTAAGGACCGTCGTTTAGATATCAAGGTCAGTCCTGCTGTTCGTCGGACACTCATGTTGCTGGGCTTAATGTTTTTGGCCGGTGCCGTAACAGGGTTCACCGGGTACACCATGGGTTATCAGTCTTTGCGCGGTATTACCCAGCCTGCTCTCAATCCTGTGCTCAATGGTGGCGATTCTGGGAAGCGGCGTCCACAGCAGAGTGCTAGCTTGCTGAGCGAAAAAGACATCCTTGCAAAGGTCAAGGCGAAAACCAGTGGCGTGAAGCAACAGAAGGCGAAGAGTACTAAACCGTCTCCTGATCCGAAGAAAACGAAAGATACTAAGGCCGAGAAGCCCAAGGACGTTACCCCTAAATCTTTCCCCATCAAGGTTGAGCAAAAAGGCATGAAGCTTGAGGTCCGCTCTCTTTCTGAATCTGAGGATGGGTTAGTTCTCAATGTCGCTCTCACCAACAGTGGCACTGAGCCGGTTCAGTTTGAATATTCCTTTCTTGATGTGGTTGACGATCGAGACCGAACGCTGTTGGCTGAAGCCCAAGGGCTGCCGACAGCGTTTCAGGCAAAGAGCGAGACGTTCTTCGGCACCGTTAAAATCTTAGATGTGTCAGGGGATAATATTAAGACGGTGTCTCTCAAGCTGGCGAATTACCCCGATCAAACCATTAAGCTAGAAGCGTTAAATATCTCTGTAACAGAGTAGTTTTAAGATGCTGAGGGCTGCTCTAGTTCTATGAGTAGACAAATTGGGGGCGCTGCTGGATATTTTAGTGCTTATGGTTAGCCTGTTCTGGACCGTTCCATACGCAATCAATATCAGATTAGGAGGCATTGCGTCTGACTCGACGCTGGTCGCCTCTGATATTTTGGCGCGGTGTTTTGCCATCGTCATTCTGATTGCCATCAATGCTTTTTTTGTAGCGGCAGAATTCTCGATTGTGGCGGTGCGGCGATCGCGCATCAATCAACTGGTCCATGAAGGCGATATTCAGGCTAAGACGGTTCAAGGGCTGCAACAAGAGCTAGACCGGCTTTTGTCTACAACGCAATTTGGCATCACGCTTTCGAGCTTAGCGCTGGGCTGGATCAGTGAAACCACCATGGCAGGTGTTGTTGAAGCTTGGCTGCGGCGCTGGCCGTTGTCAGATGGCACTCTGACGGTGGTGGCCCATTCGTTCTCGGTGCCGCTCACCTTTCTTGCGATCGCATATCTTCAGATTGTCTTTGGCGAACTGTTTCCCAAGTCCCTCGCACTGTTCTATCCAGAGCGGGTTGCGCGCCTATTGGGGCCTACAAGCCTAACTATTTCTCGGTTGTTCAATCCATTTATTTGGGTGCTGAAGCAGTCCACTCGCGGCCTGCTGAGACTGGTGGGCATCAACTACAGCACCCAAAGTTGGTCCAACGAGGTGACGCCTAAAGAACTGCAGCTTATTATTGCCACCTCCACCGCCGTCACCGGCCTGCAAGAAGACGAGCGAGAACTGCTCACCAATGTCTTTGAGTTTGGCGGTGCCCAGGTCGAAGAAGTGATGGTGCCTCGCACCAGTATTGATGCTATCTCTGAAACAGCTTCTTTGCAGGCTGTCCTCGAAGAAGTGGCCCGCTCTGGACACGACTACTATCCGGTGACTGGCGAATCTCTCGATGATATTCGAGGTCTGTTGCGATTCAAGGATTTAGCGGTTGCTCTTGCCAATGACAAGCTCTCCCCGGAATCTTCTATTCAAGACTGGATCCAAGCAGCTTGGTTTGTCTCTGAAGGTACCCCCATTCGTGAAGTGCTGCAGCGGATGCAGAAGTTTCACCTTGCCATGATGATGGTGCGCGAAGATGAATCAGAAGGAACCGCTGGTTTAGTCACCCTCACCGATCTGGTCAACGAATTGCTCGGTCATGATGATGAGCCACCCATTAGTATGCCAGGGCCATTGATTCAAGAGCAGGACAACCACACGTTCTTAATTCAAGCGCAGACCGACCTTGATTTAGTGAATGAGCAGCTTGTTGTAGAACTACCCATCACTGATGAATACCAGACCCTTGGCGGGTTTGTACTGTGCCAACTGCAAAAACTACCGGCCCAGGGAGAGGTTTGCTTCTACGAGAATCTAAAGCTGACGGTGGAGTCCGTGGATGGGCCTCGACTCACCCACATAAAAGTTGAATTTGTAGAGGTGAATGTCTCTAATTCATCAGAACCCGCAGATGGAGTCATGCCTCAGGCCGCTCTAGAGTCCCCCCATCAAGGTGAGACAGAAGAAGACTCTTCACGGCCTTAGAATCAAGAATTAAATAACAGGCCTAACTTGCTGCCCTCATCCTAAATCCTTCTCCCCAGGGAGAAGGATTTTGACTCTAGCTCCCTCTCCTTAGAGAGAGGGCTGGGGTGAGGGCGTACCCAGAGCTAACGTTCGATCCGTTATTTATCCATGATCCTAAGGCGCTGCTGGGCCGTCGCGATTTGTTGATCTACCTCACCTCTTAGCCTGCTTGGTAGAAGCCACCAACCCTAAAATACTGATGCCGACGAGCAAAATTAATAACCCGTTACCCAAACGCACGTAGGGCGTTTGGGTTTGACGACGATAAATCTGATCGAGATGGGTGGCATAGGTGAGGCGCTCAGAGATCCACTGCGTGTGACCGTGGGGATCTACGATTGCGGAATAGCCTGTGTTGGTGGCTCTAGCGGCCCAGCGATCGCTCTCAATGGCGCGCATCACATCGTGGGCATGGTGCTGCAGCATCATGCGATGACTGTAGGGGTCATCGTTAGAGGCCGTCAGAATAAATTCTCCACCGTTGGCAACCTGCACTCGGAACAGCTCAGGAAACACGGAATCAAAGCAAATACCCACCGCCGCTCGACCGAAAGGGGTCTCGAAGGTCTGTCCTGCCTGACCCGGAATCATGACTGATTTGAGGGGAGAAAGCCGACCTACCAATTGACTGATTGCAGGGGGGACATATTCACCGAGGGGAACCAGCTTTACTTTGTTGTACTGACTTTGAACTGTTCCGTTGGGTGAGAGGTCCACAAGGCTTTGAGTGATGGACTGACCCGTTGGATCGACGGGCATAAAGGTACCGACCCAGGCGGTTGTTTGTTGAGATCGCACTGCCTCTAGCAATGTCTGATATCTGCGAGTCCCCCACTCGAAGGGGAATGCCCCCTCTGGCATCAGGACGGCATCAGATCCTTGCTTTGTCAGCTCTTGATAACCGGACACATAGGCAGAGATTCCTTTGTCAATGCCGGCCCCAGAAAGTTTAACGCGGGTGGGGATATTGCCTTGGATAATGCCCACTTTAATTGCAGCAGCAGGCTCCTCCATCAGCGGCTGATTATAGAGACTGAAGCCAATCAGATGGAGTCCTAGCACCATTGCCCCAGCAAGACCTAAATAGCGCCAACGGTGGCGAACGGTGCTGATACTAGCGGCTACTAATCCATTGACGACGACTAACGCTGCTGTGATGGCGGTGGTCCCTCCAAGCTGACCGAGATGGAGAATGACAAGATTGGCGGGACTCTGGGTATAGGCGAGGGTTGTCCACCAAAGGGGCGATTGGGTCCAGAGCCATTCGAGGGCGCACCACAGCGTGGAGCCAACCAAGAGCCGAACCGCTAGGGAATATCTAGCCAGCATCCAGGCCATCACACCAGACCAAATCATGGGGAGTAGAAGACCCCAGAGAGTGATCAGGAGCCAACAGAGGGTTGCGATGAGAAGACTCGCCAACCAAGGTATGCCCATCCAAGTCAAGGGATGGAGTCCCATAATCCAGGAGAGGGCTGCGCCGTGATAACCCAAGCCCCAAAATGCCCCGAAGAGCATGGCCGATTTCACTTGTTTTGTTTGGCCGATTAGCCACCAGAGTGGGGCGAGGGCGAACCAGGCTACCCACCAAGCATTGATCGGGGCAGGAATGATACCCATGAGAAGGCCGCTGCTGAGGGCAAGGACGTAGGCACGAAATCCTTTCATTGAGAGCAACGGCTACTGAATTGGCCCCCCCGATCCCCCAGTCTTGGGGGGAGAGTACCGAAGGTTTGCATGAGTGACACTCCCCTTTTCTCTGGAATGAATGCTGGAGGGGGGGCTTTGTGGATTGTTTGATATACCAATATTGCTAAAGATGAGTGGTTGATGGGTCGGCACTCAATTCTAGATCAACAGGTTCATTGGCTAATGCCGCTGCTATAAATTTGTCTTGGTGATTTCTTCTGGGAACACCCTGAGTTGGTAGGAGCAGATGGGGGCATCCAGTTTACTGCCCATGCATCGTTAGGCGACCTAGAGTGTCTGGTACTGCTTGCTGAAGTGCGAGTCGATAGAAGGCCATAGATGGT
This sequence comes from Thermosynechococcaceae cyanobacterium, assembly GCA_050330855.1. Lineage (GTDB taxonomy): Bacteria > Cyanobacteriota > Cyanobacteriia > Thermosynechococcales > Thermosynechococcaceae > RCC1774. The sequence continues at coordinate 16,699 of JBHJNL010000017.1, read as the reverse complement.
CATTGGCGTAGCTGGTTCCTCTTGATACTTGTGCTACAACGAGTTGAGTCGTCTACTCAACTCGTTGTAGCACTGTAATATTCGGGTCAATGATCTTCTTTCCCAAGTTCGGAAACTTCACGGCTAAGCAAATCTTATCCCCCGCGCCAAAGATGTGGGTGACCTCTCCTAAGCCAAACGCTTTATGAATTAAGCGATCGCCCACTGACCAATCCCGCGCATTGGTATTCGGCAGTTTCTTTTGGGGCAGTGTGCTCGAAGTTATCTCTATGCCCTGGGATGGAATGGCGTTCGGTGTATTCGTTTCAATTAACTCTCGCGGTAGCTCTGACAAAAATACCGACGGAATCGCCGGTTCCCGTGACCCATACAAGCGCCGTTCACGAGCATGGGATAAAAACAAGCGCTCTTGGGCGCGGGTGATGCCCACATAGCACAGCCGTCGTTCTTCTTCTAGGGCTGCGGGGTCATCTAAAGATCGGAAGTTGGGGAATAGACCCTGCTCAATACCGACCAGGAAGACAATGGGGAACTCTAGTCCCTTGGCCGAATGCAAGGTCATCATCGAAACGGTGGTGGAGTCTTCTTTGTCATCTGCGTCAGAAGCTAAAGCCGCATTGGCTAAGAAAGAAAGTAGCGAATCATCGCCATTTTCTTCAGCAAACTGCTGGGCCGCGTTGTAGAGTTCTTTGACGTTGCCGATGCGCTCTTCGGCTTCATCGGTGTCTTGGTCCTGGAGGCTGCGGATATAGCCAGATTGATCCAAGATGCCTTGAATAATTTCGGTGGCGGGCAATGTCTCTAGTTGACTTTGCCATGTGCGAATCATATCGACAAAGCCCAAGATATTTTTAGAACCCCGCGCCGCCAAAGTTTTAACGCTGGCCTCATCATTGAGAACTTCCCAGGTGGGGACTCCGAGTTCTTGAGCAGCCTGATGGAGACGATCCATCGTGGTTTTGCCAATGCCTCGACGGGGCGTATTGATAACCCGCTTCAGGCTAACGCTGTCGGCAGGGTTCACAATCAGGCGCAGGTAGGCCAAGATATCTTTGACTTCACGGCGATCATAAAACTTAAGTCCCCCCACCACCGTGTAGGGAATGGCCCAACGCACCAGCGTTTCTTCAAAGGCACGGGATTGGGCGTTGGTGCGATAGAGAATGGCAAAATCGCCCCACTGTACTTCGGGATTTTGCTGCTCTAGCTGCCGGATTTGACCGACGACAAAATCTGCTTCTTGCAGTTCATCGTCGGCGCGGTAGCAGTAAATCGGTTCACCCTGGCCCCGCGTGGGTTTGAGGACTTTATCGATGCGTTCGGTATTGTTGTCAATGAGGACGTTCGCCACCTGCAGAATATTCTCGGTGGAGCGATAATTCTCTTCTAGCTTGACCATCGTGCGGGTGTCGTCATCGGGGAGATTATCGCCGAAATCTTGCTGAAAGCCCATTAGAATCTTGAAATCAGCCGCCCTAAAGGAATAAATCGACTGGTCTGCATCTCCAACCACAAAAACAGAGCGATTTTGCCAGTTTTTAAACGTTTCTGAACTTTCACCATTGGTGGCAAGCAGGCTGAGCATGTCGTACTGGGTGCGGTTGGTATCTTGGTATTCATCCACCAAGATGTGATGGAACTGCTGATGCCAGTAGGCGAGGGTCTGCTCGTTTTGCTTGAGCAGCAGAACCAGGACTCTAATTAAATCATCGAAGTCGAGGGCGTTGTTGGCGGCAAGGCCATCTTGATAGGCGCGGTATACCTCAGCAATAACGCGACCACGAAAGTCTTGCTGATTAGCTTCGAGTTCATCGGGGGACCAGCCTTGGTTTTTGGCGTTGCTGATCGCAAATCGGACTGAGCGAGGTGCAAATTTGCGATCGTCGAGATTGAGCTTGTTGACGACGATATCTTTAATCAGGCTCTGCACGTCGGATTCATCAAAGATTGAGAAATTGCGCTCCCATTTACGGCCTTGCTCATCTTGGAATTTATGAATCTCCATCCGCAACAGACGGGCGCAAAGGCTATGGAAGGTACCGATCCATAGGGGTTTAGTGATGGTTTTATAGACTTGCGATCGCAACTTCGTCTGCTCATAGGGAGCCAGCACATCCAGTGGCTTGCCGTGCTTCTCTTGGGCGAGGCGATCTGCGAATAATTTCTCAATTCGCTCCTTCATTTCTTTGGCGGCCTTATTGGTAAAGGTCACCGCCAAGATGTTCTCAGGATTAATGCGATGAGTGAGAACAAGGTTAGAAATACGGTAGGTCAAGGCGCGAGTTTTACCAGAGCCAGCACCTGCCACAACTAAAAGCGGTCCACAAAAGTGCTCAACAGCCTGACGCTGAGAAGGATTGAGGTGACTTAAAAAATCTGGTGTAGAGGTCATAAAGGCAGAAGCATAAGGAAGTAGAGGCACTATAGGTCATTCTACGGCCTCTAGCAGGTTGTCTCGGAGAGACATCTTCAGCCAGACTTAAAATATATTAATTCCTCGGAGCCTTCGTCATGGAAAAAATAGCTCGGCTACACATTCAGAAATTGCCGGAAGGGGTTTATCTGGCAACCTCTAATGACATTCCTGGCTTGGTTGCTCAAGGGCGAACCATCACTGAGACAATTGAGATTGCCCGTGATGTTGCGAGAAAGCTTTTAGAAGCTCAGGCTGAACGAGATACCATACTCCAGCTAGAAGATACTAAAGACACCTTTGATTATCCGATGATTGTAGGCATCTAATAGGACGGCTAGCCGGTTTCAAATATCGAACTATTACCAAGCGTTTCAAAAAATTAGGATTTGAATTTGATCGTCAAGCGGCTGGTAGCCACGAAATCTGGTACAACCCTCTAACGAAGAAATCCACAACGATTCCTAACCATCCCACTGATATGCCAGAGGGCACGCTACGCGCCATTCTCAAGCAGGCCGAAATTGAGCCAGATCAATTTTTAAAAGCGTAGGAGCTTGCTGCAGAATTACATCACTTCCCCCTTAACCAAAATCCTACTTCTTAGGGAGTAGGATTTTGAACCTCTGAGGCACAGTATGAGCGCTATGCGACCGGTCGATCAAAGACAAAGTTCCAAAGATTTTTCCACCATTGGGTGGGCTGAGGGCGCTCAAAGTTCATCTTGCTGCGAATATCGGTGATATTCCAGCCCGTAAGCTGGGCCAAGGTTTGGGCTTCTTTCTCAAAGCGAGTATTGAGGGTGCGCTTGTACTTCCTTCCTTCAGCACAGTCTACTTCGCCTTCAAAGGGATGGCGCAGCACATAGCGCCCTTGAAAGAGCTGGCGATTTGCCGTCTCTTGAAACTGTAAATCTTCAGGGAACTGATCGCGGCTGTAGCGCACATGCAAACGAGTAATGAAAACGCCAGTGGATTGGGGAGGCACTACTAGACTGCTGCGCGATCGCTCAGTCAGCCAGAACACACCGGCCTGTCGCAACTCCTCACGAGTCAGTGGCTCAGACGAACAGGGATCGCAGTTTGCCATATCCCAGGCGTACTCTCTAAAAACAACCTTTTTGCCTTCGCGCTCATAGGCGGTCTTAAACATTGCTGGGTAGAAGTCGTTGAATTTTTCCTTGACGTATACCGGAATCTCACTGTCGGTAGGGACGTTAACGGTTCGGTAATTGGTGATCTCAGCCTGACCTTTTGGCGAGAGAACATAAACCACTAAGTCTTGTTCACCATCAGAATTAATCATGCCTAATCGAATCGGCAGCATAAACTTTGGTGACTCATAGGCCATCTGAATCGGGCGCAGGAACTTGAACCCGGACTTGGCAAATTCATCAAGGTTCACCTTCGCCACGAAGAACTTCATGTTTTGGCGAATATAGGGCCGCAATAGAGCCTGGGCACCCTGTGGAATTTTGTAGCCATTTCGTCGGAGCCAGGTTTCTAAACCGCTGGACTCTTTCGCACCCAAAACCACAATGTCGTATTCGCCCACCGTGAACTGAGCTTCCACCGTGACACCCAAACTTTTATCTGAACGATTACGGCCTGCGGAGGATTCCAGCGCGGGGGCCGCTTGTGGGCTGAGTCGGTCCTCAAACTCCGATCTGATTTGACAGGGATTATCATCAAAGTATTCTACGAGGCGAGGGGCACTAAAGGCGTCGAGTCGCTCTAGAATTTTGGGGTCACCGACATGTACCTGATCTTCTTGCAATACAGTGGGCACAGGTACGACGATCGCAAAGTCTTTCATATCGCCCTGGAAGTCGTTTGCCATCGTGACCACGGTGCGGTTGTTGTCGCGTGCGATCGCAACCTGCGAAGCCTTGTTATAGAGACTTGTATCGGCCTTTGCTACATAAAACCCACAGAATGCCTGGGCCGGGGGGCTTAGCCAAACCAACGTCAAAATGACCACCATCAGACTGATGCACAATCGGGGAAATTTCATGGTTCTGTTCCAGTGCCTGCCGCCCTATGCTATCCCGCAGGGAAAGATTTACTGAGTCGTTACCAAATTTGAAACAGCCAAATAGTTAAGGATCAAGAATTTAGATAACATGCCTAACTTGCTGCCCTCATCCAAAGTCCTTCTCTCTAGGGAGAAGGACTCTGGATCTAGTTCCCTTTACATAGGGAGAGGGCTGGGGTGAGGGCTTACCCAGAGCTAAAGTTCGATTTTTTGTGTCGTTCGCTTTAAACTGGTTTCTAGCCATCGCTGTAACAGACGTATTTATTAGCCAGAAACTTTGCAATGCTTGACTATGACAGCTCGATTGATAAACAACGCACCAAACTGAGCCGTATTTACGCTGCACTTCCTGCTGTAGATCAGCAAATTCTGCAGGTCTTTTCGGTCATTTATGAGCCGGTCAATCGAACCAGTGCACTGACCTGCCTCAATCAAGCGGGCATCAAAGATCCCGCGCAAAAGCCGTTTGTCAGCACAACGCTGAAGCCTTGCATTGATAGGCTGCTTGAAGCGGGTCTGCTGCTACAGGAGCGAGGACAAGGGCCGCAGTGTCATCCTCTGATTGCAGAGATTGCCACCCGCGATGTGGTCAAGGCCGGGCGGTTGGATGCGATCGCAAAAATCATCCAGAAAGTGCTGCCCATTTACTCCCCGTGGCAGAACGCACCGAGAAGCTTCAAGGGCGAAGAGCAATTTCTGCGAGAGGCCCGGATTGGCTTTTATCAAGGCAATACCGCTTTTTTAGTGCAACAGGTCAATGATCACCATCAAGCCAAATACCCTCAAGAGAAGCTCTCGCTAGAAGAGACCCTCGAAGTCATCTGCGGCAACCCCTTTGATGCCGATTGGCTACGCACGCTGCCCCCAGAACTGTATGACTTGAGCTTGTCCAGCATTCTTAGTAACTCAGTTTTGACCCTGGCCCCCCGTGAAGAAGCCTTTGAAATGCTGCGAGAAGATTGTCTAGCGAAAGAGTCTCAATGCTCTGCTTCACTCAAACTGCTGTTAGCAGAACAGCTTTTGCTGCGGGGCTACGTTGAAGAGGTGCCTTCGGTTTTGAACATACTCTCTAAGACCAAAGATGGCACTACTGCCCATTGGGGCTGGCTCGCCTTTTTGCAGGGCGATCTCCCTACGGCTATTGATCGCTATACCCAAGCCTTAGCTAACCTGCGTCAAGTCAAGGGCAAGCGCAAATATTACTTCATGGGGATCAGCGGCCTATTTTTTGTGCTGGCGCTGCTGCAGGAGGGATCGCCGGAGCGCCTCAAAGAAGCCCAGGGCTACACCCAGCATATGCTCCGGCAAGGTAAGCACCACTGGCTGCGAAATACCTATGTTTGGCTGGATAGTCTGCTTAAAATTCAGCAGGGCGATTTATCACCCAAAGCCTCTCTGCTAGGGGCATCGATTCACCCCTATGAAGGGCATCACAGTCTCGATATTTTGTTCGGGGGACTGTGCCAATACTGGGTGGATGCTGACCAGACCCGCAAGTGGTTGTCTAGGGTGCTGATTCCGGCCTATCAACAGGCGATGAAGTCGGGCTATCACTGGTTTGCCATGGAAGCCGCCGGACTGCTGGCAAAGCTAGTGCCAGATGCAAGCTACGAGATCCAAGCCGATATTCTACGGCAGGGTAGTGGTATTGAGCCATTGGTCGAGATTGTCCGCACCCTAGAACCGTGGGAGCTGTGTTTGAATGCCCTCACAAATATTCAGCAAAAGCCAGCCGTCACCACGGCCACAGAGCTACGCTTGGCTTGGTTTGTGACCCTCTATGGCCACAGTTTGCATCTGCAGCCCCGCGAACAAAAAATGAGTGCCAAGGGCGGCTGGAGCAAGGGAAGACCCATTGCCATCAAGCGTCTCTATGATGATAAACCCGGAGAACTGGAGTATTTGACTCCTCACGATCGGCAAGTGTGTAATCAGATTGAGGCCTACTCCACCTCTAGCTATGGGTATTACAGCAAAACGGAGTATGACTTCAAACGCCAAGCGATCGCAGCGCTTATCAACCATCCCCTCGTCTTCTGGGAAGAGACTCCCACCATCCGCATCGAAGTGGTGAAAGGCGATCCTGAATTGCTGATCAAAAAAGCAAAAGGAAATCAGCTCACCCTCACCTTGACCCCCAATTTTGGAGCCGATGACGAAGTGGTTGTCATTCAAGAAACCCCCACCCGGCTCAAGGTGATTGAAATTCAACCCGACCATCGCCGGATTGCCGCCATCCTCGGTCAAAAGAACAGTCTCACGGTACCCGAACGAGCCAAGGAGCAGGTGCTCTCTGCCATTAATGCCGTTGCTAGTTTGGTCACGGTCCAGTCTGATATTGGTGGCGGCGTCGCCAGTGCCACAGAAGTTGAAGCCCAAGCCAAGCCCCACGTTCATTTATTGCCTGCCGGAGAAGGCCTCAAGGTGGCCGTGCTATCGCGCCCCTTCCCCCAAGGTGGCCCCTACTACCGGCCTGGAGTCGGGGGTGAAACCGTCATTGCTGAAATTGAGGGTCAGCGTTTACAAACCACCCGCGATCTCAAACAAGAACGGAAGCTGGTGAGGGCGGCTGTTGCAGACTGCCCCACTCTAATACGGCATGAGAGCCAAGAGAGCGAGTGGCTCCTTGATGATCCTGAAGAATGCCTAGAGCTGCTCATGGAGCTACAGGATGTCGGTGATGCCATTGTACTCGAATGGCCGGAGGGTGAAAAGCTCCGGGTTAGCCACCGAGCCGATTTCGGTCAGTTACAGCTCCAGATTAAGCGTCAGCGGGACTGGTTTGCTGCCAGCGGTGAGCTACGGCTTGCAGACGATCAGGTGCTCGATATGCAGACGCTCTTGAAATTACTAGAGCAGACCCCCAGTCGCTTTATCCCCCTGGGCGAAGGTCAGTTTGTGGCCCTGACGCAAGAATTTCGCAAGCGCCTTGATGAGCTGCGCGCTTATTCCGAAAAGCAGGGGGAGGGTCTGCGCTTCCATCCGCTGACGACTTTGGCCCTAGAGGAGATGGTGGATGATGTCGGTCAGCTCAAGGCCGACAAGCACTGGAAGGCCCATCTCAAAAAGCTTAAGGAGGTACAAACGCTGCAGCCTCAGCTCCCTTCAACGCTGCAGGCTGAGCTGCGGGACTACCAAGAGGAGGGTTTTAAGTGGCTCGCAAAATTGTCTCACTGGGGTGTCGGAGCCTGTCTAGCCGATGATATGGGTCTCGGTAAAACGCTGCAGGCATTGGCGGTCATTCTCACCCGCGCCCCCGATGGGCCGACGCTAGTGATTGCACCCACCTCTGTGGGCATGAACTGGATCAGTGAGGCTCAAAAGTTTGCGCCGACACTGCGCCCTCTGCAGTTGGGAACGGGCGATCGCCAAGACCTCCTCGATCAGCTGCAACCCTTTGATTTGCTGGTGTGTACCTACGGCCTTTTACAGCAAGAAGACGTCGCTCAGATGCTGGCCCAGGTTGAATGGCAAACCATTGTCCTCGACGAGGCCCAAGCGATTAAGAACATGGCGACCAAGCGTTCTCAGGCCGCCATGAATCTACAGGCTGAGTTTAAGATCTTGACCACCGGCACCCCCATTGAGAACCATTTGGGTGAACTGTGGAATCTGTTTCGGTTTATCAATCCGGGGCTTTTGGGGTCTTTAGACCGCTTTAATCAGCGGTTTGCCAATCCCATTGAGCGATCGCAAGATCATCAGGCTCGTCAGCAACTAAAGAAGTTGATTCAGCCCTTTTTGCTGCGCCGCACCAAGAGTCAAGTCCTAGAAGAGTTACCTTCACGCACCGAAATTACGCTGCAGGTGGAACTAAGCGCAGAAGAGATGGCGCTGTATGAGGCGTTGAGACGGGATGCGATCGCAAAGCTAACCGAAGAAAGCGACGCCAACGCCGGAGCCAAACACCTGCAGGTACTTGCCGAAATAATGAAACTGCGCCGTGTCTGCTGCAATGCCCAGCTCGTGGTTCCCAAAGCGCCACCCCCCAGCGCCAAGCTCCAGTTATTTGGAGAGGTGCTGAAAGAGCTGCTAGATAACCACCACAAAGCCCTCGTCTTTAGCCAGTTTGTCGACCACCTCCATATCTTGCGAGATTATTTAGACGCACAAAACATCACCTATCAATACCTAGATGGCAGTACCCCCGCAAAAAAACGTCAGGAGCGGGTCAACGCCTTCCAGGCGGGTGCAGGGGATGTCTTTTTAATTAGCCTCAAGGCAGGTGGCACCGGCCTCAACCTCACCGCCGCCGACTACGTGATTCACATGGACCCTTGGTGGAACCCTGCCGTGGAAGACCAGGCTTCAGATCGCGCCCACCGGATTGGTCAACAGCGTCCGGTCACCATTTATCGACTGGTTGCGAAGGGCACCATCGAAGAGAAAATTGTGGATCTCCATCAACATAAGCGAGATCTAGCCGATAGCCTATTAGAAGGAGCCGATATGAGCGGTAAAATCTCCACCGATGCGCTGTTGCAACTGATCCATGAAGGCTAGCGGAGTCATTCCCACATAAAAAACAGCCTCCTAAAATAGAAGGCTGTTTATTCACAGGTATGTGAAGTGGTTATTCAACCGCCTGCGGTAGCAGCTCTCGCGTCTCGGTCTCGCTAGGGGTAATTTGAACCTTACCCTCACTATCGACATCAACGATCGCAGTATCGCCTGCCTTGACCCGGCCCGAAAGAATCTCTTCGGCTAGGGTATCTTCTAACAGCCGCATAATAGCCCGACGCAATGGCCTTGCCCCGTAGCTTGGGTTATAGCCTTCTTCGATCAGGCGATCTTTGAAGCGGTCTGTAATCTGAAGGGCAATTTCCTTCTCTTCCAAACGAACAAAGACTTCCTTGAGTAGAATCTCAGAAATATCTTTGACTTCATCCTTCGTGAGCTGACGGAAGACAATAATCTCGTCCAAACGGTTCAAGAACTCAGGTCGGAAGTACTGCTTCAGTTCTTCATTCACCAAAGACCGAATCCGGTTGTACTGAGAATCGACCTGATCTTCGGCAAAGTCGAAGCCAAGGCCACCGCCTCCCTTCTCAATCACCTTGGAGCCAATGTTAGAGGTCATGATCAGCATCGTGTTTTTGAAGTCCACAGTGCGACCTTTGGCATCGGTGAGCCGCCCATCTTCGAGAATCTGCAGCAGCATATTGAAGACGTCAGGGTGCGCCTTCTCAATCTCGTCAAACAGAACAACCGTGTAGGGACGTCGGCGTACGGCCTCGGTGAGCTGACCACCTTCGTTATAGCCCACATAGCCCGGAGGCGAACCAATCAGCTTGGAAACGGTGTGGCGTTCCATATATTCCGACATATCGAGTCGCACCATCGCGTCTTCAGAGCCGAAGAAGTAGGTTGCCAACGCCTTGGTTAGCTCGGTCTTACCAACCCCAGTGGGGCCAGAGAAGATAAAACTCGCAATAGGGCGGTTGGGATTCTTCAAGCCTACACGGGCACGTCGAATCGCGCGGGAAATTGCCTTGACGGCCTCTTCCTGCCCGATTAAGCGCTGGTGCAGGGTATCTTCCATGTGCATCAGCTTGTCGGATTCGGTTTCCGTCAGCTTGTTGAGGGGCACCCCAGTCCAAGAGGCGACGATGTGGGCGATATCTTCTTCGGTGACCTTCGGTGACTCTTCACTATCAGAACCTTCTTCTCGCTTCGCTTGCGAGATGGTTCTGATTTCAGACTTAATCTCCATTTCGCGATCGCGCAGTTCCCCAGCCTTATCGAAGTCCTGAGAGCGGACGGCGTCGTCCTTGCTCTTGAGAACCTGACGCAGCTCTTTGTCGAGTTCTTTGGCTGCAGGCGGAAGCTGAGAATTAATCAGGCGCACCCGTGAACCCGCTTCATCGATGAGATCAATGGCCTTATCGGGCAAGAAGCGATCCGAGATATAGCGATCCGAGAGTTTAGCTGCTGCATCTAAAGACTCATCTAGAATCTTGAGTTTGTGGTGCTGCTCGTAGCGTTCGCGCAGGCCGTAAAGAATTTCAATGGTTTCTTCAACGGAGGGTTCACCCACCATCACCGGCTGGAAACGTCGTTCTAGGGCTGCATCCCGCTCAATGTGCTTGCGGTATTCATCGAGGGTTGTTGCACCAATACATTGCAGTTCACCCCGTGCCAGGGCAGGCTTCAAGATATTGGCGGCATCAATCGCGCCCTCTGCTGCACCAGCACCAATCAGGGTATGCACCTCATCAATCACCAAGATGACGTTCGACGCCTGCCGAATTTCATCCATGATTTTTTTGAGGCGCTCTTCAAATTCACCCCGGTACTTGGTACCTGCCACCAAGAGGCCGATATCTAGGGTGACAACCCGCTTGTCTTCAAGGATGTCGGGGATGTCATCATTGGCGATGCGCTGGGCTAAGCCCTCTGCAATAGCCGTTTTGCCCACCCCAGGTTCGCCAATGAGTACGGGGTTATTCTTGGTTCGACGACCCAGAATCTGAATGACGCGCTCAATTTCTTTTTGCCGCCCCACAACGGGATCTAGCTTGCCGTCTATCGCCAACTGAGTCAGGTTAGAGCCAAACTCATCGAGTGTTGGAGTCTTGGTGCGACCGGAACCGCCACCGGCAGTGACTTCAGCGGTTTCACCCAGCATCCGAATCACTTGGGTGCGGACTTTACCCAGGTCAACGCCTAAATTCTCTAGGACACGGGCTGCGACCCCTTCTCCTTCTCGGATCAGACCGAGCAGAAGATGCTCTGTACCAATATAGTTATGGCCGAGCTGACGGGCCTCTTCCAGCGACAGTTCAAGGACGCGCTTGGCCCGTGGTGTAAAGGGAATCTCTACCGCGACAAATCCAGAGCCGCGACCAATGATTTTTTCAACCTCGACCCGTGCATCCTTGAGATTAACGCCCATCGACTTGAGAACCTTGGCGGCGACGCCGGTTCCTTCACCAATCAGCCCCAAGAGAATCTGTTCTGTGCCAACAAAGTTGTGTCCCAAGCGGCGGGCTTCTTCTTGGGCCAACATAATGACTTTAATGGCTTTTTCTGTGAAGCGTTCAAACATCGCGTATTCCCGTTCCCTGCTGCTTGTTGCTGGTAAGGCCAATCTTAACATAGACAAACTGTGTCAATGTGGCCTTATCAAAGAGTTTAACTACATTCCACTAGTTTTGCATTACCCTTTAGCGATGCGAATTCATGATTGGGGATGTAGCTTGATCTCTGTTGCCTATTCTACGGTTTTTATTATCATCATAGGGGAGACTTTTTCTGTGACAAATGTACGGAAATTTCGCCATCTTCTCTGTTGGCAGGGGTCAAAGGGCCGCAACAGAAAGCTGCCATCCCTGTTGTGCACTCTGCTGCTCAAGAGTCTGCTGCCACTGCTGAAGCGATCGCTCGAAGGCTTTGGTCTGCATGTTGCCAAGCCACAAAATCAGAGCATCTTCACCGGTTTCGGTATAGTAGCCGGGGCGACGACCCGCCATCTGGAATCCAAATTTTTCATACAGGGCGATCGCACCGGTATTCGACGCGCGCACTTCTAAGGTGGCACGGGCGAGGTGGCGTTGGGATGCGATCTCAAGCATTCCCCACAGCAATCGCTGCCCCAAACCTTGACGGCGGTAATCAGGATCGACTGCCAGCAAAATAATATGGGCTTCATCTTCAATCCCCCATAAACAGCCCATCCCCAGCAACGGAGACTTTAAGGGATTACAAACCAGTCCCACCAAAGCACTGCTGGGGCGCTCTAATTCCTGGCGATAGCCATTCAGGGTCCATAGCCCCCCCAGCGCCCTTTGATCAAGGGCCACTGCGTCGGGCAGCAGTGTCTCGTTCAAAAGCATTAAAGAAAGAGGGCGTCGTGGCACAGAACTCAGGGGTAATTTGCGACTGCATCGTAACGCTAAATTACGTCAGTTTCTGAGGGCGTCTGTGCTTTAAGGCAATAAAACTCGCCACTAAAACAGCTAAAGCACCGGAAGTCCAAGGCGATTCAGGAACCGCTGGCAGATTAGCGGTGGCCGTGAACAGCCAGTCAGAGGCATAGAGATGTTGAGTCGGTGTAGAGGGAGCCGGTGAATGGTTGAGCCAGCCCCAACCTGAGATGCCTTGATGACCGCGATGGCCCTCGTTGTTATCTCCGTCTCCGAGCCGAAAGCTGTAAGGGTTGCTACCCGCAAAGTCTACTAAATTGAACACATCGCCTGAGCTGTTTCTAGTAATCGTGCCGGTACTGTTGCCCGCTTGGCGGCTATCGACCCAGAGATCATCATCCCCCGCCACTTTTTGCACGTTGCGGTAGGTGAAATCAATGGTAAATAGCTCAGGATTGGTATATTCAGTGCCGCGATCTAGTCCGCCATAGGCTGTGCCTGAGATGCGAATGGTATTGTTCACATCGTCATAGTTAAGAGAGGTGCTGGCTCCACTCTCTTTGAAATTAAAGGTATAGACATCCTTTGACTTGCCCGATAGCAAACCATCAAGGCGCAGTCCGTAAAAGGGTGAACTTGCCGCCCCATCGGGGTGATTATCGAGGGTATAGGTTCTGCCGGTAATGCTGGCAGCCATTGCTTTGGGCACAGAACTAAGAATTGTGGATCCCATGACGATACCCACAGCAGCCATCCATAGCCGCGCACATTGATTGTTTTTCATTGTTGATTATTAAAGTAGCTCGACCGCTTGGCTACCCCCCTATTGCCGTTGAGAAATTCGCTTGCTCTAGCTTCAAGATGCTCGTCATTGGAGCTAGAGAGACAGCCATTCCTCGTTAAGGCGCTTCCAATCTAGCCCACCAATTTCTAAATGTATAGAGGGACGCTACAAATCAGCAGCGGGGAATTTGACAAAAGGTTCAGGTTCTTGCGGTTGCATTTTCGGAAACGATGCTGGATTGCACCCCATCCAGCATCAGTAGATCACAAACATCATAAACTCGCGGGTAAATATATCTCCTTTTTGGGTGGGAACCGTTTCTCAACGCCCTGCGAGATAAACTCCAACAGGGTTTTGAGCGGGAACAAGTCTTGATAGCCCCGCTTTCCCCCTCTTCGAGTGACACTCACAAACGTCCACAGTAGAGTAATCCAGACATTGACTCAAGATGAAGGCAAGAGCCACAAACAACAGCCGCACTACTGGATTTTTGGTGGTCGTGCGAATCCGGCAATGATTCTTGATCCGGTAGCTCGTTTCAATGCCAAATCTTCTTCGGTACTGGGTTCGGATCGCTTTGAGCGCCACCTTCACCCGATAGACGACATAGAGTAGATACTCAATGCCATTTTTTTGGCGAAAGCCTTTGCTATAGCGACAGGCAACCGCCAGTTGGCAATCGACCGTGCCATACTGGCCTCTGTGAATCCGATAGGGCGTCCAGTAACTGGTCCGTCCACTGCACAATTGTCGCGTCCCGCCCGTCTTGCCCCGAATCACCGCTGGCATAATAAACGGAAGCTGGAGCGCTTTGAGCCACCGGATTACGGGGACACAGTAAAACCCTCGGTCGAGGAATAGCGATTTGACCTTCACTTTCAAAGGCGTCAATCGTGCCAATAACTCAGTGATAGTTGATACCAGGGTTTCGTCATTTCTCACAGGGTGAATAGCAAGGGTGACGCGATGATGACGACGAATGAGATAAATACTGGCGTAAGCGAAGAAGGACGTGGTGCCTGCTTTGGCTTGAGAGCGATAAATGTAAGGAGCCTCTATCGCGGTGGGATGACCATAGTAAGGAATCAGGTGTAGATCGATAGCCAGTCGGTGCCGATGGTTGAATACCTTGGCCGCTAATTGATGGTGCAGGGCTGCATTCAGTTGTGTTTCTAGGGTTGCCATATCGTCAAGTTTGTCGAGATGGTAGCGAAGTCCATTGCCAGTGGGCACTCCCGTTAATCGTTGGCTGGTGTGTTCGATACTGCGCGACTGGCGGCTCTCAGAAGAACGGTGAATAAGGTCTGCAGGCTACACACGCCCTGCGTATCAATGGAGAGAGGAGTTTCGAGGCAATCAAGTCCTGCTGCTAAGACTCCTTCATCGGTTAGGGCTGGCGTCGATGATAATGAGGCTGAGGTAGGGAGAGTGGCTAATCTCCAACGCGTCTAGCCTGACACTACCCTGCTCATAGCAACAATTCTCGGTCTTTTCGATCTACTGAGTCTCTAAAAAAGTGTCCGGAGTATTGATCCAAAAAAGCTCAGAAAAAGTACTATAGCGGATTTCAGATCTATGGAGTACAGAATGAGATATGCCAGTTATAGCTTTCAGAGATTATATTGCTCTCTGTAATTACTGTTGTTTAGACTAAAAGTTGGCAAAAAGTGGTTAATCCATAGGGACTAACCACAGCATGATGGAAGCTGAGAATCTATTACTTCAACTTCATCATGACCAGTATCCAGAATCTTGAGAAATTTCGGAAGGGGTGTTACGCATATTTAGGGAACGGACGAGATGCACTGTTCGACTTGATGGATGCAGTGCTCACGACACGGAAGGTTTCATCCTTTGCAGAGCTGTCGTTAAGCCCAGTCTTTCGCCGAGAATGGCCGAGCCTCTATGAAGGACTCCAAGATGGTTGCCCCCCTCGGAAAAACTTGATGAGGCAGTACGTCAAGCAAATCCCAGAGTCGGAGGTAACGATCCTGGCCGGAGACCATACCGCATGGTCGCGCTTCTATGCTTCGACCTTACAAGAGCGCACTTATGAACATCAACCCCAGCCGATCATCGGGAGCAAATCGGTCACTGTGGGACAAGGGTACAGCACCATTGCCTGGATACCAGAGGCAGCAGGCAGTTGGGCTTTACCCTTGCTTCATGAGCGCATCACAAGTTCCGAGACCCCCATCGATAAAGCAGCGCAACAATTACGTGAGGCCCGTGCTCAAATTCCTGGAGCTGTCCTTTACCTGGCGGATAGCGAGTATGGCTGTGCTCCCTTTTTGCAGAAGACCGCCGATATCGATTGCAGCAAGCTGTTGAGGTTGCGCCCCAATCGAGTTCTGTATCTTGCCCCCGCAGCCTATGAGGGAATTGGACGCCCCCCCAAACATGGAGAGAAATTTAAGCTCAAAGACTCTAGCACCTGGCATCTCCCCCAAGACGAGGTCACAGTTGAAGACCCGAAACTGGGACGATTGAGGGTTCGTCGATGGGATGGTCTGCACCTACTGGAGGCCGCAGACCATCCCTTTACCTTGATTCTAGTGGAACGTCTGGATGCACCTGAGTCGAAACCCTTATGGCTAATTTGGGTCGGTCAAAATCAGCCTTCCTTGAGTCGGGTCTGGCAACAATATCTGCGTCGATTTGCCATTGAGCACTGGTATCGATTTGTGCGTCAACGTCTGCATTGGACGCTCCCTCATCTGGCTACACCCAAACAAATGGATACCTGGTCTGACTTAATGCCGCTGATGACTTGGCAATTGTGGCTTGCTCGTGAGCTTGTTATTGACGCTCCACTCCCTTGGCAAAAGCCGATGACCAAATTGTCTCCTGGCAGAATCGCCAATGCCTTTGCCTTACTTTTGGTGAGGATCGCTTCTCCTGCCCCTGACCCCAAACCTCGCGGGCGGTCTCCTGGTTGGAAACCTGGAAGAGAACGGACACGACGACCTCGCTGTCCTGTTTGTAAGAAAGGGTATACCAAGCCTGCCAAAGTAGAGCCTAAGCCCGACCAAGCAGTTGCCAAGGTTGCGGCCTAATCGACCCACTCCCCCCAAATATGTCCTTTCTCGCTACTGCCTAACTGGCGGAGTGCTTTTGGCTGTGAAGAATTCCTGTTTGCGCAGGAATTTGATCAGTCTGAAGTATTTCAAGGCTCTCAAGAAGGAATTTCAGATATCAGTTTTGTTCGATTGGTAGAATCTTGAGACTTTTGGGCGGGATTGGGCACACTCGCCTGAAGCTAATCCCTGAAAAAAGTCATTTATCAGTCCCAAAATTGCATATTATCAATAGCGAAAGCCTCTATCTTCAAGGCTTTAAGACGATTATACTCAGGCTATTGTATAACAATTAGTCTAAACGCCAGTTAATATTAAATCATTGCCTCAATCGGCTTATCGAGATTGGTGCAAGATCTGAGTTGATCTTTATGTTTAGCTAGGACTCAACACCCATAGCTCTTCAATATTAGGTAAATGACTGTGAGAGCGATGCGTAACTAGCAACAGTTGTACCTAACCACTGGAAGGATGTGATGCCAGATCAATTACAATCACGCGCTTATCACGCACTTTCCGATCGCGA